>NZ_WHYR01000034.1 GCF_009428905.1 Desulfofundulus thermobenzoicus | reverse complement strand
TCGCTGGCCTGTTAACCATGGAGAAGAAGGTGCTGTTCAGAATATTCAATACTTAAGAGTATATATCAACAAGATTACAGAAATTACAAGTTGACTTTCGTGCTAAAAATTTAATGCAACACTAGTGCTGCAGCATGTTCTACTTTAATGCCATCCGGAAAATGATCTCGAATAAGGTTTAATAATTTAAAAACCGTGTCTTGACCCATATCCAACCACCCTTTTTTTATTTGCCGTTCGCGATGCTCCTTACCCAAGCATCCTCTTTATTTGTTGTTTTAGGTCATTAAGGGATTGTTCCAGCCTGCTTTTTTGTTCTGGTGGACCAATTTCAAATGCCTTTTCTGTTAACAAAAACGCATTTTGCAACATAGAAATTGCAAGTATATGGCGTTGAACGGCAACTTCTGTCAACCGCAAGCCATCTTCATTGCATAAATGATAACGGCCCCCAAAACTGTAAACCAAAATATTGTTTTTCCGTAATGCGGCGGCCAGGCGGTAGATCCGCTCCCGGTGGTTCTTGGTGTCGCTGCCGTACAGGTCGGCGGCCGCCTGTCCCACGGGCAGACCGTTGGGGTGGCGCTCTTCGATGAGTTTATGCAGGGCGTCGGCCAGGACGCCGCCGCGACGCTTCCTTTGTTTAGCCGCCATTTGTTTTACCCCCCTTGATGGCCTTAAACTTTTTGTTGTTTACTACACCCTTAATCCCAGGTTTGATTATTTCAGCCAGCATGTCTTTAGCATTGGAGATATAAGGGAAATACACTGTTTCACAGGCAGGAATCACCGTATTTGCCAGAAGTGATATAGTTGTTCCATCATGTTGCATACTTGCGACGGATTCAAGTAATTCATCCTCTCGCTCAATTAGTTGCTTTGCAAGTTCGTATGTTTTTTTTATGCTGTTGAAAAATTCTTTTACCATGTCAGAGTAAGGAAGGATCTTTTTTCTGAATTCTTCTGCCGCTGCACGGCCACCGTAATCTTTCAGAGGTTTGTTATCGGTACTGGGAGTTTCATCTTCATCCCGGGCTGGTGTTTCCTCGGTGGGAACCAGTGGTTCCACCGGATAATATTCTGCTTCCGCTTCCACAGATTCGCTTTCCAGATCGTCTCCATTAGGGGCTAGTACAGCTTCTTCCCGGTCATCTTCCTCCTGGGGCATCTCATTTCTTTGTACCCGGCTTTTTTTGTGACTGGGAGTCTCTGTATACCCAGGTGTCAAATTTTTTACACTTGGGTATTCCTTATTTTCCCATCGCGAAATTGTTTGTTGAGGAATACCCAACCGTTCCGCCACCTCTTCCTGGGTCATACCCATTGCCCGCATTTCCAGGGCTTTTTCCCTGATCTCGTCCCGCACTCTTTCCCGTTCCGCCGCCAGTTCGGCCACCCAGTTCTGCACGGTCTGGCGGGTGACCCCGAGAAGGCCGGCGATTTCGGCCACCGGCTTTTTCCCGTACCATCGCCGGGCGGCTTCCCTTAGTTCGGCCCGGGTGAGCGGGCGTCCGTGGCGGAGGTTTAACTCCACCGCCCGGGCGTCTGGATCGCTGGGGCTTTCCAGGACCACTTCCACGGTTTCAGCCCCGAGTTGCCGGTATGCCTCCAGGCGGTGCCGGCCGTCCAGCAGGCGGCCGTCTGGCATTACAACCAAGGGTGGCAGCTTCACCCCGGATTCCAGGACCTCGCGGTAACGGGCCACGGTTTCCGGATCGATTTCAGTGCGGGGGTATATGGATTCATCTATGGTTATCTCGTTTATATTCACCGGGCTTCACTTCCTGGTCGGCTTTTTCCCCGCTTGCCGCGAGTTTTCAGGGGATAACCAGGACTTTCCGGTGATTTCGGCCCGGAGAGTTGCCTTAAGTTGGAGGCCCCCATTTCCGCTAGAAACAAACTGACCATCCACTCGACCATACACCGTTCACGCAGTTCCAGCGCCTCCGGCGGCGTGGGAATGTCAGCGACATCCACGAACGTCCAATCCATTCCCGTGTCCCCTCCTTAATGTACCCAACAATTTAATTAATTTGCTGATGGGTCACTTACCGTAATTTTCCATAGAATAACCACATAGATTTGCCCGGCAAGTCACCCCGCCCGGTCCTCTCAGGAACTGAACGATCAACCTGTCCAGACGCCGGCTGATCGCTTGTAACTCATCCCGATCCTCTGGATTTGTTTCATTCAACCTCTTGCGAAGGCGCTCGATTCGCAGAAGAAGCCTGATCCTATCCATTGACATCCCCCCTATCGTCCGGTAGGCATAGTTTTCCGGGGTGTGGTATAGTATCAGTACACGACTTATTATGGATTATCTCGATTATGGACAGCATGGGGTTATCTTCCTTCGGTTTCTAAGGCATATCCATTAGCTCTATGCCTCAGCAACTTGAGAAACTTCGGTGCCTGAAGAGTCTCTCTTGCGTTGTCGTAACGGTCCATCTAAAAAAAATACGTCTTCGAATTTTACCCCAGGGAAAGCGGCTAATAACCCGGCAACAAAATCTACACCTGGATCATTGTGTCTTGGATCATTATCCGGCAAACGAACCCTCCATAACTGAACCGTGGATATGCCCATTCTTTTGGCTATATCACTATCTTTAAGCCCGTTGGTTAAGTTTTGAAAAGCTTTGAGATTTAGCTTTATGGTAGCTATTGTCAACACCCCTTTCCCTTACGCCATCGTAACATTATATTACCATACACCTTACGAGAACGCAAGTGATTTGAAGAAAAAATTTTCGCGCTCGTAATAGTTACGTTACCGTAATGCTTTGGTTATAATGTTAGTGAGGTGTAAAAAGTGCGCAGAGATATTGGAGAGAAAATAAGGGAATTAAGGATAAGGGCTGGCTATGAAACGCTAGGTGAGCTTCACAGGGCCTCCGGTGTGACTGTGGCAACCCTTTCTCGGATAGAATCGGGTGTACAAATACCGTCTCCTAAAACACTGAATAGGCTTGCCCCATTCTTAAAAGTTAGTGTAGAAGATCTCCTGGCCGCCGCCGGGTACCTCCCCGAAAAAGAAGAGGACCCCAACGAAGCGGCAGCCAGAACCATAGAGGCTGCCATTTCCGACGACCCTGAACTGCTGGAGTTCTGGCAGGAGTTGGTGAAAAGGGACGACCTGCAACTGCTCTTCAAACAGGTCAAGCCCCTCACCCCAAAATCCATAAAGAAGATCATCAAGGTGATTAAAGCCATCGAGGACGCCGAGGCTACGGAAGATTAAGGAAAGGGGGGGTTGGATTGAGCGAGCCCGACAATCGCCTGGATCAAATTCACGAAATGGTCACACAACTTATCCGCATCGTCGGCAATACCAATTCCATGGTGGCTGAACTCAGGAAGGATGTGACGGAGCTTCAAAATGGCCAGAATGGGTTAATGGCTGACGTTGCCGCTCTCAAGCAGGACGTTGCCGCTCTCAAGCAGGACGTTGCCACTCTCAAGCAGGACGTTGCCACTCTCAAGCAGGACGTTGCCACTCTCAAACAAGACGTTGTCAGGCTGGAGAAAAACCAACTTATATTACTGGAGAATCAACATACTCTGGAAGAAAACATACAACAACTGGAAGAAAAGGTTGATGAGTTGCGCCAGGATTTCTCCGATTTCAAAAAAGAAACCATGCAAAGATTAGACGGAGTTGATTCGAATATTGACTATCTGGCCAATAAGGTTGTTCAACATGACATGCAGCTTTATAGATTGCAGCATGGACGTTGATGCATGCCAATGGCGATCAAAAATTATCCTGATAAATCGACTGCTGCCTTGCATGGCAGCAGTTCGGTTTTTCTACAATATTCGACCGGAAGTGATGATTTGAGACGATGCGCGCAAAAGATCTGAGAAATAAATCCCGGTACGCCGTTATCAGAGCCTTATTAGACGGCACCATCAGCCCGGAAGAGGTCATGCGCTCGCATGATATTTTCCCCTACCTGGCCGACCTGGAGCAGGATGTGGCCGCCTTCGTATACCGATCAGGTAAAGGCCGGTTCTACATAATTGTCAACCAGCATCTGAGCCAGGAGACCCGGGAAGAGGTGTTTTTCCACGAACTGTACCACATAATTGAGGAAATGCCCCGGGCGGGGTATGTGCTGGGGTTGGACAGGCAACGGTATGAAATGGAAATCCGGGCTGACATGTTTTACCGGGAGGTGGCTGCAGCCTATACGTTTTAGTTTTCCCGCCGGCCCCCGCCTGTCAGGGAGGGAAGGAAACTCACCGTTTTCTTTTCTAGTACCGCGACACAAAAGTCCTTGCACACTTTTTTACGAAGGGATTGGTTCAAATAACAGGGTTAAAAACAGCCATTTTTTATCCGTTAAATATCGTAAAAACCTTTCAAAGGAAATAGTTTCTGTCTTTCTAAATTGAACATGAAAAATGTTAATTTGATGTACGAATTTATGTGTCAGGGTACTAGTGAACTGAAATTGAACAAATCGGAGGACAAAAACCAATGAAAAAACGCGATCCCCGCTACGCATTTTCTTATGCCCGCGTATCCGACCCGCGTCAGGCGCAAAAGGACGTTTCAGTGCCCGAACAACTGAGGAAAATCCGGGAATACGCCGACAGGGAAGGTATAATCATACTCCGGGAATTCACCGACCTGGGCAAGTCTGCATACCGGGATGACGTAAAAAGAGATGAATTCGAACGCATGATTCAGGAAGCGAAAGGAGACCCTCGTGTTTCCCTCATCCTTGTGCATGACATGTCCCGGTTTGTGCGCCGCCGGGCCAAAGCCGTCCTTATCAAAGCGGATCTGGCCCAATATGGGGTAAGGGTCATCCCCGTTCTAAACCCTTATGACAGCAGCACCATCGCCGGTCCCTATCGCCTGGCGCGGGCCATGGGCATTGACGTGGACGAATTCCCCTTTCGCCGAATTAAGGGCCTCATCCTTGAAATAGCCGGGAGGGTTACCATTGTCCTCAACTCCAACCTTCCGGAATGGCTGAAGCGTTTTGTCTTGGCCCATGAATTGGGGCACCGGCAAATGTCCCCCAGGGGCATGGGATATTTCTTTCTTGCAGAACACACCCTGATGGAACCCAGGGTGGAATACGAAGCTAATAGATATGCCGTAGAATTGCTTACCTGGGGCGATGAGCCGGAAGTTAATGAAACCCTGGAGCAATTTGCGGCCAGGGTTGGGTTGCCGGTGGAAATGATTCGATACAAAATAATCAGATAAGGATCTCCTGCCATGGTATAATTCATGTATGCCGTCAATTATTTAGCTTTGCTATTTCGTTTAATGCGGACGTGAACTCTTCTAAACTTTTTGCTTTTACAGCTCGGCGAAAAAGCGCCTTTAAAATGTCCATATCTTGAATAGCCCGCAGCCGATCACCCAAATCCTCGGGGTAACAACCGGTATTCTCCTCCAAAGCTTCCATAATCGCTTTAATGCGCTCTTCCCGTGAACCTTGCTGCAGGCCCTTTTGTAGACCTCGTTGTTCCCCCTGGTCAATCCACTTCTCCCGGATGCCATCAAACAGCGGAGAGGTTTCCATTTTGCTCACCTCGATTATTTTTAAGATAATCTCCCTGGTATAGCGGAGCGATGAAAACAGCGCCAGACCAAAGTATAAGTCCGGTTGCCATTCTGCGGGCGCTTCTTCTATGCGCCTGGCGCATTCGGCAAGCACTTCCTCGTCCGGCAACTGGTGGCGCATCAGCGGTACCAGCGGGATAATCCCCACCGGGCCATGCTTTAAAACCTCTTCCCCGGGGAGGTCCACCAGGTTAATCAGCCGGTAGCTGAAAGCTATCACGGTGAGGTCCAAACAATCGAAACTGTAGGTATCTGTTTGCGGCCTGCCGGTTAAGTTTAGCACCACCGGATAAACCGGCTTTTTAAATTCCCTGTGCTGTAGAGCTGTATATTCCAGCAGCCGCCGGGGCATGTCCCGGTCGATGCGCGTCTGAGCCTCAAGAGCCATCAAGTATTCATAGCCATCTTCGGCCGCCCAGCGGTAGCTCTCCAGCAGCACTTCAAACGGGATTTCCTTGTCTACTGCCTTCTTGTGGCATTCCCCGCAGAAGGTGACCAGGTTTTTCGGCCTGTCGGACTTGCCCCTGAAATGGTAGAGCTTGCGGTTGACGTTGCTCTCGCACAGGACGCAGGCGTAGCCGTCGCGTTCGAGGACGTATTCTCTCACGTCGAAATACCCTTTCTGTGGACCGTTCTGGTACTGGACGCCTTGTATGTCGGGGTTCTCCATCTTCTGAAAGTCGAACTTGTTCAGTTCTATCGCCCAGTCGGTTACAGGCAGGATGCTCTCGACCAGTCTCCGTAGCTTGTCGTGCTCGTGCTTCAACTGCCGGATGGAGGGAGCCACCCAGCCTTCAGGCCTTCTGCGGTTCGCAAACCTTGGCTGACGGTACCTGGTCTTGCGGTAGCGCCGGCTTCTCCGGTAATTCCTGCGCTCCGCGAGTTTTTCGGAAATATCCGGCCTGCATTTGACTTCGGCTTGAAACAGGACTTCGCCGTCTTCACTTACGGCGGCCACTCCCTGAGTCAACCCGGGGTCCTGACCGGCGTAAACCGGTTGTACTGTTTCAGGCGTGTCGATGGTCAGTTGAATGGTGAAAAGCGTTACCTTCACCACCCTGGCTTCGCCTGCCTTGGGCAGGTGCCTCGCCCTGGCGGGCCTGGTCGGCATCAGGGGTTTGCCGCTTTTTGAAAGCACGTAGACGTGCGTCACTTAAATGACCTCCTCTACGCCGGAGTTATTGTGCCCGTCGCCCATGTTGAAAGGGTTTGTCTCGCCCGGAACACCGCTCCTACCCCGCGGGGCTTTTAATCCCGGACCACAGTGCCCGGAGCTCGGGCTACACTCCGGGGTGTGATGGCCCTATCAACGTAGCCCGGTTAAGCCGGGCTCGGACTAGTCAACCCGAGGCTTACGGGGTATTCCCGCAAGCCCCCGGCCTCGTGCCGGGGGTAATTGACGGGTTTCTCCGTGGGTTGGTTCGTGGGTTATATCGTATTTGCCGATATTCGTAGATCGGCGTTTTTGTTGATTTTCTGAATCTCCGACCGGAAATAAGGGGGACCAGGGGAAACCATATCGGACGGAACCACCCGGGGCCTCCGGGAGATGGCCTGCCATAACTACCCTTTCTTGTATCCACAATCCTTGTTTATACAGAATATCTCATCAGTCTGGTTGGACATTATATGGCCACAAAGGGGACACCAGTTTACTTTTATTTTACAGTTAATCAAAATGTCACCCCATAATCCTATAGATACATCTGTATTTTTTTGTGAAAATATAAAATCGCTATGCATATAAAAACATGGTTCATGGTCTCCTGTACATTTTGGTTGGTTAATACATATCTCAAATGATTGAAATCCAAGCATACATAGCTTCATATGAATAAGTATTCCAAGCGTATCGGACGTTAATGGAAGAACTGCTTCAACCTTAAACATTTTTTATTATAACTTAGGATAACAATGGCGCTTGTATATTCTTGTGTTTGGTTAATAATATATGGTTCTATTGTTTGAAGTATGCCCCTAACATTTGATGGTGAACAATTAATGAATATAGTGTTTTCAAGTTCATCTATGGTGTTTTTATTAATTGGTGTCATTAATAACACAACCTTCACACCCCTTTACTCGTTATACATATAACTTGCTAAGCATATACCTTCTTAAAATCTTATTATTTGCGATTTCAGGAGGGTTTTCCTGCATTATTGCATAAATATCAGCCATATTTTTTCTAATCCAATGTTCTGAACCTGCACCTAATAAATTAATCAATTCCTGTTCCCGGGCTAGATCAGTAACTGCATCCATTTTTCTTTTCCCGCCAGCCTTTGATTTTCCATCATTTGGAATCATCTTGCCACTACCACTGAATCTACACCTGGTTCGCTGATAGTTTTTCTTTAAAGCCATCAAAAGTAGCCCTTCAAGATTTTCTACCTCGCAACTTCGCTGACCATATTCTTCCAGCAATATTTGCAATTTTTCCCTGATCTTTTCCGGCCCATACTTTTCAAAGATGTCAAAAACAAATTGTTTCGAGAGAAATACGCCAGTATACCCAGCTATTTCTTCAATCATCCTCTCCACATTTTCTTCGGAAAGGATGTTTTGATCTGACGTGGGTATTCCATGGACAGGATTGTATTCGTCCACTCGAGCACTGGTGGTCGTTAATACGACCGATGGCAGCTCATTAAGGGCAGCAGGGACAGGTTGCCCGAGCTCCCCACCTTTCTGGCAATTGCTGGTATAGGGGAGCTCAACAACAACACTATCTACTTGTTTATTATCTAATTCGTGTGAACACGGGGTAATACCCCCCTGTGAACCACCGGTAATAGGGGGGTATGTAATTTTTTCATACCCCCCTTGTAGGGTAATACCCCCCTGTGTAATTTTTACACACCCCTCTTCTGTTTCACTATGACCAATGGTGCCATTATTATTTTCTTCTTTCGCCATAATTAGTTTTTCTATCTCTGTAAAAAGAGGGGTTAAATCATATTCATTTGTAGTCTGGCCGCCATTCTGGGCATACCTATTTTTTACAATAAGTTTTCCCTTTTCAATCAGGCTGTTCTTGTATTTATGAAGGCTTTTAGCGCTAACTCCCGTCAACACGCTTAATTTTTCAATACTTGGGTGAGGGTCATTGGAAGTCCATCTATAAGACAACAAATGGCACACAAATGATACTTCCTGGAAAGATAAGCCCAATGCTTTTTGGTATCTGAACAACGCAGTTGGTATTGGCGCCACGCCCTCTGATAAAATTGTTTTACCATAGAGTTCATAAAATTTACTATTGCTATTGACAGAGTTTTGATTTTGGTTTAGCATATACCTATACTTCCTTTCTCAAAGCCATTCGCTGGGTTGGAGCGCATGGCTTTTTTGTTGGATTTGGGCCGTTTCCGGCCCATAAAAAAACCCGCGTGATTTTCACGCGGGTACCTGGTATAACGGCCGTTTTAAGTGGTTTTGTATAATGCAACTCCCACCACCGTATTCACATCGACCATTTCTTTGATGCTTTCCATGGCTGTTTTCATCAACGTTTCAATCGGATGTTCGGGCATGACGGCTCACCCCCTGAAGAGTTTACTGGTCCACGAACGTAATGTTGTGTTCAGAAAATAAACAAACATCATGTAAGCTAATTTAATTACCGTAACCATAATATGGCCGATCCGGATGGTAAATATGCAGTGAAATAAAAGGCCAAAGGCCGGGCCGGTGAAGCAGGGTACCACGGCCACATCCGGAGGGGCGGACTTACCCTTAAACATGCGGTAAAGACCGGTCAGGACCAGGCCCTTAAGAGACCATAAGCCTCCCACGGCCAGGCCGGTCTGTGCCGCATCCGGCAGGCCGACAAGGGTGCGCCACTGGAAATGGCGCAGTTCCAGGCGTTGTAGAAAATAGCGCAGGGCCGGCCAGAGCCTTTTCCCCAGGGGAAGGTGGCGTTTCAACAGGTGATAGACGGACAAATACCGGGACAAGTCCGGCCGGTTTTCCCTTTTTACCGGTTCTTTGGTAGTACCGGTCTGTACAACGCTCCGGCATTTCAGCAGCGGCCTTATTGGCGGCCGGTGAACAGGGGGCGGGGCGGGAACGGTCCTGGTGTATTTTATCCCGAACCAGGTGCCGGCCGAAAGGCGCAGGTATCCTTCCCGGCCCCTTTGGCGGTAATATATTTCCAGGTTCAGGGGAATTAAAGCTATCAGTCCGAATATGACCGCAGGGAAAAGCAGCATCCACAACCACACGAAAAACACCACCGGTCATATTCTATCGCTGCCCCTGAAGACTATGCTTCAAACGCTAAATTTCTCCAACCCGGGCGGACTCTATGCATCCGGCGGCGGCACCGGCAGAATAGATCACACCGGCCGGCCTGTAACCCAAAGGGGCCGGCGGGTACAGCCGCCGGCGGTTTATCCCGCAGCTTACGCTTTTTCGCCACCTCCCGTTCACCGGCAAAAACCGGGCCGTGGCCGGGCGCACACCCGGCCACGGCTCCTTTGCCCGGCTTTGCTGCAGGGGATACGGGGATCCCCGACAAATCCCCGAACCTATTTTATGGTCACCGGTACCCGGGCCAGACTTGTTTCCTTTTCCCGGGTGACGGCCAGCACCTCCACAAAACCAGGCCGGGGTGAGGCCGGCGGGCTGTAGCTGAGGGATGTTTCAAACTCCGTAAAGCGATCCCGGCTCACGGACAGGGCTTTTTCGGCCATAACCCGGCCGTCACCGTCCACCAGGCGGACCCGCACTTCCTCACCGGGATGCCGGGCCCGCCCCACCACCCGCACGGGACTGCTTATCTCCCGGTTTGGTGCGGGTTCGTTTATTTGCGCCTCCCCCTGTTCCACCGGGACCGGTTTGCGTGCCGCCGGTGGCGTCGGTGGTGCTGCCGGCGCTGCGGGCGACGCCCCGGTGGTTCCGGCAGCGGTTTCACCCCGGCGGGTAAACTGAAAGGCCACGCCGTTAACGGGCCGGTCCAGCCGCCCCACCCGGGCTACGGTGAAAAGAGGGCCGGCGGCGGGAGCCTGTCCGGGGCCGGATTTGGCGTAAGCGCCCTTTACATCCAGCCAGCTGAAGTCGGCCCGGGGATTGCGCTGGGTGATCTCGCCAATCTCCACCCGGTAGTCCCTGGTGCGGGGCCCCTGGCTGATCAACAGGTAAATATCATTGCCCGCCTGTACCCAGGTGCTGGAGTCGGTGTTTTCCAGCGCCCTGGCCACATCCCTGACCACGTCGGGTGCCTGGTTCAGATCCACCCGGTCAAAGGAAACGCGGGTGCTTTCCGGCAGGATCACCGTCCGGGGCTGGTCCGGCGGCGCCGGTTTGCGGGCCACGGCACAGCTACCTGTACTTCCCGTCACAAACAGGGCGGCTAACATTAATAAAAGTAACCTGCGCAAAATAAATTCCCCCTTTCGCCCACATTATTTGTCGGAAAGGAGGAAAACATGTATGGTCGTTGGCTGTACGCAAGTGTGTCAAGGGACGGTTCTTTGTCACACTCTCGTAGTAGTATGTCAGAGAACCGTCCCCTGACACACTGACACATGGCAAAAGATTCAGGTATCCTGCTGGTTGCTTAAATAATTTTTTCGTCTTTTAATTCCTTGATCGCACTTTTAACTGCATATTTAATGGTAAAGTAGAGGACTGCTATGCCAATCAGTGCTGATAATAAACTAAAAAATAAGGCCAGAAAACCGCCCATTATCATCTGATCACCCCCCGTATTTTCTTTATAAAGCATATAAGGGACGACTCTTTTTCTCATTCTTGCAGTAATGTGTCAGAGAACCGTCCCCTGTCACATGTCAGAGAACCGTCCCCTGTCACACCTAAGGGACGACTCTTTTTCTCATTTATGCAGTAATGTGTCAGAGAACCGTCCCCTGTCACACTACTGTCCCCTGTCACACTAGGCTATATTCCCATGGCTTCCCGAACCAGTTCCATGGTTTTGGCCGCCTCCGCCCGGGCACGGCGGGCCCCCTCGGCCAGCACTTCCTCCACATAGCCCGGCCGGGCGGCAATCTGGCGGCGCCGTTCCCGCAGGGGTCCCAGGACCCTTTCCAGGCTGCCGGCAAGCAATTTTTTGCAGGCCACGCAGCCCACCCGGCCGGCCCGGCAGTCTTCTTCTATTTCTGCCAGCCGATCCCGGGTGTATATGTCATGATAGGTGTGCACCAGGCATACCTCGGGATGACCGGGGTCCGTCTTGCGAATGCGCGCCGGATCGGTGATCATGGCGTTTACCCGCTGCCCTATTTCCTCCGTTTCCGCTATGATGCCGATATCGTTGGCATAACTCTTGCTCATTTTGCGCCCGTCCACGCCCGGCAGGACGGTGATACGGGAAAGTTCGGCCCGGGGTTCCGGGAAAACCGGCCGGTAGAGATGATTGAACCGGCGGGCCAGCTCCCGGCACAACTCCAGGTGGGGCAGCTGATCCTCCCCCACGGGCACGCCGTCGGCCCGGTAAAGCAAAATATCCGCAGCCATCAACACCGGGTAGCCCAGGAAACCGTGGGTCATGATGTCCCGGCCCTGCTCCTTGAACTGCCTGACCTGGTCCTTGTAGGTGGGCACCCGGTACAGCCAGCCCAGGGGGGTAATCATGGAAAATAAAAGGTTTAACTCTGCGGTCTCGGGTACGTCCGCCTGGACAAAAATCACGCTCTTTTCCGGATCCAGCCCCACGGCCAGCCAGTCGGTGACCATTTCCCGGGTGTTTTCCTTAATGCCGGCGGTACGGTCAAAGGCAGTGGTCAGGGCATGCCAGTAGGCCACAAAAAAGAAACACTGGTGGTCCTTTTGCAGTTCCACCCAGTTTTCCAGCACGCTCAGGTGGCCGATGTGCAGCCGGCCGGTGGGACGCATTCCGCTTAAGATTCTTTTTACGGTCATGAAACTGGGCTCTCCTTTCCCGTGAAATATTGCTTTTTTCTTTCATCGTAAAATGATTAACGGTCGATGAATGGTTTTCAAAAGGCGATGGTGGAAAGGGCTGTGGCCAGGCCGATCAGTGCCCGGTAAATGGGTATGATAATCCATCCCAGCACACGGCCGATGATACCGGTAAACAACAAAAACAAAAGGATGATTACCCCGTAATTTTCCAGGGTATAGAGCCATTCCTGCCGCCCCGGCAGGATGCCGGCCAGTATTTTTGAGCCGTCCAGGGGAGGAATGGGCAGCAGGTTGAAAACGGCCAGGATAACATTGATATGGATGATTTCCCGGATAACGGCCACCAGTTCCCGCCCGAAGGGGAGCTGCCACGCCCCCAGCCCCAGGGCCGCCGCCGCAAAAACAGCTATAAGCATGTTGGCGGCGGGCCCGGCCAGGGAAACCAGCATCATTCCGCGGCGCACATCGCCCCGGAAGTTGTAGGGGTTGACCGGCACCGGTTTGGCCCAGCCGAAACCGGCCACAAAAAGCAGAATCAGCCCGATGATATCCACGTGGGCCAGGGGGTTTAAGGTCAACCGGCCCTGGTAGCGGGCGGTATGATCGCCCAGCCGGTCGGCCGTCCAGCCGTGGGCCAGTTCGTGGAGGGTCAATCCCAGGATGATCCCGGGCAGCATGATGCCGACTTCGTACAGTGTGGGCAGATTGAGCACCTTTAAATCTCTCCCTGATGCCGGCGAAGAAATTCCTGGATAAAGGCCTTTTCTTCGTCGCTATTTTTCACCTGACCGTCCAGCCGGGCCTGCCACACGGCGTCCAGCGCCCGCCGGAAGACAGGTCCCGGCCGGTAGCCCAGACTCTTGATGTACTTACCGTCCACGGTGGGCCTGCTCTCCCGGATCAGCAGGAGCAACTGGTGGAAACGGTGCCGCATCCATTCCTCTTCCAGCAGGGAGAGCAAAAGGGGATAGGCTTCCCGGGGCAGGGCCAGGATCAGGTGGGCCAGCTCACTGTTGGGACGGTGATTATTCTGCTTCCAGACCGTGGATAATACCTGGCGCCAGTTTTGCACGGAATTGAGCACCTTTTCCGTCTGTCGCTTGTTCAAATGGTAGCGCCGGCACAGTTCCGCCGCCGCTTCGGGGGTGGACCAGTGCAGGGCGGCAATGAAATAACACAGCCAGCCTTCCACCCCGTCCAGGAAGTCCCAGTCCTGCAGCATTTTTATGGCCCGGTCCAGGCCGGAGAGCACCGGCTGCACTTCCCAGTAGGTCACCCCCGGGAAGACGAAGGGCCAGATGCCCAGCCGATCCAGACGGTCCAGCATTTTGCCCGCCGCCGGCTCCATGAGTATGTGTTTTAATTCGTCCCACAGGCGTTCCACGGATACCCGCTGCAGCACTTCCCGCTGCACGGCCTCCTGGACCAATTTCAAGGTCTGGGGTTCGATGGTGAACCGGTAGCGCTGCTCAAAACGCACGGCCCGCAAAAGGCGGGTGGGATCTTCAATAAAACTCAAGTTATATAATACCCGTATTAGCCCCTGTTGTAAATCTTCCCGCCCGCCAAAGTAATCCACCAGATCGCCGAAATGTTCCCCGTTTAAATCCACCGCCATGGCATTGATGGTGAAATCCCGGCGATAAAGATCCTGGCGGATGGAGGAGCTTTCCACCCGGGGCAGGGCGGCGGGAAATTCATAGTATTCCACCCGGGCGGTGGCCACATCCACTTTGAACCCGTCGGGGAAGAGCACCTCGGCGGTGCCGAAGTGCCGGTGCGCCCTGACCCGGCCTTCCCCGCTGGCGGCCAGGGCTTCGGCCAGGGCAATGCCGTCCCCTTCCACCACCAGATCCACATCCAGGTTGCCCGCACCCAGCAAAATGTCCCGCACCACCCCTCCGGCGGCGAAAACCCGGTAACCAAGGCCGGCGGCCGCTTCCCCGGCCCGGCGCAGGATGTCCCATTCCCGGGGGCCCAGGTTGTGGCGCATCAGATCGGCAATATTGTCTCCCCGGGAAGGGACGTGACCCGGGAAAAGAACGTGATAACGGGAGGGGAAATCACCATGCATGGTGCGCAGGACATCGGTGCGGGAAACAATGCCCACCAGCCGGCCGTTCTTGACCACGGGCACCCTGCCGATATCATGCTCGATCATCAATTGCTGCACTTCGGCCACGGGCAGGTCCGGAGTCACCCAGACCACATTGCCGGTCATAAAGGCCTTGACCGGCGCGTGGCCCAGGCCGTGGAGGTTGGCCTTTTCCACATCCCGCCGGGAAATAACCCCCACCAGCCGCCCCCCCTTCACCACCGGAAGGCCGGTATGCCCGTAGCGGAGCATTACATGACCCGCCTCGGTGATGGTGGTTTCGGGGGTGACGGTTTTCACCGGGCTGGACATGATCCCGGCGGCAGTCAGGGGTGGGCGCACTTTTTCCTGGATGACGGAAAGCAGTTCTTCCGCCACCTGATGCACCGGACGGCCCTTGACGGTGGCCGAGGCGGCGGCCGGGTGGCCGCCCCCGCCAAAGGGAGTTAAAATTTCCTTCACATCCACCTGGGCCACGTTGCTGCGGCCCACCATGTGCACCCGGTCTTCCATTTCCACCACTGTAAAGACGGCATCCAGCCGTTCGATTTCGGAAATGGTATGGGTAAGCAGGGCCAGACCCACGATAAATTCCTCCACCACGGCGGTGGACAGGAGGATCTTCACGCCGTTTACCTGGTGCCGCCGGGCGGAGAGCAAAAGGGTTTTGAGCAGGGATTTCTGCTCCTCGGTCATGGGTCGTCCCAAAAAATCGGCCACCACTCCTAAATTGGCCCCCTTTTCCAAAAGAAAGCCCACTGCCGCCACGTCCCGCGGCGTGGTGCTGGTAAACAAAAGCGAACCGGTATCGCCATAAATGCCCAGGGCGATGATGGTGGCCTCCAGGGGGTTGAGGGGGATTTGCCTTTCCCTGATCCGTTCCACCAGCAGGGTGGCGGTGGCTCCCACCGCCTCCACCACCTCCAGGGCACCCCGGATGTCCCCTTCGGCCCAGGGGTGGTGGTCGTAAATATGAGCTTCAACCCGGGGCCTGGAGAACAGTTCGGCCAGTTTACCCAGCCGTCTCGGGTTCTTGGTGTCCACCACGATAATGCGCTTGACCTTTTCCAGATTGATTTCCCGCAGGCTGCGGACAGCCAGGGCATCCTTGTGCAGGGCCATGAATTCCTCCACATTACGGGAAAGTTTTCCCGGGAAGACCAGAATCCCTTCGGGGTAAAGCTTTTGAGCCGCCACCATGGCGGCCAGGCCGTCCAGATCCGTGTTGGTGTGGGTGGTAATGATATCCATGGGATGTCCTTTCCTTGATAGACCTTTAGTATTTGATTATACCACACCCCGGGATGTAGAAAAAGCGCCTGTGGAAAGGCGCGTAAAATTTGCCGGTAATTTTTTCATTGTGCCCCGGTGTCCCTCTTTCCCCGCCTGTCAGCGGGAGGCGGCCACGTTTAACAGCCGGCCCGGGCGCAGGCGTTCCGGAATTACGTCATTGCGCAGGAGGTCGGCGTAAGTTTCCCGCTGCACGATGACGTCGGCCCGGCCGTCCCTGACCAGCACCATGGCCGGCCGGGGCAGGCGGTTGTAGTTCATGGACATGGTATAGTTGTAGGCGCCGGTGCAGCTGACCGCCAGGACGTCTCCCGGCTCCACCCGGGGCAGGGCGATGTCCCAGATGAGCATATCCCCCGATTCGCAGCATTTCCCGGCAATGGAAACCACTTCGGCCGGTTCCATGGCCGCCTTGTTGGCCACGCAGGCTTCGTAGCGGGACTGATACAGGGCCGGTCGCGGGTTGTCCCCCATGCCGCCGTCCACGGCCACATATTTGCGCACGCCGGGGATTTCTTTAACGGCCCCCACGGTATAAAGGGTGGTACCGGCGGGACCGCTGATGGAACGGCCCGGCTCCACCATCACCCGGGGTACGGGCAGCCCCCTTTCCAGGGCGCTTTCCCGCACCGCCCCCATGATTACCGCTGCATAATCCTCCACCGGACGGGGCTGGTCCCCTGGGGCGTAATAAATGCCCAGGCCGCCGCCCAGATTCAGTTCGCTGCATATCCAGCCCGTTTCCCGGTAAACCCGGGATACAAAGTCCATCATTACCCGGGCGGCATGGGCGTAAGAATCCAGCTCAAAGATCTGGGAGCCGATGTGACAGTGGAAACCGTGCAGGTTAATGTGATCCAGGGCCAGGGCCTCTTTCACCGCCGCCATGGCCTGGCCGTTCTCTATGACCAGGCCGAACTTGCTGTCAATCTGGCCGGTCTTGATGTATTCGTGGGTATGGGCTTCCACCCCGGGGGTGAGGCGTAAAATAACCCCCGCCCGGGTGCGCATTTCCCGGGCCAGCTGGTTGAGCAATTCCAGTTCATAGAGGTTATCCACCATGAACCGGCTCACCCGGGCCTCCAGGGCCAGGTGCAGTTCTTCCCTGGATTTGTTGTTCCCGTGGAAATATACCCGGGACATGGGAAAACGGGCTTTGATGGCGGTATAGAGCTCGCCGCCGGATACCACGTCCATGGCCAGCCCCTCTTCTTCCACCATCCGGCAGATGGCCAGGGTGAGCAGGGTTTTGGCGGCATAAAGCACCTCCGCCCCGTATTTTTCCGTAAAAGCCCGGTAGTAGCTACGGCAGTTGGCGCGGAAATGCTCTTCATCCACCACATAAAGGGGTGTACCGAATTCCCTGGCCAGATCCACCGTATCGCACCCGCCGATTTCCAGGTGCCCCCGGCTGTTAATGCCCATGGTGCCGTGCAGCTTCATGGCGTTCATAAAACCTCCCGCTTATTATAGTAGCCCGGAAGAGATCTTTTTGTGCCGGTGATGTACATAAAAGAAGGTGACCCGTTTAATGGCCACCTGACTGTCTGGTAAGGCAAAACATATTCACCCTCCACCCAGGTGAGATAGCGCTCCACCGGCGGCAGGGCTGACCGCACGGTGACAGTCCGGCACCTCTTCGATGTCGGCCCAGCCCAGTCGCTCCGGGCGGCGGCTGGACTTCGGCGGGCAACCCTTTCCCCCGGTTTCAACGGTACCCGCACCTCCACCGGGATACTCTTGTTGTCCGCAACCTCTACCCCACCTCCGGCCGGAGATGAGGCTTTGTATAAAGTTTGTCCTATTTTAACACAACTGTATCCACCGGTCAACCACCGGTAAAAAAGGGGACAGTCCCCTTTTTTATTTTCCCACCCGGGGCAACCCGGCCAGGGATTTTTGCAGCGCTTCCTCCGGCAGAAAATAATCCTTTAGCTGGCCGGCCAGATAGGCGTCGTAGGAGGGCAGGTCCAGAAGCCCGTGACCGCTTAAGTTAAATAAGATGGTTCTGGCTTCGCCGGCTTCCCGGGCGGCCAGGGCTTCGTCAACGACCTGGGCGATGGCGTGGGCCGATTCGGGAGCGGGTACAATGCCCTCGCTGCGGGCGAATAGGATGGCACTTTTGAATGTCTCCAGCTGGTTTTTGGCCCGGGCCTCCACGATACCGTCCTGCACCAGCCGGCTGACCAGGGGGGAATCGCCGTGGTAGCGCAGCCCGCCGGCGTGTATGCCGGGAGGCATAAAGGCCGCCCCCAGGGTGTACATGGGCAGAAGGGGGGTCAGGCCGGCCACGTCCCCGAAGTCATAGGTAAAGCGGCCCCGGGTCAGTGTGGGGCAGGCGGTGGGTTCCACGGCCACCAGCCGTACCCCGGTCCCCCGGGTAATTTTGTCATGGGCAAAGGGAAAGGCCAGACCGCCGAAGTTGCTGCCCCCGCCGCAGCAGGCGATGACCACGTCGGGATAGTAACCGGCTTTGGCCATCTGTTCCCTGGCCTCCAGGCCGATAACCGTCTGGTGCAGCAAAACATGGTTCAACACGCTGCCCAGGGCGTAATTGGTATCGTTCCGCCCGGCGGCGTCCTCCACCGCTTCACTGATGGCAATGCCCAGGCTGCCGGGGGAATCGGGATCCTCCTGCAAAATCTTCCGTCCGGCGGCCGTTTCCCGGCTGGGGCTGGCAAAAACCCGGGAGCCGAAAATTTCCATCATGGAGCGGCGGTAGGGTTTTTGCTGGTAGCTGACCTTGACCATATAAACGGTGCATTCCAGGCCGAAGAAGTTGCAGGCCTGGGACAGGGCCACACCCCACTGGCCGGCTCCTGTTTCCGTGGTCAACCTTTTGATTCCTTCCTGCTTGTTAAAGTAGGCCTGGGGCACGGCGGTATTCAGCTTGTGGCTGCCGGCCGGACTGACTCCTTCGTATTTATAAAAGATGCGGGCGGGAGTATCCAGGGCCTTTTCCAGCCGCCGGGCGCGCATAAGGGGACTGGGGCGCCAGAGCCGGTATATCTCCCGCACCTCTTCCGGGATTTCAATCCAGCGCTCCCGGCTGACTTCCTGACCGATGAGGGACAGGGGAAAGATGGCTTTCAGATCGTCCGGGCCCACCGGCCGCCCGGTGACCGGATTAAGGGGAGGATCCATCTGCCGGGGCATATCGGCCTGGATGTTGTACCAGTGGGTGGGCATTTCCTTCTCGGTCAGCAAGATCTTGATCTCGTTGTTCTCACTCATCTCGGCTGTGCAAGCTCCTCTCTTTTAGATTCAACTTTTGGTATTAATTCGACGGATAAAACAGATATTCCTTCTAATGTTTGTCGTCGGTGGTTTCCTGCACAGGAATAAATGACCTTGTATAGGGGGATGCACAGGGTGAAAGGCTAATTTACAGATAGCCGGAAAAAAATTTATTTTTTCAGGAGGTGCATTTCTTTTGATTCAGAGTTGGTCCGACAGTCCCAAGGGTGTGGAAGTGAGGCCGGCCGGCTTTAATGACGTGCGCATCCTGTATAATGGCCTGCTGGCCAAAAGCGGGGCGGATCAGGTTTACCTGCACTGCGGGTTCGGGGATCCGGTAAAGTGGCATAACATAAACACCATCAAGATGAATAGATCCCCTGAAGGCTGGGAGAGCACCCTGCGCATGCAGGACAACCTGCTGCACTTCTGTTTTAAAGATTCAGCCAACAACTGGGACAACAACAGCGGCTACAACTGGACCGTGCGGGCTTAAGACTGCCGCCGGAGATGGGAAGCCGGGGGCCGGAAAATATATCCGGGGTCTTCGGCCCCTTTCCTTAATGGGCTGCTGTGAGCGGCTGTACTCCGGTGGGCAACCCTTTCCTCCGGTTAAAAAAGAAAAAGGGGACTGTCTTTTTTCCGAGAGAGGTTTACCCTGCGCTGGTCAGCCCCCTTTCCCGCAGCCGGTCACCGGCCAGGATATTGGACCAGCGGCCGCAGCGGTCGCCCCAGCGGGCGATAACCCGCCCTTCCATGGTAATCTCGGCCACCTCACACAGGTTGGGGCAACCGTCACATTCAAAGCCGCCGGCCCGGAAAACCGTTTCCGCCACCTTAAATCCCCGGAACCGGCTCTGCCCGCCCCGGGCCATTTTCTCCCTGGCCAGCAGGGCGGCACCCACGGCACCCATCACATCGTGATACGGGGGCACCTGCACCTCCATTCCCAGGGCCTCTTCGAAAGCCCGTTTCATGCCCGCGTTGGCCGCCACTCCTCCCTGAAAGACCACGGGGGGCAGGATTTCTTTACCCTTGCCCACATTGTTCAGGTAGTTGCGTACCAGCGCCTGACAAAGACCGGCCAGGATGTCGGGCAGGGTGTGGCCCATCTGCTGCTTATGAATCATGTCCGACTCGGCAAATACGGCACAGCGGCCGGCTATACGCACCGGTGTGGTGGATTGGAGGGCAATTTCCCCGAAGGATTGTATGGGAATGTTTAGACGGGCGGCCTGCTGGTCCAGAAAGGAACCGGTGCCGGCGGCACAGACGGTATTCATGGCAAAGTCAGCCACCACTCCATGGCGCAGGATAATGATCTTGGAATCCTGCCCCCCGATTTCCAGGACGGTTTGCACCCCGGGCACCAGGGTGGAAGCGGCTACGGAGTGGCTGGTGATTTCGTTTTTCACTACATCGGCGCCGGCGATTACCCCGGCCAGGTGACGCCCGCTGCCGGTGGCGCCCACTCCCCGGATGCCAGTTCTGGCCGGCAGCCGGCCGGCCATTTCCCGCAGACCCTCCTGCAGGGCGGCAATGGGCTGCCCCCTGGTACGCAGATAAATGTTTTCCCGCACCTGTCCCTGTTCGTCCAGAAACACCAGATTGGTACTGACCGACCCCACATCTATTCCCAGATAACCGTGCACATGATCATCCCCTTTTACCATGGTAACTGCGCAGGTAAATGTTTGGCCGACCCGCTTGAGGTACGGCCCTGTCCGTAGCAATGGCAAAAGCGCACCGCGGCATACTTCAGGCCGGCTCCCGGGAAAGGACTCCCGCCGGCAAGTTACCCGCCTGCTTTTTCCTGAACAGCAGGTCCACAAAGGCTTCCAGGCGGGTGACCAGCCCCGCTTCCCCGGATTGTTCGTCCACAGTAATGGTCAATACGGGTATATCCATGGAGTTGCTTAACCGGGGCAGGATGCTGTGGGCCACGATTTCCGGCATACAGGTAAAGGGCAGCAACTGGATCACCCCGTCGTAACCTTCCCGGGCGTAAAGGATGGTGCTGCCCACGGTTTCCTGGCCGTGTCCACCCACGCAGTGGTTCAAATAGGGTGCAGCCGCCCGGCAGGCTGCTTTATGGCTGCGCAGACCCCTGAGCAAACCCAGGAAAAGGTGGTCGTTGATCCACTCGCTCAGGTAGATGGAGCGGTCCACCTCCACCCCCAGATAGCCCAGGCGCCTTTCCAGATCCAGGTTGGCAAATGGTTCCAGGAGGGTGAATATTTCCCCGACAATGCCAATGCGCGGCACCGTCCGCGATTCCACGGGCACTTTGTTCATCACGGACCGGGCCCTTTCCACCGCTGCCGGCAATTCCCGGGGATGGCGGACGGCTATGATCTCCTGCAGGGCCCGGTTAAAGGCCCTGTCGGTGCTGCCCCGCGCCACCTCCCGGGGGCGCATCCGGTGGGCCATTTGTTCCAACTCGTCCACCGCCCGGGCCTTCCGGTAGCCGAAACGGATGCCCCGCACCACTTCCCACCAGGAACTGTGTCCGGTAATGTACTTGATTTTGGCCAGCAGTTCGCCGATATGCCTCTGGGGAGGCTCCATCACCACCAGGCGGTAGTCATAACCCAGATCCGCCAGGATGGCATGTTCCACCTGGGCGTAATAACCAAAGCGGCAGGGACCGCACCCGCCGGCCATGAGAATGGTGTCCGCACCCAGTGCCCTGGCTTCCATAAAGTTGCCCAGGTTCAGTTTTAAAGGCAGGCAGGCAAATTCCGGAGCATGTCTGGCTCCCAGGGTCAGGGTGCGCTTGCTGGAGGGAGGAGGTACCACCACGTTTACTCCCAGATATTCCAGCATGGCGGAAAGACATATCCACAGGTGCCCCATGTGGGGGAAGGTGACCTTCATCAATATCACCTCGGGATAAACATCTTCATCTTCTTTTATCGGACCCCGGAGGAAACCAGGCCGGGTACGGGATCAAATGTTTCGCGGCATTCCGTGGCGGGCTTTACGGGTGGATCCCCCTGGGCCCGGCTCCGGCGCCGGATCATGTCCAGAAAAGCTTCCAGACGGGTAACCACCCCCGCTTCCCCGCTGTGTTCATCCAGGGTCAGGTTTAAAAAGGGCATATTTCCCCGGCGACGTGCCTGTCTTTCAATAAGTTCGCCGGTCATGGAATCGGGACCGCAGGCAAAGGAGGCCACATGGATAATGCCGCTGATCCGGGCCTGAGCCAGGTAGTGAAAGGCAGCGCCGATCATGCGTTGCCCCAGGGTCCAGAAAAGGGGTTTGGGCAACCGGCCGGCCTCTTTCCGGACCACTTCCCCGGGAAGGTGATCGGCGGTTGCCACCCCCACTCCTTCCTTTTGCAAGCGCTGCAACAGGTTCATGCTGATATGGAAGTCATAAATATTGTAGGGGTGGCCGATTAATGCCACTGTAAAGTCCCCTGGACGCTTTTCTGCCTGTTCTTTGCCCGGGTTTTTCAACAGTGCCATGGCCTGGTCGGGCAAAAATCCGGCTTCCAGCAGTTGGCGGTAGCGTGCCTGTACCTGCAGGGCCCCGCGGTAGGCCAGGTAAACCCGCAAACGGTTGCGGGTACAAAGGCCGCCCAGGTCACGAAAAGCGGGGAAAAGATTGTCTCGCCGGTAAAGATTGATGTCGGGGCTGAGTACCGGCGGCAATCCTTTCAAACCATGGCGTATCATATCCGGCAGGCCCAGAAATTTGGGGCAGATATATTCCCGCGGCGCCACACTGACCAGGCGGGGTATGAAAAGCGCGTCCACCCTGTCCTTAAGGTCCAGGATATGACCAAAGGCCAGCTTGACCGGCAGGCAGACGTCGTCTGCCGAGTGGGCTATCCCCCGGTCAAGGATGGTTTTGGTGGTTGGTCCGGAAACCACCACCGTGGCACCCAGAGCTTCCCAAAAAGTAGACCATAAGGGGAAGTAGTAATAATAGAGCAGTGCCCTGGGAATCCCTATTCTGATGGTCATCCCCAATCTCCTTTCCGATGGTTGAGTATCCGGACGTGGCGTGCCGTCCGGCTTTTTCCGGCAATATCCATAGTATGACCGGAAAGCGGACAAAATAAAACGGACCCCGGCGGGTCCGTTCCAAAAGGTTTTATTCCCGCCTTTTCCTGGCCGGCTCCGGCGCCGACTGGCGGTATTTATCCCGGGGGTGCAAAATGCTGGGGCGAATGTTGTCGATGGGCACCGGTGAACGCACCAGCACCTTTTTCATGGCATTCCAGTTAAAGGGGATGAGGGGCCACATATAGGGCACCCCGAAGGAACGGGTGGCCACCAGAATGGCCAGGGTGGCCAGCAGGCCGATGATAAATCCGGGCAATCCCAGCAGGGCCACCGCAGCCAGCAGGAAAAGGCGAACCAGGCGGTTGGCCAGGGACAGTTCGTAACTGGGGGTGAGAAAGGTGCCCAGGGCGGCCACGGTGGTATATAAAATAACTTCCGGTGCAAATAACCCGACGGAAATGGCAATGTCTCCAATGAGCAGGGCGGCAATCAGGGAAATGGCCGTGGACAGGGACGTGGGCGTATGGATGGTGGCCAGACGCACCATATCCACGGCAAATTCGGCAATAATAAACTGGATGATCAACGGTATGGCCCCTATTTTTTTCGGTCCGATGAAACTTAAGGCCGGAGGCAGCAGTTCGGGATGCATGGCGGCCAGCAACCACAGAGGCAAAAGGAAAATGGAAATGGCCACGCCCACAAAGCGCACGGCCCGCAACCACACCCCCACCGCCGGGCTCTGGCGGTATTCCTCGGCATGTTGCAAATGATGAAAATAGGTGGCCGGGGCGATCATGACGCTGGGGGAAGTGTCCACCAGCACCAGCACATGTCCCTCCAGCAGGTGCATGGCCGCCACGTCGGGTCTTTCCGTGTAACGCACCCGGGGAAAGGGGTTCCAGTAACTCCCCGGGGTGATTAATTCCTCCACGGCCTTTTCCGCCATGGGCAGGCCGTCAATTTCGATGTGTTTGATCTTTTCCTTGATGCTGTCCACCAGATCCGCATTGGCCACATCCTGTAGAAAACAAATAACGATATCGGTTTTGGACCGGGTGCCGGCCTGAAGGATTTCCATGCGCAGGCGGGGGTCCCGCACCCGCCGGCGGATCAGCGCGGTGTTGAAAACCAGCGTTTCGGTAAAGCCGTCCCGGGAGCCCCGGACCACCCGTTCCAGGTCCGGTTCTTCGGGCTGGCGCACGGGATAAATGCGGGCATCAATGATGATGGCCTTTTCTTCCCCGTCAATGAGCAGTGCCTGGGGGCCGGACAACACCTTCTCCACCACGTCCTCCAGGTTATCCGCCTGGCTCACTTCGGTGTAGGGAACGTGGCGGTAGAATAGCTTGCGGAAGGTATTGATGGTCATTCCTTCCCGCTCCAGATCCGCCATATGGTCCAGGATGCGGGTGAAAATCTGGTCGTTGGTCAGCCCGTCCACAAAGAGCAGGGCGGCCTTGACCCCGCCAATGTTCATCTCCCGTAAAATGATGTCATAGCTTTCCCCCACACCCAGTTTCTTTTTCAACCACCGGGTGTTTTCCTCCAGGTCTTTGCTCAGGGGGGTTTTGTTCTGACGGTCCTTTTGTAATGTCTCGGCCATAATAACCACTTCCTCGAAATTAATCGTCGGTCAATTTTACCCTTTGGGCCGGAAAGCCAGGGCGGCCAGATAACCAAAAACCACCGCCGCCGCGATGCCTGCTGCTGCTGCCGTCACGCCTCCGGTGAAGGCGCCCAAAATCCCCTTTTGCTGCACTCCGCTGATGGCCCCCTGGGCCAGCAGGTGGCCGAAACCGGTCAGGGGCACGGTGGCTCCCGCTCCGGCCCAGTTGATCAGAGGCTGGTAAAGGCCCAGGGCGCTTAAAATGGCCCCTCCGGTGACAAAGCCCACCAGCACATGGGCCGGCGTAATCTTGTAACTGGTCAGGTCCATGAGAAGCTGGGCGACCACGCATAAAAGGCCGCCGACCAGAAAGGCCTTGAGTAAAATCACATCCATTCCCCCATTCACCAGAAACAATACGGGTAGTGGTTGTTCACGCCCCGGCCAAGGATCAGCGGCCTTCAATAACCACACCGTGGGCTATGCCGGGTACCGTTTCACCCTGCTGGCAGCTGATCTGGCTGAGCAGCGCCCCGGTACCCACACCCAGCATGCGCTTCAAACGGCCGGCGCGGATTTCCTGGATTAAATAACCGCAGGTGACCACACCGGAGCAGGCGCAACCGCTGCCCCCGGCATGGGTGTCCTGTTCCGGGGAGAAAATCAGCACGCCGCAGTCGCTGAAACGGCTGGAAAGATCGTAGCCCTTCTGCTGCAACAGTTTAACGGCCAGCTCCCGCCCGTAGGTACCCAGGTCGCCGGTGATATATAGATCGTAATACTCGGGCTGCCGGCCGGTATCCATCAGGTGGCGGGCGATGGTATCGGCGGCCGCCGGGGCCATGGCCGCCCCCATGTCCATGGGATCCCCCTGGCCCAGGTCAATCACCCTGCCCACGGTGGCATGGGTTATCACCGGCCCGTTTCCCTGGCGGCTGATTACCGCCGCCGCCGCGCCGGTAACCGTCCGCTGGGCGTACAGGGGACGCTGGACGCCCTGCTCCGTGGGATAACGGTACTGCCTTTCGGCCGTGGATTGGTGGCTGGAGACACCCACCAGGACGTTTTCGGCAAAACCGCCGTCAATAAGCATACCGGCCAGGGCCAGCCCTTCGTACATGGTGGAACAGGCTCCGTAAAGGCCCAGGAAGGGGATGCCCAGGTCCCGGGCGGTAAAGTTGGCGCTGATAATCTGGTTTAAAAGGTCGCCGGCCAGCAGGTAATCGATATTTTGAGGCTGCAGGTTGGCCCGCTGGATGGCTGTGTTCATTACCTCGGCCAGCATGCGCCGTTCACCCTTTTCCCAGGTTTTTTCCCCGTAATATCCGTCTTCCACCACTTTGTCAAAGGTATGGCCCAGGGGCCCCTGCCCTTCTTTGCTGCCCACAATGGTGGCCGTGGCCACAATCACCGGCGGATTTTGAAACCATACGGTTTGCACCCCGTTTTTCTTGGGCGCCGGCAAAGAACCCACCTCGCTTTGCTCTTTGGTCGTTAGTCGTTGTAAGGCACGGCGTTGTCCTGCTCACCCTTTGGCTTCCGCGTGAAACGTCTGCTCCGGACCAGCTCCGGGTGTTTCCGGGCGTTTATCGGAACAGGTAGTACAGGACGGCCACGATCCAGGCCGTGACGATGCCAAAAACCAGCACCGGGCCGGCTGTGGTGAACAGCCTGGCCCCCACACCCAAGACCAGCCCCTCACCCCGGTATTCCATGGCCGGTGCCACCATGGAATTGGCAAAACCGGTGATGGGAACGATGGACCCGGCCCCGGCAAAACGGGCAATTTCATCATATACTCCCAGGCCGGTTAAAAGGGCGGCCAGGAAAACCAGGGTGGCCGAGGTGGCCGCCCCGGCTTCCGTCAGGGGCAGGCCCCGGGACTGGTAAAAGTTTAAAAACAACTGCCCCAGTACGGAAATTAATCCGCCCACCACAAAGGCCCAGAAAACATTGCGGGCCACCGTGGGACGGGGTTTTAGCGATTCCACCATTTGCTGGTATTCCTTTTTCTGTATTTCCAGCGGGTCTGTATCCTTTACTTCGCCCACTATTTCACCCCCGCCAGTTATGGTTTCCTCCCCCGCGGGCAATTATACGAAGGGGACACCCTGGGTGTCCCCTTCGCCTTTGTTCAACCCTTGTGGGCTATCTTCACATTGGCCTTGTACTCCACTACCCGGCCGTTTTCCACATTGGCGGTCAGATTGACCACTTCCACGCCCACAATATCACTGATGGTACGGGAAGCCTCATCAACAGCCGCCTGCACGGCACCCTTCCAACCGCTGGTCGACTCCCCGACCATTTCCGAAACCCTGATATGCATAAAGCATCCTCCTTTGTGTAAATAAACTTTAAGTAAAATCTATAACCTATTATCTGCCCGCCGTCCGGGTTTTATGCGATGTTAAATACTCAACAACTATCAGTAATAAAAAAGCCCTCCCGCGGTGAGGACTTTTCATTAACTGGTTTTCTCTTCCGGCAAAAGCATTTGTTTTAATTTTTTTATGGCCTGCCGTTCCAGACGGGACACCTGCACCTGGGACAATCCCAACCGCCGGGCCACATCGGCCTGGGTGCGGTCCTCAAAAAAGCGCCAGATGAGAATTTTTCTATCCCTTTCCGGCAGGGACATGAGCAGTTCCTTTAAAGCAATTTGATCCAGCCAGGGGGGTTCCCCATCCTCCCCATCTCCCCGGTTACGCAACTGATCCAGCAGATAAATGGGATCGCCGTCGTCCTGATGCAGGGTTTCATAGATGGATGTAGGCGCCTGGGCCGCTTCCATGGCCGTGACCACATCTTCCCGGGAGATACCCAGCTCCGCCGCCACTTCGCCCACCGTGGGTTCCCGCCCAATGCGCCCGGTGAGTTTTTGCCGGGCCTGGTGGATGCGGTAGGCCGTTTCCTTTACCGAACGGCTGACCTTGACCGGGTTGTCGTCCCTTAAAAAGCGGCGGATTTCCCCCACAATCATGGGCACGGCGTAGGTGGAAAAGCGCACGTCGTAATGGAGATCAAACTTGTCAATGGCCTTCATCAAGCCGATACAGCCGATTTGAAAGAGATCCTCCAGTTCGTAACCCCGGTTTTGAAAACGGCGCACCAGGTTGAATACCAGCTTTAAATTACAGTTAATCAATCTTTCCCGGGCGTCCCTGTCCCCGGATTTGGCCCGGCGGAGCAATTCCCGCATTTCCTGATCGCTCAGAAGGGGGAAGCGGGGCAGGTTCATTTCCAGCAGCCTGGTACTCATGGGCATTCACCTCAATGGGTGCCCTGGGAGGCGGCCGGTGCACCGCCGTTGACCTGCTTGAACATGGTCACCCGGGTTCCCTTTCCCGGGCTGGAGTCCACCTGCACCCGGTCCATAAAGGACTGCATGAAGACAAAACCCAGGCCCATCCGTTCCGGATCAGTGGAAAAGGCCGGTTCCATGGCCTTCCGGACATCGGCGATGCCCCTGCCGCTATCCTCCACCCGGATCTCAATTCCCTGTTCCGTCAGGGTCGCACTCAGCCGTACCATTGCGGAGGGGGAGCTGCCGTAACCGTGCACTATGGCATTGGCCACGGCTTCGGAAACGGCCACCTTCAATTCTTCCAGATCGTTTAAGGTAAAGTCCAGCTGGGAGGCAAAGGCGGCCACGGCTACCCGGGCAAAGGCCACATTGGCGGGCAGGCTTTGAAATTCCATTTTCAGCTGGTTGATTACCTTCATGATATTACCACCTCACCCGGCCCTGGCCACGGCTTCTTCTTCCGAGGGGTACTCGCCCATTATGCGCAGCAGGCCGGACAGATCCATAACCCGGCGCACCTGGGGCTGCAGGCCCACCAGGGAAACCCGCCAGCCCTCCCGGGCCAGGCGCTTGTAACGGCCCAGGATAACCCCCAGACCGGCACTATCGATATAAGATACCCGGGATAAGTTAAGCACCAGGTGGCGTACCGGGTTACCGTTCAACGCCTGTTCCACCGAATGGCGCAACGAGTCCGCAGCCCCCAGGTCCAGTTCACCCACCGGCCGGACAAAGAGGGTGTCCTGCCTGATTTCCAGATCCATTTCCATCGGGATCACCTGCCTGCAAACATTTGCCGGCCGCGGAGATCTTTTGTTCCAGTCGGGGAAAAGTCCCGTAACCCGAACAGCTGCTGCCGCCGGCTTTCCAATGACTTGTTTCTACGGGCAAGGGCTTTTTCCCTGCTAAATGTTACCATATTTTCTGTCGAAATGCAAATTTAATTCCGGTATGCAAAAAAAAGAGCGACGGGGAAACCGTCGCCCGCGCATCTTCGGTTCCACTATCGTACCCCGGCAGCAACCGGTTTACCGGGTGCCGTGCAGGCGGGTAAACACTTTGTTGATTTGCTGCACCAGGCTGGCCTTTTTTACTTCGCTGCCGGCCACCAGGGGCACCCTTTGTACCTCCTGGTTGTTTTTGAGGACCACGCAATAGCCCAGGGGCTGGCCTTTGGCCACCGGTGCGGTTACCCGTTCCGGCAGTTCCACCCGGGTGGTGAACCCCTTATCCTCACCCTTTGGTACCACCACGCTGACCCGGCCGGCGGTAACCGCATCCACCCGGTTGGATACACCTTTGCTCACCGGCAGGGATTTTACGGTTGCCCCGGCCGGCATGAGATTGAGGACCTTATAACGGGCGAAGCCATACTTGTACAGTTTAATGGATTCCCGGAAGTGGCTCCTGGGTTCGGGAGTGCCCAGGACAACGGCAATCAGGCGCAAACCGTCCCGTTCCGCCGAAGAGGCCAGGCAGTATTTGGCCTCGTTGGTCCAGCCCGTCTTGCCCGCATCCACTCCCTCGTACCATTTGAGCAGCTTGTTGGTATTCCACAGTTTGAACTTTCCTCCCCGCAGGTCATATTCATAGATGGAGGATATGCGCCGGAAGAGGGGATATTTCAAACATTCACGCATAATCACAGCCATGTCGCGGGCGGAGGTATAGTGCCCCCTGGCGGGTAAGCCGGTGGAATTGACAAAGTGGGTGTGCTGCAGGCCCAGTTTTTTAGCCCGCTGGTTCATGGCTTCCACAAAAGCCTCTTCGCTGCCCATTAAATGTTCGGCCACCGCCACGCTGGCATCATTGGCCGAACCCACGGCCACGGCAATGAGCATTTCTTCGAAGCTGAATTCTTCCCCCGGTTCAAGGTAGATCTGGGAACCGCCCATTTCCCAGGCGTTTTCACTGGCTACCACCCGGTCTTTCAGGCTTACCTTGCCCTGTTCCACGGCTTCCACGGCTAAAAGCAGGGTCATTATTTTGGTTACGCTGGCCATGGGCAGTTCCTTGTCCGGGTTCTTGGACCACAGAACCTGACCCGATTGGGCTTCCATGAGCACGGCGGACTCGGCGGTGGTATCCATTCCCGCCGGGGTCCCCTTTTCATTTTCCGGTGCCGGCCAGGCCGGCATTGCCCGGGTGAGAAGCATTAACAGAACGAACAAAGGAACCAGGATCTTTTTCCGGTACACGGTTAAAACCCCCTTGCCAATCATTTTTTGCCGGCCAGTGATTCCTGAAAATCATAGGCCATTTTGCTCAAACGGGCGATATCGGCGAAACCTTCCCGGGTGTCCTTCACCCCGCTGGAAAGAACAACCAGAATATAGGGCCGCCGGCAGAATACCACGCCGCAGTCATTGGCCACCCCTTCGTCCAGATCCCCTTCCTTGTGGGCCACCATCACCTCCGGCGGCAGCAGACCCGGCAGGCCCACGTGAAAACTGGGGTGAGCCAGGTCGTCCAGCAGGCGTTCCCCTTCCCGGGGGTGGCGGTGGGCAAAATCCAGAAGGGCCCGCACATAGGTGGCCAGATCCCGGGCGGTGGTCAAATTTTTGCCCCCGGGATATACGGTACGGCCGCCCAGTTCCTGCATGAAGGCAATGAAATTGGGACGTCCCACATGCCGGGCCAGCATACGGTAAGCCACGTTGTCGCTGATGGTAACGGACAGGTTGGTCAGCACCCGCAGGGAATATGTATCGCCGTCCTTTGCCTCGTAACGCAGCACACCGGAGCCGTCCTCGTAATCGGTGGCTTTCTGATAGGAAACCCGGTCGTGCCAGTGGGCCTTCCCCTGCACCACCAAATGGTTGATGTACAGGGCCATGGGCAGTTTCACCGTACTGGCCGCCACCATGGGTTTATCCTCGTTGATTCCAAAGGAAGCTCCGGAAGCCAGATCATGGAAATAGATGGCAAAGGCGCTTTGCTTTTCTTTTATGTATTCCTCCATTTGCCTTTTCAGGGTGGTATAATCAACACCCTGGTCCGAAACAGTGACCGGCTGCCAGGAACCGTAATAGGGATCCCGCTGGGACTGGGCCTGGGTGGGCTTAATCACCAGCCCCAGGCATATGCCCAGAGCCATGGCTAAAAGGAATTTGCCCGGCTGCATCCTGATTTTGGCGCCATTTACGCAGGGATTATTTCCTTTGCCCGGCCGGTGGAAAATTCCGTTGATGGGCCATATTCCACAAATAACCGCTTCTTTTGACGGTTGACCGGTGTTTATTTCATTTTTTCGCCCGTTATGGGGCGATGGGGATATGGCCGGATATGTTTGTGTTTGTCCCACGTTTTTCACTTCCTCCAGAGCCACTTATGTAGTTGAGCACACCCTGCAAAATGGCCCGGGCGGCCCGTTCCTGGTAGGCCGGATCGAGCAACTTCCGGGACTCGTTCTCATGGCTTAAAAAGCCCACTTCCACAATGACAGCCGGCATTTGGGAATTGCGGCAGACGTAAAAATCCCCGGCCAGCGCCTGACGTCCCGAATCCACCAACTGCCGGTTGAGCTCGACCTGAATGGCTTCAGCCAGTTTCTGACTCTCCCGGGCACCGGTCTGGTAGAATACCTGGGCACCATACTCATCGGGCTCGGAAAAATGATTCAAATGAATGCTGAGGAAGAGCTGGGCTCTGCACTTATTGGCCAGTTCCACCCGGCGGGGCAGGTCGTGGGAGGGCAGCCATTTTCCGCCGTTTATACCGGGAGCCGCCGCTTCCCTGTCCCCGTCCCTGGTCATAATTACCCGGGCGCCCTGCTGTTGAAACAATGCGGCCGCCCGCCGTCCGATGGCCATGGCCACATCCTTTTCTATAATACCGTGAAGGCCCACCGCTCCGGGATCGTCGCCCCCGTGACCGGGATCGATGACCACTGTGCAATCTTTGAGGCTGTCAGGAGCGGCAACCACGGGCGGGGCGGAACCAAGGACTAGACAATACAAAAGGGTACTGCAAAATGCAGGGATAATCCATGGAAAAGTGAATCGCGGCATAAATCACCCTGTCTCCCCACCAGTTTTCGCTGGCAGAAGGATTTTAGCTCTTTTTTTGGCCGGCTGTCCCTTAAGATTTACCATCTCGTAAAAATTTATAAGCCGGCCGGGGATCTAGTTTTTGACAGGAGCCATCGGGGCAGGATTTCGAGCATTGATGTTTGTTTTTATCTTGGAATTGGATTGATTGGAAAACCAGGCATTTTATCATGGGCGTACCACCCGGCCCTATTAAGCGGCCGGTAAAAAATGGCCGGCAGTCATGCCCGGCCATTGAATGAAAACAGACTGTTAGTTCAATTATCGGGTTGACACAGAATAACGTTTTGCCTGCACAATTATGTTCTGTTCCGGCTGTGGCATCCCCATCTACCATTACATACTCTATATAGTAGTTTTTGCCTGAAGATCAAGGAGGAGGAAATATCATGAGCAACCACGAGCAAACTCCCCCCCAGGAACAAAAAGTGACAACAGCGCAGGCCCCACCGGCAGCCCATACCACCAGCTTTTATCCGCCGGTCCGGCTGGCCCAGGCCTATGTTCCACTACAGCGATACGGTAAAACCTACAGCCCGGCGGAAGCCCTGGAAAAGGGCACCATCTTCCCCGAGCTTTATCGCCCCTATCCCTATTAGGCATCCCGGACCCGCCGCCAGAAGGGAGGAAAAACAATGGACCCCAGACAAATGCAAATGCTGCGGGACATCATGGCCCTGGAATTTGTGGCTGTGGATTTAACCCTTTACCTGGACACTCACCCCACGGAACAGGAACCGCTGAACGATTACAACATGGTTACCGAACGGCTGAACCAGTTAAAGGCGCAATATGAGCGGATGTACGGTCCGCTGATGGCCTATGGTTTTACGCCCCTTGAATATCCCTGGCGCTGGGTTGAAAGTCCCTGGCCGTGGGAAATGCAATTTTAAACAGTGCCTTAACATTATGCCATTCATTGCTTAAAATTATGCCATTTCCACCAGATATGGAATGTTCGGGCGAAAGGAGTGGGGAAGATGTGGATATATGAGAAGAAACTGGAATATCCGGTGAGGGTATATAAAACCGACCTGCGGATGGCCAAATACCTGATGGCCCAGTATGGGGGCCCTGATTCCGAATTGTCCGCCGGGGTACGCTACCTGACCCAGCGCTACACCATGCCCACCAACAAGGCTAAAGGCCTTTTGACCGACATCGGCACCGAGGAACTGGCCCACTGGGAAATTGTGGGCACCATGATCTACCGCCTGCTGCAGGGAACCAGCCCGGAACAGCTGCGCCGGGAAGACCTGGGTGCCTACTTTGCCGAGCACGACCACGCGGTCTACCCGGTGGACGCCAGCGGCATGCCCTGGACGGCGGCCTACATCCAGGCCACCGGCGACCCGGTGACCGACCTGCACGAGGACATGGCCGCCGAGCAGAAGGCCCGCACCACCTACGAGCACCTGATCCGCCTGACCGACGACCCGGGAGTAAAGGATACCCTGCGTTTCTTGAGGGAACGGGAAGTGGTCCACTTCCAGCGCTTCGGCGAGGCATTAATGGATGTGCAGGAGGAGTTGACCCGGAAGAAGATTTTTTAAGAGAAGAGCCTCCCTTATCCGCGTTCAGATAATCGCAGGAAATGGCAACCCGCAGCCGCTCATTTACCGGGGCGGCGTTTTGTTTTTGGCAGTGGGACAGTGCCAGGCAAAAAAAACCGGGCTTTTGCCCGAGTTTTATCCCCAGCAAAGGAATACCAGCTCAAAGCTGCCCGGTTCATCCCGTACCTGGTCGTAGGTAATAAAAATTTCTGTTGCGGATCAGTGTTTGCCCGGATAGGATCAGGAGAAAAGGATTCTGCGAATCCATTTTAAAGTTGAAGAGCAGCCTTAATTCCTTCAGGACTTTGCTGGCCGCCAGGTGGATTTCATCCAGCATAATTCCTGCATTCCGGCACCTGCCTTATGATGCAAAAGAACCGGCCACCCATTTCCGGTGACCGGTCCCCTATTCCTATACACGTAACGGAGCAGTAAAATTCAGGCGTTCTTGTCCGAGCTTATCCCATGCCTTCTTAACACATGATGGGTGTAATGTTTAACAGTGAAAAAGGACGGGATATAATTGTCCTGCAAAACCGCCACCATTGGCACCATAGCGGGGCTACTGAAACATTAACGACGGGATTAATGGGTTGCGCAGCTTTGCCCTGCTTTCTCCGTTTCTCGCCGCAGCGCCTGCCTGTACGCGCAGAGCTCTTCCAGTTTCTGTTCATCCAGACCACAAACCCAGCAGGTTTCTCCGGCAACCACGCGGCGATAATCACACCAGCTGCAAAAGGTATGGGTAATTTGTTCCCGGGTCATATCTTTTATTTTTATCATTGTCCGTCACTCCCCCTTAACGGATTTACTTGAATTATTTCTGCGCAAAGGACCGAATTCCTGCATAACGGGGTATTAGCGTTACACCATGCCCACCAACAAGGCCAAAGGCCTTTTGATATCAGTCCTCATCCTTTCCATCCCATCATTCCAAATCGACCATCTTCTGCCGCTCATGGGAAACGGTTTAAAACCGTCGTGCGGGGAGCGCTTTCTCCTGGCTTATTTATTTTTACCTGTCTGCACCCTGCCGGGCACCCTGCGCCCGGCGAACCAGCAGTTCTACGCAGGTCTTTATGTTCTGCGGCGAGTAGACCTGCAGGCCGCCGCGGTAGTAGCGGTCGTAAAGCGCCGCCGCCAGTTCCTCCCCACTGCCCTGGAAAGTGCGGACATGCCGGCAGAATTTTCTGGCGGTTTCTTCAGCCACCTTAAAACAACCTGCCGCATCATCCCCCGTAAAGATGAATTCGTGGGCCGCCGCTACAGTGGCCGCGCCAACCCGCCCAAGCCGGCAGACAGTTTCAAGATAGGCGTCATAGTCATAAAAAAAGAGGGGAAAGTTATCCTCCGGCCCCAGGAAAAACCCCAGGCTGTCGGAAACCAGCAGTGTTTCCCGTTCGGGCAGGTATACGGCTAGACTGCAGGGGCTATGGCCGGGGGCGGCAATAAATTGCAGGGTGCTGTTTCGTCCCAGGGCCAGGAGGTCACCCTCACCCACCACCATCCCTGCTTCCAGGACCGAGCCGGGCAGCCAGGAAAAGGTGTGCCGCCCTTTTCCCGCCTCCTCCAGCCAGGCGGATGTGGCCGCATCCTCCCGGAAAAACTGTTCCAGCACCCGGGGTTTGGCCATGGTTTCCCGCGCCCTGTCAGAGCAGACCACCTGCGCCCGCGAGAAAAGGCTCCGGTGGTAGGGCAGGCCGCCCAGGTGGTCGAAATGGGCGTGGGGAACCACCAGGTAAGCCACTTTTTGGGGATCTATGCCCAGCGCCGCCAGTTGCCCGGCCACCAGGGGGGCCGTAGCGCTCACCCCCATTTCAATCAGGGCGTGAGTTTCACCGGTAACCAGAAAGCTGAAAAAGTGCCGGTTGCCTAAAACATACAGCCCTGCAGCCAGTTCAAAGGGAAAACTCTTATCCATCTAAAAACCCCCCTTCTTTGTTTATTCTCCCAATCATGGCACCACTCTCCAGTGGCAACCACTGCTGGTAAACGCGGAGCAAATCCTGGTCATAAAGGTCATGGACGCAAAATTCCTGATTTGCCGGGGGAAACTGTTACCCATGAGATTCCTGAGGAAGTACGCTCTGCCGCTTTTACAATCCCCTGGTATTTATGCAAGCCAGTTCGCCCAACAAACGTTTGGTTATGAAGTGATTTTAAATTGAAATCCGCTCTTTGTCAAAACATTTTCCTTTCACCCAGCATCAGCTACTTTTGAACTATTCCTGCCAGCTATAAATGAACACCCCACCCCTGCGCTTCATTTCCAGCTTTCCCCTCTCCACCAGAAAAGCCAGATGGGCCAGGGTTTCGGCCATGGCAAAACGCATTTCGTGCAGGGAAAGATCCGCACTGAAAACCTGCCGGCAGACATCATAGGCAGTAGCCTCTGGAAAAGCAACCCGCCGCACTGGGCCAAAAAGGGCGGCAACCCCGGCAAATTCGAACTGGCTGACCAGGGGACGATCTTCCTGGACGAGATCGGAGAGATGCCCGTCGATCTGCAGGCTGCCCTGTTGCGGGTACTGGAAGAACGCCGGGTGATGCGTGTAGGAGGGCGGGAATACATTCCCGTTAATGTCCGCGTCATCGCCGCCACCAACAAGGACCTGGCGCTTGAAGTGGAAAAAGGCAACTTCCGCCGGGACCTCTTTTACCGCCTGAGTGTAATGGTTATCCAGTTGCCCCCGTTAAGGGAACGGAAAGCAGACATCCGGGAACTGGCCACCTATTTTCTGAAGCGGATCAGCGGACGCCTGGGCAAAAACGTGGAAGGTTTTGCTCCCGAAGCCCTGGACCTGTTCCTCAATTACCACTGGCCCGGTAATATCCGCGAACTGCAAAATATGGTGGAACGGGCGGTGAACCTGGCTACCGGACCGGTAATAACCACCGACCTGCTTCCACCGGGCCTGATCGAATCTGTCACTTCCAGGATGATCTCTCCGGCTAAAAAGGAAGCCGCCTTAATCAGAAGCGCTGAAGAGCAGGCGATCAGGAACTGCCTGGCGAGATTCAGAAGCAAAACCGAAGCCGCCAGATACCTGGGCATTTCTCGCAGCACCCTTTATCGAAAAATGAAGGAGTACGCCATCTCGGAAGTGGACTTTAATCCCTTATCGTCCGGCCGCGGCCAAACATTTTAACCGCTGAACGGTCTTTCATTACCCGCTGCCTGTTCACTGCCTGGGGACGCCCTCCGGCACAAGTACAAGCCCCGGCCACCAACCCGCCCAGCCTTTAATGGCGTAGCAGTGAACATGATTCTATGTGAAAGGCAGGGGAAGCCTTACTTTATAGATGCCATATTTTTCTAACCGGTTATTTATGAACCGGCGGCGGATATGTGTTCAGCGCTGATCGCCTTTTTTGCGGTTGTCTGCCCGGCCAGCTGAATCAGGATCACCCCGCCCAAAATGAAGGCGCAACCGGCCACCTGCCATGGGGTTAAAATTTCCCCCAGCAGCAGGTAAGCCAGGACGGCGGCCACCACCGGCTCCAGAGTGCTGGTCAGGTTGGTTTTTATGGGGGTCAGATACTGCAGCCCTTTAAAATACATCCCGAAGGGCAGGATGGATGAAAAGAGGGCGATATAAATGAAAAACAACCATTCTTCCCAGGAATAGCGGAAAAAAGTGAGCCAGGGCAGGCGGTAGAAGGTAAAAAGCAGGCTGCCCGTTCCAAAGCCATATAACAACAGTGCCCATGGCGAATAGGTGGCCAGCCATTTTTTACCTAATAAGGTATATAAGGCAAAAGCCAGCGCCGAGGAAAGTCCGGCCGCCAGGCCCGCCGGGCTTACCGCCAGGCCGCCGCCGGGATTGCCCTTGACCATGAGAAACCCTCCCAAAACGGAGAATAAAATGGCTGACCCGTTGACCGCTGTCAGTTTTTCCTGCCGGCGTAAAAGTCCGTAACCCAGCACCAGTACCGGAGCCAGGTACTGCAAAAAGATGGCCGTGGCCACATTGGTTTTGCTGATGGCCAGTAGATAGGTAAACTGGACGGCGGTGACTCCGCATACGCTAAATATGAGAATATGGGGTATATCCGCCCGGGCAACGGGGATCAGGGATCGGTTGGTGCTGACCAGGTACAGGAAAAGAAAAATAAAAGAGAAAAAAAGGCGCATCTGCACCACATCAACGGCGTTCACCTGCTGGTTGAAAAAATATTTGGCCACATTACCCGCCAGCCCCCACATGAAGGCGGCCCCCACCACAAAAAAGAACCCCTTCCACTGTCCCTTCAACCACTTCATCTCCTTCAGAATATTACTCCCCCACCACCCCGTGAATCAGCTTCCCGGGGGCAGGGGCCCGGTTTCCGATGGTAAAAGCCTGCCCAACCACCTGGCGGGCAGTGTCCAGATTTTCCGTGCTGTTATAATGCAGGGTGGCCAGAACATTACCCCCGTAGAGGGAGCGCACCGCCCGCAGGGTCCGTCCCTTCCACTCCAGAGC
>NZ_WHYR01000033.1 GCF_009428905.1 Desulfofundulus thermobenzoicus | reverse complement strand
GCACCACATCCGCCCCCGGCGCCGGCAGGGTAAAACCCCGGCCCAGGGGGCCCATTATGGCCAGGCGGTCACCCGGCTTCTTTTGGGCCAGCAGTGAGGTGCCCTTGCCCACCACCCGGTAAAGAAGCCACAGCTCCCCCCTTTCCCGGTCCACCCGGTGAATGCTCAAGGGACGGCGCAACAGGGGATCCAGTCCGCCAGCACACCTTATATGAACAAACTGCCCGGGAAGGGCTACACTGCATATGGCCGGGGCATCAAGGATCAGGCGGTAAATACCCGCCCCTACCCGTTCCTGCTGTTTCACTAAGGCCATCACATCCACCATACCACCAACCCCCTTTGTCCGGCCAACGGCGTTCCGCTACCCGCTTTTCATATTCTTCCGGACAGCCGGTGAAGCACAACCCCTTGCACAGGCAATGCCCGGAGCTAACCGGCCAGTTCCTGAATGGAAACCAGGTCCAGATCGGCCCCTTCCCTGATGGAAACCAGCACTTCGAAAATGGCCCGGGCCGTATCCAGGGAGGTCAGACATGGCACCCCGTGTTCTACCGCCGCCCGGCGGATGCGGAAGCCATCCCTTTCCGGTTCCCTGCCCCGGGTAAGGGTATTGATCACCAGGTGGATCTTCCCGGCCCGGATCAAATCCACGATACAGGGGGAACCCTCGTGGATCTTGTTCACCCGGTCCACCGCCAGGCCGTTCTCCCTTAAAAAGGCCGCCGTACCGGCCGTGGCGCAGATCTTATAGCCCAAACCGGCCAGACCCTTTAACAGGGGCAGGGCCTCCCTTTTGTCCCTGTCGGCGATGGTAGCCAGGATGGTGCCGTTTTTGGGAATGGTATAACCGGCAGCCACCAGGGCCTTATACAGGGCCGCCGGGTAACTGCCGTCCACTCCCATCACTTCACCGGTGGATTTCATCTCCGGCCCCAGGGAGATATCCACCTGCAGCAGCTTGGCAAAGCTGAACACCGGGGCTTTTACGCCAAAAAAACGACTTTCTGGATAAAGGCCGCCGCTGTAACCCATTTCCTTTAGCTTCCGGCCCAGGATCACCTTCGTGGCCAGGTTGACCATGGGAATGCCGGTGATTTTGCTCATATAGGGCACGGTGCGGCTGGCCCGGGGGTTCACTTCCAGCACGTAGACCTGCCCCTGGTGGAGCACATACTGGATGTTGATCATTCCCCGTACATTCAGGGCCAGGGCCAGGCGGGTGGTGTAGTCCACCAGCTGCTCCTTCACCTGCGGGTTCATCCGGCTGGCCGGGTAGACGGCTATGCTGTCGCCCGAATGAACACCGGCCCGCTCGATATGCTTCATTATGCCCGGAATCAACACCGTTTCCCCGTCGGCAATGGCATCCACTTCCAGTTCGGTGCCCAGCAGATATTTATCCACCAGCACCGGGTGTTCGGGGGTCACCCGCACGGCCCGGTCCATGTAGTTGAGCAGCTCATCGTTGTTATACACTATTTCCATGGCCCGGCCGCCCAGCACGTAGGAGGGGCGGACCAGCACGGGGAAACCGATCTCCGCGGCAATCTTCACCGCTTCCTCCACCGAGAAAGCCGTCCGGCCCGGCGGCTTGGGAATGCCCAGCTCGATAAGCAACTGATCGAACCGTTCCCGGTCCTCGGCCCGGTCGATGTCCTCCACCGCCGTGCCCAGCACGGGTATGCCGGCTTTAGCCAGGGGAGCGGCCAGGTTGATGGCCGTCTGGCCGCCAAACTGGACAATGACCCCCTCGGGGCGTTCCTTCTCCAGTATGTTCAGCACATCCTCGGGAATCAGGGGCTCGAAATAGAGCCGGTCGGCGGTGTCGAAGTCGGTGCTTACCGTCTCCGGGTTGTTGTTGATGATAATGGCTTTAACGCCCTCTTCCCGCAGCGCCCACACCGAGTGCACCGAGCAGTAGTCGAACTCGATGCCCTGGCCGATGCGGATGGGACCGGAGCCCAGCACCACCACCTTGCGCCCACTGGTATTCCAGGCCTCGTCCTCACCGTCATAGCAGGAATAGTAGTATGGGGTGACGGCCTCGAACTCGGCGGCGCAGGTATCCACCATCTTGTACACCGGCTTGATGCCGTATTCCTGCCGCAGGCTGCGCACCCGGTCTTCGCCGCATCCGGCGGCCTGGGCCAGGTAGGCATCGGCAAAACCCATTTCCTTGGCCCGCCGCAATACCTCAGAGGTCAGCGCCGCCTCGCCCCGGTTACGAATTTCCCCTTCCAGCGTGATGATATTGCGAATCTTTTCCAGGAAGAAGGGGTCGATGCCGGTCAGGGCATGCACCCGTTCCATGAGCATCCCCCGGCGCAGGGCTTCGGCCGCCACAAACAGGCGCATGTCTTCGGCCCGGGCCAGCTTGTTTTCCAGTTCCTCACCGGTTAAACCGTCCAGACCCGGCACCATCAACCCGGCAAGGCCGATTTCCAGGGAGCGCACCGCCTTCAATAAAGCCCCTTCCAGGGTGCGGTCGATGGCCATCACTTCGCCGGTGGCTTTCATCTGGGTGCCCAGGGTGCGGTCGGCCAGGGCAAATTTATCAAAGGGCCAGCGGGGGAACTTCAACACCACATAATCTATGGAAGGCTCGAAGCAGGCATAGGTCTTGCCGGTGACGGCGTTTTTAATTTCATCCAGGGTGAACCCCACGGCAATTTTACTGGACACCTTGGCAATGGGATAGCCGGTGGCCTTGGAGGCCAGGGCCGAAGAGCGGGACACCCGGGGGTTGACCTCAATCACATAATAGCGGTAGCTCCGGGGATCCAGGGCAAACTGCACGTTGCAGCCGCCCTCCACCCCAAGGGCGCGGATGATGTTCAGGGAGGCGCTCCTGAGCATCTGGTATTCCTTATCGCTCAGGGTTTGCACCGGTGCCACCACAATGCTGTCCCCGGTGTGGATGCCCATGGGGTCGATATTTTCCATGCTGCAGATGGTGATGCAGTTGTCGGCCCTATCCCGCATCACTTCGAATTCTATTTCCTTCCAGCCCACCAGGCTCCTTTCCACCAGCACCTGGTGGATGATGCTGGCCTTCAACCCCCGGGTGACGGTGGCCTGCAATTCGTCCATGTTGTACACCATACCCCCGCCGGTGCCGCCCAGGGTGTAGGCCGGCCGCACCACCAGGGGAAAACCGGTCTCCCGGGCAAAGGCCACCGCTTCCTCCACACTGCTGACAATGGTGCTCTCGGGGATGGGCTCCCCGATACGTTCCATGGTGGATTTAAATTCCTCCCGGTCCTCGGCCCGGCGGATGGCTTCCAGGGGCGTGCCCAGAAGCCGCACCCCCTCGGCCTCCAGCACCCCGGCACCGGCCAGCTGCAGGGCCATGTTCAACCCCACCTGGCCGCCCAGGCTGGGCAAGAGGCCGTCGGGTTTTTCCCGGCGGATGACCCGGGTGACGAATTCCGGGGTGAGGGGTTCGATGTACACCCGGTCGGCCATGTGGGCATCGGTCATGATGGTGGCCGGGTTGCTGTTCACCAGCACCACGGAAAGCCCCTCTTCCTTCAGCGCCCGGCAGGCCTGGGTGCCGGCATAGTCAAACTCCGCCGCCTGGCCGATAACAATGGGCCCGGAGCCGATAACCATTACTTTTTTAATCCCTTTGCGCAACGGCATGCTCTCACTTCCCTGTCTTTAAACAAGTTAATACCGAATACCGGTAGCCGGGCCTGTTTTTTAACCGACCACAGGGGTCTGGCCCCTGGCATAAATTTCCGCCAGGCCCCGGCGGTTCGCCTGTTCTTATGCTAGCTTATCGAGGCGGTTCCCTTCTCCCGGCACACCAGGTCGATGAACTGGTCGAACAGGTAGGCCGATTCCCGCGGCCCCGGGGAGGCTTCCGGATGGTACTGCACCGAAAAGAGGGGCAGGTATTTATGGCGGATGCCCTCCACGGTGCCGTCGTTCAGGTTGCGGTGGGACACTTCCACCGGCAGGCCGGTCAGGGAACCTTCATCCACGGAAAAGCCGTGGTTGTGGGAGGTGATGTATACCTTGCCCGTGGCCAGGTCCTTTACCGGGTGGTTGGCCCCCCGGTGGCCGAATTTCATCTTGTAGGTCTTCGCCCCCAGGGCCAGGGACATGACCTGGTGGCCCAGGCAGATGCCGAACATGGGGCGCGTGCCAATCAGTTCCCGGACGGTTTTAATGGCGTAGGGCACGTCCACCGGGTCCCCGGGGCCGTTGGACAGCAGGATGCCGTCGGGATCAAGGGCCAGGATTTCCTGTGCCGTGGTGGTGGGGGGTACCACCACCACGGTGCAGTCCCGCTCCTTGAGGTGCCGGATGATGTTCAGCTTGGAGCCGAAATCCACCAGCACCACCCGGTGGCCGCCGCCCTCCAGGGTGTATATTTCCCGGGTGGCCACCTCGGGCACCAGTTCCTGCCCGGTCAGCTGGGGGCAGTGCCGGGCCTTTTCCACCAGGAGAGCCGGGTCGCCGCACCCGGTGCTCAACACACCCCGCATGGTGCCCCGGTTGCGCAGGTGGCGGGTTAAAGCCCTGGTATCGATGCCGGAGATGCCCACCACCCCTTCCCGGGCCAGGAAGTCGGACAGGCGGTAGCTGGACCGCCAGTTGCTGGGCCGGTCACATTCCTCCCGCACCACAAACCCCCTGACGAAGGACCTTTTGGCTTCGAAGTCCTCCCGGTTGATGCCGTAGTTCCCGATCAGGGGGTAGGTCATGACCACGATCTGGCCGCAGTAGGAGGGATCGGTGAGGATCTCCTGGTAGCCGGTCATGCCGGTGTTGAAAACCACCTCACCCCAGCTTTCCCCCCGGGCCCCGAAGGCCCGGCCGGTATATACGGTACCATCTTCCAGTGCCAGTATGGCCTGCATATATGTCACACCCTTTCCTTACATCCAGAAAAAAGTTAACAGCCGGAACCCTGTTGCTTTTTACTCCGCAAGGCTGCGGTTGTAAACCACCTTTCCCCTAACAATGGTGGCTGCGGGCAGGCCCTTCAAGCGCCGGCCGGCAAAGGGGGTGTTCCGGCCCTTGCTGGCGAAGGCCGCCGGGTCCACCACCTCTTCCAATTCAGGGTCAATGACGGTTATATCGGCATCCGCCCCCACCTGGAATGTGCCTGCGGGCAGGCCCAGGATGCGGGCGGGATTTACTGTCAGCTTGCGTATGGCCTCCACCGGGCTTAAGATGCTCGGTTCCACCAGTTCCGTCCAGACCAGCCCCAGGGCCGTTTCCAGGCCCACCAGGCCGAAGGGGGCCAGCTGGTACTCCACATCCTTTTCCTCCACCGTGTGGGGGGCGTGATCGGTGGCAATCACATCGATGGTACCGTCGGCCAGGGCTTCCTTCAGGGCCGCCACGTCTTCCTCCGTGCGCAGGGGCGGGTTGACTTTGGTGCCGGTATCGTACCCCGCCACCGCCCGGTCGGTGAGGGTAAAGTGGTGGGGAGTGACCTCGGCCGTTACGGGTACACCCCGGGCCTTCGCCTCCCGGATCAGGCGCACCGATCCGGCGGTGCTGACGTGGGCGATGTGCAGGGGGCAGCCGGTATCTTCCGCCAGGATGATGTCCCGGGCCACCATGATCTCCTCGGCGGCCGCCGGGATGCCCGGCAGCCCCAGCAAGGTGGACATATAGCCCTCGTGCACGGCCCCTCCTTTGGACAGGGACGGCTCCTCGCAGTGGGAAATGATGGGCAGGCCCACCATGCGGGCATACTGCATGGCCCGGCGCATCACCGCCGCCGAGGCCACCGGCCGGCCGTCATCGGACAGGGCCACCGCCCCGGCTTCCTTCAATGCGGCCATTTCCGTCAGTTCCTCCCCCCGGCTGCCCCGGGTGATGGCTCCGATGGGGTGGACCTTCACCAGGCCCGCTTCTTGAGTCCTGCTCCGAATATAAGAAATGACCGCTTCGTTATCGGCCACCGGGTTGGTGTTGGGCATGCAGGCCACGGCCGTGAACCCGCCCCGGGCGGCGGCCCGGCTGCCCGTTTCGATGGTTTCCTTTGCTTCAAAGCCGGGCTCCCGCAGGTGGACATGCATATCGATCAAACCGGGGGCCACCAGTTTGCCGGTCACATCCATGACCGCCCCTTCCCCCGCCGGAATACCGGAACCAACGGCGGCAATTTTTCCGTCCGCGATTAAAATGTCGGCTGTGATAATTTTACCAGCGAGCGGGTCAATCACCCGGCCGCCCTTGATGAGCAACTTATTCATCAGGATCCCCTTCCTCTATGGAGATAACCACCGGATCAACCGCCCCAGCAGTTGTAAATCGTTAGCCCGACCACCTATTCCTGGCCCTTCCCTCCCCCGGCCAGCAGGTATAACAGGGCCATGCGCACGGCCACGCCGCTGGTCACCTGCTCGTTGATCACCGACTGCACCCCGTCGGCCACCTCCGGGGCAATCTCCACCCCCCGGTTCATGGGCCCCGGGTGCATCACCAGGGCGCCGGGCCGGGCCAGGGCCAGCCGTTCCCGGTTCAACCCGAAGAGGCGGGCGTATTCCCGCACCCCGGGGAACAGGCCCTGCTGCTGCCTTTCCAGCTGAATGCGCAGCATCATCACCACATCGGCCCCTGCCAGGGCCTCCTCCATGGTGGCACACACCTGCGCGCCCATGGCTTCCACCTGCGGGGGGATCATGGTGGCCGGGCCGCAGAGCCGCACCGTGGCGCCCATCCTGGTAAAGCCCCAGATATTGGACCGGGCCACCCGGCTGTGCAGTATGTCGCCCACCATGGCCACAGTCAGTCCGGCCAGTCCACCCATTTTCTCTCGCACGGTAAACATGTCCAGCAACGCCTGGGTGGGGTGCTCGTGGGCGCCGTCCCCGGCGTTGATCACCGCCGCCCGGACGGTGCGGGCCAGCAGGTGGGGCGCCCCGGCCATGGAATGGCGCAAAATCACCACATCGGCGCCCATGGCGGTAATGGTCCGGGCCGTATCCTTCAGGCTTTCCCCCTTGACCACGCTGCTGGTGGAAGTGGCAATATTCACGCTGTCGGCACTCAAATATTTGGCGGCCAGCTCGAAGGAAGTGCGGGTGCGGGTGCTGGGTTCGTAAAAAAGGGTCACCACCGTCCGCCCCCTTAAGGTGGGCACCTTTTTAATGGGGCGCCCGATGATTTCCTTCATGGGCACGGCCGTGTCCAGGATCAGCTTTATTTCCTCAGGTGACAGGTCTTCCAGACCGAGAAGGTCCTTGCGGGTCCAGTTCATATAAGCAGCCTCCCGAAAAAAGGAGTTAATATATACCCCGGTTATCAACTTTTTAACTTATTTCACCGCGCAAAAATAAAGCCCCGCCCGGTTTTTACCCGGTGCGAGGCCGGCAGGAGTTCAAAGTGCCTTCCTTGCCGGCCTCTCCGGACCGTTTTTAAAAGACGGCACCTTCAATCCTTTTCCAAAATGAGCACTCTTTCCTCACCATCTATTTCCTGCAATCGCACCGCCACCACTTCCCGGCGGGAGGTGGGAACGTTTTTCCCCACGTAGTCCGCCCGGATGGGCAGCTCCCGGTGCCCCCGGTCGATAAGGGCGGCCAGCTGGATCACCCTGGGGCGCCCCAGGTCCATGATGGCATCCAGGGCTGCCCGGATGGTGCGGCCGGTGTAAATCACATCGTCCACCAGCACGATTTTTTTATCCGAAACGGGGAAGGGCACCTCGGTGCGGTGAACCAGGGGCTGCTGGGCCAGGGTGGTTAAGTCGTCCCGGTAGAGGGTAATGTCCAGGGTACCCACCGGCACCGTACTGCCCTCTATCTCCTTGATCTTTGCCGCCAGCCTTTCCGCCAGGGGCACCCCCCGCCGGCGGATGCCGATAAGGGCCAGTTCTTCCGTCCCCTTGTTTCGCTCAATTATTTCATGGGCAATGCGGGTCAGTGCCCGGCGGATCCCTTCTTTATCCAGGATCTGGGCCTTATGCCGCATGAACTGTTCCCCCGTACCCATCGCCACCTACCTCCCCAATCATTACTATAACCCCGAATTCCCCCGGTGATGAGGAACAATTCTGTTCTCATCCCCGACCCTTTCAGCAAAAAAGCCTGCTGGCCACCGGCAAGCAGGCATGGTTCTCACGCAAAACCTATGTCCTCTGGTCCTTGCCGGCCTCACGGGACCGACTTCAAGGGTACTCCAGTTTTTCTGTATGATAATAATAGAATTCCGGCTAAAAGTCAAGGGCTGTTTTTTTTTGGCAACCAGCAGGGGAACAAATCCTTTTCCAGGGAAAACGGCACTTGAGATCAGGAAATGATTTTCCAGTTCAGGTACCGCCAGCAACAAAGTCCCACCCCCCTACATCCGGTTAATCCCGATGAAGATCAAAGCCACCCCCAGCAGGATCATGACCATGCTGGAAGGAGGGACCTTCCCGGCCAGGCCCACCAGTCCCAGGCTGGTGGTGGTGAAGAGCACGGTCGGCCCCACCATGGCTAAAAGGCAGTTTATCTTAAAGGCCGTTTCCACCCGGTTGAAGTGGAGCATGAGCAGGGCGGCGGTAAATTCAATGGACGAGGAAAGCATCCGCAAAAGGGCCATGCTCAAAACGATACGGTCCAGCAAGAAAAACATAATACCCCTCCTGGCAGGTTTTACTAAAATTTCATATGCCTGCCCGGGGGGATAAATGCATAGGTCCGGAAGGAGGAAGGGAAAATAAATCTACCGGTCATGATCATTGCTGCCACAACTCGCGGATGAAGAAGTTTACTCCGGCTATAATCATATAAACAAGGACGGTTTCACACCATGCGTAAAAATCAGCGTGTTCTGGTACTGGCCGCTTTGAGCGGGGTACCCTTTATTATGGTTCTGGGTAATTCCATGCTCATCCCGGTGCTGCCGGCCATCAGGGATGCCCTGAACCTGACCCAGTTCAGGGTGAGCCTTTTGATCACCCTCTTTTCCATCCCCGCCGGCATAGTCATTCCCCTGGCCGGATTTCTTTCCGACCGCTTCGGCCGGAAAAAGGTCATCGCCCCGGCCTTAATCCTTTATGGCCTGGGCGGGGTGGTGGCCGGCCTGGCGGCCATTTTCTTTAAGGGCGGGGCCTACCCGGCCATCCTGGGGGGGCGCATTCTGCAGGGCATCGGGGCGGCCGGCACGGCGCCCATTGCCATGGCCCTGACCGGGGACATTTTTGCCGGCAGGGAACGGGGCACCGCCCTGGGCATCATTGAAGCGGCCAACGGCCTGGGCAAGGTGGTCAGCCCGGTGCTGGGCGCCCTGCTGGGGTTGATCACCTGGTACGCCGCCTTTCTTTTTTTCCCCCTGGTGGTGGTGCCGGTGGTGCTGGGGGTGTGGTTTCTGGTCAGGGAACCGGAAAGCAAACGGGAGGCGCAGCACCTGCGCCAGTACCTGCATTCCATCACCAGGGTTTTTGAAAAAAAATCGGCCATGCTGCTCACCTCTTTCCTGGGTGGAGCAGCGGCCCTGTTGATCCTCTTTGGCGTGCTGTTTTTCCTGTCGGAGCATCTGGAGACGGTGTTCCAGGTGAACGGCGTGCGCAAGGGAGCGGCCCTGGCCATACCGGTGCTGTTTATGTGCGTCACTTCCTACCTGACCGGGCGGGTGATTAAAAGGCGTCTGGCCCTGATGAAATGGCTGGTGGTGGTGGGGCTGGCCCTGATGGCCGGTTCCCTGGCCAGCCTGGGGTTTTTTCAGAATACCTACCTCTTTTTTGCGGCCGTTTCCCTGGCCGGTGTGGGCACGGGGCTGACCCTGCCCTGCCTGAACACCATCATCACCAGTGCCACGGCGGCCGAGAGGCGGGGCCTGGTGACCTCCCTGTACGGCGGGGTGCGGTTTATGGGCGTGGCCCTGGGACCGCCCCTTTTCGGGGTGTTGATGGGGCATGGGTTGCCGGTGATGTTCTGGGGTGCCGCCGGCCTGGCCGGGGTGACCGCCCTGCTGGCGGCGGTGCTCATCCGGGTGCGGGACATGCGCGGCCCTTCGCCGGCCGGGGCGGGAAAGGAGCCGGCTCCTTCTCCCCCGGCAAAGGCGGCTTTGTCGGGGGAGGCGCGGCCGGTGTACGGGCTTGCCCTGCGGAAGCGGTAGGAGTCGCGGGGGGATAGATAGCTTTTAGTCAAACCATTAAAATTAATGTCTCAATTTCTTTTAAAACCTCAATGATACCCATTTCCTTTGATTCCACAACTCCGTCTGGAGTATGTTTATGGTGGGGAAACGTTAGGTTTCGATAATGTGGTGCATTATCGAATCTGAAAATCATTTTTCTTTCCTTATCCATTAAATGAAACCTGTATTTTAATCTTTTCCCGTGCTCGATATACTCCATAAATTCAAGTATATAACCATTTATAAAAACAATTGTGCCACGGATCAGTCCTTCATCACTATCAATCTCCTTGAAGTCAATTTTTTTATCAGATATAATTTTTATATTCGCTATTCTCCGCTCTACCCTCCTAAAATATGTTAATATCAAGAAGATAGCACCGCCTTGATTTTTGACATCTTCTCTTCCAATTTGATAGCACCCCGCACTAACCCCCACCATTCAAAAAAGGCTTGATCATCTCCAAGTATACCCTGTTCAAAATCCTGGATAAATTTACTTGAGGACATATTAAACCTTTTTTCAAACCCATTAACTTCTTCCTTTATTAACTGGAGCTTTGCCTCTAAGAGAGCCATTTCTCTCTTAAGGGCATCCCTAATAATAGGAAATTCCTCAATAGTCAAAGTTGCTTTCATGCTAACACCTTCCTCGTTATAATACAGGGAATTTTTTCACGATCTCAGAAAGGTTACCGTCCTGAGCATACACCTCCTGGTATCTCCCCGTGTAAATAAAGCTTTTACACTTTTTGATTATACCATATCCTGTTAACAGGGGCAATCCATAGCGATAACCCTGCTCTTAATCACGAGGGTTTCAATTCACTCCTAATGATCATGGGCATTTTTTGCCTTTTTTTCCAGGGTAACCTTTCCCCCCGTTCCTTAATATTTCTATGAACATGGCTGACTTTCGCGGCGAGTCTGGTTTTTAAAGGAGGTGCGGGACATGTTCGCCCGGTTTGACAACCGGCGGCTGCGTAATCCGCAAAAGAAAGGCGCGGGCACTGGTCGCCTGGTTTTGCCCCGGGCGATGGCAATCCGCGAAAGGAGCTGTGATTATGCACGCACAGGCAACCATACTATCGTGGCCGGACTTCCTCCAGTTCCCCCTGGGACGGCGGATGCCCAAACCCAGGCAGCAGGGCCTGACCATGATCATCGACAAGGGCCTGGGCCTGGCGGAGACAAAGGACATCCTGCATGTGTGCGGCCAGTATATCGACTTTTACAAGCTGGGTTTCGGCACCGCCGCCCTGTATGCGCCGGAGGTGCTGGAGGAGAAAGTTCAGCTGGTGAAGTCTTTCGCCATGGATGTTTACCCCGGGGGAACCTTCCTGGAAGTGGCCATTATACAGGAAAAGCTGGAGGAGTTCCTTTATCTGGCCAGGCATCTGGGGTTCACGGCCATTGAGGTTTCCGACGGCACAATCAATATGTCCGACGAGGTGAGAGACAGGGCCATAGCCACCGCCGCCGGGATGGGATTCAAGGTTTTGACGGAAGTGGGTAAAAAGGATATTCATTGCCCCATTCAGGAAATAATCCGCCAGATCCACCGGGATCTGCAAAATGGCGCCTACCGGGTGATCATGGAAGGGCGGGAGTCGGGCATGAACGTGGGGATCTACGACGAAAAGGGACAGTTTATCCGGGATGATTTTGAGGAACTGATGGCCGCCATCGGGGACCCGCGGGTATTGATCTGGGAAGCGCCGTTAAAGGACCAGCAGCAGGAGTTGATCCTGCGTTTCGGCCCCAATGTGAACCTGGGCAACATCCCGCCCCGGGAGGTGCTGGCCGTGGAAGCCTTGCGGGTGGGGCTGCGGGCGGATACGTTCAAGGCTACCTTATGTGACGGGACCGTTTAAGGATAGGAGGATCCGTCAATTCTTCGCCGGCCGGGGTAAAATGGAGCCTGCTCCTTTTACCCCGGTCAGCCTTTGCCGGGGAATGCCCGCCGGTGTAATTCGCAAAACGGGGCGAACCCGGGCTCCTGCCACGGGCTTTTTTCCTGGTAATATGAACCAGTGAACAGGCATATTGTTAACCAGAGTTAATCTAGAGCGAGGGAATGGCCATGCATGGAACCACTCTGCTGGTGGCGCTGTTGTTGATCGGCCTGGTGGCCCGTTCCAATCTCATTGCCATGGCCGCCTGCGTGCTTTTGATCATCAAACTGGCCAACCTGAATTTTCTCTTCCCCCTGCTGGAAAGGCGCGGCCTGGAGGTGGGCCTGTTGTTTTTGCTGCTGTCCATCCTGGTGCCCGTGGCCACCGGCAAGATCAATGAGCGGGAGATGCTGTATAACCTGACCTCCCTGCCGGGGCTTCTGGCCCTTTTCGGCGGGGCGCTGGCCACCCACCTGAATGGCGAGGGCCTGCGGCTATTGCAGCTGCAGCCGGAGATTATTTTCGGCCTGGTCATCGGGTCCATTTTCGGCATAGTGTTCATGGGCGGCGTGCCCGTGGGGCCCCTGATGGCGGCCGGGATCACCGCCCTGTTCATGGAATTGGCCTTCTGGTTAAAACAATAGGCGGCACCCAACCCGATAGCCCGGAATACAGGATGCGGCACGACAGGCCACCGACCACATTCTACATAAGCTTTTGGGAGGGAAAGCGCCATTCTGGTATAATAAAAAAATATGGACTTTTGGGGCAGGAAGCCCGAAAATATCTACTTCTGGTCAACCCGTAACTTGTCCAGCACCCGCTGCAGTTCCTCCGGCAATGGCGCGATGAACTCCAGGTATTCCCCGGTGCCGGGGTGGACAAACCCCAGCACCGCCGCGTGCAGGAACTGGCCCTGCAGGCCGAAATGGGGCCGGGCCGGGCCGTATTTCAGGTCGCCCACCAGGGGGTGTCCCAGATGGGCCATGTGCACCCGGATCTGGTGGGTACGCCCGGTTTCCAGTTTCAGCTCCAGCAGGGTGTACTGGCCAAAACGTTCCCGTACCGTGTAATGGGTCACCGCTCGCCGTCCTCCCGCCACCACGGCCATGCGCTGCCGGTCCCGGGGGTGGCGGCCGATGGGGGCGTCCACCGTGCCCCGGTCCTCTTTAAAGCCGCCGTGGGCCAGGGCGATATAGCGGCGGGTCACCCGGCGGTCCTGCAACTGCCTGGCCAGATCCAGGTGGGCGCGGTCGTTTTTGGCCACCATGATCAATCCGGAAGTATCCTTATCCAGCCGGTGCACTATGCCCGGCCGCAAAACCCCGTTGACCCCGGACAGGTCCCGGCAGTGGTATAACAGGGCGTTTACCAGCGTGCCGCTGTAGTTGCCCTCCGCCGGGTGCGCTACCATGCCCCGGGGTTTATTGATCACGATCACATCCCCGTCTTCGTAAAAGATATCCAGGGGGATGTCCTCGGGCAGCACTGCCAGTTCCCGGGGCGGCGGTATTTCCACCAGCACCTCGTCGCCAGCCTTCACCCGGTAGCCGGCCCGTGCCGGGCCGCCGTTCACCGTGACCAGGCCTTCCTCAATGAGCTTCTGGATATGGGAGCGGGAAAGATCCGGGCTCTCCCCGGCCAGGAACACATCCAGCCGCCGGCCGGCGTTTTCATTTTCCACCCGGTAATAATTAACGTCCGGCACCGGGTTTCACCTGCCCGGTTTCCCGGTCGTCCCGCCACACCGCCAGCACCAGCAAAAAGGCACCAATGACAATGGCCGTGTCGGCCAGGTTGAACACCGGCCAGATGCGGAAGTCAAGAAAGTCCACCACCAGGCCAAAGCGCAGGCGGTCAATGAGATTGCCCACAGCCCCGCCCAGCACCAGTCCCAGGGAGATGCGCATCAGGTGGCGCGCCGGGGACAGGCGTAAATGGGCCACCACCACGGCGGCCGCCACCAGCAGGGTTACGGCGACGAAAAAGCCGGTGCGGTGCGGGAACAAACCAAAGGCCGCCCCGGGGTTGCGGATATAGGTAATGTGAAAGACATGGGGTATCACGGCTATGGACTCCCCTTCCCACATCCAGCGCTGGATCAATTCCTTGGAAACCTGATCCACCACCAGGGCGGCCAGGGCTGTTACCCAGAAAAACAAAGGCTATCCCCCCTGAAAATGATCGCTGAACAGCACGGATAAGGCAATTCCCACATATCATACCACAAAATGACCGTTTCAGCACGGAATCATTTGACCGGGGAAGCAGGATTTCGCCGGCCACTGACGAAAAAAACCAGTAAAAGGTATTATGGCAAAACAAAGAAACAGCAATACCTGAAAAGCCATTTTATTCAAAGGAGGCAGTTACATGCTCAAGCTGGTTAAAAACGGTTCCCACTCCCGGGAAAACGGGCCGGATATAACTCTCTTCCGCCGCATTGAAGAAGCATTGCTCCGTCATCCGGAAGTGCTGGATGCGGCCGTCGACCCCGTGGTCAATGGGGAAGAACCGCCATTGCCGACGGCCTTCGTGGTTTCTTCCAGCGAAGGACTGACACCGGAAGTTCTGGCCGCCCACCTGGCCAACTGCCCGGAAATCGCTCCGGATGAACGGCCGGTTCGCTATGTGCTGGTTCCGGCCATTCCCCGTACCATAAGCGGCAAGCTGCAGAGGCAAAAGCTGGCGGATCTCCTGGATGGCCATAAGAATGATGCTTCTGGTGAAAAATAATGGGAGGCATCCAGGAATTATGATAAAATTTTCACAAAAAAGCTAATAACCGGATACAGGAGGAAAGAGCCATGCCCTTTTCCATTGGCGACTTATTCTGGATTTTCTTTATTTTAATGGCCCTTTTGCCGGCCATACGGCAGTACCGCCTGGAAGCGGTGCGTGTCCGTTTAATTCAAAGTCTGGAAAAAAAGCGCGGCACCCGGCTGATCACCCTGATCCACCGCCAGGAGTCGTTGAGCATCCTGGGCATACCCATTTCCCGCTACATAAACGTGGAGGACTCCGAGGCGGTTTTGCGGGCCATTCGCCTCACCCCCGACGACATGCCCATCGACCTGGTGCTGCACACCCCCGGGGGACTGGTGCTGGCGGCAGAGCAAATCGCCCGGGCGCTGCAAAAGCATAAGGCCAAAGTGACCGTATTTGTGCCCCACTATGCCATGAGCGGGGGGACCATGATCGCCCTGGCCGCCGACGAAATAGTGATGGACGAAAACGCCGTGCTGGGACCGGTGGACCCCCAGCTGGGTGAACTGCCGGCCGCTTCCATCCTGGAAACGGTACAGCTGAAGGGTCGGGAGCGGGTGGACGACCGCACCCTGATCCTGGCCGACATAGCCGGCAAGGCCATGACCCAGGTGGCCGATTTTATCTACCGCCTGCTGGTGGAAAAAATGCCCCCGGAAAAGGCCCGGGAGATTACCGAACTGCTCACCAGCGGCCGCTTCACCCACGACTACCCCCTGACCTGCGAACAGCTGACCGCCATGGGGCTGCCGGTATGCGGAGAGTTGCCGGCGGAGATTTACGCCCTGATGGATCTGTACCCCCAGCCGCCCCAGCGCCGCCCGTCGGTACAGTACATTCCCCTGCCCTACAGCCGGGAACCCGGCCGAAACGGGCAATAGTCACAGTCACATCGGGAACGGTTCCCCAGTGTGACAAGTGTGACAGGGGACGGTTCTCTGTCACGCGTGAGTGTCAGGGGACGGTTCTTCAGTGTCACATTGCAGTCATATCGGGCAATGAGATAGGGGACGATTCCTTAACACATTTTTTGTGTCAAAGAACCGTCCCCTGTCACGCTCCTGTCACGCTCCTACTGCAGCGGGCTTTCCGGCTTGATGTCCGGCACACCTGTTTCCTGGTAAAGCCCGGGGTCAATTTTACCCTCCCCGTCCATGCGGAGCAGGGAGAAATCCAGCAACCCTTCATCCACTTCCCGGGACAGGGGCGGGCCGTAGGCTAGGCGGTACAAATCGGCCAGTTCGCGAACCAGGGGGAAGCGGGGGTTGGTGGTAACGGTCTGGTCGGCAAAGGCCCGGTCGGCCAGCTCGGGAATTTTGGCGGCGAAGGCGGAAGGCTTAACCCCCAGGCCGGACAGGGTCAGGGGCATGTCCAGAACCTGCAGCAACTGGAAGATGGCCCCGATCAGGCTCTTCACACCCTCCCCCACCGTACCTGCCGGCAGGCCCAGCAGGCGGGCCAGTTCCCGGTATTTTTCGGGAGCGTGAAAATACTCATACTGGGGGAAGGAAACAAACTTGGCCGGCCGGCTGGCGTTGTAGGCCACCACATAGGGCAGCAGCACCGCATTGGCCCGCCCGTGGGAGATGTTGAAGGCGGACCCCAGCTGGTGGGCCAGGGCGTGGTTGACCCCCAGAAAGGCATTGGTAAAGGCCATGCCGGCGATGCAGGAGGCATTGTGCATTTTTTCCCGGGCCTTGTGGTCTTCAACATTCCGGTAGGAACGGGGCAGGTAGCGAAAAACCAGTTCCACCGCTTTGGCAGCCATGGCATCGGTATAATCCGAGGCCATGACCGAAACGTAGGCTTCCAGGGCGTGGGCCAGGGTGTCCATACCCGTGTCGGCAGCCACCTTTGCCGGCATGGTACGGGCAAAATCGGGATCGATGATGGCCACGTCCGGCGTCAGTTCATAGTCGGCCAGGGGGTATTTCACCTGTTCCCCCCTGTCGGTAATCACGGCAAAGGCCGTCACTTCCGAACCGGTGCCGCTGGTGGTGGGAATGGCCACCAGCTGTGACTTGCGTCCCAGCTTGGGATATTTATAGGTGCGCTGGCGGATATCCATGAATTTTAATCTCAGAAACTCAAACTCCACTTCCGGGTATTCGTAAAAAAGCCACATGGCCTTGGCGGCATCGATGGCCGAACCGCCTCCCACGGCAATGATGGTATCGGGCTTGAACCGGTTCATGACGGCGCAGCCCCGGCGCACCGTTTCCACCGAGGGGTCAGGTTCCACTTCGTAAAAGACCTCGGTAACCACCCGGTTGTTGCGGCGGTTGAGATGGTACAACACCTTGTCCACAAATCCCAGTTGTCTGATGACCGGATCGGTGACGATAAAGGCCCTTTCCACCCCGGGCAGCTTACGCAGGTACTGGATGGACCCGGGTTCGAAATAGATCCGTTCGGGCACCCGGAACCACTGCAGCTTTACCCGGCGCCGGGCCACCCGCTTGATGTTGATCAGGTTTTCCACACTGACATTGGAGGTGGTGGAGTTACTGCCCATGGAACCGCAGCCCAGGGTAAAGGAAGGCGTGTTTACGTTGTATATATCACCGATGGCCCCGTGGGTGGCCGGAGAATTGACAATAATCCGCCCGGTGCGGATACGGCGGGAAAAATGTTCGATGGCCCGCCGGTCTTCGGAATGAATTACCGCCGTATGACCCAGGCCGCCGTATTCCACCACTTTCTCACAAAGTTCCGTCCCCTCTTCAAAACTGTCCACAATGTGGTATGAAAGGATGGGACTGAGCTTTTCCATGGACAGGGGATGCTCCGGCCCCACTCCCGGCAGGCCGGCCACCAGCACCCGGGTGCCCGGGGGAACGGAGAAACCGGCCATTTCGGCAATCCTGGCGGCGGACTGGCCGGCCACCCGGGGGTCCAAGGTGCAGGTATCCTGTTCCACGGCAACGGACTCCAGCAGGCGGGTTTCTTCCTCATTGAGGAAATAGCAACCGTTCTCTTTCATCAGGGAAATGACTTCTTCAGCCACTTCCCGGTCGATGATCAGGCTCTGCTCCGAGGCGCAAATCAGTCCATTGTCAAAGGTTTTGCTCATGATCAGGTCGGTGACCGCCCGCCGCAGGTTGGCCGTCTTTTCGATGTAACAGGGCACATTGCCCGGCCCCACACCCAGGGCCGGTTTGCCCGTGCTGTAGGCGGCCCGCACCAGCCCGGCCCCGCCGGTGGCCACAATTAGCGCCACGCCGGGATGGCGCATTAAATAGCCGGTGGTTTCGTAACTGGGGTTTTCTATCCAGGCGATGCAGTTTTCCGGCGCCCCGGCGGCCACCGCCGCCTCCAGCATGATCTGCGCCGCGGCGGCACTGCAGCGCTGCGCCCCCGGGTGGAAGCTGAAAATAACCGGGTTCCTGGTCTTGGCGCAGATCAGGGACTTGAACATGGTAGTGGAGGTGGGGTTGGTCACCGGCACCACGGCAGCCACCACCCCCACCGGCTCGGCCAACTCCAGGTAGCCCTCCTCCTCGTTTTCCCTGATCACACCCACAGTTTTGGCGTACTTTATGCTGTGGTAAACCGCCTCGGTGGCAAAGATGTTCTTGGTGGCCTTGTCCTCGTATACACCACGGCCCGTTTCTTCCACCGCCAGGCGGGCCAGTTCCATATGCTTGTCCAGCCCGGCCAGGGCCATGTTCAGAACAATGCGGTCCACCGCCTGCTGGTCCAGACGGGCAAACTCCCGGGCCGCCCGGTTGGCCTTTTCCACCAGGGTGTCGATGTCCGCGAAACCCTTTTCGGGCAATTGTTTACCGGGATCACTTTGGGGAAGGCTTTTTTCCTCCACCATCTGCCGGCACCTCCAATTGTGGTTCGGTCATCAGTCGTCTACATTATTTCCCCGTTAAAAAGGAATATGCCCGCGGGGGCGGGCCAAAACTAGGTCCAAAGAAAAGAGGGGTTAGAAGCTTTTGTTTTCCATTAATTGTCAGGAAATAAGGCCCCTTTCGGGAGGCTTTACCAAAATGTTTTGTCCCCAGTGCAACGGTACGGAAAGGCACCGGGAAACCTGCTCCTGCGGCGCCATCATGCGGGACGCCGGCCCGGTGGCCGATTATTACGGCCCTTACAGTCCTTACTTTAGCCTGGCCTTTGAGCAACCGGTATGCGTGCACCTTTTTGCCTGCCCGGCCTGTGGCCGGGACAGGCGGGTGACGGTGAACCTGATCAGGTAGACGCAGTATTTTACCAGCCAGTAATATCAGGGTTCAGGCCCCTATCTACCACCGGATAGCTTTCATACTGTAAATTTTTGTTTGCGGCCGCAGGCAATTAAAGCAAAGGGAATTACGCTCCCCCTGAAGATTATTGGCATGTGCCCTATTCTTCCATTTCCTCCATAATGAGTTCGTCGAGACCGCTTGTATGAACATGAATATGGGTTATGGAGGCACTTAAATCGCCCAAAATAATTTCCCTCTGTTCATCAGTCAAACCCCGTATCTTAAGCTGAGAGAGTAATTTTATGGTATTGTATAATTCCTCTTCCAGTTCATCTAAAAGGATACCCAACTTTTTAGATATGATCGTTTTTCGTTTAAAGCTAAGGGCCTTCATTTTTTACCCCCCCATTCTTTTCTTTGCGCTCTCTATACTTTTCTGGAAAGCTTTGATCTCTTTATCCCAGTGAGAGATCAATCCTTCATTCGGATACGTTTTCGCCTTTTCAGCAATGATTTTCTCCTGATGTTCTTTTATCCTCTTTTCTAAACTTTTAATCCTGCTCTTAAGACCCTTTTTCCCCATTATATCCCCCGAAACACAGGTACTGCTCCAGTTCCCTCCATGAATCCAGCAGACCGTCCGGTTCCAGGCGCTGCAGTTCTTCCCGCCCGGCCATGCCCCAGGTGACCCCCAGGGTCATGGTTCCGGCGGCCCGGCCGGCCTGGATGTCAAAATGGCTGTCCCCCACATACACGGCCTCCTGCGGCCCATGGTGAAGGCTGGACAGCGCCTTCAGAATGGGATCGGGCAGGGGCTTGTGTTTATCCACGTCGTGGGCAGTAATCACCACATCCATATAACGGTCCAATCCCGTAAAGTTGATGGTTCGCCAGGCGCCGGTCTTCCCTTTGGAGGTGACGATACCCAGGCGCAGGCCCTTTTGCTGCAGGTCCTGGAGCATTTCCAGGGTACCGGGAAAAAGGCGGGTGTACAGGTCGTGGTCCCGGTGGTAATGGTGCTGGTAACGCTGGATGAATTCTTCCGCCCTTTCCCCGGCAAAGTGACGGGCAATATCCATAATGGTCCGGCCGATCCAGCGCATGACATCGTCGTTCCCCCAGGGGATACCCATTTCTTTAAAGACACGCTGGTAAGTATGCTGGATCAGCGGCAGCGAGTCGGCCAGGGTGCCGTCCAGATCAAACAAGGCCACCCGTATGTTCACCAGTATCATTCCCCTCGTTAAAATATTCCCGGTACGAAGCGCCGGATTGAACGAGCACCTCTATACCATGCGGGTTAAATCATTACAGCCTTTGATGCTGGTTTATGTGTCAGAGAACCGTCCCCTGTCACAAACCTGTGTCAAAGAACCGTCCCCTGTCACACTTAGTGTGTCAGAGAACCGTCCCCTGTCACACTTACCGGTTCATTCTACAGTTAAAGTATATCATAGCCACCGGCTCCCAAGCAGGTTTTTCTAAACCGGTGTAGAAGATAAGTAAAATTCAGTAAAACCGTTACCACAGGATAAAAAAAGGCAGGATGGGTCAACCAGGGGGATCGTCCCCCTGGTCGACCCGGCAAGGATTCAAGGGGACAGTCCCCCTGGTCACCCTATGGGAAAAACTTACTTAAATAAACTGGAGGTTTGGTTATGGCCATCAGTAAAAAAATAAGCGGTTTTCTTTCCGGTGCTTCGTGGATTCGCAAAATGTTCGAGGAGGGGGAACGGCTGCGGGCCATCTACGGGGCCGAGAAGGTGTATGACTTCACCCTGGGCAACCCCGATGTGGAGCCGCCGGCCGCCTTCAAAGAAGAACTGAAAAAACTGGCCAACAACCCCATCCCCGGCATGCACCGCTATATGAGCAACGCCGGCTACCAGGAAACCCGTCAGGCCGTGGCCGATGTGCTGGCCGAAAACACGGGGCTGCCCTTCGATGCCCGGCATGTGGTAATGACTGTTGGCGCCGGGGGCGGATTAAATGTCGTGCTGAAAACCCTGCTGGACCAGGGTGACGAAGTAATTGTACTCACCCCGTATTTCGTGGAGTACCGTTTTTATGTGGACAACCATGGCGGGGTGATCAAGGAGGTGCCCACCGGCCCCGACTTCCAGCCGGACCTGCCGGCGCTGGAAGCGGCCATCACCCCCCGGACCAAGGCGGTAATCATCAATTCGCCCAACAACCCCACGGGGGTGGTTTATGACGCCGCCTGCCTGGCCGAACTGGGCAAATTGCTGGATAAAAAGGGACAGGAACTGGGCACCACCATTTATTTAATTTCCGACGAACCCTATGCCAAAATAGTTTACGACGGCCTGGAAGCTCCCCCGGTGTTCAAGTTCAGCCGTAACAGTATAGTGGTAACTTCCCACAGCAAGGACCTGGCTCTGCCGGGCGAACGCATCGGTTACATTGCCGTGCATCCGGAGATGGACGGGGTGGACCTGCTGGTGGAAGGGCTGGTTTTCTGCAACCGCACCCTGGGGTTTGTCAACGCCCCGGCGTTGATGCAGCGGCTGGTGGCCAAGCTGCAGCGGGAAAAGGTGGACATCGCCGCCTACCGGGAGAAACGGGACCTGCTATACAACCACCTGGTTTCCCTGGGCTTTCAGGTGGTCAAACCCGGAGGGGCTTTTTACCTGTTCCCCCGCTGCCCCCTGCCGGACGACCTGGAGTTCGTACGGGCGGCGCAGAAGTACAATATCCTGGTGGTACCCGGGGGCGGGTTCGGCCGGAGCGGCTATTTCCGTCTCTCCTATTGTATTGATAAGCAGATCATCATCAATTCCCTGCCCGCCTGGACCCAACTGGCCCGGGAGGTCGGACTTGGCAAATCGAGTTAATAAAGTAAAGACGAAAGGGGGTGGATATGGGATATATGGATGTATTGCTAAAGGAAATTCTCAGCGAAATTAAGGGGTTGAAAACCGGTCAGAATAAACTGGAAAAAGATGTGACCGAACTGAAAACCGGTCAGAATAAACTGGAAAAAGATGTGACCGAACTGAAAACCGGCCAGAATAAACTGGAAAAAGATGTGACCGAACTGAAAACCGGCCAGAACAAACTGGAAAAAGATGTGGCCGAACTGAAGACCGGTCAGAATAAACTGGAAAAAGATGTGGCCGAACTGAAGACCGGTCAGAACAAACTGGAAAAAGATGTGGCCGAACTGAAAACCGGTCAGAATAAACTGGAAAAAGATGTGGCCGAACTGAAGACCGGTCAGAATAAACTGGAAAAAGATGTGGCCGAACTGAAGAACAACGTGGCCGCCCTGGAATCCTCCATCGAAAACGAAGTAAACGAGATGTTACGGGCCCTTTTTGATGGATGGAAATTGCATGATGAAAAATTAAACGCCCTTACCAATACTGTGGATAAAATAGCACAGAATGTGGAATTTCTGGTACTAAGGGTAACCAGGCTGGAACAGCTGGCCCGGTAGCCAGGGAACCCACGCTGACCAGGGGTACAAAGTCTGAAGCCCTGCCATATGCGGCAGGGCTTTTAACCGGTTTCATTCTCAAAATAGTCGCCGGTCGCCAGATGTCGCCTCATTTGAGGAAAAATTTTCCCGGGGGCGGAATACGCAGACTCTTCCTTATTATTCCTCCACCAGCATGAGCAGTTTTTCGTGCATATGCAGGTTTATCTGGCGCATGACACTGCGCAGCGTGTGGGGGTCTCCCAACGTCAGTCCGTCCTCCCAGCGTTCCAGGAGATACTGCACAAACTCCAGATAACCGCTGGCCAGGGTCAAGGTGTACAGCTCCCGGTAACGGTTGTTGTCCGGCTGGCAACCCGTCCCCAGAGCGGCCTTATGGGTGAGTTTGAAGTTGCGCAAAATCTTTTCTTCCCTGGTCCAGGAGACAACGCCGTCAATTACCTGCACTTCCTTGCCGCAGGTATCACAAATAAATCTGGCCATTTTTAACCCCTCCCTAAATTTACCCCAAGGCCCCACATAATAATTCGTATTCCCGCTGCTTTAAATACTTTTCTTTTTAGCTTATATTTAGATATAAAAGGGCAAACTCCTGCTCATCCCGGCAAATAGAATTTTTGGTATTGTCACAGCCTTAGACCGTTTCATTACCTGCAAGCAGGAAAATTTCTGGACAACTGCGAATATAAGGTTGACCGGATGGAAAGGAGCATAACAACTGTGAAAGTCTGGTTCGTGGAAGATGCCGGGGGCGGCTGCCGGGCCTTCTCGGAAGTAGTGGTGCTGGTATGCGAAAATCCATTGAAAAAATATGTGGCCCGGGTTCCCCTCACCTGGAATACCAGAGAAAGCCTGGAAGAAGTGGTTTTGCGCTTGATGATTGATTTAATGTACAGAGCCGGAGTCAGCCGGGAGGACCGGATTCTGGTTTGCTCGGGAAATATTTTCCATGCCTTTCACCGCTGGTTGACTGAAAAAGGGTATAATTGGGAATACGCCCGGATGGAAGGACTGGCCCATGATATAGCCGAGGATGAGTTTCAACGGCAGATTACGGCCGCCGGCTTCCCCCGGCAGATACACCTGGTGGAGCGTAATTACCGGGATTTTTACCGCCAGGTGGAAAAATGGGTTATGCAACAACCGGAACCGCAGCGTTTTTTAAAGGATCGCGAGGTAAGACAGAAACCGGTGGAGACCCGCTACACTTTGAAAAGCAACTACGCCCGGACACGCCGGTGCAGCACCTGCCGGAAACCCATTCTTCCTTTTACACCAATGGTGGAATACCGGGCTACCCGGGAAGGAAAACGCATACGCCATTATTACCATCCTTCCTGCTCGCCGGTCAGACCATTGAAAAACAAGCTGCTTACCGGGAGCGCGCAATGGGCGGACGGAGAAGTACGCGGCATAATCATTCCCTGCCGGGTGGACTCGCCCTGCCACTGGTGCGACCGGATCATCCCGGCCGGAGAAACAGCTTTTTACGGCTACGCCGGGGATAAGCTCCTCACCGGCCATATGGATTGCTGCCAACCGGCAATAAATGGACGTGTCTTTTTTCAAGAAGGCCATTCCATAATTAAACGCGGCGTGAAAGATAAGTAATCGGCACTGGTCAGGTGAAAATTCACCCCCCAGGCCTGGTCGGGCAGACGGTAGCGGCAGGCCCGGGCATGCAGGTGTCCGTAGATTACGTGTCTTATACCGTACTCCTGAAATATCTCGATAAATCCGCTGTAATCGTGCTTTTCATTGGTCGGCATATAATGCATTATCACCAGGATTTCCGCCGCAGACCCTTTCACGCTATTCAGGGAGTTGCGCAGGCGTAGAAGTTCCCGGTTATAGATCTTCATGTCCTCTTCCTTGAAATAGGCACCATTGGGACACAACCAGCCCCGGGTACCACAAATAACCAGGTCGTTCAGGCGCACATGATCGTTTTGAATAAAGCGCATATTGGGTGGAGCCACCGCCCGTATCCGGGAGATGCTCTGCCACCAGTAATCGTGATTTCCCTGCACGGCCACCACCAGCCCGGGAAGGAGGCTTAAAAAGTGCAGGTCGGGCATGGCTTCTTCCAACCGCATGGCCCAGGAAATGTCCCCTGCCACCAGTACCACGTCATCATTACTGACAGTGCGTAACCAGTTTTCATAAATTCTGGGGGCATGGCCCGTCCAGGATTTATCCACTTCCGCCATGGGTTTATATTCCGGGCAGGATGTCCAGTTGGCCGGATCGGGTGGGCAGGAAAAGGACAAATGCAGATCGCTGATGGCATATATTTTCATCAAGTTTCACTCTCCCCATCCATGCCCGGATAACAACACCAACGGCCGGGCGAGATCAAAGGGTAAGGGGGTGGTCACCGGTGAATGAATATAAACTGGTAGTCGTGGTGGAAACTAGAGAACACGCCTACATCCGTTTGTTTGTGAACAATGTCCTGGCCAACCCCGAAGGGCTAATTCGTTTGACGCATGCCGAACTGGATCAGTTGTTCCGGGATCTCTTCAAGGGTTCCAAGGGCAAATGCATCAAGTGCCACTGTATTCATTCCCGTTAACCCGGTTTTAACATTTCTCTTCGACAGGGTAGCCTGTGAATCCTGCTGGTACTCAGGTACCATATGTATATGTAAATGAAGATGCGACTTCACTGAGAAGTCGCATCTGCTTTAGTTGCCCATATAATTCCCCAATTTGCATGTGGATTATAAAGGTCGCCGGACGATGTGCTTGCCTGCGGGGTGGGGTTCGCCCCTTACAATTACCCCGGCTATCCGGCAATTGAGAATTGCCTGCCGTTTCACACGCGCTCGCTTTCATGCCCGGCGGCAAGTAACGCCAAAAAGACATTATGGGTGTCCCGACGCCGCAGGCCCGGCCAAACCAGCCGGCTTGTTTTGCCGGAACAGTGCCCCCATCCGGGTTATTAACCGTGAATCAATGCAGGCAGGCAGCGGGTGCATACCCATAGGCTCTCCCCCTGGTAACGGCAGGGCATCAGGTAAACCCGGTCCTCGCTGCCGCCGCAACGGAAGCAGGTCTGGGTGATGTAGGTTTTACCGCGATTTTTCATATGCTCGTGCACCGCTTCCTCGGAAAAGGCCGGCGCTTCCCTTTCTTCGATGGTCAGAGCACCCACCGGGCAAACGCCGATACAGAAACCGGCACCGTCACAAAGCTCTTCCCTGACCACCTTTGCCTTACCGTCCACAATTTGAATGGCCCCCTCGGCGCAGGGGCTCACGCACAGGCCGCACCCGGTGCATTTTTCTTCATCTATCCGTACGATTTGACGTTTGGGCATCATCCACTCCTCCTTTAAAGCTCCTTATATTTGTGTATATCATAGCCCAAAAGAAATGAAGGCTCTGTGCGCCTGATCCCGGCAGAAATGTGATAATCATCACATAGTCTAATAACCATTCTTTTTCCATATATATCAAAAGAAGCACTGTTTGGCAAGTCTCATAACTTTAACAAAGAGTTTTCCGGCCCGTTCCTGGATAAATCAGACCATACCGGCACATATCCGGCCAACGAATCGAATGTCAATGGCATCCACAAAACAACAGGCAACTTTACCTGGCAGGGCCCGGCCGTGTACCCCATTTTACCGGCAGGTGGTGAAAAATGCTCCATCGCAGGGATACCATCCGCCTTTTTTGGACAGCCTGTGCCCTTTTATTCGTTTTCAGCATGATTGCCCGGCCGAAAACCGTATATGAAGGTGCGGTTTTCGGTTTATCCGCGTGGTGGAATATAGTATTTCCTTCCCTGCTCCCCTTTTTCATTGTTTCGGAGCTTTTAATGAATTTTGGTGTGGTGCACTTCATGGGCATTCTTTTAGAACCGGTGATGCGCCCCCTGTTTAACGTACCCGGTGCCGGTTCCTTTGTGCTGGCCATCGGTTACACCAGCGGCTACCCCATCGGAGCCATGGTTACCGCCCGCCTGCGGGAGCAGCGACTTTGTACACGCATCGAGGCCGAAAGGCTGATGTCTTTTACCAGCAATTCCAGCCCCCTGTTCATGCTGGTGGCGGTGGCCGTGGGCATGTTCCACGATCCCGCCCTGGGGCCCCTTGTGGCCGGCGCCCATTACCTGTCCAACCTGACCGTAGGCCTGTTCATGCGCTTCTACGGGCGCTGTGACCGGGAGTTCATCCCCCCACCGGCGGCCACAGGTCATATCGTTAAACGGGCCTTTGGTGAAATGTTTGCAAGACAACGTCAGGACAACCGCACCCTGGGCCAGATCATCGGAGATGCGGTTAAGAATGCCATCAATAACCTTTTAAACATCGGCGGTTTTATCATTCTTTTTGCCGTGATTATTCGCCTTCTGGCTGAAGCCGGTTTTATCGAAATGCTGGCCCGGGGATTGGGAGCCCTTTTCCTTCCCCTGGGGCTTTCTCCGAATGTGCTGCCGGCTCTGGCCAGCGGCCTTTTTGAAATGACCACGGGCACCAAAATGGCCGCGGAGGCAGCCGCCCCCCTGGCCCACCGGCTGGTGGCTGTGGCCATGATCCTGGCCTGGAGCGGATTTTCGGTGCAGGCCCAGGCTGCCAGCATGATTGCCGGCACCGATATCCGCATGGCGCCTTTTGTCCTGTCCAGGGTGGCCCACGCCATTCTGGCGGCAATTTATACCGCCATTCTCTTCGGTCCCGCCACCCCCCTGGCCAGGGCCGTTGTTCGGCCGGTTTTCGCTCCGGCGACCGGGGCCGGGGAAGAAATTTCCCTCTGGACCATCACCCATTTACCCCTGTTCATGTTCCTTTTCTTCCTGGCCGCCATCATTCTACTGGCCGCACTGGTGGTCATCCTTGGCCGTGTTCGTCTGTTTATTATCGGACCGCCCCACCGGGGCTAAAAATGGGATGGACCGCCTGCAGGCCGCCGGGGGACAAAAAAGGAAACGAGGCCGGGAAAGCACAGGACATGTGCTTTTTCTGGCGTGCGGACAGATCGGTTGATATTATTGACAAAGCGACCAATGATTGTTTATAATATTTTTAATAGAAATATATGGCTTTGGTGAACGGGTGGGAGGTATCTTCTGCCGGAAAACACGAAAGCATATAAATAAACCCGGCAGGGAAAACCGCCGGGTTAACTATTTTTATTACTTTTTTGGGAGGTGTCAGCGTGCGCATAGCCATGTTGCACTGGGCTTTCCCCCCCATTATCGGCGGGGTGGAAAGCCACCTGGCCATGCTGTGTCCGGAGCTGGTGCGCAGCGGCTGCCAGGTAAGCCTGCTCACCGGTTCGTCCCCTGCAGATGAAGAGTATTGCACCTGGCGGGGGATCAAAATCCGGCGCAGCCCGCTGATGGACTTGAACAATCTGGACCGGGAAACCATCAGGGCCAGGAGTGGGGACATTCGCCAGTTGATTGATGACTTTATCCAGCAAGCTCATCCGGATCTGATCCACGCCCACAACATGCACTATTTCAGCCCGGAACACCTGGACGCCCTGCTGGAAGTGAAATCCCGCCGGGGAATCCCCCTGGTGCTGACCGCACATAATGTCTGGACCGATTCCCTGTGGAAGGATATGTGCCGCCGGGCTGCCGGTTGGGATGCGGTTATTTCCGTCAGCCATTATATCAAGCAGGAACTGATCCGGGACGGTTACCCGGAGGATAAAATTACCGTGGTCCACCATGGCATTGACCTGGGGAGATTTACCCCGCCCACTGAAGCGGAGCGGGAAAAAGCTCTGGACAAATACCCGGAGTTAAAGGGCAGGCGGGTAATCTTCCATCCGGCGCGCATGAGCCTGGATAAAGGATGTCATATTAGTATCCGGGCCTTAAAACTGATTAAAGAGCAGTTTCCCGGGGCCATGCTGGTACTGGCGGGCACGAAAAAAACCGTGGACTGGCACGGCCGTCAGCCGGAAGAAGTTTCCTATATCCTGGGATTAATCCGCGAACTGAAACTGGAAAACAACGTTTTGATCCGTTTCTTTCCCTGGGACGAAATGCCCTGGATTTACCGGGCGGCGGAAATTTGCATCTATCCATCCTGCTTCGAAGAGCCCTTTGGCCTGACCATGCTGGAATCCCTGGCCACCGGACGGCCCATGATCGTCACCCGGGCCGGGGGTATGCCCGAGGTAGTTCAAGATGGGGAAAACGGCTACGTGATACCCATGCAGGACCCGGAAACCCTGGCCGACAGATGCCGCCGCCTGCTGGCGGACCGCAACCTGGCACGGATGATGGGTCTTAAGGGACGGCAGATGGTGGAGAAAAATTTCTCCCTGGAAATAATGACCGCCCGGACGCTGCAGGTTTACGGTGCAACCCTGGCCCGTTGCCTGCACAGGCAGATTGCCTGAGCGAGTCCTAACACAAGTTGAACAAGGGGGTAATACGGTGCTCGATATTACCCAGACGCCGGGGTTGATCACCCAGTCCTGCATGGCCCCGGAGGTGCTTAAAGAAGGGGAACTTTTTTTCATTTGTGGTCCCGAAGGGGAGGTTAATCATGAGCACCCCGGGGGGTTCGGCCTTTATTACCGGGACACCCGTTTTTTAAGCTGCCTGGAAACCCATCTGGAAGACGGCCATCTTTTATTTCTTTCGTCTTCCACCAAAGACAGCCATTTCGCCCAGTTCGAGCTGACCAACAGCGCCCTGACCAGGACCGATCATGTCATCCCCGCCCAGAGCCTCCACTTCCGGGCGTTACGGGTGATGGATCAAGCGTTGTTTCAACGCCTGCGGTTAATCAATTTCAATCCCATGCCGGTGATGATTTCGCTGCAGTTCACCCTGGGAGCGGATTTTCTGGATATTTTCGAAGTGCGGGGATTTGAGCGCAAACAACGGGGGCAGATGCTTCCCCCGGCCATCACCCGGGAGGGAGTTATTTTTGGCTACCGGGGAAGGGATAATCTTCCCCGGTACACCCGGGTTTCCTTTTCCCCCCACCCCGACGGCGTGGAGGTAAAAGGAAATCTGGCCACTGTTCGTTTTTCCCTCTCCCTTCCTCCCGGGCGCAAGGTTTACCTGTATATGCAAATAAAGCCTGTTATCGGCGAAGACACACCATCGTCCCCACCCGGCCGGGGCAAGGGAACCATTCCGGCCGGCTTCAGCCGGGCCATACGCAAAACCTATTTCCTGTATGGCCGGTGGAAGGAACAGTGCACCACCTTTAATAGCGACAATCTTTTTCTGGCCAATATGTTGCGCCGCAATGTTACCGATCTTTATGCCCTGAGCACCCACTACCCGGATCTGGGTACCATTGTCCAGGCCGGCATTCCCTGGTACGCAGCGCCCTTCGGCCGGGATGCATTGATCACCTCATGGCAGGCACTAATCATCAACCCCCAGATTGCCCGCCAGAGCCTGTATTTCCTGGCCCGCCTGCAGGGGCGGGAGGATAATCCCTGGCGGGATGAACAGCCGGGGAAAATATTGCATGAGCTGCGCCGGGGTGAGCTGGCGGCCTGTGGCGAAATCCCCCACACACCCTATTACGGTACGGTGGACGCCACCCCCTGGTTTATCATCCTGCTTTCTGAAACCTTACGCTGGACCGGCGATGAACAGTTGCTTACGGATCTGGCGTCCAACCTCTACCGGGCGGTGGAATGGTGCCGGAAATACGGGGATATGGACGGGGACGGATTTATTGAATATGCGGTCCGGTCGCCCCGGGGATTGACCAACCAGGGCTGGAAGGATTCCTGGGACGGGGTGATCGACCCCCGGGGGAACCTGCCCCGGGGGCCCATTGCTCTGGTGGAAGTGCAGGCCTATTATTATCTGGCTTTAAAACGGGCGGCGGAAATGGGCCGGATCCTGGGAAATACGGCATGGGCACAGGATCTGGAAAAAGAAGCGGAGCAATTAAAACAAAAATTTCTACAGGCCTTCTGGATGGAAGAGGAAGAATATCCGGCCTTTGCCCTGGACGGCGATAAAAATCCGGTGAGGACCATTGTTTCCAATGCTGGACACTGCCTTTTTACCGGCATCCTCCCCGAAGAGCTGGCTTTGAAGGTGATCCGGCGCCTCTTTACCACTGAAATGTACTCCGGGTGGGGAATCCGCACCATGGGGAAAACCATGGGGCCCTATAATCCCATGAGTTACCATAACGGCTCGGTGTGGCCCCACGACAATGCCATTATTGCCCTGGGGCTGCGTTGTTACCGGCAGTTCCATTCCCTGGAAAAGCTGGCCACCGGTCTTTATGAAGCGGCCATGTCCTTTCCCTACCACCGGCTGCCGGAGGTCTTTTGCGGCTTTACCCGGCGCGACGATGGAGGACCGGTCCACTACCCCACCGCCTGCGACCCCCAGGCCTGGGCGGTGGGAAGCATGCCCCTTTTGCTGCAGACCCTGCTGGGCATTTCCTGCCGGGGAGGGGAGGTGCGGGTATCGGCACCCCTGCTGCCTCCCTGGATACAGGAACTTCAGATCTGCAACCTGTCCGCAGGCACGGGAAAGGTGGATCTGGAGTTCACCCGCAAACAGGGCAGGACCTATTGCGGTGTACTGCGTGCCACGGAAAAGGCCCGGGTAATCATTGAAGGTTGAAATGACCCGGCCTTACTCACCGGCAGAAAAACCTGCCAGTATAAATGAAGGGGGCCCGGCCAGGGTCACTGACAACTTATCTTTAATTTAAAGTTGACAGCTGTTGTATCTATGGTATATTCTATAAAAAAAGGATTTTGAAGGAGGTGTTTGCCTTGCAAGGGAAAAGCAATCCTCAGATCGTGGTTATTTCCAACCGGGGGGCTTATGCTTTTCAGGAACGGGACAGGGAATTGATCCCCAAACGCACGGTAGGCGGGCTGGCCTCAGCCCTGGAGCCGGTGCTCACCGATTACGGCGGCACCTGGATCTCCTGGTGCGGCCGCCTGGATAAGCCGGACCTGGAACGGGGAATCAGGCTGGGTGTGCCGCCGGGAGAATCCCGCTATCATATCCAGGAAGTCCTCCTGACCCGGGAGGAGCATGATCTCTATTACCACGGCTTTTGCAACGCTGCCCTCTGGCCCCTCTGTCACCAGCTGACCGACCGCTGTTCGTTCCAAAAAAATTACTGGGAAGCTTACCGTAAAGTCAACCAGAAATTTGCCCGTGCCGCCCGTAATATAAAAAAGGAAAATCCCAGGGACATTTTCTGGATCCACGATTTCCACCTGTCCCTGGTACCCCAGTATTTACGGCACCAGTTACCGGATGCCCGGATCGCCTTTTTCTGGCACATACCCTTCCCGCCGGCAGATACTTTTCACATACTGCCGTGGAGCCGGCAAATTATCTACGGCCTGCTGGGTTGTAATGCCATTGCCTTTCACACCGACCAGTATGTTCAGAATTTCCTGGACGCTGTTTCCTTTTTTTACCCGGTGACCATCTTCCGGGAACAGGGATTGATCCTCTTCCGCAACCGCAAGATTTATGTACAGGCCCTGCCGGTGGGAATCAATTATCATCACTTTGAACAGCTGGCCGCCGACCCGCTGGTACGGGCCAGGGCGCAGGAAATCAGGCAATCCCTGGGAGCGGAAAAGATTATTTTAGGTGTTGACCGGCTGGATTATACCAAGGGCATCCCCCAGCGGTTGCAGGCCATGGCCTGTCTTCTGGAAAAATACCCCGGGTACAGGGGACGGGTCACCCTTTTGCAAATTGCCGTACCCACCCGCAACGGTATTGGCGAATATGGCGTTTTGAAAAAGGAAGTGGAACGGCTGGTGGGAGAAGTAAACGGCCGGTATGATCAGGGCCAGGGAGCCATACCCGTCCGTTACCGCCATGTGTCCCTGGACCAGGAAGAACTGGTGGCCCATTATCTGGCCGCGGACGTACTGCTGGTTACCGCCCTGCGGGACGGGCTGAACCTGGTGGCCAAGGAATTTGTGGCCTCCCGCATTGACGGCCGGGGGGTACTGGTTTTAAGCCCCTTTGCCGGGGCGGCCCGGGAACTGCAGGGAGCGCTGCTGGCCAACCCCTACGAGCCGTCCCACCTGGCCACAAGAATCAAGCTGGCCCTGGAGATGCCTTTAGCAGAACAGAAGAGCCGTTTGGAATCCCTGCGCCGGGTGGTCCGCAGCCGGGATGTGCGCTGGTGGTGGCAGAACAACCTCAAGCCGGTCAAGAGTCCTTATACCACCTTCACACCGGCCACCGGTATGGCCGGCGTTTCCCAGGGGGGACAGGCCACTTGATGGGGAAGACGCCGTCCCCCCTGACGCCGGATGGGTTGGCCGCCCTGGTCCGGGCACGGGAGCTTTTGCTCATGCTGGATTATGACGGCACCCTGGTGCCCATGGCACCCCTACCCCACCTGGCCACCCCGTCGCCGGAAATCCTGAATGCCCTGCAAAGGCTGGCCGGGACCCCCGGCCGGGTGGTGGCCGTAATCAGCGGCCGCAGGCTGGAGGAACTGCAGGTAATGTTGCCCCTGACCGGTCTCTATCTGGCCGGTACCCACGGAGCGGAATGGCGGGATCCCGGAGGCAGAATATACCGCCGGCTTGACCCCGCTTCATTTAAAAAAATGATGGATATTCTGGAAGCAATGGCTGTGGAATGCGTAAACGGGAAGGATGGCTTTCTTATAGAAAACAAGGGCCTATCCCTGGCCCTGCACTACCGCCGGGCCGAACCGGCTGCCGCTGTCGAAACTTTAAACAAATTCCACCGCCGGATTCTTCCCGTAATAAACAAACACGGGCTGGAAGTCCTGCCGGGCAGAAAAGTGGTGGAAATAAGGCCCCGGGGGGTGAATAAGGGAATAATGGTTCAATACCTCTGCCGCCGGTACCCGCAGGCATTTCCCCTGTATTTCGGAGACGACCGTACCGATGAAGATGCCTTTGCGGCCCTGGAAGGGGGCTGGGGTATCCTGGTTTCCCCCGCCCCCCGTCCCAGTGCCGCCACCTTTAGCCTGTCTTCCCCCCGTGAAGTGTACCGGGTGCTGTTGCTGTTAAACGGTAATGGACGGCCGGGGTGGCAATAAAGTCAGGCGGGGTGATCTGGTCCTGGAAAGCAGGCTGTCAAAGATCATCATTTCATCCCTGATGCCCCGGGTAATTAAAAAACGCTCCCTCACGGCCTCTTTGCCCCTTTTGCCCATCTCCCGGGCAAAGGCGGGGTTGAGCAGGAGGTACCTGATCCGTCTGGCCATTTCGGCAATGCCCTTTTCACCGGGGGAGATCAGGAAACCATTGTAGCCGTCCGTGATTTGACCGGGAATGCCGCCCACATCTCCGCCAATCACCGGTTTCTCCTTCCACATGGCTTCACTGACTGTCAAACCGAACCCTTCTTTGATGGATGGCTGCAGGATAATGGAAGCCGCCCTTTGAAAGGCGTTGATCTCCACATGGCTGTCCGGGGGCAGGTTCAACAGGAGCACATCCGACACGCCCCGGGCCTCTTCCTGCAGCCGGTGAAAGATGGCTTCATTTTCCGGGTCGTCGCTGGCCGTTCCACCCACCATCAACAGACGGCAGGGCAACTCCCTGCGCACCAGCCTGAATGCCTCCAGGGCAAAATGATGCCCTTTAAAGGGATCAAAGCGGGAAACCAGCAGGATAAGCGGTTTCTTATCCAGATCCTCCAGTCCGTATTTGTGACAGATAGCCCGGATGGTTTCCCCGGGCAGATCCCTGTTCTTTTCCGCCAGGGGATCTATGTAAGGCAGGATCACGGCCGGGGTTACCCCTTCCCAGGGAGGCAAAAATTTACCCGAGGAAAAGACAGCCAGATCGTATCTGGCAATCAGTCCTTCCAGGAAATGAAAAACATTCTCGTGTTCGTGGGATAGATGGATGTGGCAACGCCAGAGCCACTTCTGCCGCTGCCTGATTTCCGGTGAAATATATTCAATCAATCCGGCCGGCTGCGGGTCATGGATGAAGACAATTTCCGCGTCATCCCTGATCAGACCTGCATTGTTCCGGTTGGTCTCCCAGTAGATGCGGTGGCCGGAAAGATCCAGATCGTTATCCTTCCCCTGCAGGAAATTGTGCAGGGTTTTGGTATAGACAAAAAAGTCCGTTCCGGCCGTGATTACGTCCCAGCTCACATCCAGCCCCAGGCTTTTCTCAAAGGGAATGACCGAATACAGCATTTCCGCAACGCCACCGCCAAAACGGGCGGAATTGATCTGCTGGACCTTTACCCCCTGCAGGGCTTCGCCCAAACGATACAGCTCGCTCATTTTTTCCTGTCCCACGATGGAGGCGTAGGCGGCCAGACGCTCGGCGGAAAAGACGGGAGCCGTTCCCCTGGATTCCTGCAACATAGACACCTCTCCTTTATTTTGTCCCTTAAAATTGTGTACTGTATTGATTATTTTATAACATTTTATAACCGGGGCGGGAACACCTTCCCCCATTTACTATTGATTTGCTGAAAAGATCCCGTAATTGCTCCTGTGTTAGCATATGCAGCCAGTTTCAGGTATGTCTTTTCCCTTTCCGGGAGATGCTAAGCACACGTGAGACAGGCTTTAAAGTGGGTGAATGGCTTTGGCAGACCTGAAAACCTTTTTTCACCCCCGGTCGGTGGCCATTGTAGGCGCCTCCAAAAAACCGGGCAAGATCGGCAATGCCATTGTCAAAAATATGATCTCCTGCGGTTATCCGGGACGCATCTACCCGGTCAACCCCCGGGAGGAGGAAATTGAGGGCCTGCGGTGCTATCCCGGTATAACTGAAATTGGTGAAAGCGTGGATCTGGCGGTGGTGGCCGTGCCGGCCGGGCGAACCATTGCCGTGGCTCAGGAATGCGGCCTGGCCGGTGTGAAAAACCTGGTGGTCATTACGGCCGGATTTAAGGAAGTGGGCAGGGAAGGGCTGGTGCTGGAAAAGGAATTGACCCGCATTTGCAAAAGTTTTAAAATGAGTATGCTGGGACCCAACTGCGTGGGCATGATGGATACCCATGTACCCGTCAACGCTTCCTTTTCCGCCGTTTTTCCCAACCGGGGGAATATCGCCTTTATTTCCCAGAGTGGAGCCATGCTGGTGGCCATCCTGGACTGGAGCCTGACTGCCGGCATGGGTTTTTCCCATGTGGTCAGCCTGGGCAACAAGGCGGACCTAAATGAAGCCGATTTTATCGCCAACGCCGCCGGTGATCCCCATACAAAGGTAATTCTCTGTTATATTGAAGATGTGGCCCGGGGCAAACAGTTTCTGGAGGTGGCCCGGGCGGCCAGCCGGAAGAAACCGGTAATCATCCTGAAGAGCGGCACCAGTCAGGCCGGGGCCCAGGCCGCATCTTCCCACACGGGCGCCCTGGCCGGCAGTGATCTGGCTTATGAAACGGCCTTCCGGCAGAGTGGAGTGATTCGCGCCCGGACCATGGGTGAACTTTTCGATTTAGCTGTAGCCTTCGCCCACCAGCCCGTCCCGGCCGGCAACCGGGTGGCGGTCCTCACCAACGCCGGCGGCCCGGGTATTATAACCACGGACCAGATCGAAAAAAGCCACCTGGCCATGGCCCGCTTCAGCAAGGAGACCAGCACCGCCTTAAGGGAGAATCTGCCGCCCGAATCGGCCATCTACAACCCGGTGGATGTACTGGGGGACGCCGGCGTGGATCGTTATCGCTTTGCCCTGGAAAAGGTGCTGGATGACCGGAGCGTGGACAGCCTGGTGGTGCTGGTCTGCCCCACGGCGGTTACCGACCCGGAAAATATTGCCCGCACAGTGCTGGAGGCCCACCACAGGCACCCCGAAAAACCGGTCTTTGCCGCTTACATGGGCGGGAAAACCCTGGAAAGCGGGACCAAATTGCTTACCGCAGGGGGTATACCCTGCTTTACTTTCCCGGAACCGGCGGTCAACGTGATCCGGGGTATGGTTCACTACTCCCGGGTCCGTGCCCTGCCGGAGAAAGAGGAAGAAATGACTTTCCCCGAAATCAACCGGCAGCCGGTGGAAGAATTATTCCACCGGGTACGGGAAGAAGGCCGGTTGACCCTTCTGGGCAGCGAAGCCACCCGGGTGGCCGAAAATTACGGTATTAAAGTATCTCCCATGGTACTGGCCACCACCCCGGCCGAAGCCGCCGGTATGGCCCGGGAAATGGGCTTTCCCGTGGTCATGAAGGTGGCCTCACCGAAAATTTTGCACAAAACCGACGTGGGTGGGGTAAAAATTGGCTTGAACAGCCCGGAAGAAGTGAAGGAGGCCTTTATCCACATTACGGAAAACGTACAGCGTTACCTGCCCGATGTGGTTATCCACGGCATTGAGATACAAAAAATGATGCCCAAAGGCACGGAATTAATCATCGGCATGACCCGGGACGTGCAGTTCGGACCCCTGATTGCCTTTGGTCTGGGGGGTATTTATGTCAATTTATTGAAGGATGTTTCCTTCCGCTTGGCCGATGGTTTGACCCGCCGGGAAATTGCCGCCATGATTGCCGAAACAAAGGCCCACACCCTGTTACGGGGTTACCGGGGCGAAAAACCGGCCGATATGGACGCCCTGATCAATATGATTGGCCGGGTGGCCCGGTTGGTGACCGATTTCCCGCAAATCGCCGAGATGGATATCAATCCGGTTTTTGCCTATCCTGACGGGGCCTGTGCCCTGGATATCAAAATTACCATATCGTGAGGTGTGCACGGTGAAAAATCTTTATATCATGGGAACCGCCGGCAGCGGCAAAACAGCCATGGCCCTGGGCCTGGCCTTAAAACTGCGGGAACAGGGTTATCGGGTGGCCTACTTTAAGCCGGTGGGGCATCCCACCGGTGTGGTGGACCAGCACGACGAGGATGCCCTGTTGATGCGTGAACTGCTGCACCTGGAGCATCCCCCGGAGGTAATCGTGCCTTTTATTGCCGGCCCGTCCTACCTGTCGGGCTACCGGCAGTGTGAAACCCTGGACCACATCCTTTCCTGCTACCGCCGGATTGCAGAGGGCGCCGATGTGGTAATCATCGGTGGAGCCAGCTTCCCCCATATAATGGGTTGCCTGGGCCTGGATGCCGTAACCCTGGCCGGAAAACTGGAGGCCAGGGTGCTGTTCATGATTCGGATTGAAAATGACTTCAGCCTGGATCAGGCCATTTTTATCAACAGCTATCTGGAACGCTGCGGCATACCCCTGGTGGGCAATGTTTTCAACAATGTCCCCCGTCCCCTGCAGGCCAAGACCGAAGGCATTTACCAATCCATATTGAGGGAAAGGGGATACCGCACCCTGGGTATCATCCCCAGGCGGAGTGAAATCGCCTCTCCCACGGTGGCCGAGTTTTACGACGTACTGGGAGGGGAAATCCTGACGGGAGAAGAAGAAATGGACCGGCTGGTCGAGGACGTGGTCATTGGTGCCATGACCATTGAAAGCGCCCTGGGCTATTTGCGCCGCTCACCCAACAAGGCGGTAATCACCGGCGGTGACCGGGCGGACATGGCCCTGGCCGCACTGGAAACCAGTACCTCGGTCATTATCCTCACCGGAGGCCTGTATCCCGACGTAAAGGTCATTGCCCGGGCGGCCGAAAAAAGGGTGCCCGTAATCCTGGTCCATTACGATACCTTTACCACCATTGAAAAGGTGACCGTGGTCAGCCGGCGCATACGTCCGGATGATAAAAAAAGCATCGCCCTGGTTCAGGAAAATATTGAAAAATACTGTGACTGGCCGGCCATTCGCGAGGCGTTGCAGGACTAGCCCTCCTCCACCCGGGAGCCGGCTTCTCCTGTAGTGCCCAGGCCCTGCAATTCGGCCCGGCCACTGCGAATTTGGGACATAATCTGCTCCAGCTTTTTTTCCAGCCCTTCCAGAATCTCATCGGCATATTCCCGGGCACCCTTTTTGATCTCCCGGGCCACCTGTTCGGCCTTGCCCATAATTTCATCGGCCATTGCTCTGGCGTGACGAACCACTTCGCTTTCTTCGGCCCGTTTTTCCAGCTGTTTCTGGGCGTCTTCCAGCAACCGGCCCGCTTCCTTACGGGTGTCCGACAGCACCTTTTCCCGTTCCTGAATTACCCAGCGGGCCTGGCGAATTTCTTCGGGCAGAGTGGTCCGAATGCGATCCAGATAGTCAAGCAACCGGTCCTCGTCCACCAGTACCCGCCGGGTCATGGGAATCCTGGGGCTGTTTTCAATTAATTCCTCCAGTTCGTTTAATACGTTAAAAAACTCCACCGGTATATATCCCTGGTTCAAATAACTTAACAATTCCTGATACACTGTACCATTTCTTGTTAAGCGGCCTCCCCATGACCAGGCTTTACACCTCCGTGGAAATATTTCCTGGGGTGACAGAGAGACCTCGGCCCCGGG
>NZ_WHYR01000032.1 GCF_009428905.1 Desulfofundulus thermobenzoicus | reverse complement strand
CACCGGGCCCGCCCCGGTGGCCACCAGCAGCCGGTCGTAGGCCAGTTCCCGCCCGTCCGCCAGAACCACCCTTTTTTCCTGCGGCCGCAGGGCCACTGCCGCCACCCCCGCCAGCAGTTCCACCCCCAGCCGCCGGTAAAAATCCGGCGGCCGCAGCCCGATGGCTGCTTCCGTCTTCCTGCCCGCCAGCAGATCCGGCAACAGGCACCGGGAGTAAGCGGGCACCGGCTCTGCGGTGACCACGGTGATCCGGTGCTCACGCCCGCCCAGCCGGCGCAGGGTCTCCACCGCGGCCACCCCGGCCGCACTGCTGCCTATAACCAGCAGGTGCAATAAACCACCCCCTTATATTTAAATAATCACCACTTCATCGGGGAAACAGGTCAGCCTTTCCAGGCCCCCTTCCCGGACCACAAAGGTGTTTTCCACACCCACCGCCCCCCGGCCGGGGAAGATGAATTTGGGCTCGATGGCCACCACCATGCCGGCCTGCAGCTTTTCCTTCACTCCCCGGGCCAGCACGGGCAGTTCGTTTAACTCCAGGCCCACGCCGTGGGCCACAAACTTCACCTGGTCGCCATACCCCATGAAGTGCTCCGCCAGCCCGGCCCTTTGCGCCATTTCCAGGGCCAGATCATACAGCTCCCCGCCGGCCACCCCCGGCCGGGCCGCTGCTGCCAGGGCGTTCTGAATGGCCACCGAGGTATTATGGGCCTCCAGGAGGTCCGGGGGCAGGTGACCCAGGGCAAAAACCCGGGTCATGTCCACCTGGTAGCCGTTGGCCACCCCCACATAATCCACCATCACCGGGTCGCCGGGGGCAATGATATGCCTGCCCACGCCGAAAGGAAAGGTAGGGGTGATGCCGGGCCCCCCCAGGGGGCCGTCAAAATAACTGGACACGCCGCCGCTGGGGCCGGCCAGCAGGCAGCCCCAGAAAAATTCCTGGTTGAACCCCCGCACCCGGATCAGTCCCATGTGGCCGGCACAGCGGGCCGCCGCCTCCACCCGGGCGGCCAGTGCCAGTTCGCTCATCCCTGCTTTAAGCATGCCCGGTATTTGGGCGAAGACCCCGTCCATCATGGCGGCCGATTCCTTAAGCAGCCCGATTTCGTATGCCGATTTCACCGCCCGCAGTTTCCTGATCTGCGGCGAACAGTCCACTATTTCTCCGGGGAATATCTTTTCGTACCGCCGGAACAGGTTTACCGGCAGCACATCCAGCTCCATACCCAGCACCGCCGGAGCCGCCAGGCCCCGGGCCGCCAGCAGGCCGGGTATTTCTTCCGGTTTACGTAAAGGAAGCACTTCCGCCGGTACCAGGGCGGGGTCGATGCGGCTGCTGCTCCGCCTCACCAGGAAGAGTGCCCGCCCCCGGGCCGGTATGTACAGGTGGGCGCTCTGGGTGGTGCCGCAGAAATAGACCTGGTCCGCCCCCTGCAGGAGCAGTACCCCGTCCACATTTTCTGCGCGCAGGATCTCCTGAAAACGCTCCACCCGGGCCGCCAGTTCTTCCAAAGGAGGATAAGACATTGCTGCTACCTTCCTTCCTGAAGCTCGGATAGTTCCTGGGAACTGTATCCAACTTTTCTTTATTTTCCTTTTTGAGACCGAAAAATAATTCGTTATGCAGTCACCCGATCCCTGCCGATGAAGCACAAATTTTAGGATTATTTTTAAATTTTGAAAAACAAATGCCAGGGGCTTTAAAAAACATTTTCTGGCGTTATTTTCCAGTCTTTAAGTACTTTGGAGACAATCCTGTCCTTCTGGCGGGCTGCCGGGCAATGCCTTACGCCAGTATCTCCAGCACCGCCCGCTTCATCTCTCCCGGCGCCACCGTTAAGGTATGGCGCACCGGCTTTTGCTCCAGATCTTTCAAGCCCCGGGGCACCGGCAGCCCGGTGGCCTCCGAGAGAATACGCAACAGGGCGAACTCCCCCTGCCCGGCCACCGCCTGCTCCCCCAGGATGGCCGCGGCCACGCTGCGGTTGAACTTGAAGGGGCTGGCGGTGGAGGCCAGCACCGTTTTATGGCCGTCCCCGGTGGCTTCCCGGTAGCGGTCATAGACGTATTTCCCCACGGCGGTATGGGTATCCAGCAAATAACCATAACGGCGATAGGTATCCCGGATGGTTTCCATGGTCTGCCGGTCACCGGCATAGTCGGACCAGAAGACGGCCTGGATCCCGTCCAGCACCTCTTCATCCACCCGGTAGCGCCCCTCTTCCCGCAGTGCCGCCATCCAGTCCCGCACCCGGTCGGCGTCCCGGCCGGTCATTTCATAGAGCAGGCGCTCCAGGTTGCTGGAGATGAGGATATCCATGGATGGAGAAATGGTGCGGTAGAACTCCCTGGTCCGGTCGTAGACGCCGGTGCGGATGAAGTCCGTCAGCACGTTGTTGCGGTTGGCGGCGCAGATCAGCCGGTGCACCGGCAGGCCCATCTGCCGGGCGTAGTAGGCGGCCAGGATGTTGCCGAAGTTGCCCGTGGGCACCACAAAATTTACCCTTTCACCTGGTTCAACCTCCCCCCGGGACAGCAGATCCCCGTAGGCCGAGAAATAATAGACAATCTGGGGCACCAGGCGCCCCCAGTTGATGGAATTGGCGGAAGAGAAGCGGTAGCCCCGCCGCCCGATGGCTTCATTGACCGCCGGGTCGGCAAATATTTCCTTGACGCCGCTCTGGGTCTGGTCGAAATTCCCCTCCACCGCCACCACATGGACGTTGCCGCCCTCCTGGGTGACCATCTGCCGCTCCTGCACAGCGCTGACCCCCCGGGCCGGGTAAAAGACGATGATCCGGGTGCCGGGCACGTCCTTAAAGCCCTCCAGGGCCGCCTTGCCCGTATCGCCGGAGGTGGCCACCAGGATGGCTATTTCCTTATCTTCACCGGTTTTGGCCGCCGCCCGGGGCAAAAGCCTGGGCAGCATCTGCAGGGCCATGTCCTTGAAGGCGCAGGTGGGACCGTGCCACAGTTCCAGCACGTATAAATGGTCGTCCAGCCTGTGCAGCGGGGCCACCTCTAAAGCGTCGAACTTCCCGTGGCCGTAGGCCCCGTCAACGCAGTCCGCGATTTCTTCCATGGTAAAATCGGTAAGAAACAACCCCAGTATTTTTACCGCCCGCTGCCCGTAGGTCATCCCGGACATGGCGGCCACTTCCCCGGCGGTTACCGCTACCCGGCTGCCGGGCACATAAAGCCCCCCGTCGGGAGCGATGCCCGTCTTGACGGCTTCCGCCGCGCTCACCGGCCGGCTGTTTCCCCTGGTGCTCCGGTAGAACATGATCGCAACTCCTTGCTGTGTAATGTCACTGGAATCCCCCTGTCGTTAATATTTGCCGCGGGGATAATAAAATCCTGCCCGGAATCCAGGGAGGATTACGGAAAACCCGTGGCGAATATTTTGAATTGTGCGGCATACGACCCTGACATGTCCCGGCCCCGTTAGCAGCACCGGTTTTATTGGAATTTGCCCGGCCCTGCACTACAGTTACCCGATGGCCCGCCGGCAAAGGGTGCCGGGCTAATTAACCATAATCATTTCGGTGAAAGCACATTCATCGGTACCCCGACGGGATCAGCGCATAACTAATTTTACCACCAAACGTCCGGCGACCGGCGAATATTTGCGAGGGGGTTTAAATATAATGCGCTTCTTTTCTTCCTGGTCTGAAATGCAGGTGGGGGATTCCATTACCTTTTACCGCACCTTCACTGAAGGGGACGTGTCCACATTTCTGGGCGTCACGGGGGATTTCAACCCCATTCACATGGATCCCCGGACGGCAGCCCTGTGCGGTTTTCAGGGAAGGGTGGTCCCGGGACTTTTAACCGGCAGCATGATCACCCATGCCGGCGGCACATTGCTCCCCGAACCCTACCCCGCCACCCGCATGTCCTTCCGTTTTCTGGCCCCGGTCTATATCGGTGAAACCATCTGTGCTACAGTTACGGTTACGGAAAAAGATCCACAGAAAAACAAACTGACGCTGCACATGGTTTGCACCAACCAGGCAGGAAAGGTGGTTCTGGAAGGAGAAGTGTCCGGAAGAATCATGCCCGTTTCCCGGCGGCGGGAAAAACCTGGCGCATAAAAAACGCTTTTCCGGTTACCCTATCCTTCCAGGAGGTGATACCGGTGTCCAAAGTAATGAAATGCGGCATTGAAGAATGCGTACACAACAATAATATGGAATGCCGTGCCGACGGCATTGAAGTCAGGTCTTCCACCAATAATAAAAAGTGCAGCCAGTCGGAACACACCTGCTGCGACACCTTTGCCCCCAGGGTTTAAAAAGAACTGGCCATCCATATTGGGGAATGCCATATCGGCCAGCACACCCGCCGGAATAACGGCGGGTGCCTGTTTTTTCAAAGGGGTAAAGGATGAGGGTTTGACGATATTTGGGGGAGTTGCCCTGGAAACTATCGTTCCGGCTCAACCAACATTTTTCGTCATAAAGAAAGGGAAAACCCTCACCAATGGTGAATAAAATAATTGTTACGGGAGGAAGAAAATCACAACGGCTTTTACTGAATATTTTCTACCACAGTCCGCTGCCAAACAGTTAAAGCCGCATGTTCACCAAATGGGGTTGTCATGGGGAAAAAGGCAGGCCCATTATTGAAACGGAGGTTTGGAAATGTACTTTGTCCGCACCGTCACAGTGGTACCCAAATTGCCCGACAAAATCGCCCGGCTGGGTGAACTGGCCCGCAACCTGTGGTTTAGCTGGCATCCACCGGCCCGGGAACTGTTCCGGCAGATTAACGGTCCCCTATGGGAAGAGGTGCGACACAACCCGGTGCGCTTTTTGCTGAATGTCAGGCAGGATGAACTGGAAAAGGCGGCCCGGGACAGCGATTACCTGGACCTCTATAACCAGGTAATGAACGAACTGGACAATTACCTGACCGCTCCCGCCTGGTTCGACCGGGAGTACCCCCAGCACGCCGGGCAGGTCATAGCCTACTTTTCAGCAGAATTCGGCGTTCACGAATCCCACCCCACCTATTCCGGCGGCCTGGGGCTGCTGGCGGGAGACCATTGCAAGTCGGCCAGCGACCTGGGTATCCCCTTTGTGGGCGTGGGCCTGTTGTATAAGAGCGGCTATTTTACCCAGCGCATAAACCGGGAAGGCTGGCAGGAGGCCCATTACCCCTACCTGAACTTTTATGAAATGCCCGTGAAGCCCATCACCAATCCCGACGGCAGTGAACTGATTGTTTCCGTGGAACTGCCCGGCCGGACCGTCTATTTAAAAGTCTGGCAGATGAAGGTGGGCCGGGTGGTTATTTATTACCTGGACGCGGACCTTTCCCGGAACAATATGCAGGACCGCACCCTGACCGGGCAGCTCTACGGGGGGGACCGGGACACCCGCATTTCCCAGGAAATCATCCTGGGTATCGGTGGGGTCCGGGCGCTGCGGGCACTGAACATTCATCCCCGGGCCTGGCATATCAACGAAGGCCACGCCGCCTTTTTGCTCCTGGAACGACTGCGGGAGCTGGTCCAGGCCGGGGTGCCGGTGGACGTGGCCAGGGAAGCCGTGCGCGCCGGCACGATTTTTACCACCCATACACCCGTGCCGGCCGGTCACGACGTGTTCAGCGCCGAAATGATGGAGAAGTATTTCGGCCAGTGGTATGAGCAGCTGCATATGGACAGGGAAACTTTTCTCGGCCTGGGCTGGGATGAAGAACAGAGGGTATTCAACATGACCCTCCTGGCCATGCGTCTGTCCAGTTTTTGCAACGGCGTGAGCAAGCTGCACGGGGAAGTGACCAGGGAGATGTTCCGCCGTTTCTACCCGGGCATCCCCCTGGAAGAAATGCCCATCACCTCAATTACCAACGGAGTGCATCATCTGAGCTGGCTGGCCCCGGAATTACAGGCACTTTTCGATCGCCATCTGAAAAACGGCTGGCGCAATAATATTTGCCGGCCGGAAACCTGGGTAAACGTGGCGGCCATTCCGCCGGACGAACTATGGGCGGTACACTGCCAGTTAAAGGAGAAGATGATCCGCATCGCCAGGGACAACCTGCGCGGCCAGCGACTGTGCAATCAGGAACCGGCCCTGCGCATCCGGGAGGTGGAACGTTACCTGGATCCCGCGGCGCTGACCATCGGATTTGCCCGCCGTTTTGCCACCTACAAGAGGGCCAACCTGCTGCTGAGGGACAGGGAGCGCCTGGCCCGCCTGGTGAGCGATCCCCAGCGCCCGTTGCAGATCATTTTTGCCGGCAAGGCCCACCCGGCGGATAGGGCGGGACAGGAGTTAATCAAGCAAATTTATGAACTGACCAATCAGGAACCCTTTAAAGGCCGCATCGTCTTTCTGGAAAATTACGATATCGCCCTGGCCCGCACCCTGCTGCAGGGGGTGGACGTCTGGCTGAACACCCCCCGCCGCCCCCTGGAAGCCAGCGGCACCAGCGGCCAGAAAGCGGCCGTAAACGGGGTGATTCACTGCAGCGTGCTGGACGGCTGGTGGCCGGAAGCTTACGATGGGGAAAACGGCTTTGCGGTGGGCGAAATCAGGGCCTACCCGGACGAAGACATCCAGGACCAGGACGACGCCTGCTCCCTTTATGCTTTGCTGGAAGAAACCATCATCCCCATGTACTACGACCGGGACCGGCGGGGTGTACCCCGGGCATGGGTGGAGTTGATGAAAAGATCCCTGCAAACCATCCCGCCCCAATTCAATACGGAAAGAATGGTCAAGGAATACTGCCGGCTCTTCTACGTCCCCGCCGTGGAGCGGGACATTCGTTTCACCGGCGATAACTATACTCCAGCCAGGCAGTTGCAGGAATTCAAACAACGGATCGCCGAAAACTGGTCCCGGGTGGCCATTATATCGGTGAAGGCCGGTGACGCCAAATCCATGGGCGTGGGCGATCCTCTGCATATCGAAGCTGTGGTGCAGCTGGGTTCCCTGGCTCCGGAGGAAGTGGCGGTGGAAATAGTCTACGGCAACACCGGTGATCAATCCTTCCTCTACAGTGAGGTCCTGGACACCAGTTGCCTGGTACGTACCGCCAGACAACAGGAACAGCTGCGCAATATCAGCCGCATGCCCATGACGCCGGCGGAACGCCTGCCCGACGGAAACCATCGCTACACCGGCCGGCTGATTCTGCCCCAGGGCACCCTGGGCTATACCGTGCGGGTGCGTCCGGTACATCCGGACTTCGCCCATATTTTTGAACTGCCCCTGGTTGCCTGGGCACCGGCATTTTAACTTATAAACCAATCAAATGCCCATTCTGGCCGCCAGAAAGGGAATCAAAACAAAAGCCATCAACTCCCGGGATGCGTTGGTTAAAAATGCCAGCGCTCCCGTTCCAACATTGTAAATTTTGGCCAGCAGCCTGTTTCAGGCAGGAAAAAGGGAAGGAGAAGCGAAATTTTAAAAGGTCTGATCACCCGACGAACCGCATACGAAATGGAGGGATACCAGAAATGAACTGGAAGGAATTGCGGGAAACCGCCCGGGAAAAATTAAAGGGCTACTGCCGGGTCTGCCCCCAGTGCGACGGCCGCGCCTGCGCCGGCGAGGTGCCGGGCATGGGCGGTACCGGCACCGGCGCATCCTTTAAGGCCAACATAGAAGCCCTGGCCCGTTATCGCCTGAACCTGCGCACCCTGCATGGGGCTAAAAATACGGACACCAGCCTCACCCTCTTCGGGAAGGAGCTGTCCACCCCCATCCTGGCCGCACCCATGACCGGCGTATCCTACAACATGGGCGGGGCGCTGACTGAACGGGAGTTTATCGGCATGATCATGAGCGGAGCACGTCAGGCCGGCACCCTGGGCATGTCGGGAGACGGCGGGGACCCGGAATATTACAATTCCGGTCTGGAAGCCATTGCCGCAGAAAAGGGACACGGCATCCCGGTGATCAAACCCAGGGAGCAGGACGCCATTATTGAACGCATCCGCCGGGCGGAAGAGGCGGGCGCCCCGGCCGTGGGCGTGGATGTGGACGGGGCGGGGCTGGTGACCATGGCCCTGTTCGGCCAGCCGGTGGGGCCCAAGACCGCAGCCGAGTTAAGGGAACTGGTGGGCGCCACCCGCCTGCCCTTTATTGTCAAAGGCATTATGACCGTTGACGAGGCTGAACTGGCCGCCGGCGCCGGGGCGGCCGCCATTGTGGTATCCAACCACGGGGGACGTATCCTGGATCATACCCCCGGAGCAGCGGAAGTATTGCCGGCCATCGCCCGGGCCGTTAAGGGACGGGTGACCATCCTGGCCGACGGCGGTGTGCGTTCCGGTGCGGATGTGTTAAAGCTGCTGGCCCTGGGTGCCGATGCGGTCCTGGTGGGCCGGCCCCTGGTGGTGGGCGCCTTTGGCGGCGGCGCCGCAGGGGTAAAGTTTGTGCTGGAGAAGCTTACCGGCGAACTGAAGCAGGCCATGATCCTCACCGGCTGTGCTTCCCTGCACGATATCGATGAAAAAGTACTGCGCCCCTACCCCGGCCTGGAATGACCATGAATGAAAAAAGGGGTCCAGCCTCCCTGAAAATATCTTTCGGAAGAGGCCCGGGTGCAACACCGGATTGCGCCCGGGCTTTTTCCCGGGGCTTTTTATTTACCGGACCGCCTTTTCGGCGGACAGCGCTTCTTTTAATTTCCGGTAGGTGGTGTCCAGCCCCTCGGAAATAACCCGCACATCGCCCAGAACGGGCATGAAATTATTGTCCCCGTTCCAGCGGGGCACCACATGGATGTGAAAATGGCCCGGTATGCCGGCTCCGGCCACTTTGCCCAGGTTCACGCCGATGTTAAAGCCGTCGGGATTAAAGGCGGACCTTAAAAGGGAAACCATGCGCCGGGTCATCTGCCCCAGTTCCAGCAGTTCTTCCTCCGACAGGTCCAGCAATTCCCCCACGTGCCTTTTGGGAGCAATGAGCAGGTGCCCGTTGTTGTAGGGGTAGAGATTGAGTATGACAAAGGTTTTTTCTCCCCGTAAAAGCAGGTAGTTCGCTTCATCCTCCGTAGAAGCCAGCTTTTCACAGAAGATGCATCCTTCGCCCTTGTCCTTGCCGATGTATTCCGTGCGCCACGGTGCCCAGAGCCGTTCCACGTTACCTTTCCTCCCCGCATTTTGTGCTATACCTTTAGTGTTTTCTGCACCGCACGGGACAATTCCTGCCGCACTTTTCCGGCTGCCGGCAAAACCGCTCTTGTATCAGGTCATCAACTCGAGTATTATTTATAGAAAACCATTAAGGAGTCCTTTCCCATGAAGTCACCTCTGCTGGCCAAAAAACGGCCCGGTCAAAATATCTACCAGACCCTGGACGGGCATACGGAAGATGCCCTGATTATCCTTTCCGGTTACCTGCGGGAACACCGCCCGTTAATGGAAAAATTAACCGGTGAATGGCGGATGCCCTTTGCCCGGCTGGGCCAGCTTCTCTTCCTGGCCCTGTTCATGCACGACCTGGGCAAGGCCACCCGGGAATTTCAGGAGAGGTTGTTACAGGAAAAATTAAGCCGGGAACTCTCCCATACCTTTTTCGGCCTGCCCCTGGTGGAAACGGACCTGCCCCCGGAAGATGAACGGCTGGTGAAAGTTCTGGTGCTCAGCCACCATACCCAGCAGTTCGACCGGCTTTATGACAGTTTCGAACTTTTGCCCGGGGTAAGTTACCTTGAGAATCAAATAACGGATTATTTGGAAAGCTACGGCCGGCTCCACCGGAAGTATTTCACAGACCTCTTCCCCCTTTCCACCCGGCCCCTTTCACCCTTTGCCACTGCTTCCCAGGGATTGGGCCTGCGGGAGCGAATCCGGGAAGAGGTATCGCGACTGCAGGTGGCAACCCGGCAAAGCGAACCCGCCCCCCGGTTAAAGGCCATCTATAGCTTCGCCATCACCCTGTTAAAATACTGTGACAGCCAGTCCAGCCGGGCATTCCACCGGGCGGTACTGCCGGAAGGCACGGTTTGCGGAACATTGTTGAACCATGACCGGGAAAATCCACCCCGGGAAAACACCGGACCTTTTCCCCAATTTTCCGGACCGTGCCATTTGCCCCAACCGTCCGGCAACTGCACCCTTACGGACACCCGGAACTGCTTGCGTAAAGTCACGTTTACGACCTGTCCCCAAAACGATGGGTACGGATTTAACACCGGCCGGGAATTGCCTACCACGGATAACCGGGACAAAAAAGTCAACTACCGGTATAAAGTTAATGACGGCAACCGGTTTACGTTTCTTCTGACACCCCCGGGACCCCGGAAGGTGGAGCTTGCCCTGGCCAGGGCGGCGTCCCTGGCCGAAGCGGGAAAAAGGGAAAAGCTGGTCTGGATCTGCCCCGGACAGGTTGCTTCCGGTTTTGTCCGGCACCGGCTGGCCTGCCTTCTGAAGAGCAATAAAGTGGCCCTGGTTGACGCCGCGGGCTATTATCCCCATGACCCCAACACCCGGGGTATACCTCTGGAATCCAACGGACGGCCCAACGGTATGAGCGGCGTTAACCGGGAACGCATTTTTACCTGCCCTTTTACGGTGGCCACCCTGGATCACCTGATCTTTTCCCTGGTCCATGGTTTTCCCCAGGCCGATTACGCCCTGGGCAACCTGATCAAGGCAGTGGTGATTATCGATGGCCTTCCGGAACCGGCAAGCCCGGCCTTCCATTACACCCTGGACGCCCTGACCCTGCTGCGGGAAATGAATATTCCCCATATCATCCTGGACACCCTGCCGGCTCCGGGGTTAAAGGCATATCTGGCCGGTGCCGGTTACCACCTGGAGGATCACTTTACAGAACGCCACAAACCCCTCTTTTCATTAAAATACGGGCAGGAAGGGCCCCTGGAAGCCGTAAAAGACTGCTACCGGGAAGGCCTCAATCAGGCGGTTTACACCCCCAACCCCCGGGCGGCGGTGCAAATGGCCCGCCGGATCAAATCCGCCCTCCCCGGCTGCCGGGTGGTCCTCTGGCACTCTCTGTTCACCCGGGGAGACCGCCATGCCCGGGAGGCGGCCATCATATCACTGGCGGAGCAAACCGGCCCGTGGGTGGTGGTAACTGATGCTGCCGTGGACACATCCGGACTGCCCCGGTGCCATGTGGTGCACACGGATAACGCCCCCGCCTCCCTGCTGACCCGCCGCAGCCATCCCCTGTGGCGTTACGGCTCCACGCCAGGGGCTTACACGAACGGTCAAGGGACGGATATTCCGGTAATGATCATCCATGATCACCGGAAGACAATTGAACCCCATGTTAAACTGCTCCAGGGTAGCGGCCCTGTTCAAAATGCCCGTAATCCTCACGGCGCAATGGCGCGGCAATGCCGGAATACCACTTTTCCGGAGCCGGGTATCATTATGCCCGGCCGGATGGAAAGGCACCTGGAGGAAGAATACCGGAGAACCCCCCCAGTCTCCACCAACCTGGGGGCCGTTTTCCGGGAATGCACCCTTTTTGGATACTCTCCCCTGGAAGTGCGATACATGGACCAGCCCCTGGTGGCCCTGTGGCGCCCGGCAGAACGGTTGATGGATGTGATTCCGGCCGGACTATGGCGGGAAAACCCGCCGGAAAAACCGGACCTGCTGCCACGGCTGACGGTAAAGGTGCCCCTGGAATGGTATTCCCGTCACCCGGATCTATTTTCCACGGCGGGTATACCCGGCGAAACAGCCCTTGTATGCCAACTCCCCTACCACGAAGATGATGGTCTGGAACCCCCGCCATGAAAAAAATGTTATTGCTCTGCGGAAATAAAAGATTCATTACACACAGGAAAGGCAGGTTCCGGTTGACATGGATGTAGATATGAACAAACTGGCCTGGTCCGGGTTATTGAAGCACTTTAAGCAGGGTGAAACCATTTTCCTGGAAAATCAAGCGGGGGAAGAAATGTACATAATTCTGCGGGGCCGGGTGGAAATCAGCAGGGGGAGAGAACCGTCAAAAACAACCCTGGCCGTCCTGAACAGCGGCAGTTTCTTCGGGGAAATGAGCCTTCTGGAAGGGCTGCCCCGCAGCGCCAGTGCCGTAGCCCTGGATGACGTAATCTTGATTGCCATTAACCACGAAAATTTTGCCCGGGTCATCCAGTCGGAACCGCAGCTGGCCATCCGCATCATGCGCGGCCTGAGCCACCGCATCCGTACTTTGAACGAACAGCTACACACGGTGCCCGACGACACCAGACCGCCGGCGCAGCAGCCCGGCCACAGCCCGGCCGGCCGCACCACGGCACCGGCCGTTGTTAACCCATTTTCCATAGCGGAGATCTCAACCACAAAAAAGGTTGGAAACGGTAAAACGGTAGCAACTACCGTTAACGGAAGGGTTAATAACAACAAAGTCAATGGGATCAATACCACCGGCGGCCATACCGCACAGGCAGGCAACACCCACCCCTATCTTTACGACAAGTCCCTGACCTGCCCCGTGTGTTCGGTCACTTTTCAGGCCAGGGAAGTAAAGGGCTATAAACTGAAGGTGGTCGGGCAGGATTACGACTTCCGCCAGCACTTTGCCGATTTCGAGCCCCTGTGGTACAGTGTCTGGGTGTGCCCCCGATGCTATTACGCCAATAGCCGGGCCGACTTCAGCACAATTACCGAAAGGCAAAAACACATCCTGCAGGAGCAACAGGCGGAAAGAATCCGGGAGGCACCCCGGCCGCTGGAAGAGCCCGGCACTCCGGGCTATGCTTTGCAAAGCCACCTTCTGGCCATAAAATCCCTGGAACAGATGCAGGCGGAACCGGAAAAGATCGCCAGGATGTGGCTTCATCTCGGCTGGCTTTATACAGACGCCCGGGAGGAAGAAAAGGCCCGCCATGCCCGCCAACAGGCACTGGAAAAGTTCAAGGAATATTATTTTGCCAGCCGTCGCCCCCTTACCACGGAACAGGACCAGCAACTGGCCTACCTGATTGGCGAACTCCACTACCAGCTTTCCTCCTTAGAGGAGGCGCTGCAGTTCTTCCGCCGGGCCGTGGTCCACCGGGGCGGCAACCCGGTGATCAACGAACGGGCCAGGGACCGCATTTATGAATTAAAGGCCGCAATGAAAAAATAAAGGTTCTTCGCCGTTTTCAGCGGGCGCCTTCCATTTTATACCTGCACCGGCCGGAAGATTTCCTTTTGGGCGGTAAATGCTTCACTAAGCCGGTCGCGGGACAGAACCTGTACCCGCGACCGCTGATCTTCCTTCCAAATTTCGGAGATTGTCATGAACATAAAAGCAGTGAGTCCGACCCCACCAGCGGTTTGACCGCCAATCAGACGGTGGGTAAAGTGGTGGAGCAGAGCTAATGGGACAGGCCGAATTTAAGACGGCCTGCTTTTTTAATAGGGAATCACCAGAAATTATTTCCTTGCCTGCCCAGTATTGTAACCAATCTATGCCAGGATGAATATGCTATAACTGAAGATTGTAACCAGCAAACACTGTGAAAAGGGGGAATACAGGGCAAAAATTCTATTAAGTGCACCAGGTGAGACTACAAATGTATCATTATTAAAGGAGGAGTAAAAATGCCTGCTCCACAGGGTGGCTTTGGTTTTGGTTTTGACGGCGGGTTCTTCTTTTTCTTCATCATCATCATCCTGTTCTTCTTCATGTTCCCCTTCTGGGGCTTTAACGCTGCACAATAATATATCCCGTAGTTAATCCGGGCAACGTTGCCCGCATATGGTTTACGGTAGTTTCAAAGCAGCACAAATACATTAAATAAACCGGAACTAAAGGAGGATAAAATTATGAAAACCCAGGGTGGATTTTTTGATGGTCCCTTTATCATTTTCCTGATTCTGATCCTGCTGGTGTTTGGCATGGGTTGGTGGAACTAAAGCGGACATCTCAATATGATCGGGCGGGAGGAGCGGTCAAACCGGTCCCTTTGTACCACTGATGAGGATTCACTCATACCGGCGCTGACACCGCGTTGTCTTCCCGCCCCGGTTCTCCGGGTTCACCGGCTAACTGGTAGCATTAAATGGTAATAACAGGCCCCGGGCATGCCAGAAAGCACCCTCCGGGGCTCTGTTCTTTAGAGTCACCATAATACAGGGCTCTATTATGCCTTTCAAACACGGGGCCTGGACTATTGCTATGCGGTACTGGAGGGGATGGCAATTCAAACACCTTGATTAAAGTACATTACCCCGCCATCGCCCCACTCTGTTAACCCCAAACGATTACATCACCAGCTACCCCGCCCGCCAGGCAATGGGCATCCGCCGGCCCATGCCGAAGGCCCTGGCAGTCACCCGCAGGCCCGGGGCGGCCTGGCGGCGCTTGTATTCGGCCCGGTCCACCCTGCGGATCACTTCCCGTACCAGTGCCGGGTCAAAACCCAGGGCGGCAATTTCTTCCGCCGATTTCTCCTCTTCGATGTAGGCCTGCAGGATGGTGTCCAGCACCTCATAGGGGGGCAGGGAATCCTGGTCCACCTGGTTGGGCCGGAGTTCCGCCGACGGGGGTTTCACCAGAACGCTTTCGGGAATGATTTCCCGCTCCCGGTTAATGTAGCGGGCCAGCTGGTACACCATCACCTTGGGTACGTCGGCCAGCACCGCCAGCCCCCCGGACATGTCGCCGTAGAGGGTGCAGTAGCCCACGGCCATTTCGGACTTGTTGCCGGTGGTGAGGGTGAGGTAGCCCTCCCGGTTGGAGATGAACATGAGAATGTTACCCCGGATGCGCGCCTGGATGTTTTCCTCCGCCAGGTCACCGCAGGGGGAGCCGTCCCGGTTCATGGCCTTCAAGAAGGCGCTGAACATTCCTTCGATGGGTATTTCCCGGAAGGCAATGCCCAGGTTTTCCGCCAGGATCCGGGCGTCGGAGCGGCTGCCGGGGGAGGAGTAGCGGGAGGGCATGGAAACCCCCAGCACATTCTCCGGCCCCAGGGCAGCGGCGGCCAGGGCGGCGGTCACCGATGAGTCGATGCCCCCGCTAAGCCCCACCAGTGCCTTTTGAAACCCTGTCTTGCGCAGGTAGTCGCGGATGCCCAGCACCAGCGCCCGGTAAACATAGCTGATGTCCTCCCGGGGCAGGGCGGAGCCGGCACCCGGCACCTGGAAGTCGATCTTCCCCACCGGCTCTAAAAACAACGGCCCGGAACGCTCCCGCCCCATCTCCAGCAAAACCAGTCCTTCCTCAAAACTGGCGGCCAGACAGACCACCTCACCTCCGGCGTCCACGGCCAGGCTGGTGCCGTCGAAGATCAGCTCGTCGTTACCGCCAATCTGATTGACATAGATTACGGGCCGGTGGTGCTTGCGGGCAATGCTCCGGAGCATGTCCAGCCGCAACCCGATCTTGCCGTAGTGATAGGGAGAGGCGGAAATGTTCAGCACCAGATCCGCCCCCCGGGCCACCAGTTCCTCCACCGGGTCCACCTCGTACAGCTGCCGGTTCCAGTAGTCCTTATCGTTCCAGATGTCCTCGCAGATGGTCAGGCCCAGATTCAACTCCCCCAACGGCACCGGGGTCCGCTGACCGGCCGGCTTGAAATAGCGGCTTTCGTCAAACACATCGTAGTTGGGCAGAAGGCTTTTGTCCTGCCGACCGGCCAGCTTGCCTTCCGTATAAAGCAGTGCGGCATTATAAAGAAAGTCCCGGTCCGTGTTTTCCCCGTCACCCTGCGCCGCTCCCCGCACCGGGGCACCGACGACAAGGGCCACCTCCCGGCTCATAGGGGCGATCTCTTCCGCCAGTGCCCTTTCCACCCGCTGCAGAAAATCCCTCCGGCAGAGCAGGTCCCGGGGCGGATAGCCCGTTACGGCCAGTTCGGGAAAGACCACCAGATCCGCCCCGGCCCGGCATGCTTTCACCGCCACCTGGCGGATTTTGGTCACGTTTCCACCAATGTCCCCAATGGTGGGGTTCAACTGGGCCATGGCCACGCGCATACATGAAAACCCTCTTTCTTTTATAGTAAAACCCATTTGGATAAATTAGCCGCCATAAAAAAACCCCCTCCTCACCGTCAGGGGGAGCGGGGGCGCCGTTGCCCTTTCACCTTAACCGTATTGTAACAAAAAGAAAAGGGCCACGCAAGGCCGGGGGTTCCGGAAGAAATATGCTTTTGCGGGTCCGACCTCCCGGCAATATTTTCCGCCAGGCACCGTGGTTCATTTATTATTGATGCTGGTATCTTACTGATTGTTTAAAGTTATATCCGCAGCCAGCACCCCGGTAATCTGTCCCGCCTCATCCCGTATGGGTAAAGAAAGGGTGCGGCAGGGTCGCCGGGTGATGGCTGAAATATAGACCGGGGAAATATATTCCTCGCCGGCCATGGCCCTTTGCCACCAGGGCCTGATGCGGGCATTGGCCAGGGCGGCCGGTGGTTGCGAAAAGACAAAAGTGCCGTCGGAACGATTGGAATAGACCGCTTCCACGCCGGGCTCCCGGTTCAGCCATTCCTGCAGGAGAGAAGCGTGGACAGCCGGGTCCAGTTGCCGGATTTCCCGGCGGGCAGCCAGTTCCCGCAAAGCGGCCATAACCGGTTCCACATGCGCTTCTTCTACCGGCGGGTGTTCACCGCCAGCCCCCGCCACCTCACCGGACGCCGCGTTTTTTTCCACCAGCCTGGCCACCTCGGCCAGCATCTCTCCCACCTTCTGTATGCTGTGGAAACTGCCTTCCAGAACCTCCACTGCGGCACCCAGCTGTTGCAGATAACCCTCGATTTCCTGGTAGGCCTCCCCAACCCTACCGCTCATGGCGGTTATACCCCGGTCAATGCAGGCAATGCTTTCCTTGATGTGACCCGTTTCCTCCACCCCGGCGGCAATCCCTTCTTCGCCAGCCTTGATTTGGGCCACCACCCGGGCCACCTTTTCTTTGATCCCTTCCAGGATGGCTCCGGTTTCCTCCACCGCCTGCTGGGTACGGTCCGAAAGGTTTTTCACTTCCCCGGCCACAATGGTAAACCCCCGGCCGTGCTCCCCGGCCCGGGCCGCTTCAATGGCGGCATTGAGGGAAAGCAACCGTGTATGCCGGGAAATCTGGCCGATACTGGCCACAATTTCATCCACCCGGTTCACGGCCTGGCTCAACGCGCCGATCTCCCCGGCCACCAGGGATGAATCGGCGCGGATGCGGTTGATGGCCCCCAGTACCCCCTGGAGCACCTCCTGGCATTTCTCCACCGACCGCTGGTTTTCCTCCGCCTCACGGTTGAGTGCCCGCCCCAGACCGGAAATGGCCAGGGCGGCTTCCTGGAGTTTTGCAAAGGCAGCCATAGCTTCCCGGGCATTTCGGCCGGCCAGGGACATTTGTTCCACAGCGGCGGCCACCTGGCCGGCCGTCACCTGGTAATCCCGGGCGAGGGCGAGCATCATCCCGGCCTGCCGGCAGACCTTCTCCAGCGCCCCACGCGCACCGGGCGGCAACAGGCCGTCCGGTAAGACCGCCCTGCCTGCCACCACCTGCTCCAGGGCAGTCAGCTCACCGGTCAGCCGCCGGCACCGGACGGCGGCCCGGGCAAAACAAACGGCCACCGACGCCAAGGTAGCCGCCAGCGCCGCCGTCACCGTCCCGACCGGAGCCGGCCACCACCACCCGGCCGCTATGCCCGCCGCCAATCCAATCAAGACGGCCGCTATGTACCACACAAAAATCCCTCCCCCTCCGGGCAAAGGCAATTTTACCCTTTCTTGAAGGCAAAACCCCCGTCACGCCCGCAGGCGCAACGGGGGCTCCTTTGCCCGGTTTGCTGTGTTAATCTTTATTTTACCATTTTTCGCTCCGGGGCAAAAGGAATTATTTACCTGATTAATACTTTATCCACAGGCCGTCCGCGCCCGGCCGCGCCCGGCGGCCCGGGTCACAAAACGAGTTAAAACGGGCAGTATGGCGGTGTTCAGCCTCATTTTCACCTGGTAAATCCCCTGCATGGCCCGCACCAGTTCTTCCAGGGAAGCGTTCCCCGCCCGCTCCCCCAGGCCGCAGACGGTGGTATCCACGCAGGCGGCACCGGCCTTGAGGGCGGCCACGGTATTGGCCAGGGCCAGGCCGAAGTCGTTGTGGCCGTGAAATTCTATTTCCATATCCCCCAGTTCTTCTTTCAGACGGGTAATACGCTCAAAAACGGCCAGGGGTTCCAGCACGCCGACCGTATCGGCGTAGCGCAAACGCCGCACCCCCATTTCCCGGGCCAGCAGGGCATATTCCACCAGGAACCGGTGCCCGGCCCGGGAGGCATCCTCGGCCCCCACCGCCACCCGGCAGCCGTTATCCAGGGCAAAGCGCAGCGCCTCCCGCAGCCGGTCCAGCACCCAGCGGCGGCTCTTCCCCAGCTTGTAACGAATTTGCAGGTCCGATACCGGGCCGGAGATGTGGATGTCCCGCACCCCGCAGGCCAGGGAGGCGCGGATATCCCCCGGGAGCAAACGGTTCCAGGTGGTCACCCGGCAGCGCAGGCCTGAAGAAGCAATGGCCCGGATGGCATGCTGTTCCACCTCTCCCATGGCCGGGGTGCCGGCCTCGATCTGGTCCACTCCCAGTCGATCCAGCAGGCGGGCGATGGTCACCTTCTCCCGCCAGGTAAAGGCCACCCCGGGCGCCTGTTCACCGTCCCGCAGGGTGGTATCGACAATGGTAAACGGCCGCATCATTTCACCCCCCGTACTTTTGAGAACCTCCCGGTACCGGGTGTCCCGGTTCGGTTCATTCGTCTTTTTTCAAAATAATTATAACGGGGCCGTTAGTGGCGGCCCCGCCTTCCCCATCACGCTCCCCCTTCTTCCAGCATCCCCGCGGCGTCGGCCCGGCACCGCCGGCAGTGAACCATTTGGTCGATAATGGGTGTCAGCTTCTGCCTGATCCGGGCCACCTGGCCGGGCGGCGGAGGCAAGAGGGAGGAAAAGGCCCCCCGGGGGATGAGTGGAATCACATTCATCAGGTGGGCACCGGCCGCTCTTACCGCCACGGCCACCTGGTACAGGTGCTCGTCATTGACGCCCGGAATGAGCACGCTGTTTACCTTGACCGCCAGCCCCATTTCAGCGGCCCGGCGGATGCCGGCATACTGTGCCCGCCAGAGCAGTTCCGCTCCGGCCCTGCCCCGGTAGACCCGGTCCCGGTAAAAGACGTACCCGTAAATGCGGGCGCCCACCACCGGGGAAACGGCGTTCACGGTCACCGTCACCGCCTTTACCCCCGCCTCCTGCAGGGCCGGCAGGTTTTCGGATAACAACAGGCCGTTGGTGCTGATACATTTGATCAGGTCCGGAAATTGCTCATGCACCAGCCGCAGGGTGGTCAGAGTGGCCCGGTTGGCCAGGGGATCGCCGGGACCGGCGATGCCGATCACCTTGATGCGCGGTTCAACAGCCAGTACCCGGCGCACATGCTGCAGGGCCTCCCCTGGTGTCAGCAGCCGGCTGGTCACCCCGGGGCGGTTTTCATTGGCGCAGTCGTACAATCTGGTGCAATAATGGCATTTGATATTACAATCGGGGGCCACCGGCAGGTGCAGGCGGCCGAACCAGTGGGCCGCCGCCCGGCTAAAACAGGGGTGTTCCCTGAACAACCGGTCAATTTGTGCTTCCATCTGTACGTCCCTCCCCGTTGATCATCCGTATACAATCATCCAGTGCGGCGGGCACGGCATCGGAAGTTTCCATGATGAGCAACCCTTTTTCCGCCGCCCGTTCCCGGGCGCAGTGCCCGGCAGCCAGGCAAACCACGGCCCGGCAGTCCTCCAGGAGGTCCAACTTTTCCCCCGGGAACCCCCTGGCCGCACCATCCCGGCAGTTCACCGCCCCTCCTTTGACCGCTCTCACTTCTATTTTCTTCACTTTACGGCCGGCCAGGGTGAAAACCAGGAACTTTTCCGCCCGGCCGAAATGTTCATCCACATACATGCCGTCCCTGGAGGCCACGGCCACTTTCACATTTTCCGGCAACACCGGTTGTTCCGGCCCGCTTTCCCAACCGGGTCGGACCAGGCGCCAAACCGGGGCATCCAGCAGGACGGCCACTTCCCGGGCCAGGTTGACAAAACCGTTGAACCCGGCATAGGGGCTGGTTTCCTGGGGAAAAACCAGAAAGGGCACACCCAGTTTGTGGGCCAGGAATTTTTCCCGGGTGCCGCCCACTAAAAGATGCGGCCGGCGACGGCGCAGGAATTCGGTCAACTCCCTTTCATTGGCGTCGTCCAGGAGCAGGGTGCCCTCATCCAGGCAGCGCCCGGCTTCCCGGTAATCCTCCCGGCAGCCGAACTGGGAGCCGGCCATGATCAACTCCATGCCCAGTTCCCGGAAGGCTTTGGCCATGGAACCCATCCGGGAGGCGCCGAAAAACACGGCCACCCGTTTTCCGGCCAGCCGGTGCAGATAGGGGGCCGCCTGCCGCCGGGCCGCCACCACCCGGTCCTGCACCCACCTTTCCACCCCGTCCCGGTGGAAAAATCGGCCTACGGCTTTCAGTGCCCGGGCGGTTTCCTCCAGCCCGAAAAAAGATACCTTCATCTGCGGGATGCCGTAACGTTTTTCCATCACATCGGCCATGGCCTGGCCGGTCCGCCGGCAATGGACGATGTTCAGAGCGGCCCGGCGGGCGCGGGACATATTCTCCACCGTGGCCCGCCCGGACACGGCACAGACGATATTTAAACCCAGATGGGCGAGCAGCTTTTCGATTTCCTTTAAATCACCCTGCACGTCAAATTCACCCAGGATGTTTACACTGTTTTCCAGCACCGGCCCCGGCTCGCCCCGGTCGATGAAATGCTCCAACAGGGCTTCAGCGGCCGCGTCATGGCCGTCTCCCTGTCCGACACCGCAAAAACCGGGGCAGAGCACCGGCGCCACGGGCCGGCCCAGGGTGGACGAAGCTTCCCGGCAAATGGCCTCAACATCCTCGCCAATCAAACCGGCGGCACAGGTGACGTAAACCAGCACTCCTTCGGCCTCCGGATGCAGATGTACGGCCTCGGTAATGGTCCGGCGCAACTTTTCCCGGCCGCCGAAGATGATGTCCCGTTCCTCCAGACAGGTGGTGGCAATGGAATAGCTCTTGCGCCTCACCGTACCGGCGTTATAGGCGCAGCCCACCGGCCCGTGAACGAGATGAATGACGTCTTTGACGGCGGCCAGCATCCAGCGCGCCCCGTACAGGGCGCAGGCGCGCTGGGAAATCACCCCCGGCACGGTGGCCTGTTCGCACCGGGGCAGTGCGGCCTCGCCGCAATCGCTTTTCAAGGTGATATGTCCGGTACGCTCCGGCATTACTTCAATGGGCATTTCCATCGCGCATCACCTCTTGAAATAAAAAATGGGGCCGGGCCGGCCGGGCGCCGTGGGCGATCCGTGATCCCCACCGGCCGGCCCGGGCCCCAAAGGTATATTCTTTTAAAGCTGGTGTGTCCGGTCGTCCGGATACTGGTGGCCCAGTATGCTGTTGACGATTTCCGCCAGCAGGATTTCCCCGCCCCGGTAGCCCACAATGGGCCGTTTCTGATAGCCGAAGCGGTCGTAAATCGGGAAACCCACCCGTACCAGGGGCACCTGCAACTCCCTGGAAATGTCCACGGCCTTGGAGTTGCCGATGATTAAATCCAGCCGGGGCTGCTTTTTCAGGTATTCTTCAAACTCAAACAGGTCACCGCCGTTCAGGATCAGGGGGTTACCGGTGTAGCCGGCTTCGGCTAAAATTTCGCCCATGGAGTGCTCAAAAGTCTTGCTGGCCGTGCCGCCGGCCAGAGCCACCGGCTCCATGCCCATCTCCAGCACAAAGCGGGTAACCCCCAGCACCACATCGGGATCGCCCATGATGGCCACCTTTTTCATCATGGTGTGGTGGAAGGTGTCGGCCAGGGAGTCCACCAGCCGGCCCCGTTCATCCAGCAGCGTTTCCGGGATTGGTTTGCCTGTGATTGCACTCAAGGTGCTTAAAAATTCATCGGTACCCTGCACTCCCACCGGCGGCGGCCCGACCACGGCCCGCACGCCGTATTTGCGCTCCAGGTAACGGGCTCCGGCCTGACCGGAGTGGGGCTGCAGGGCAAAGGTGGCCAGCGAGTTGGCCATGTCCCGGATCTGCTCCACCGGGGTCCCCCCCGGCGGTTCATAGGGGAACTTTTGCGGTGGTCTTAACGGAGCATCCAGAGGGTCGGAAATGTCAAAGAGCACAATTCCTTCCACCCCCATGTGCCGCAGCAGGTGTTTTATTTCCCGGATATCCCCGGGGTAGAGCAGGCCGGGAATGATATTCACTTTACCGTTGGGTTTGTCTTTCACCGTGGCCAGGGTTTCCACAAAGGCCCGGGATGCCCGGTCGTACCCCTCCACGTGGGAACCGGCGAAACTGGGCGTATTCACCAGTACGATCGGGATCCGGTCGGCCTTTTCCGCACCGATTTCCTGCCGCAGCCGCGCCCGGGCCATTTTGATGAAGCTGACCATATCGTCGCCGATAATTTCGCTGGAACAGGTGGTCACCACCCCGATCAATTTCGGCCAGTAGCGCACCACCAGGTTGCGCAGGCCCTCCACCAGGTTGCGCCGGCCGCCGAAAACGGCCGCATCCTCGTGGAACGAGGCAGTGGCAATGGTGGCCGGCTCCTTGAACACCCGGCAGAAGGTGTAGCGCACGTAAGTGGTGCAGCCCTGCGCCCCCTGCACGAAGGGGATGGCCCCGTGTACCCCCAGCACGGCCCACATGGCGCCCAAAGGCATACAGGTGCGGTTGGGGTTGATCACCACGGTGCGGGCTCTGGCGGGCACCAGTTCCGGCGCCCGCTCTATATAGGCCGGGGTGCAGGGTATTTTTTCGATTTTCAACTGGTCGTAGGGGATGCCTTCCACCGGAATTTCATTCAGCCGCATTTTCTTCCCCCCCCGTCATGCCCTTAATACCCCACTGGAACTTCCAAACAGGGGCGTAAATGCCCTGGTAAATGTCCCGGGCGAAGTTGATCATACCGATAAATCCGGCGTAAGGACCCTTTTCATAGGAATGGGAGTTGACTGTGGGTATGCCCATTTTGCGTCCCAGGTATTTTTCCTTCAATCCGGTCAGGAAGAGATCGGGTTTGGTTTCCAGCAGCATTTCCTCGATTTCAAATTCATTGGGCGCGTCAATCACCAGCATACCGGCCTTCGCCCGGGCGTTGATCTTCTCGTAATCGTCCTCGTGGGCAAAGGTGCAGGCACCGGCCACCACCGTCATGCCCAACTCTTCCATCAGCTTGATCCAGTGCCAGACCCGCGGGCCGCCCACATAAATGGCCACCCGCTTGCCCTGCAACTTTTCCCGGTAAAAGGCCAGGCTCTTTTCCACCCGGGCCAGCTCCTCGGCAATCACCTTTTCCGCCCGCTCCTGCAGGCCGAAGAAGGCCGCCGTTTCCCGCAGCGCCTTGCTGGTCTGATGAATGCCGAACAGAGAGCAGCGAATGAAGGGGATGTCATAGCCGTCCTTCTCCATTTCCGCGATGTATTCCGCCGACCGCTGGCAGTGCACCACGTTTAATTTCACGTCGGGCATTTTGATCAGGTTTTCGATGCGCTCATTGCCGCTGAACACGGCCACGATGCGTACGCCGATTTTTTCAAAGAGGGGTTTGATCACCTTCAAGTCCCAGTCCATGTTGTAGTCGCCGATCAAACAGATGTCGTAGGGAGTTTTTTCCTCCTCCCGCATTTTCAGTTCCGGCCGCCGCTCCCGCAGGGCCTTCACCTGGCGGTAAAACTGGGTGTTGAAGTCGTGGTGCCCCTTGGACTGGCTCACCCCGGAGCAGCCCGGCGATTCCGCGGTGAAGACGGGGAGGCCGGTTTTCTTTTCAATCTGTCGCGCCACCGCCTGCACGTCGTCACCAATCAGGCCGGTGGTGCAGGTGGTGAAAATGATCAGGCCTTTGGCCTCCGGGAAAAGGCGGATGGCCTCCAGGCAGGCCCGCTCCAGTTTTTTCATGCCCCCGAAGACCACGTCCTTTTCCTGCATATCGGTGACCACGCAATAGCGGCGGTTGAAGGCCACATTGGTCAGCCGGCCGGGCAGTGCCCAGGGGTACAGGTCGGACAGGTGGCGCCGGGTGCCCCAGGTATACCAGGCGCAGCCCACGGGGGCGTGCACCATGGCGATGATGTCGGAGATGGGGCCGCCGATCACCCCCCGGGCGCCGGCAAAGGCGCAGCCCCGTTCGGTCATGTCTCCGGGCAGGGTGGCGATGTTGCAACTGGGGATGATGGATTTACCTTCCTCGGTTATATAAATGTGCTTATCCCGCTCGGGGATCAGCTCATCGCACTTCATTTTGACCATGGGCATTGCGACATTCCCCCTTTACCTAAATTGCCTCTTTGCCTCTTTCACCGGTGCGCACCCGCACCGCTTCCTCCACCGGGCAGACAAAGATGCGCCCGTCACCGATCTGACCGGTCCGGTTGATTTTGATGATCACGGCCACCACCAGCGGTACGTCGGCATCGTCCACCACCAGGTAGACCAGCCGTTTGGGGACATATTTCATTCCCCCGGTCGTTTTGAGCAGCTCCGGATCGATGTTGAAGGACACTTCCCCCAGTATTCCCCGCTGCTTGCCCCGGCCCACCACCTTGACGGCGGTCATGCCGGGGAAGCCCAGGATGGCCAGGGCTTCTTTGGTGGCACCGATCTTGTTTGGCCGGATAACGGCGTAAATTTCCTTCACAGGCCCGCACCTCCCTAAAGGCCGGCCGAGTCGGTGCGCACGGTGTAGGCTTCATCCACGGGCGTGACAAAGATCTTGCCGTCACCGAAGTTACCGGTATGGGCCGTCCTGGTGATCACGTCAACGGCCCGGGCTACCTTGTCGTCGTCCGTGACCAGCAAAAACATCACTTTGGGCAATTCATCGTAGTAAACCGTACCCAGCTGGATGCCCTTTTGTTTACCGCGGCCGACCACGTCTATTTTGGTCAGGGCGACAAACCCGGCCTCCGCCAGGGCATCGGCCACTTCTTCACTTTTTTCCGGCCGTACAATGGCCCGGATCATTTTCATGGGAAGCCCTCCTTTGTTCTGGTTTAACATCAAATGATCCGGTGATCAATCCAACAGGCCGTATTTAACCACCAGGTTTTCCAGCTCATCCATGGACATGGGCGTGGGTATCACCAGGTCGTCGGGCGTGGTTTCGATCAACCTGCGGGCTAATTCCTTATAGGCCTGCGCCTGATCCGATCCCGGATCGAATTCGGTCACCGTCTGGCGGTTGAATTCCGCCTTCTGCACGATATTGTCCCGGGGGATGAACATGAGCAGTCGTGTGCCCAGGCGGGCGCAAAACTCCTCCAGCAGTTCCCTTTCCCCGTCCACATTGCGGCTGTTGCAAATGATGCCGCCCATGCGCACGCCGCTTTGTTCGGCGTATTTGACCATCCCCCGGCTGATGTTGTTGGCCGCGTAAAGCGCCATCATTTCCCCGGAGGCCACGATGTATATTTCCTGCGCCTTGCCTTCCCGCACGGGCATGGCGAACCCGCCGCAAACCACGTCGCCCAGCACGTCGAAGAAAATCATATCCAGAGCGGGGTCATACCCCCCCAGTTCTTCCATCAGGTTGATCGCCGTGATCACCCCCCGGCCGGCACAGCCCACGCCGGGCTCGGGACCGCCCGACTCCACACAGCGGATGCCGCCGAAACCCGTCTGGCAGACCCGGTCCAGGGTAACGGCGTCTTCCCCCAGTTCCCGCAGGGTATCCAGCACCGTCACCTGCATTTTGCCCCCCAGAATCAAGCGGGTGGCGTCGGCTTTGGGATCGCAACCGTGGATCATCACTTTTTTACCGAAAAAATGACTCAATGCCGCCGCCGTATTCTGGGTGGTGGTGGATTTTCCGATACCACCCTTACCGTAAATGGCAATTTTCCTGGTCATGGGAATACACCTCCGTTTGTATTAAAAAAGCCCCGGCGGGGGAAGGGGAAACCTTTCCTTCCCGGCCGGGGCCGCAATGCCCTGGAAAGTACATCTTTGTATGTACGCCGCCGCAAAGCACCGGGACGACATCGTCCCTGTCTTATGTAAAAAACGACGCCCCGGTATTAAAGGGAGGGAAAGAAGGTCCCTCGATCCGGGGCGCCAATGCCCATAAACGTCATAGTTTACTTTCATAGCATTCATTGCCAGGGGGGAGCGGGCCACCGGCATCATTGCGGTAGCACTCTCCCGCTGCAAACGGAACAATTATCCGGCGGCAAAATGTTCACAACCCCTTAAATGGCGTTTTCTCCCGATTCGCCCGTACGGATGCGGATGGCATTGCCCACCGGGTAAGTAAAGATCTTGCCGTCGCCGATTTCGCCCGTACGGGCCGCTTCCTGGATCAGCTTCACCACTTCATCCACGTACTTGTCGGCCAGGACAATTTCCACTTTAATCTTGGGCAACAGGTTGATGCTGTATTCCTTGCCCCGGTAAACTTCCGTACGGCCCTTCTGCAGCCCGCAGCCAATCACCTGGGTCACAGTCATGCCGTGGATGCCGAACTTGCCCAGGGCATCCTTCACATCCTCCAGCTTGCCCGGGCGGATAATGCATTCAATTTTGGTCATGGGAAAACCTCCCTTCCCGGGCCGGCACCAGACCGTTCAGTTCCGGTAGCCGGCACCGGATATTAAAATTTAAGCTTTCCATACAGCCAGGGGTAACCATTGGGTTTTTTCTGCTATACTCCGGCTTCTCCGGCTTTCGTGACCATGGCATTGCCGGCGGCACCGGGCACTACCGTACCCGTACCCAGTGGAGCGCCCAGAACCATATCGGAATACGCCTCCTCGCCGTGCTGGGTGATATCCAGACCCTGCTCTTCCTCGTCGGCACTGGCCCGCAGTTTGAAGAACACACCCACCACTTTCAAAATAACGAAGGTTAGCACTGCTGCAAAAACCCAGCTGACCGCCACGGCAATTATCTGCGTCCAGAGCTGTCCCGGATTGCCGAAAAACAGCCCGTCGGCACCCGCAGGGTTGATGGCCCTGGAAGCAAACAGGCCGGTGGCTATAGCGCCCCAGGTACCGCCGATGCCGTGTACCCCAAAGGCATCCAGGGAATCGTCGTAACCGAGGCTGGTCTTCAGTACGCTCACAGCCAGATAGCAAACCACGCCGGCCACCAGGCCGATGATTACCGCCGGCATGGGACCCACAAAACCGGAGGCGGGGGTGATGGCCACCAGACCGGCCACCAGACCGCTGGCGCCACCCAGGACGGTGGGCCTGCCATGGTGAACCCACTCGGCAAAGACCCAGGACAGGGCCGCTGCAGCGGCAGCCGTATTGGTCACCACAAAGGCGCTGGCCGCCAGGCCGTTGGCCGACAGGGCGCTGCCGGCGTTGAAGCCGAACCAGCCGAACCAGAGCAGCGCCGCCCCCAGGACGGTAAAGGGCAGGTTGTGGGGCACCATGGGTTCCGAGCCATAGCCCTTGCGCCTCCCCAATACCAGGGCTGCCACCAGGCCGGAAACACCGGAGCTGATGTGCACCACCGTACCGCCGGCAAAGTCCAGGGCGCCCAGATTACGCAGCCATCCGTCCAACCCCCATACCCAGTGGGCCAGGGGATCGTAAACAAAGGTGGACCACAGCAGGATAAAAGCTACAAAGGCCGGGAAACGCATCCGTTCGGCAAAGGCGCCGGTAATTAAAGCCGGGGTGATAATGGCAAACATCATCTGGAAGGCCATGAAGGCCTGGGCCGGAATGGTGGCTGAATAATCCGGGTTCGGGTCCTGTCCCACACCATTTAAACCCAGCCAGTCCAGGCCGCCAAACAGGTGCATCCTGTCGGGACCGAAGGCGATGGTGTATCCCCAGAGGACCCACTGCACCGAGACAAGGGCCATGATAAAAAGGCTCTGCATGATGGTGCTCAGGGTATTTTTGCGCCGGACCATGCCGCCGTAAAACAGGGCCACCCCGGGCAGGGTCATGATCATTACCAGTGCGGCTGAGATAAGAACAAAGGCGGTATCCCCCGTATCAATCTTCGGTTCGTCGGCCCAGGCCAGGCCGGGTATGGCCAGCAAGGCCACCGGCAGCAGGCAAAGGCCATTGCGCAACCGTCTGAACATGCCAAAAACCTCCTTAAAGTAGTTGTTGGTCGTCAGATGTCAATCGCCCGGTAGACCTCAGCACTCACCGGAATAGGGTAAACCTGAAATGATTTCTTTTACCTGTGAACCGGCTTAAGTAATTTTCATGGTGCCAGTGAATGCCGGGCAAATTGAACCCTTATATTCAATCTGCCGTTTTCATCTCCGGCCGGTATCCGGCCGCCCGAGCCCAACCGCACAGGCCGGAAGATGATGTATATCTCATCGCCCGCAGTGAATGGCGCCAATTCACCGGCCGGGCGTTGCGGTAGTATTTTCGGTAAACAGTGCCCTTACCCCGCAAACGGGAAAAGGGTGCTTTAAGTGGAGCACCATCGCTCCCCTTCAAGCACCCTCGCTTCACGATTCATGGGAAACCGGTTCCGTTTATTTTTCCTTACTGAAACAAAAAGGCGCTTTCCGGGAGAAAACTTTCCGGAAAAGCGCCTTTGCCTGCTGTCCGCCTTTGGATGAACCGTAAAAATTATAAACGCCCTTTGACGGATCGCCCCGTCAAAAAGCGCCATCGCCGGGAGAGATACTTCCCTGTACCTTTACCCTGGACAAAAGTATAAGGCAATAAAAAACTGCTGTCAATACCTTTTTTAAAAAGTTCCCATCCTGTTACATTCCACCCGGGCCATGGCCGGCGGCAGCATTTCCAGAATATCTCCCGCCAGCAGGCCCCGCATTCCCCTTTCCCGGGCAGCCATATCCCCGGCCAGGCCGTGCAGGAAGGCCCCGGCGGCGGCGGCCCGGGCGGCGTCCAGTCCCTGGGCCAGAAGGCCGGCAATCAAACCGGTGAGCACGTCGCCGCTGCCCCCGGTGGCCATACCTGGATTGCCGGTGCTGTTTATGTAGGTGATCCCTTCCGGAGAGGAAACCAGGGTGGCGGCACCCTTGAGCAGGGTAACCACCCCCCAGGCACCGGCCGCCTCTTCCACCACAGCCAGCCGCCGGGAGCGGATCTCCTCCGGGGGATGCCCCAGCAACCGGGCCATCTCCCCCTCGTGGGGTGTAACCACCGCCGGCACGGAAATGCGTTTTAAAATCTGGGCGTCACCGGCCAGGGCGTTCAAGCCGTCGGCATCAATGACGCACGGCACCTTTAGCGCCGGCAGCAACTCCCGCACCAGGGCCACCGTCTCCAGGTGGCGGGAAAGGCCCGGCCCAATGGCCAGCACATCGTTTCTTTCCAGTAGATTTAAAATCTCCGCCCGGGCGCTGCGGGCCAGAGTCCCTTCCCGGGTCCCGGGCAATCCCACGGTCATTACTTCGGTCAGCTTAACTGCCACCACATCCTGTAACTGCCCGGGCACGGCCAGAGTAACCAGCCCCGCCCCGGCCCGGGCGGCTCCCAGGGCCGTCAGGCAGGCCGCCCCGCTCATGCCCCTGGAACCGGCCACCACCAGCACCCGGCCGCAGGACCCCTTGTGTGCCCAGGCCGGCCTGGGAGGCAGCCACTCCCGCACCATCTTTTCCGTAATCAGGTAACGCCCGGGACTGCCTCCTTCCAGCAAAAAGGCGGGGATGGAGATATCGGCCACATGCAGTTCGCCCACATGGCTGCGCCCGGGCTCCTGCACCAGGCCCAGTTTGGGCAGGGCGAAGGTGACGGTGTGGGCGGCCCGCACGCAGGGGCCGTGCACCTGGCCGGTGTCGGCCTCCAGTCCGGAGGGAATATCCACGGCCACCACCGGTTTGCCGCTGGCATTGATGGCCTCGATCACCCCGGCTGCCGGTTCCCGGGCCGCCCCTTTAAAACCGGTGCCGAAGATGGCGTCCACCACGCAGGCCGTTCCCACCAGGAAAAGGCGCACCGCATTCAGATCCTCCCCGCTGACCACGGGATACACCGGCTGCCCCATTTTCTGCCAGATAGAAAGATTCACCGCCGCATCACCGGTGATCTCCTCGGGCCTGGCCAGGAGCAGCACCTTTACTTCCGCCCCGGCGTTAAACAGATGCCGGGCCACCACCAGGCCGTCCCCGCCGTTATTCCCTTTCCCGGCAAATACGGCCACCCGCCGGCCGGCCAGGTCACCCAGAATCTGCCGCACCACCCGGACCACTGCCAGCCCGGCGTTCTCCATAAGAACAAGACCGGGTATGCCGTAATCTTCCATGGCCGCCCGGTCCAGTTCCCGCATCTGCGCCCCGGTAACCACCCGCATACAGTACACCTCCGAATCCAACCAGTTAATCACCGAGGGCCATGGCAAAGGCCACGGCATAATCCCCGTCATGGGAAAGGGTCAACAGAATCCTGCGGATACCCTTTTCCCGGGCTATGGCGGCCGCACCTCCATGCAGAACCACCCCGGGAACCCCCCTGCCGTCCCGCACCACTTCTATATCCCGCCAACGGGAGCCGGCCGAAAGACCGGTTCCCAGGGACTTCAACACCGCTTCCTTGGCCGCAAAGCGGGCCGCATAACAGGGATGGGGATCCCGTCGAACGGCACAGCAGGCACGCTCGCCGGGTGTAAAGACCCGGTTTATAAAACGCTCTCCGAATCTGGCCACCGCTTTTTTCACTCTCCCTATGGCCACCAGATCCGTACCAATCCCCCGCACATCTATTGTATCCATATGGATCTTCCTCTGGCTGATTAAAAATTGGCAGGTATATTCCGTGAACTCGCTTTGGTGCCACCCAACACTCAATTCTCCCTCCGGATTAAAAAACCTGCCGGCTTATTTGAGAAAACATGGTTTCATTTTCATCCGGCGGTGCCCGGGTTCCTATTCCAGAGCAATATTATCAAATGTACCCCTGAGTTTGAAATTGACCCATTCCGGAAAGGGCACGCCCGACCGGGCAAAGAAATCGCTTTCCGCCGCCCGCTGGTCGTCCTTTTCTTTTAAAAATTCCCGTACCGCCTGCCTGGTTACCTCGTACAAATCCTCATCAACCAGTTCCTGCTCCATAAGCAAAACTCTTAAAGCCAGATTTTCTTCTTCCAGTATTTTCACCCGGCTGAACAGCTCGATGAACATCAAGCGCACCACATCTTCATCCAAACGGCGCTGTACGTTCCCCAGGAGGCTCCAGATTTTCTGATCACTCAGCATGTCCCATACGGCCTGCATCCCCATTGCCCACCTTCCCTGCCAGTTAATGCCTGATCCGATCTTAGTGTAAACCATAATGGCACCAAAATATACCCCGGAAAGGTTCTTTAGAACCCGTCCTTTCTGTCGAATTTTATATATAAGTATGAAAACCGTAGAGACAAAGGGAAGAGGGAGAAAGATAATGAAAAAAAACAAAAAAGCCGGAAAAAATTGCTGGGAATATAAGGCATGTCCGGAGGAAAGGAAAGACTGTTGTCCGGCCTATACGCAAAACAGGGGGAGGGATTGCTGGCTGGTGGACCATACCCTGTGCGGCGGTAAAGAACAGGGTTCCACGGCGGAAAAAAGCGAGGAATGCCGCCGCTGTGATTTTTACCGCCTTTTAAATCGCAAGGGTATGCAAATACGCAGCAAGTTAATTCTTGGCTTTGGCACAGTTTTGCTTCTTACCCTGATCATGGGATTTCTGTCCCTGACCCAGCTATACCTGATAAACAGCTCATACAGCGATCTGGTGGAGCACAAAACAGCAGTAATCAGCATGGCCCAGGATATCCTCATCCAGTATGAAAGATCGGCCCTGGATCTGCGCGGCTATATGCTTACGGGCAACCCCAACTATTTGAACAATTATCAAGCTGAAGCAAAAAAAGTGGGACAGGAGATCTCCGATCTGGCCCAGCACCTGGATGACGAACAGGGACGTACCCTGCATGCCTATTTTCAAAAAGCCCATGCCGATTCCCTCAAGTACGCCGAGGAGGCCATCAAACTACGGCAGGATAACAGGATGGACGAACTGGAATCATTTATGATTACCAGTGGTGATACCCTGAAAACAGTGATTACCGCCGGACAGGGTCTGGTGGAATACCAGCAGGAACTTTTGGAGCAAGGCAAAGCGACAAACACCACACGGATACAACAGGCCATGGTTATGGTACCCGCCCTGATTATTCTGGCCCTGCTGGCCGGCCTGGGAGTCAGTTTTTATACGGCCCGATCAATCGCCAGTCCCCTGGTGCGCATTGAGGAAAAGGCCACGCGCATTGCCGCCGGTGATTTAAGCGGTGGGGAGATCAACGTAAATACCCGGGATGAGGTGGGCCGGATGGCCCGGGCATTCAACCAGATGGCCGCCAGTTTGAAACATATGGCCCGGGAACTGGTGGAAAAATCCCGCGCCCTTTCCGCCGCCTCCCAGCAACTGACCTCCACCGCCGAAGAAACGGCGGCGGGGGCCAGCCAGGTGGCGGCCACCATCAGCCAGGTGGCCGGTTCGGCCGAACAGGTATCTGAAAACGCCCAGCGGGTATCCGATGCGGCGGCCAAGGTATCCCAGCACGCCGGTGAAGGGACCCTGGCCATGGAAAAAATCAGCACCCAAATGAATAATATAGCCAGGGCCGCAGAAGCGGCTTCCCGGACCATGGACGATCTCAAATCGAAATCGCAAAATATCAGCGCCATGGTGGAGCTGATCACCCGGATTGCCGAACAGACCAACCTGCTGGCATTAAATGCGGCCATCGAGGCCGCCCGGGCGGGAGAACACGGGCGGGGTTTCGCCGTGGTGGCCGAAGAAGTGCGCAGCCTGGCCGAACAATCGGCGGGGGCGGCCAAAGAAATACAGGAGGTCATTCAGGCCATTCAACAGGAAATGGATCAGGCGGTGGGGGCTGCGGATACCAGCACCAGGGAAGTCAGGGCCGGAAGCCGGATGGTGGAAGAAGTAAACCGCTCTTTACTGGAAATCATCAATTCGGTGCAGAATCTCACCGGTCAAATTCAGGAGGTGGCCCTGGCCGCCCAGGAAATATCCACCGGTGTACAAAATATTACTGCGTCGGCAGAGGAACAGTCCTCGGCCATGGAAGAGGTGTCGGCCACCGCCGAGTCCCTGAGCACCCTGGCCGCTGAACTGCAGTCCATCGCTTCCCGGTTTAAAGTGTAAAACAAGGTGTAAGATATGGATTGCCTCGGAATGCTGGCAAATGGTAAAATAAAGGCAAGGGGTACCGGAAGGGCGGTGTGCGCAGTGGAAGAAGCAAAAAAAGAAATAGCGGCATCCTCGGAGGAAAGTAACTGGGAGGCCAGGCGGCAACCGGATCCCTTAATTTTTCTCATTAACCGGATGGATAATATGGAACACCGGCTACGGGATGAAATTAAGGACACGGAAAACAAATTGCGCCAGGAAATCAAAACCATTGAAACCAACCTGCGCCAGGAAATTAAGGACACGGAAAACAAGTTGCGCCAGGAAATCAAAACCGTTGACAGTGGTTTGCGCCAGGAAATCAAAACCGTTGACAGTGGTTTGCGCCAGGAAATTAAAACCGTTGACAGTGGTTTGCGCCAGGAAATTAAAACCGTTGACAGTGGTTTGCGCCAGGAAATTAAAACCGTTGACAGTGGTTTGCGCCAGGAAATTAAAACCGTTGACAGTGGTTTGCGCCAGGAAATTAATACCCTGCGCCAGGAAATAAAAAACATCGATAATGGTTTGCGCCAGGAAATCAAAGCCACTGAAAGCAACCTGCGCCAGGAAATCAAAACCGTTGACAGTGGTTTGCGCCAGGAAATTAATACCCTGCGCCAGGAAATCAGAACGATTGAAAAAAATGTATATGACAAGTTAGATAATAACAGGACATGGACCATAAGACTACTAATGGCAGTAGCCATTGGTTTTATCGGTATGATCGTTACTTTAATCGTCAGGACCTAGAAATGAACGCGGAATTATGATGAATTACAGCCAGGTCCCTGAGATGGTCAAAGTATACCCGCTGGCTATACATGTAGAAATCATAGATAAATTGGATATGACGGGACCCTCTGTAATTAATTCAAAGAACCGGTATCCTTTAAAAGGTATACCGGTTCTTTATTCCTGCAGTTAAAAGCCCAGTATCCTGCGCAACTTCTTGGCCTGAGCCCGGCTCACGGGCACCTCGCTGTTATCCCTGTCATCCACCACCAGATTATAGGTGCCGTTAAAGAAGGGCACTATTTCTTTTACTTTGTGCAAATTGACTATATAACAACGGTGCGTGCGGAAAAACATGGCCGGATTCAACCGGGCTTCCAGTTCCTTCAAAGTAAAACGGGTAAACAATTTATCCGCATAGGTTTTGATATATATATAATCCTGTTCCGTAAAAGCATAGACAATATCCGACTCTGCCACCAGCACGGTTTTGCCCTGCTTTTCCGCGGGAATGCGGTCGATTTTGATCTGGCTGCCGTTGTCCCCCCGGACGGGCGCCGGTGCGGATTCCTCCCCTGTGGCGGCTGCTTCCGCCGCCACCGCCTCCTGCCTTATCTTAAACACCTTATCCACGGCTTTCTTCAAGCGAGCCTGATCCACCGGTTTGAGCAGGTAATCCACCGCGTTGACCTCGAAGGCCTGTACGGCATATTCATCGTAGGCGGTGACAAAGATCACCTGGGGCTGGCGGGGTAGTTCCTGAATGGCCGCTCCCAGTTCCAGACCGTTCATGCCGGGCATGGAAATGTCCAGGAAAAGCACCTGATAGTCCAGGGCTTTGATCAGGGCCAGGGCCTCCTGGGCATTGGTGGCCTCCCCCACAATCTCCACGTTTTCGAAATTGCCCAGGGCGTAACGCAACTCCTGGCGGGCGGGATACTCGTCATCAACGATTAACGCTTTGAGTTTCATCCGCTCTCCCCTCCTCTTTAATCAATTTGCACATCAAAGGCACCCGCACATAAACCGATGTCCCGGCGTTGACCGCGCTGATTATGCGCAAACCGTAATCCTCTCCAAACAATCCCTTTAACCGCTCATGTACATTGCTCAATCCCACGCCGTTACCCGAACCGACCCCGGGGCGCAGTATTTCGGGCAGCCTTTCCGGCGCTATGCCCACCCCGTCGTCCCGGATCACAATCAGCATATCCTCATCCAGCCGCTGGGCCGTAATCTGCACGGTGCCCTGGCCGGGCTTGGGCAGTATGCCGTGTTTGATGGCATTTTCCACCAGGGGCTGGATGGTCAGTACCGGCACCCGGTAATCCAGCAGTTCCCGGTCTATATTACGCACAATACGCAGCTTGTCACGAAAACGGGCCTTCTCCAGAATTAAATAAGTATTTAAATATTCGATTTCCTCCTTCAGAGTATTAAAATGGCCGTGCCGTTTCAATGCGTGGCGGAAAAAACAGGACAGCCGGATTAAAAGCCGCCGGGCCGTTTCCGGGTTGGTCCGGCTGAACATGATGATGGTGTTCAGGGTATTGAAAAGGAAATGGGGGTTGATCTGGGCATGGAGGGCATCCAGCTCAGCCTCCGTGACCAGCTGCGCCTGGCGGTCCAGTTCCGCCAGTTCCATTTGCATGCCCAGCAACTGGGCCACACCTACCGCCAGTTTGATCAAGGCCACCGGCACTTCCCCCGGCTGGGTACGGTAAAGTTTGATGGTGCCCACCACCTCTTCCTTACACTTAAGGGGGGCAATCACCGCCGACTGCAGGGGGCAGGTGGGAACGGGACAGTGCAGGTCATAGCCGTTGATAACCACCTTAAGCTGACCGGTGCTCAAAACTTCCCGGGTGGCGTCGGTCATAATGGGCCGGCCCGGACGGTGGTGGTCCGCCCCGGCACCGATATAGGCCAGCACCTTGTGCCGGTCGGTAATGGCTACGGCCGAAACGTCACTGATCCGTTGAATAATCTCCGCCGTCTTTTCCGCCGTTTGTTCATTTAAGCCCCGGCGCAGGTAGGGTAAGGTCTGACTGGCAATCTGGAGGGTGGAGTCCAGGGGATGTTTTTCGGCTTTTAAGTTAACCAGCCTTTGCTTTTGCAAATAATCGTTCACCAGAAAGGCCGCCACGGCATTCACGCAAAGCATAGCCACCACCAGCATCCAGGCGGCGGGGTCCCATAAAAGGACCAAACCGGTAGCCAGCAGGTTGATGGGCAACCAGCGGGCAATAACACCCAGGGCCAGTCTTTTTTGCATCCTCGCCCCCTCCTTGAAAATAGTCGTTGGTCGTCGGGTTAAGCGGCCCGGCGCTCACCGGTGCCTCTTTTAAAAGACATTTTCTTCCTTCGTGATGCTGCCATTAGCGGCATGGGAAATTCCCTGGAAACATGTTCACTCCCGATGTCCGGTAACGTTAAACTTGTCGTTATTACCTTAATTTTCTTTATATTCAAATACAGGGCCCTCTTTCATCATTACATTAATTATTATAAGTATACGTCCTCCGAATGTCCATTCCTCCAGCGGGAATAAAAAAGCGTTTTGATAAATTAGAGGCAGGTTTTTTTAAACCTGCCTCTAATTTACTTGATTAGATAGATTCCCGATTACGATAGATTCCCGTCACTACATAATAGATATAGCCCCATCCAATCAACCGGCATTGTATTATTCCGGCCATTGTCCGGCAGAAACGGCACCTAACCTTCCTGCGAACTGTAATTATCTTTAATCTGAGTCATCACAGCGGGATCGGCCAGGGTGGTGGTATCACCCAGCACCCGCCCTTCGGCTATATCCCGCAACAGGCGGCGCATAATCTTACCGCTGCGGGTTTTGGGCAGCTCGGCGGTAAAGAAAATATCCTCCGGCCGGGCCAGGGCACCGATCTTTTGGGCCACATGGGCCTTTAATTCAACCGCCAGCTCGGAGGTGCCCCGGATACCTTCCTTTAGAGTCACAAAGGCGCTTACCGCCTGCCCCTTTAACTCGTGGGTCTTGCCTATAACCGCAGCTTCCGCCACCGCCGGGTGCTCCACCAGGGCGCTTTCGATTTCCATGGTCCCCAGGCGGTGACCGCTGACGTTAATCACATCATCCACCCGGCCCATGACCCAGAAGTAACCATCTTCGTCCCACCCGGCCCCGTCCCCGGTGAAGTACATATTTTCAAAACGGCTCCAGTACTGGGCTATATACCGGTCTGGATCCCCGTAGATGGTCCGTAACATGGCCGGCCAGGGGGACTTCAACACCAGGTATCCGCCGCTGCCGGGCGGAACGGGGTTACCCGCCCCATCCACCACAGCCGCCTCCACCCCCGGGAAGGGCACCGTGGCTGAACCCGGCTTCAGGGAAGTAACGCCCGGAAGGGGGGAGATAAGGATCATACCGGTTTCCGTCTGCCACCAGGTATCCACAATGGGACAGCGCTCCCGGCCAATGTATTTGTAGTACCAGATCCAGGCCTCGGGGTTGATGGGCTCGCCCACCGTTCCCAGCAAACGCAGGGAGGACAGGTCCCGCCGGGCGGGCCATTCCGGGCCCCACTTCATGAAGGTGCGGATGGCCGTGGGAGCGGTATATAAAATGTTCACCCCGTACTTTTCCACAATGGCCCAGAAGCGATCCTTATCCGGCCAGTCGGGACTCCCTTCGTACATCACCGTGGTGCAACCATTGGCCAGGGGACCGTAAACGATATAGGAGTGGCCGGTGATCCATCCTATGTCGGCGGTACACCAGTAAATATCATCATCCCTGATATCGAAAATCATCCGGTGGGTGGCGGAAACGCCCACCAGGTACCCGCCGGTGGTATGGACAATCCCCTTGGGTTTCCCCGTGGTTCCGCTGGTGTAGAGGATGAACAGCATATCCTCCGCGTCCATTTGCTCCGGCTCACAGCCGATGGGGGCGGCGGCCATCATCTCGTGGTACCAGAAATCCCGGCCCTCCACAAGATCGACCTCCTGGCCGGTGCGCCTGACCAGGAGCACCTTTTCCACCGTGGGGCATCCGGCCAGGGCATCATCGCAGTTCTTTTTCAGGGGTACGATATTCCCCCGTCGCCAGCCGCCGTCGGCCGTCACCACCAGTTTGGCCTGGCAGTCGTTGATGCGGTCCCTCAAGGATTCTGCGGAGAAGCCGCCGAAGACCACGCTGTGGGTGGCACCTATGCGGGCGCAGGCCAGCATGACAATGGGCAGTTCGGGAATCATGGGCAGGTAGATGCTCACCCGGTCACCCCGCTTGACCCCCATCTCCTTGAGCACATTGGCGCATCTGGTCACTTCCCGGTAGAGATCCTGGTAGGTGAGAATCCGGTCGTCCCCCGGTTCCCCCTCCCAGATGATGGCCGCCCTGGTCCTGCGCCCGGCATTCAGGTGGCGGTCGATACAGTTGTACGAAACGTTTAACTTACCGTTCACAAACCACTTGTAAAACGGTGCCTGACCGGCATCCAGCACCTTATCCCATTTCTGGAACCAGTCCAGGCGTTCGGCCTGTCTGGCCCAGAAGGCCTCCCGGTCGGCCCGGGCTTCTTCGTACGGAGTCTGATCCTTGACTACCGCCTTCTCTATAAAATGGGGCGGCGGCGGGAATACCCGGTCCTCTTTTAATAGTACTTCCAGAGCTCTGTCTTCGCTGGACACATGCAAAACCTCCTTAACTGGTGTTTTTTCTGCCTCCTTCCCCCACCCCGGACATGGGCTTTTCGGTTCATCCCTTTTTCCCTGCACAATTTGATATATTTTGTCTGTATTGTATCGTACACCAACTGAATTCATAACACTAAGAATTTTCTGCTAAAGCGTCGAATTTCCACCTCAAAAGTCTATAATACTGGTGTGAACGGTCGTAAAACTCGTTCGGCTTATGGTATGACCACCTGAACAATAAAAACACCCCGCCCCTATTGTGGAAACGTGGTCAGTTCTTAATGTTAAAAAACCGGTCATTGGATGTGACCGGTTGATTATCAAAGCTTGCTTTTTTAAAAGACCAGGCCCTGGCCAGGAAGCTATCAAATCAGTAAGTTACCAGCATATGGCACGGGATCTTCAGACATACGCCACATCATGCCTGTCCCGGCCCGGAGAGCACTTTCCCGGCAGAGGTTTCTTCCGTGCGTAACAGCAGATTATTCACGGGGATGGAAACCAGCCAGATCAGTGCACCGGCCGCCAGGGTGCCCAGCAGGGACACCAGCCCGTGGTAATGGTGCCAGAAGAGCAGGTATACCGTGGAGACCACAATGGACATGAGCATCAGGGGAAAGGCCACTTTCATGTAGCCCAGGA
>NZ_WHYR01000031.1 GCF_009428905.1 Desulfofundulus thermobenzoicus | reverse complement strand
TACCTGGAAGTCGAATACGATGACGGCAGCCTGGACGAGTTCAACAAAAGCGATTACCGGGAGTTGCTTGTGGAAGTTTGAGAATCGAGGGGAGCCGGTTGCAAGGCCGGCTCCCTAATCGAAAACATCGCAATCAACTAACTACGAAGGATGCCGGTTTTAAGACCGGCGCCTTCCCCGCCCGCTTAAGCGGGCGCTATCCGGATCCCTGGTTGACGCGCATAATGTGCTGATTAACCATTCCAAAGGGAGAACGGGATCCATACCATAGGCCCCACGGCGCTAGCCGTCCCGTAAAGGGGTAACGGGGCCTCGGTGAATGCTTAACAACTCCCAAAGGGCGTGCGAGGCGGGCTTTGAAAGCCGGCCGTCGGGAGCACGCAGACAACCGAATGACCGCCCCTGCGGCGCATGCCCCGGAGGTAACGGGGCACGGGCCACGGGGGCGGAAGCGTGCCGCGCGGCGTATCTGCGGCGAGCGGCAGGCAACGGGCGAAGGCCCGCACGGCTGCACGGCCTCGGGACCTGGCTGAAGGGGCAATCCATATTCGCCACTCCGGCGGAGAAGGCTGCAGCAGCCCATGCTTTCGAATCGGTGTCCTGGTACTGGAACCACCCGTTTAAAACGGCCTGGGCCTGGCTGACCACCCCGTCAGAGAAACTAAGCGCTCCCGAAGTTCACAGTCTTTGGCTTCTACTGATCCACTGCATCTGCGCAAAGTCGGCTGGACGGAATCGCCTCAAGCAAAGGAAATCAAGCAATGCGGCATGCTGCCGGTGGATCGGGTGATGCCCGCCGGGGACTTCGAGATAAGCCTGCCGGAAATAGAAGTGGACGGAAAGGTTGCTGAACTTGATGCCTCCAGCAAAACGGCAACGGAAGAAAAGGAAACAACAAGCCAATCCGGTGCCGTGCGGCCGGGGTGCCCTGGTAGGCATGAGCCGCAGATAGTTTGCGTTTCAAATCGTCGGGACATACTTTCTTTCATTCCGGAGACTCTATGCGATAAGGAGGGGATGATATGTCAAAATTGCCCGGGAAGGTTTTAATAAATGATGTAGAATATATTGTAGAAGAAGGCCTCGGCCACATGAAATTGAGAAGGCATGACTCCGTGTCGGGTATGAAAGTGGAGAATGTTTTCATACCCGTGCCCGATTCCAGGGAACGCATGGTAAATTTCAAAGCTAAAGCGGCCCAACTTATTCTGGAGGAAATTACGAAGTAGGGGTGCTTTCCATGACCATTCCGGTAGCATCATTATACAGGGTGTCGACCGCCAAACAGTTGAAAAGTAACGAGGAAGACAGCATACCGCTTCAGGCAAACGTAATCCGCGAATTCGTTGCACAACATCCGGAATGGGAACTTGTGAAGGAATACGCGGAGGAAGGTGTTTCAGCGTTTAAATACAGCAAAGACGACAGAGACATCCTGCAGAACGTTCTTGCCGACGCGTTAATGGGCAAATTTAAGATTCTGCTTGTATTTAAGGCCGACCGTCTCTCACGCAAAAGCCTGGAGTACCCGATAGTATTGTGGCAGCTTCACCGTGCCGGTGTTGAGGTAATCGCCGTTGCCGATGTGCCCGGCGGTAAAAAGCTGGAGCTTAAGGACCAGTATGACAAGCTCCTGCGGTTTATCGAAGGGTGGCAATCGGAAACGGAAAGTGTAAACACCAGAATTCGCGTGTCTCATGTTATGCGGCAGAAAGCCAAACAGGGGTGCTGGACCGGTGGCCGCCCTGCCTACGGATTCAGATTATCTGGGTCCAAAAAAGGGTTGCCGCTGGAAGTGGACGAAGAAGAGGCCGCAATAATTAAGGAAATGTGCAGACTCTACCTGGAAGAAGGTTTGGGAAGCAAAAGGATCGCCGCCGCGTTGAACGAGCAGGGGTACCGCACCCGGGAAGGCAGGTTGTGGACCGACACCCGGGTGCGGCAGGTGCTGCAGAATCCCATAATCTGCGGCTTACCGGCCTACGATAGGACGAAACCGGGAAACACTCCCACTTCCAGGGTGCGCATCAAGGGATATGCGGACCTGAATAATTTCATCGTTCCCCGGGATCAGAATGGAAACCCGAAGCCGGTACCCGAATATTCCATTATTCCCCTGGAAACATGGCAACGGTTGATCCGCAAGATGCAGGAAAATTGTACGTCGAAAATACAAAAGGGAGAAACACTCAATCCCCGCGCCATGTCCAGCAGCGCACTCCTGACCGGTTTTCTTGTGTGCGGTTACTGCGGCCGCGGCTTTATCAGCTCGGGTCAGAACTGGCGCAAACGTAACGGCAAGATATATCCCTGCCAGAAAAGGGTTTACCGGTGTGTTACCCACGCCCGGGTGGGTGGCGGAGAAAAACTGTGTGCAGGGCAGGGTTCGTATTCCCAGAAAAAAATAGACCGGATTTTCTTGCAGGAGCTTGAAAATTTCCTGTCCGGGTTGAATTGTGAAGATCTTTTACAGTATATTGAACAGAAACAGGTGGACTACCTGGCTGAAGCGACAAATCGGTTGAAGACCCTGGAAAAGGAATTAAGTAAAAACAGGAAAATCTATAATGCCTGGGTCAAACGTTTGGACGATTATTTCGCCAATCCGGACGGCAGTTTGTATTCGGAGCAACTGCTGGCTGAAAAAGTGAACGAGTATGGTAGGATATTGGAATCACTTGAGAAGGAGCTGGAGGAAGTAAAGTCGCAGGCGCGCGTGGAGAAGCATCGGAGAAGCCAGCTGATGGAATTTTCCATGCGTGCCCCCCAGTGGTTCAGGCTGTTCATGGAGGCCCCGGTCGAGACGAAAAAACAGATGCTCGTCCAGATCATCAGCAAGGTGGTTTTGTACCGGGATAAGATTGAAATTCATTATAATGTCGACCTTGCCGAATTCCTGGGACGGGAAGAAAAGCTGGAGCAGGAAAGGTTCGAACTAAAGGTGCTGGCAACGTTTTAATGGGCGGAAAGTTTCCGTCCTTCACTCATTATTAGGGGGTAGTGACATGGGTAGCATCGGGGTACCCATTGCCGTAGCCGCCCAGTATAGCTTTATTGCCGAAACGGCCAGCATGACCATTCATCCCATCCGCTTAAACGGGCTGGTCATTGGCGTTCCTCAAACCTACGAGTACCTGGATAAAATGCAGGACCGGGTGGTGCGGTTTGTCACCCAGCACTCCCGGATCAGTGAATCTGCCTTCCGGGATCTGATGTTTCGTACCGGGGAACTGGCCCGGGATATCGGTACCGTATTGATCGGCCGAGAAGCGGTGGAAAAGGGGCTGATCGATGAAGTTGGTGGAGTGGGGCAGGCGGTAAACAAGCTCAAGTTAATGATTGAGGACTGGAAACAGAAAAATGCCGCGCCCGGGCAGGGCAATGTGCCTGTGCAGTAATTTGCGGGCGTCTGGAGAAAGTGGCCTGACCGGCAGCCATTTTCAGGGAATGCTGGCGGGTGGAAAGGAGGAAACGATATTGATCCTATATACACCTATGCAACTGGAGCTGGTTTTAGAAGGACTGGAAGAAATGCAGCATGTTCCCACCAGGGAGGTGAATATTGAAGGAGTACCCGTGCTGATCCAGAACACCGGGCCCGGGGAGGGCAAAGTGGTGCGCCTGTTAAGCACAGACCCCATGGACTATTTAAAGGCAGGGCTTTATCCCGGGGCGGTGGTCAGGTTGCCTTGCACTCCCGGTTAAGGATCCTCCGGCATCCCCGGAGGAATTTCTTTTTTGTCAGTTGTCTGGTCACCTTACTACGTTATGTGCTATAATGAAGAAGTTAATGTGTGCAGCAAGCAGGATATTCTATTGTTACAGGGGTGATGGTTTTGACCGTATGGCAGGCGGCAATTCTGGGCCTTGTCCAGGGGTTGGGGGAATTTTTGCCCATATCCAGTTCCGCCCACCTGGTGCTGGTCCCCTGGCTCATGGGCTGGCGTTATGAAGGTTTAACCTTTGATGTGGCCCTGCATATGGGCACACTGGTGGCTGTGGTGGCTTACTTCTGGCGGGACTGGCTGATTCTGTTGCATGACGGTCTGCTGCGGCGGCGCACTGCGGAAGGGCGGTTGTTCTGGTATCTGGTAATGGCCACCATTCCGGGGGCATTGTTTGGTTATCTCTTTGAGGCACAGGCGGAAACCACTTTCCGGGAACCGCTGCTGATTGGCGCCATGCTGATGGTTATGGGCATTATCCTTTACCTGGCCGATACCCGGTGTCTGGCCGGAAAGGATCTGGAGCAGGTGGGTCTGGGGGAAAGCCTGTGGATCGGTATGTCTCAGGCCCTGGCCATTATCCCGGGGGTATCCCGTTCCGGCATCACCATGGCCGCCGGCCGCATAGCCGGCCTGGACCGGGAAACGGCGGCCCGCTTTTCCTTTTTAATGTCCACGCCCATTATTTTGGGGGCAGGTGTAATGCAATTGCCCAAACTGACCCCTGCCGACCTGAACCTGCCCTTTATCACCGGCGTGGTGGTTTCGGCCATTGTCGGTTTTCTTTCCATCGGGTTTCTTTTACGTTATCTGACCCGCCGTAGCTTTGGCCTTTTTGTGTGGTACCGCCTGATTTTGGGTCTGGTGGTTATTGTTCTGGCTCTGACCGGCATCAGATAGAACAAGATAGAACAACTAAAGGGGGGATGGGGCTAATGACGGGATTTAAGCCGGTAAAAACCAAACGCACTTCCGAAAGCATTCTGGAACAGATCAAACAGCTGATTATCGAAGGACAGCTTTCCCCCGGAGATAAACTGTTAACCGAAAGAGAACTCTCGGTAAGGCTGCAGGTAAGCCGGGCCTCGGTGCGGGAGGCTTTATCTGCGCTGAACCTGGCCGGCATTCTGGAGATCAGGCATGGGGAGGGCATTTACGTCAAACGTCCCGGCCCCAACGCCGTTATTGAACCGCTGGCCTTTTTATTGCTCCTGGAAAAGGACAAGTTGCAGAACATCCTGGAAGTACGCAAAGCACTGGAAGTGGAGGCCGCCGGCCTGGCCGCCGAAAGGTGCCCGGCCGATCTGCTCCAGGAGATGAAAAAAGTGGTGGAAGAAATGGAAGAGGATCTTTTGTCCGGAGGGGCCAGGGCCGAGGAACTGGATTTGCGCCTGCACCTGACTGTGGCCCAGGCCAGCCGGAACCCCTTGCTCAGCCGGTTGATGAATACAGTGCAGGAAACTATGAATCAAACTTTGCGGGTAACCCGGGCACTGTGGCTTTCGGCCACCGCCGGGACCACCCGGCGCCTTTTTGAGGAACACCGGGAAATCTATCTGGCCATTGCCGACCGGGACAAAGAACGGGCCAGGGACATCATGTACCGGCATTTGTGGAAAGTGGAAGTGGAACTGGCCCGGGTTAATTTAACCGAACATGACGGGCAGCAGTGATACTTTAGCCGGTGGTGTTTTTAAAATCCTGTCCTTAAGGGGCGGGATTTTTTATAAAAAATTATTTTTTTGAAAAAGGATTTTGGCAAATGATAGAGAATATTCCCCATAGGTTAATGGTCAGGCCACCTGGGCACATGAAGACATTATAACATCTTTAGCCAGTGTCCGGGCCAAAAAAAATGGTTTGTATACAAAAAAGCCCCTTGTGGGGAAAGAACGATGGCGATAATATGTCGGAAGAGGGTTATGTGCAATATATCACAAGCACAAAGTTTTTCAGATAATCATGGTAAAAAACTTTTATGACAATTTCAGATGAACGGAAGGGTAAGGCTGGAAGCCTGAAAACAGGCGGGTAACCGGGGCCCGGGGGAGATTTATGTTATGGGGTCAGACTTCCTTGGGGGAGGATGTGCCGGTCCTGATCGGCATCATTGGTCTGATAATCATAACATCATTACTTTAAAACAGGAGGTGTGTAACTGTGAGAATTGTCGTACTGGTTAAACAGGTGCCGGGAACCGATAATGTAAAAATGGATCCGGAAACCGGTACCATGATCCGTACGGCCCGGGGGAATGTGATCAATCCCCTGGACGAAAACGCGCTGGAAGAAGCCATGCGGCTTAAGCAGGCCATGGAAGGGGTAACGGTGACGGCCGTTAGTATGGGACCTCCCATGGCCATAAAGGCCGTGAAAGAAGCCATTGCCATGGGTGCCGACGGGGGTGTGCTGCTATCGGACCGGGCCCTGGCCGGTTCCGACACCATTGCCACCGCCCGGGCACTGGCCAGCGCCATTAAACAATTGGGTGATGTGGATTTAATCCTTTGCGGCGAGCGGGCCACCGATGGGGAGACGGGCCAGACCGGACCCATGGTTGCTTCCATGCTGGATGTTCCGGTGCAGACCTATGTGCAAAAATTGACGGTGGAAGATGGCTCCATGATAGTGGAAAGGATAGTGGAAGGTGGTTTTGAAAAGGTAAAGGTAAAACTGCCGGCCCTGGTGACCGTGGTCAAAGGGATCAACCAGCCCGGTTTTCCTACCCTGGCGGGTAAGCTCAGGGCAAAGGAAGTACCGGTGCCTGTGTGGGGTCCGGCGGAACTGGGAGTGGCTCCGGAAGAAGTGGGTCTGAAGGGTTCTCCTACCCGGGTGGTTAAAATTTTCAGCCCAAAACTTTCCCGGGAAACCATCATGCACCAGTATAAACCGGGCGGCCGGGCGGTGGAAGAGCTTATCCAGTTCCTGGCCGGACGGGAAATTATTTGAGGGGGGTGCGGCCTGTGAATATACATGACTACCGGGGAGTCATGGTCCTGGGGGAACAAAGAAATGGCACGGTTCACCGGGTAACCTTTGAACTGTTGAACCGGGGACGTACCCTGGCGGATAAACTGGGTGTGGAATTATCCTGCGCCATTCTGGGCGACCGGGTGGACGACCTGGGGGAAGTAATCCGGCGGGGGGCCGACAGGGTTTATCATGTCAGCAGTCCTGACCTGGCCCAGTTTTTGCCCTGGCCCTATACCCGGGCGCTGGTGCAGTTGATTGAGGAAGTCAGGCCGGAAGTGGTGATTGCCGCGGCCACCACCACGGGACGGACGGTGATGCCCCTGGCGGCGGCGCGGTTAAAGACCGGCCTGACGGCCGACTGTACCATCCTGGATATTGACCCCGCGGAAAAGATTCTCCTGCAAACCCGGCCGGCCATCGGCGGCAATGTTATGGCCACCATTAAAACCCCCTTTACCCGCCCCCAGATGGCCACGGTGCGGCCCCGTTCCACCCGGCCGGCGGCCCGGGACGAATCCCGTACGGGGATAATCGAGGTCAGAAACTACAGCAACCTGGCTTCCCTCGGGGAGATTTTCCTGGAATACATGGCCGACCCCACCCAGGAAGTGAACATTCAGGATGCCGATATCATCGTATCCGGCGGGAAAGGTTTGAAAAACCGGGAAGGATTCAAACTGGTGCTGGAACTGGCCCGGGTGCTGGGCGCCGGGGTGGGTGCCAGTCGGGATGTGGTGGAACTGGGCTGGATCGGCTATCCCCACCAGATCGGACTGAGCGGCAAGACGGTTTCGCCCAAGCTCTATATTGCCGTGGGCATTTCCGGTAAGGTGCAGCACCTGGCCGGTATGCAGACTTCCGAAATCATTGTGGCCATTAACAAGGACCCCGACGCCCAGATCTTCCAGGTGGCCGATTTCGGTATCGTGGGGGACGCCTTTGAAGTGGTTCCGGAATTAATCAACCAGCTGAAAAAAATAAAGGCCGAGGCTTAAGGGGAAAGGAGGGTAAGCACTGATGCGTTATAATCCGGTTACTCCGCAAATTGTCGAACAGCTAATGTCTATCGTGGGTGAAGCGAATGTGGTGCTGGAACCGGAAAAAATGGAAGTTTACGGCCGGGACGAAACTTCCGAGGCCATGTGGCAACACATGCCCGAGGTGGTGGTTAAGCCCGAAAACGCCCGGCAGATATCCGAAATCATCAAGCTGGCCAACCGGGAGATAATCCCCGTCACTCCCCGCGGGGCCGGCACCGGCCTGGCCGCCGGGGCGGTGCCCATGCTGGGGGGGATCCTGCTTTCCCTGGAGCGAATGAATAAAATTCTGGAAGTGGACCGGGAAAACCTCTTTATGGTCACCGAACCGGGGGTGACCACCGGCGAGGTGCAGCGCACCGCCAGGGCCGAGGGCTTCTTATACGCCGGGGACCCCTGCAGTGCGGAAAGCTCCTTTATCGGCGGCAACGTGGCCACCAATGCCGGCGGCAACAAGGCAGTCAAATACGGCGTCACCGGCCGGCATATATACGGTCTGGAAGTGGTTCTGCCCAACGGCGAGATTGTCACCCTGGGCGGCAAATGCGTCAAGGATGTCACCGGTTACGACCTGGTGCACCTGATTGTGGGTTCCGAAGGCACCCTGGGCGTGGTGACCAAAGTATATCTCAAGCTCATGCCCCTGCTCCCGTTTGTGGCCGATCTGCTGGTGCCCTTTGACAGTGTGGAGAAGGCCATCAAAATTGTACCCACCATCATGACCCACGGGGGAATCATTCCCACCTGCCTGGAGTTTATGGACAGCATGTCCATCAAGGCTGCGGAACTTTACCTGAACCAGAAGCTCCCTTACAGTGACGCGGCCGCCTACGTCATTGTGGAAATAGACGGTAATACGGAGCGTCAGGTGGAGGAGGATTACGAGACCATTGGCAAGCTGTGCCTGGAAAACGGGGGGCTGGAAGTCTTTGTGGCCGACAACCCTTCCGCCCAGGATCGCATCTGGAAAGCGCGCAAATGTTATGCGGAAGCCCTGCGCATGATCAGTCCCGTCTACTGCATGGAAGATATTGTGGTCCCGGTGAGCCAGATTCCCAGGGCACTGGAGGCCATCAATGGCATAGCCGAAAAGCACCGGGTGAAAATTCCCTGTGTGGCCCATGCCGGCGATGGCAATATTCACGCCACCCTCTTGAGGGAGGACCGGGACGAGCATACCTGGCACGAGGTGAAAGACCGGGTGCTGGATGAAATCTACCGGGAGGTATACGCCCTGGGCGGTGCCCTCTCCGGGGAACACGGCATTGGGGCGAAGCGCAAGGGGGCCATGGCCCGCTTCCTTCATCCCGCCCAGATCGACATGATCAAATCCATTAAAAAGGCTCTGGATCCCAACCTGATCCTGAACCCGGACAAACTGGTGGATGTGCTCTAGCACGGAAGTCGCCGGAAGGCGTTGCAAACCGCTCTTCCGCATGATGCCGGTGGTTAACCGGCCCCAAACTGGCACCGGAAATTTTCTAAAGGCGCTGAATACCGCCGTGACAGGGTGGGCGTGTTCCGGAATCCGGAAACTCCAAACACCGGACCGCAGCCACCGGTGGTTATGGCTTTAAGGGAAGGTTAGTGTGCTCTGAAGAACGGCAACCCCGGTGTGGGGATCGATTAAGTGGCGAAGTGGCCGGAGATTTGCCGGCTCCGGCCTTCTTCCCGCTGCTGCCGCCAGGGCCGCCGGTAAAAGGGTTGCAGGATGACCGTTTTCCCGGCCCCTGTTCCGATTGTTCGAAAAATTTTTGGGGACCAAGAAGGAAGTTTCAATATCTTCGCGAAATTAGATCTACTAATGGTCAGGCCACCCTATACGGTGACCATTAGAATTACCAGGCTATCATACCAGAAGGAGGTGGGAAAAGGGTAGAAAGGATAAATATAGGGCAGGCGTAAGGCAGGTATCGGACTGACACTGGCCTGGCAGGCACAGGGTAAGCACAAGGTGGCTCAAGTGTAATTGTCAGTGCTATCATCAACAGGGTGCCCGGTTGCCCGAAGCGAACGGCCTGTATAGTGCTGTAAGTGCCATGGGTGGGAGCAGATGTGGGGAATGCGGTGCTGAAGTGGTATCACCAGCCATTCATGCTAATACTACAACGTAAATTCATCCTCTGATCTTTGGCAATCATCCGGATCTCAGGGGCAAAGCTTCTTTTTCTGGTGAGATTGGTGGACAACAAATCTGAGTGTCTTACGGGACACATCTTTAAGTTACGCTGTAGTACTTAAGGTAAAGGTGGCAATTAATTTCTTCTGTTACGGGTACAGTTTTCGAACTTATGCAACTCTTGCCAAACTTATTACGAGGAGGAACCGTGCCATGACGTCAACGTGGACACAGGTAATCAACCCTCTGGGTAATCTGGGCCTGTCCGCCCTGGTGGATGCCATACCCATCATCTTCCTGTTCTGCGCTCTGGCCATCTTTCGTATGAAGGGGCATGTGGCCGGCATTATCACCCTTATTCTGGCCATGGGTATTGCCGGTTGGGTGCACGGAATGCCCACCCACATGACCATCCTGTCTACCGTTTATGGTATTATGACCGGTTTATTCCCCATTTGCTGGATTTTCCTTACAGCTGTTTTCTTGTATAATTTAACCGTAGAAACGGGACAGTTTGAAATTATCAAGGACTCCATCGCTGCCATTACTGAAGACCGCCGTCTGCAGGCACTGCTCATTGCTTTTGGTTTCGGCGCTTTTATCGAAGGCACGGCCGGTTTCGGTTCCCCGGTGGCCATTACGGCGGCCATGCTGGCCGGTCTGGGCTTTAATCCCCTGTACGCCGCCGGTATCTGTCTGATTGCCAACACAGCCCCGGTGGCCTTCGGCGGCATCGGCATACCCATTATCACCGCCGGTACGGTCACGGGCATAGATTCCATGGCCATCGGCCAGATGGCCGGGCGCCAGCTGCCCTTCCTGTCGGTCCTGGTGCCCTTCTGGCTGGTTTTGATCATGTCCGGCTGGAAGGGAGTCAAGGAGGTCTGGCCCGCCGTACTGATCAGCGGTCTATCTTTTGCCATCACCCAGTGGTTTACCTCCAACTATATGTCCCCCATGCTGCCGGACATAGCTTCCTCCGTGGTTTCCATTGTGGTCACGGTGCTCTTCCTGCGGGCCTGGAAACCCAAGCATATCTGGCGCTTTGCCGATGAACCCCCGGCTTCGTTAAAAGTGATGAAGCATTCCGCCGGGGCGGTGTTTAAGGCCTGGTCTCCCTTTATCGTTTTAACCATCATGGTGAGCGACTGGGGCCTGGGTTCGGTAAAAGCTGTTCTGGATAAGGTTACCATTAAAATCCCCTTTGTCGGTTTGGATAAGGCCATTATCGCCGGGGGCAAGCCCATGGCGGTGGTTTACAATTTCAACTGGCTGTCGGCGGCAGGGACCAGTATTTTAATCGCCGCCATTATCAGCGCTTTCATCCTGAGCATCGGTCCAGGGCGCTTCTTCGGGATTTTTGCTAAAACGTTCAAAGATCTGCGCTATGCCGTCCTGAGCGTGGCCTGCTTCCTGGGTTTTGCCTTTGTAGCCAACTGGTCCGGCATGACCCCCACTCTGGCTACGGCCTTTACCGTTACCGGCGGCTTCTTCCCCTTCATGGCCCCGCTGCTGGGCTGGCTGGGCGTATTTGTGACCGGTAGCGATACCTCTTCCAACGCCCTGTTTTGCAAGATGCAGCAAATTACCGCCGAGAAACTGGGTATCAACCCCGTGTTAACGGTAGCAGCCAACAGTACCGGTGGTTGTGCCGCCAAGATGATTTCGCCCCAGAGCATTGCCGTGGGTGCCGGTGCCACCGGCCTGGTGGGCCGGGAGGGTGACCTCTTCCGTTTCACCGTGGGGCACAGCATCCTGATGGTGCTGGTAATCAGCATTATTACCATTCTGCAGGCCTATGTGCTGGACTGGATGATCCCGCCATTGGTCATGGCTTCCACTGCCGGTCCGGCGGCCAAGGTAGTGGAGGGCGGCTCCCTCATCCTGATAATCACCGCGGTGATTCTGCTGGTGCTGGGAGTGGCGGCGGCCAGACAGAGAAACAGCCTGGAAAAAATGTCCGGCTCCCAGGGAGCGTAAAATGGTGTCCCGGCCGGATGAACCATCCGGCCGGGCAACTTTTCTTAAAGAAAGGATTGACGGTACTATGGCCACAAATGCAGTCACTCCATCCCAGGAGAAAAGGGATGTAGAAGCCCTTTATGCACTTTTCCTCACCCGGGCCCGGGCGCTGGGAGCGGAGGTCCACCGGGTGCAAAATCCGGCGGACGCGGGAAAGCTCATACAGGATTTGCTTCACCGGGAAAATGTCCGGCGGGTGGCGGTGGCCGGTACCCCTATAGTCAAATCCCTGGATATTCATGCCCTGGTTGGTGCCGCCGGTGCGGAGGTGACTGCCGGTAATGCCCGGGAACAGGCTGAACCGGCCGATCTGGGCATTTCTTTCTTTGAAATGGCCATTGCCGAAACCGGAACGCTGGTGCAGGATGCCACTGATATCAACCGGCGCCTGGTATCCATGCTGCCGCCGGTCCATGTGGCTCTGGCACCTACCACAGGGCTGGTGGGTACCTTACGGGAAGCCATTGATTACCTGGCCGCCCGGGGGGAAATTCCCGGTTACCTGGCCTTTGTCTCCGGGCCCAGCCGCACGGCCGATATCGAGCGGGTATTGACCATCGGGGTACACGGTCCCGGTAAAGTTTATGTGATCTTTATGGACGAAGGGGGTGAATCCCGGTGAGCAAAAGCGATTTAAGACAGGCCACCCGGGATGCCCTGGCCAACGAAAACATTGGCTGCGCCCTGGGGCGTTTTTCCGATAACTATGTGATTTCCCGGGAACAGGTCTACCAGGGCCGGGATTTCGAGGCTCTGCGCCGGGAAGTGGCCCGCATAAAAAGGGAAGCGGCGGAAAATATGGAAGAACTGGCACAGCGGTTTGCCCGGGAAGCCACCCGCCGCGGGGCCACCGTCTACCGGGCGGCCACGGCTCTTGAAGCCCGGGAATACATTGCCCGTCTGGCCAAATCCAGGGGGATAAAGACCATTGTGAAGTCAAAATCCATGGCCAGTGAGGAGATACGCTTAAATGATTATTTAAAGGAACAGGGCCTGGAGTGTATCGAAACCGATCTGGGCGAATGGATCATCCAGCTTTCCTGCCAGCGGCCTTCCCACATGGTTATGCCGGCTATTCACTTAAGCCGCCAGGAAGTGGCTGGTATTTTCAGTAAGGAAATCGGGGAAAATGTGGAACCGGAGATTGAGGGCATGGTCAAACTGGCCCGGAGGGAGCTACGCAAAAGATTCCTGTCGGCCTGGATGGGTATTTCCGGCGGTAACATAGCGGTGGCCGAAACGGGCACGGTGGTGATGGTCACCAACGAAGGCAACGGCCGCCTGACCACCAGTTTGCCCCCGGTACATGTAATTATCATCGGCCTGGAGAAACTGGTGCCCCGTTTTGTCGATATAACTCCCATCCTGGAAGTGCTGCCCCGCAGTGCCACGGCCCAGCATATCACCAGCTACGTGACCATGATCACCGGCGCCGTGCCGGCGGTGGACCCCGGCGGCCGGTACCACGAAAAAAAAGAATTACACATCATTCTGCTGGACAACGGCCGCACCCGCATGGCCCGGGACCCCGTTTTCATTGAAGCCCTCCAGTGTGTCCGTTGCGCTGCCTGTTTAAATGTTTGCCCGGTCTACCAGCTGGTAGGGGGGGTATTTGGTGATGTTTATACTGGAGGTATCGGGACCATTCTCACTGCATACTTTACCAGCCCGGAAAGGGCGGGAATGATCCAGAACCTCTGCCTGCGCTGTGAGCGCTGCCGGGACTTCTGTTCGGGCAATATCGACCTGCCGGCTTTAATCGGCGAACTGCGGCGGCGTACGGTGGAGAAGGAAGGTCCGGGATTTGTTCAGAAAACCATCTTCGAAAAAATATTACCCAACCGGGAACTTTTCCACGGCTTGCTGAAAACCGCCTCACGGTTGCAAAAACCCTTCGTCCGGGAAAACAAAGTCCGTCATCTGCCCCTTTTCCTGTCGGATCTGACGAAAGGCCGCACACTGCCGGCCATTGCCGCCGTACCCTTCCGGAACCGGGTGGTCCGGTTGCCCCGGCCGGAAAAAGTCAGGGGCCGGGTGGCTTTCTTTTCCGGTTGTCTGGTGGATTTTGTTTATCCGGAAATAGGCGAGTCAGTGGCCATGGTGCTTTCCGCCCTGGGATTTGAGCTGGTCTGTCCCGAGACCCAAGCCTGCTGTGGTTACCCGGCCGAACAGGTGGGGCTTACGGATAGCGCCGCCAAACTGGCCCGGCAAAATATGGCCGCTTTTGCGGGCCTGGACGTGGATCAGATCATCACCGCCTGCCCCACCTGTGCCGAGGCCTTAAAATACCATTACCCCACACTTCTGGAAGATGATGTCATATGGTCGGAGCGGGCCGGGGAACTGGCCGCAAAGGTTCAGGACTTTTCATCCTTTATCCTTCCCTACCGGGAGGAACTGTCCTCCCTGGTCCACCTGCCGGGAGGTAAAATTACCTACCACGATTCCTGCCATTTAAAACGTCGTTTGCGGGCCAGCGAAGCGCCCCGGCAGTTGCTTACCGCCGCCGGCGCCGACCTGGTGGAGATGACCGGCGATTACTGTTGCGGTTTCGGTGGTTCCTACAGTATTAAATTTCCCGAGGTGTCCACAGCTGTCCTGAACAAAAAAATACAGGCCGTGCTGGGCACCGGGGCGCCGGTGGTGGCCCTGGACTGCCCGGGGTGCCGGATGCAGATTGGCGGCGGTCTGGACCGTCAAAACCGCCCCGTGAAAGTGCTCCATACGGCGGAAATACTGGCGGAAGGCCTGCTAAGGCGGGAAAATAGCTAAAAAACCCTGATTTAAAACAACTTGCCAGATGGTAATTGTCAGTACACGCCCTCTTCTGGTACAATGGTATCAAAAGGGGGCGTGATATTTTTCACAAAGCAATTGCCGCCATTCCATGACCATTACGTCCGGAAATGCAGCCTTTGGCCTTAAAACAAGGAGCGAAAGAAAACCCTGGGGCATAAATGCTATCACTAAAAAGGATGTATGCCCATTAAAGAGGGGGTGGGTGTATGCGCCTGTGGCGGGTAAAAGACGGGGCGTTCGTGGTGCTTTGTTTCCTGGCGGTGTTGTATGTGTGCGTAGCAGGACTTCCCAGGGAGAGTGCTCTGGTGGTGCTGGGACTGTTGCTGGCGGCCCTCTATGTTATTTTTTACATCAGTGACATCATGGTTTTTATCTACAGCATTTGTGCCAGAAATGCCGCCAGGGCGGAGGATATTTCCAAAGTGAAGCTTATTTACCGCAATATTTACCTGATTTCACCGGGGAGCATTTCCGGTAAAGTGGCCCACGCCGTACTGTTGACCCTGGAGCGGGAATGGCACCGGGCGGAAAAGCTTTATCATGAAATACTTTCCCTGCGCCCCCATGACCTGGAGATGGCCTATAATCTGGCTTACGTGCTGGTGCGTCAGGATAAGATTACCGAAGCGGTCACCTGGCTCAGGTTAATTATTGCCGCCAGGCCGCAATGGGAGTTGCCCCATCTGCTGCTGGCTGAGGTGGCGTAAAACAGGTTGGCGAAGGAATGGTCCCCTGATAATAGTCCCTGAGGCGGTTTCTGCATTGCCGGTCCCTCGGGGGTTCTTTTTTGTTTCATGGCAAAATATAGTTATCTTGCAGGAGTCTGCCAGTATTTGTGGTATAATTATTTACGGACATCTTTTGTGGGCAATCTTTGGGGCGGTTCGGGGGCGACCACAAACCCCCCGCCTTCCATGCCGGGCAACCCATTCTCCTGGAGGCTGGTGGTCGTGAAAATCAAGCATCTAAAAGAACAGCAGCGCCACGAGATTGGCGGTATCATTCTGATTTCCACGGGTATCCTGGGGCTGGTGAGCCTGCTCACCCCCGAGATGGGTCTGGTCAGCCGGCTGGTGGAGCGCTTACTGCGCGGTGCGGCCGGAGAAGGGCGTTATCTTTTCCCTCTCCTGTTGATATTGGGCGGCCTGCGGCTAATGCTGGGCAGAGGACGGGTGCGGGCCGGCCAGCGCTTTTACGGGGGCGCCCTTCTCTTTGTGGTGGCCCTGATTCTGCTGCATATGCTGATTCCTCCGGAGTATGCCCTGCAGGCCGGGCTGGCCGGTGAAGGGGGAGGGCTGGTGGGTGGAATCTGCTATTTTCTTATCCTGCGCTCCTTCGGTCCGGCCGGCACCGCCATAGTCCTGGTCACCATGGCGGCGGTGGGGCTGTTGATGGGCGGCAATGTTTCCTTGCGGCAGGCGATGGTCCGTTGCGGCGAAACAGGGAAGAATTTTTGCCAGCGGTTGGGAACTTTTGTTAACAGCTATTTCTTTACGGAAGTGGAAGAAGCGGCGGTCGAAGCCGCTTCCCGGCCGGTGATCATTGATCACAGCGGAGCCGGGAACGCGCTCCCGGAAAAGGCTCCCCCGGTGGAGGTATTATCGGAAGAGAAAAAAAATCCGCCCGGGGATAGCGGCAGTTCCCGGGTGCTGCGCATTGTGCCGGCCAGTGCGGCCAGGGAAGCGTCCCCTGCGGGTGATCCCGATGGTTCCTATCAGCTGCCTCCCCTGTACCTGCTGGCCAAACCGGCCGGTGCCAGAGGTAATAAAAATAACAGGGACATAGCGGAAAACGTGCGTGTTCTGGAAGAGACCCTGCACAGTTTCGGGGTGAAGGCCAGGGTAACCCAGGTTTCCCGCGGACCGGCCATTACCCGGTATGAAATTCAGCCCTCCCCCGGAATCAAGGTAAGCCGCATTGTCGGCCTGGCCGATGATATAGCCCTGTCCATGGCTGCTCCCGATGTGCGCATCGAAGCGCCCATTCCCGGCAAGGCGGCCGTGGGAATTGAGGTGCCCAACCGGGAGATTGCCATGGTTTTCTTGAGGGAATTGCTGGAAACGGTGGAGTTTCAGCAGGCCGCCTCCCGGCTGACCGTGGCCCTGGGTAAGGATATCGCCGGTAATCCGGTGCTGGCGGACCTGGCCCAGATGCCCCATTTGCTCATTGCCGGGGCCACCGGTTCGGGTAAAAGCGTATGTTTAAATACCATAATTGCCAGCATTCTTTTCAAGGCCCGGCCGGAGGAAGTGAAATTCCTGATTATCGATCCCAAAATGGTGGAGCTGGCCACCTATAACGGCATTCCACACCTGGTGTCGCCGGTGGTTACCGATCCGAAAAAGGCGGCCACCTCCCTGCGCTGGGCGGTGAAGGAGATGGAACGCCGCTATTCCCTTTTTGCCTCCGCCGGGGTGCGGGATATTACGCGCTATAACGATCTTTTCCGCAATCAGGTGCCGTCACCGGCGGAAGAGGGCCCGCTCCCCCTTATCGTGCTGATTATTGATGAACTGGCGGATTTAATGATGATCGCCCCCGCCGATGTGGAGGATGCCGTCTGCCGCCTGGCCCAGATGGCCAGAGCGGCCGGCATCCACCTGGTGGTGGCCACCCAGCGGCCGTCGGTGGATGTGATCACCGGTTTAATCAAGGCCAACATCCCTTCCCGGATTTCCTTTGCCGTTTCGTCACAGATCGACTCCCGCACCATTCTGGATATGGCCGGGGCTGAAAAGCTTCTGGGCAAAGGGGATATGCTCTTTTTCCCGGTGGGGGCGCCCAAGCCGTTGCGCGTTCAGGGGGCCTTCCTGTCCGACCGGGAAGTGGAAAATCTGGTTTCCTTCCTCAAAGGTCAGGCCAGGCCCCGTTATGATGAACGCTTTCTGGTGGAAGAAGTGCGGGCAGAGACCCATCAGGAACCGGAAGACGAGCTGCTGCCCAGGGCGGTGGAAATTTTTATTAAAACGGGACATGCATCCATTTCCCTCTTGCAAAGGCGCCTGCACGTGGGGTATGCCCGGGCGGCCAGGTTGATTGATATTATGGAAAGGAAGGGGATAGTGGGAGGGTATGAAGGAAGCAAACCACGCCCGGTGCTCATCAGCCTGGAGCAATATGAACAAACCTTCAAAAAAAAGGTGACTTAAATTTTCCCCATATCGAAAGGAAACGGGGCGAAGGATGTAGAAAAATCTTTATAAGACGCTGTTGAGAATTAACAATGTATTTGCGGGCAAATGCTATGAATAATATTATGGGCTTACAGCCGGTAAGGGTTTTTGGGGATACGGTATGATCAGGGATATTACCATAGAAGAGGCCCTTCGTCTGCCGGATGTACTGCTGGTGGATGTGCGCTCCGAGGGTGAGTACCAGGAAGCCACCATTCCCGGAGCGGTGAATATTCCCCTGCTGGATAACGTGGAGCGGGCGCTGGTGGGTACCGTTTATCGTCACCGGGGGCCGGCGGAGGCCCGGAAACTGGGGCTGGAACTGGTTTCCCCCCGTTTGTCCCACTGGATCGGGGCCTTTGCGGAACGGGCGGGCGGCCGGCCGGTGGTTCTTTTTTGCTGGCGGGGAGGGTTGCGCAGTCAATTTACTGCTTCCATACTGGACGTGATGGGGTTCAACGTTTACCGCATCCTGGGCGGCTACAAGGCTTACCGGCGTTTTGTCAACCGTTATCTGGGTGTGGAGCGGTTGCCCTTAAAGGCCGTGGTAATCCACGGTTTAACCGGTGTGGGTAAAACCCGCCTGCTGGCGGCCCTGGCCGGAAGGGGTTTTCCGGTGCTGGATCTGGAAGGATTGGCCCGGCACCGGGGATCGGTCTACGGCAAGATCGGGCTACCCCCCTCCCCCGGGCAGAAGATGTTTGAAGGGCTGATTGTACAAGCGCTGATGGCGGCCGAGGGAAAGGGAATTTTTCTGGTGGAGTGTGAAAGCAGACGTTTGGGGCGCTTGCTGGTGCCGCCCGTGGTCCTCAAAGCCATGGAGGAAGGTTACCGGGTGCTGGCTTACGATTCCCTGGAAAACCGGGTGCGGCGCATCCGGGAAGATTATACCCGGGCACCTAATGGGAATATTCCGGCCCTGCAGCAAGCCACTGCTTCCCTGCAAAAGTACCTGGGCACGAAACGGGTGTCTGCATTAAACGAAATGCTGGCCCGTGGAGAGTTTGAACAGGTTTTTGCCTATCTTCTGGTCAAATACTATGACCCTCTTTACAAATATCCGGACGGTCCCAGTCCGGAGTATGCTCTTTGCGTTTCCACCGCCGATTTGCCAAAGGCGGCCGACCGGATCGGGGATTGGATAACTTCTTTACCCGAATGGCAAAACAGGTAGTTGTCATGGACGTGTGACGACTATTTGAAGGGAGGGAATCCCTGTGGACATAGGGAAAATTCTCCGGGATGCCCGGGAAGCCCGGGGGCTAACTCTGGAGCAGGTTGAAGAGGAAACCAAAATTCGCCGCAAATACCTGGAGGCTCTGGAAAAGGAAGCCTTTGATGTTTTACCCGGAAGGGTCTATGTGCGCGGCTTTTTGCGCAATTACGCCCGGTTCCTGGAACTGGATGAACGGGCACTGCTGGCCCGGCTGGAGGATGCCTTCCCCCCGGAGGCAGCCACCGTTCCGGAGACACCTCCAGTTCAGGAGAAGGACCACCGGCCCGGTGGTTCTTACCGCCGTATCGCCTACGGGCTGGCGGGACTGGCCCTGGCTTTCATACTGATTTGGGGGGCCGGGCGGGTGGCCGGGATCATCCGTGGTTCAGAGCCCGGCGGAAATCCCGGTGGTTCTCCTCCGGCCCAGGTGTCCGGAGATCCGGCCACCGTTTCCCGGGAGCCGGCCACGGGTGGGCAGGGTCAGCCGGATGCCGCCGCGGGAATCGGGGGAGAAGTATCCTCTGCTCCTTCCACCCCTTCTCCTTCCGGGGTAAATCTGGTGCTCAGTGTGACGGATGAAACATGCTGGATGCGGGTGGTGGTGGACGGCCAGGATAAGTTTACCGGCGAACTGGCCGCCAACCAATCCCGGACATTCCAGGCCAGGCAGCGTATCTGGGTTAAACTGGGTAATGCCGGCGTGGTCAATGTCCAGGTGAATGGCCAGAATTTGGGCGTCCTGGGCGGTCGGGGACAGGTAGTCAATCGGGAGTTTTCCGTTACCACTCAGGGGTAGTTACGGTGCCCGTCGGTGAGGGGGGCTGGTAAATGGGATCCTTTATATGCGATTCCTGCGGCCGGGAGGTGAACATTTATGAAGGAATTCTTTCCTGGCGGCGGGAAGGGCGGGAGTTGAGCAACTTCGCCATTACCCATCATTCCGGTGCGGATTGTCCGGGTCAACCCTCCAACAACACCTGCCGGGATTTATTCCGGGTGGCCTCGGTAAAGGGATACCTGGCCTTTGTCCAGTACCTGATTACCCGCTGGGGCGAAGGCTGTACAATAACGGATTTTGACTCGTTGAAAAGGGTGCTGGCCCAGATCAACGCCCATATCCATGAAGGAATGGTCAACCTGCTGGGTGAATAAGTTCTTTTCTTTATACCCGGCGGCCTTACGCGGCCGCCCTTTTCTTATGGGATTTTTGACAGGAAACGGATCAGTCCGGTATACTGGACCTGTGCCTGTTCATAGAAAGGAAAGCGGAGAAAAATGTCCTTTACCGTTGGTATGATCAGCCTCGGTTGCGCCAAAAACCTGGTGGATGCGGAGATAATGCTGGGGCAGCTGGACAGGGCCGGTTTCCGGATAACCAACCGGCCGGAGGAGGCCCATATTCTGATCGTCAACACCTGTGGATTTATTACCCCGGCCAAGGAGGAATCCATCAATCAAATCCTGGAAATGGCCCGGTACAAAAAAAACGGGTGCTGCCGGGTACTCCTGGCCGCCGGTTGCCTGGCCCAGCGCTATGCCCGGGAGTTGCTGGCGGAAATGCCGGAGTTGGACGGGTTGATGGGCACCGGGGCGGTACCCCGGGTGGTGGATGTGGTGATGCGTGCCCTGGCGGGCCAGCGGGTGATGGCGGTGGGAGAGCCGGGTTATGCCTGCGATTCCCCTTTGCCCCGGCTACTGGCCACGCCCGGCCACACCGCCTATGTGAAAATAGCCGAGGGCTGCAGCAACCGGTGCGCCTATTGCGCCATTCCAGCCATCCGGGGGCCTTACCGCAGCCGTCCCATGGAATCCATCCGAGAGGAAGTGGTCCAGCTGGCCGCCCGGGGGGTAAAGGAAGTGGTCCTGGTGGCCCAGGACACCACCTGGTACGGGCTGGACCTGTACCGGGAGCGTCGCCTGGCTTCCCTGTTACGTTCCCTGGCCGGCATATCCGGTATTCACTGGATACGCCTGTTATATGGTCACCCCGACGGTTTTACCGGTGAGCTGGTGGACGTTTTGGCTGCGGAAGAAAAGGTATGCCGGTATATCGATTTGCCCCTGCAGCATGTCAGCCGGCCGGTGCTGGCCCGGATGGGGCGGAGCGGCAACGGGGAGAGGTTTGGCCAGCTGATCGATGGTTTGCGCCGGGCCATACCGGGTTTAACCCTGCGCACCACCTTTATGGTAGGGTTTCCCGGGGAAACGGAAGAGGATTTCCGGCAGTTGCTTGATTTTGTAGCTGCCGTGCGTTTTGAAAGGGCGGGGGTATTCAAATTCTGCCCGGAAGAGGGTACCCCCGCCGCCACCATGCCCCGCCAGGTGCCGGAAGAAGTGAAGGAGGAACGATACCGGCAGGTCATGCTTTTGCAGCAGCAAATCTCCCTGGAGCATAACCGTTCCCTGGTGGGACGGCAGGTAACCGTGCTGGTTGAAGGGCAAAAGGACCATTTGTACTTTGGCCGCCGGGAAGCCGACGCGCCGGAAGTGGACGGTAAGGTATTCTTTACGGCCGGGGACAATATAATTGCTCCGGGGGATTTCGTTCAGGTGCGTATCAGCCGTGCCGGCGAGTACGATCTGATGGGGGAACTGGCATGAATTTGCCCAACCGCTTAACCATGGCCAGGATATTTTTAATCCCTATCTTTTTGACAGTGGTTTCCCTGCGGGTGCCCTACGGGGATTATATAGCGGCGGCGGTATTTATTTTAGCCGCCAGTACCGATGGCCTGGATGGTTATATTGCCCGCAAGCACCACCAGATCACCCGCCTGGGGAAGTTGATGGATCCCCTGGCGGACAAGCTGTTGATTTCGGCGGCTTTGATCTCCCTGGTGGAAATGCACCGTCTCCCGGGCTGGGTGGCCATGATTATTATCGGCCGGGAATTTGCCGTCACCGGCCTGCGTTCAATTATGGCCGCCGAGGGTACGGTGATAGCGGCCAGTATTTTGGGCAAACTGAAAACGGTCACCCAGATTGTGGCCATTGCGGCCCTCTTTTTACAGGAATTCCCCTTTGACGCTTCCCGGATTACCCTGGGTAACCTGGCCATGGGGCTGGCCGTTGTCTTTACCCTCTGGTCCGGCCTGGATTATTTTAACCGTGGCTGGACGGTGCTCAAAAAGGGCGGCATTTAAATCCGCGACCGGAAAGGACAGAAGGTATGCAGTGGCATGGTTGGCGCATTCCCGTGGTATTGGCGGCACTTTTGGCCGGCCTGTTAATCCTCTTTGGCGCCCAGTGGCTATACAACAAGTACAGTTTTTCCCAACCACTGGACCGGGTATTAAAGGCCGATGAGGCGGTGGAGTCCTACACCCTGGAGAAGAATGGTGCGGTACTGGTAATTGAAGCCCGGCTAAGGGAAGTGCCGGATTTGGGGGCGGCCTACCGCCGTTTGCGCAAATCCATCCAGGATGTCCTGGGTAAACGTCCTTTTATTTTAAAAATAAAGGACAGGCGGGACGAGGAATTACAAAGGGCGTTTTATAACAGCCAGTTTGCCCTCTATGAGGCGCAGGTCCGGGGAAACTACCGGGAAATGATCCGTTCCCTGGAGAACGAAACGGCAAAGGCACAGGTCGGCGTATCCGTCCATCTGGATCAGGACAATATTTATGTGCAAATGAAACACGGCGGCAGCTACCTTTACGAGATCATCCCGCGCCTGGCCACCCCGCCCCGGGAGTAAATGTTACCCCTAATACTGTGGCGTTAATTCATCCTCTAAACCCTGGCCATCACCCGGTTCCCGGGGGTAAGCATCGACCGGTAGGGCCATCTGGTGGCACACATTTCCTGGATGGTTTTCTCCCTTTTGTATGGTATAATAAATATGTTCTGTCTGGTCAACTGACCGACCTGCCGGAGAACCGGTTTTGGAAGCGGGTTGGAAAGGGAGGTCTCCATGCTCAAGGAAATTGGTCTCGGTTTTGGGCTGGCCGGCCTGATCTTTCTGGTGGCCACCGGTTATGATGTTACCCCGCTAATATTTTTGGGGGCGGCCGGAGCAGGCCTGTACTACGTGGCCCGCTCCCGGGGTTTGCTGGCCCGGAATTTTGCCGGCGAACAGGTGGTTACCAGGGATAATATCTCCTTTGCCGATATTGGCGGCCAGGCGTCGGCCATCCAGGAACTGCGGGAAGCACTGGATTTTATCAAAAACTATAAGCAGATTCAGCGTTTGGGCATCAGGCCGCTGAAGGGCATTCTATTAACCGGTCCACCCGGCACGGGCAAAACCATGCTGGCCAGGGCGGCCGCCAGTTACACCGATGCCGTATTTGTGGCCTGCAGTGGTTCGGAGTTTATTGAAATGTACGCCGGCGTGGGCGCCCAGCGGGTGCGGCGGTTGTTCCAGACGGCCCGGGAAACGGCTGTCAAACAGGGGAAGAGCAACGCCCTGATTTTTATCGATGAGATCGACATTCTGGGCGGAAAGCGCGGGCAAACCACCAGCCATCATGAATATGACCAGACCCTGAACCAGTTGCTGGTGGAAATGGACGGTTTGAAGGTGGATGATCAGGTGCGGGTGCTGGTGGTGGCGGCCACCAACCGGGTGGATATGCTGGACCCGGCCCTGCTGCGCCCCGGCCGTTTTGATCGCCAGGTGAAGGTGGATCTGCCCGATAAAAAGGGACGACTGGAAATCCTGAAATTGCATACCCGGAACAAACCCCTGGCCGACGACGTTTGCCTGGAATCCCTGGCCAAGGAGACCTTTGGTTTTTCCGGCGCCCACCTGGAGAGCCTGGCCAACGAGGCGGCCATCCTGGCCATGCGGGAAAACTGCCAGGTTATTTACCGCCGTCACTTTCATGAGGCGGTGGACAAGGTAATCATGGGTGACCGCCTGGATCGCCGGCCAGCGCCGGCGGAGTTGCGGCGGGTGGCCATTCATGAAACCGGCCATGCCCTTTTAAGTGAAATGGTCCGGCCCGGTTCGGTATCCGCCCTCACCATTACCCCCCGGGGACAGGCTCTGGGGTATATGCGCCAGACTCCCGAGGATGATACCTACCTGTATACCCGGGACTACCTGGAAAACCAGATTGCTGTCATGCTGGCCGGTGCGGTGGCTGAAGAAATCTTGCTGGGCAACCGCAGCACCGGGGCGGGCAATGATTTTCAAGAAGCCACCCGGACGGCCGAGGAGATTATTAAAAACGGCATGTCCCGGCTGGGCGTGGTGGATCCCGAATTGCTGCCCGTTTCCCTGCGTTACCGGGTGATTACGGAAATCCTGCAGGAGCAGGAAGCCAGGGTGCGTTTTTACCTGGGGGAAAAGCGGGAGGTTCTGGCCCGGATTGCCGATTTGCTTCTGGAACAGGAAAAAATATCGGGGGAACACTTGCGCCAGCTCATCGACCCGGTTGCCGCATAAAATAAAATTAGGATATTATCCGAAGGGAGATCCCGGCAGGGGCTCCCTTTTGTTCTATTTTTCTTTTCCCGGAAGGGTTTTATGGCCCATTCAGCGAATAATAAAATCAGGTCTGGACGAGGAAGTGAGCCTATGCAGGCGGAATTGATTTTTACCGGCACGGAACTGCTGATAGGGGAAATAGTAAATACCCATGCCCAGTATATCGGCCGGGAGCTGGCGGCCCTGGGTATTGAAATCACCCTGCATACCACCGTGGGAGACCAGTGGGACCGGATGGCCGGCGTTTTGCAAGGGGCGCTGGAAAGGGCGGATTTGATCATTATCACCGGGGGGTTGGGCCCGACCACCGACGATCTGACCAGGGATACGGTGGCCCGGGTGCTGGGGTTGCCCCTGGTTTTAGATCCGCCTTCCCTGGAGCACATCCGCCGTTTCATGGCCCGGCGGGGAACGGTCATGCCCGAAAATATGATCCGGCAGGCCTATTTTCCGGCCGGGGCGAAAATACTGCCCAATCCGGTGGGGACTGCGCCCGGTGCCCTGCTGGAATACAGGGACAGGGTGCTCGTCCTGTTGCCCGGCCCGCCCGATGAGTTGCGGCCCATGTTCGCCCGGACGGTGCGGCCCTACCTGGCCGGCCGGGCCAGGGGGGGCATGGTTACCCGCACCCGGCTGCTCAAGGTGACCGGTATCGGGGAATCGGCCGTGCAACAGCTTATCGGGGATCTGGGAGGGCAGGGCAACCCGGGTATCGCTTACGTGGCCAAACCGGGAGAAGTTCATGTGCGCATCAGCGCTAAAGCGCCCGGGGGCGCCCTGGCGGAGCAAATGGTGGCGGATTTGCTGGCCAGGGTACGGGAACGTCTGTCTGCTTATGTTTTTGGTATGGACGACGACGTGCTGGAAGAAGTGGTTGGCCGCCTGCTGACGCAAAGGGGTTTGACGGTAGCCACGGCCGAATCCTGCACCGGCGGGCTGGTGGCGTCCCGGCTTACCTCCGTGCCCGGTAGCTCCGGGTATTTCCTGGGCGGTGTGGTGGCTTATCACAACCGGATCAAGGAAGGGGTTCTGGGCGTACCTGCCGGCGTGTTGAAGGAATACGGGGCGGTGAGCCGGGAAACGGCGGTGGCCATGGCCGAAGGGATAAGGCGGTTGACGGGGGCCGATCTGGGGCTGTCGGTAACGGGCATTGCCGGTCCCGACGGGGGTACCCCTGAAAAACCGGTGGGATTGACCTATATAGCCCTGGCCACACCGGAAGGCACCTCCTGCCGGGAATTTCATTTCCCCGGGCGGCGGCACGGTGTAAGACAGGGGGCCGTCAACTCCGGTCTGAATATGATTCGTTTGTACCTGGTGGACCAGCAGATGGCGGTGGATTAGTTGGACGGATTTTTTCACCCCGTTGATCCCGGTGGGAAAATACGGTATTATATTATGAAACAAATGTTTGCCACAAAGGTGGTGTCCTTATGACCGGTGAAAAACTAAAGGTACTGGAAGCGGCCCTCACCCGCATTGAACAGCAGTTTGGGAAAGGGGCCATTATGAGACTGGGGGAGACTTCCCGGCTCAATGTGGAGGTTATACCCACAGGCGCCCTGACCCTGGACATGGCCCTGGGTGTGGGCGGCGTTCCCCGGGGGCGGGTGGTGGAAATCTTTGGTCCCGAATCTTCGGGTAAAACCACCGTGGCTCTGCACATCATTGCCGAAGCCCAGAAGATGGGGGGGATTGCCGCCTTTATTGACGCCGAACATGCCCTGGACCCGGTTTACGCCAAAAACCTGGGCGTGGACATTGAAAACCTGCTGGTGGCCCAGCCCGATACCGGTGAACAGGCGCTGGAAATTTGCGAGGCCCTGGTGCGCAGCGGGGCTGTTGATGTGGTGGTCATCGACTCGGTGGCCGCCCTGGTGCCCAAAGCGGAGATCGACGGTGAAATGGGCGACGCCCATGTGGGCCTGCAGGCCCGTCTGATGTCCCAGGCCCTGCGCAAATTGACGGGGGTGATCAGCAAGTCCCGGACGGTGGCCATCTTTATCAACCAGCTAAGGGAAAAGGTGGGGGTGGTATACGGCAACCCGGAAACCACTCCCGGAGGGCGGGCATTGAAGTTTTATGCCTCTGTAAGGTTGGAGGTGCGCAAACAGGAAACGTTAAAACAGGGGGCGGACATTGTGGGCAGCCGCACCCGGGTGAAAGTGGTGAAAAACAAGGTGGCGCCGCCCTTCAAACAGGCCGACTTTGATATCATGTACGGCACCGGCATTTCCCGGGAGGGAACGGTGCTGGATCTGGCCGCGGAGTTAAAGATAGTGAACAAAAGCGGCACCTGGTATTCATACGGCGAGGAGAGACTGGGTCAGGGCAGGGAAAACGCCAAAGAATATTTGCGCAATCATTCTGAAATCAGAGAAGAAATCGAACAGAAAATCCGCCAGCAGCTGCAAATTGGCGGGCTGAAACTGCCCTCGGCCGCCGAAGAAGGGGCGGCGGAATAGGTGCCCGGAGAAGAATTCCGCAGGGCCCGGGAAAAGGCCTACCGGCTGCTGGCCTGCCGCCCCCGCAGCACTGCTGAGATTTTCTGCCGTTTGCAAAGATGCGGGTTTGCGGAACCGGTTATCCAGGAGGTTCTTTCCTTTTTGCAGGAATACGGTCTGGTTGACGACCGGGCCTTTGCCCGGGATTGGGTCAACTGGCGTCTGTCCGCCAACCCCCGGGGGAGGGAAGGCCTCTTCAGGGAGCTGCGGGCCAGGGGCGTGTCCCGGGAGGTTATCGCCGAAACCCTGGAGGAACTGGATGACGGGAAGGAATACGCCACAGCCCTTTCCCTGGCCCAAAAGAAAGTGGGCCGGGAAGGTGCGGCCTATCCCCGGCATAAACTGGCCGCTTTTTTGCGGCGACGGGGGTTCAGCCCTGAGATTATCTACCGGGTGTGCCAATCCCTGTCTGTGGGGAACTGCCTTGACATTTAACCTGAAAAACTATAGAATTATGTTTGGGAGAAAATAGAATTGGTTACTACTGATACGGGTTTTATATAGATTTTTCGGATCGTCCCGGTTTTTTGTGGGTGTGTTGTATATAGGAGTAAACCCCATCATGAAAGGTGTGAAAGGCGTTTTACTTCTACCCGTGCCCCAAAACCAAAAGTAGTACCGATTCTTTTTCTACCGAGTTTTACTCGGTATTTTTTTTGTAAAATATTTTGTCAAGGAGGTGATATGTTTGCCCAGTATGCCTGTAATCATCCCCATAATTGCCGCAGTGGTTGCCTTTGCCATTGGGTACCTGATGCGCAAATACCTGGCCGAGGCCAGAATAGCTTCGGCGGAAGCCGAGGCCAGGAAAATAATAGAAGAGGCGGAAAAGGTGGCGGAAGCTAAAAAGCGGGAAGCCATCCTGGAAGCCAAGGAAGAAGTACTGAAGCTGCGCAATGAAATGGAGAGGGAGCATAAGGAACGCCGTTCCGAGCTGCAGCGTTTGGAGCGGAGGTTGATGCAGAAGGAAGAAACCCTGGACCGTAAAATTGAAGGCATCGAGCGAAAGGAGGAGACATTAAACCGCAAAGAGGCAGAGATAGACAACACCAGGGCGCGCCTGGAGGATTTGTACAAGCGGCAGGTAAGCGAACTGGAGCGCATCTCGGGGCTGACTTCCGAGGAGGCCCGCCAGCAACTGCTGGCCGACGTGGAAAAGGAAGTGCAGCATGAAGCTGCCCTGTTGATTAAAGATATGGAAAACAAGGCCCGGGAGGAAGGGGAGAAGCGTGCCCGGGAGATAATCTCCCTGGCCATCCAGCGGTGTGCGGCGGATCACGTTACCGAAACCACCGTATCGGTCATTCCCCTGCCCAACGACGAAATGAAGGGCCGCATTATCGGCCGGGAGGGACGTAACATCAGGGCTTTTGAAACCCTTACCGGAATTGATCTGATCATTGATGACACCCCCGAAGCAGTTATCCTGTCCGGATTTGATCCCATCCGCCGGGAAACCGCCCGTATTGCCCTGGAAAAGTTGATTGTGGACGGGCGCATTCACCCGGCGCGCATTGAAGAAATGGTGGACAAGGCCCGTAAGGAAATCGAAATGCAAATCCGGGAGGCCGGCGAACAGGCCACCTTTGAAACCGGTGTGCACGGCCTGCATCCGGAGTTGATCAACCTGCTGGGTCGCCTGAAATTCCGTACCAGTTACGGCCAGAACGTGTTAAAACATTCCATCGAGGTGGCCCACCTGGCCGGGTTGATGGCTGCCGAACTGGGTGTGGATGTGCAGACGGCCAAACGGGCCGGTTTGCTCCATGATATTGGGAAGGCCGTGGACCACGAGGTGGAAGGGCCCCACGTGTCCATAGGGGTGGAGCTGGCCAAAAAATACCGGGAGCATCCCGAAGTGCTTCATGCCATCGCCTCCCACCACGGGGACGAGGAGCCCAAAACCATAACGGCAGTGCTGGTGCAGGCGGCAGATGCCATCTCGGCAGCCCGGCCGGGGGCCCGGCGGGAGACCCTGGAGGCCTATATCAAAAGGCTGCAGAAACTGGAGGAAATTGCCAGCTCCTTTGAAGGAGTGGAGAAGTCCTACGCCATTCAGGCCGGACGGGAGATCCGGATCATGGTTAAACCGGACAAGGTGGATGACCTGGGCGCGGTACGCCTGGTCAGGGAGATAGCCAGGAAAGTGGAAAGCGACCTGGATTACCCGGGTCAGATCAAAGTAACGGTTATCCGGGAAACCAGGGTGGTGGATTATGCTAAATAATAGCTGTCGGGAAATGACCCCTTGCCGGGGTCATTTCCCTTTACTGGCAGAAATTTTTTCGTAATGAAAAGGGCCTGCCGGCAGGATTATTATAATCAAAACAGAATTCTAACGTATTGTGCGGTTACGAGGATAGTTGAGGCAGGTGACATTTGTTGGGCGTCCATTACAGGGGAAGCGAGGATGTTACGGATAGCGTGGGGTTATTGATTTCTATCCTGGTCCGTTATCCGGAAGTGGCCACCATCAATTTTGATCCGGCCAGACAGGTGCTGAAATTTACCTTTATTGCTTCCCGGGATTTAACCGTGACGGAAATTTCCGCCATGAAGGAAAAGTTGATGCACAGCATAGAAGTGTTTAATATGCTGGAGGGCAAGCAGATCCGGGTAGCTCTGATCACCCATCAAACATCCGACCATCTCACCATGATCGAGGTTCAGCGGGATGTGGAAACCCTGGTTCGGGAAGAGATTGCCCTCATTGTGCAGCTATTTCACCAGTATCTGAAAAAGAATCTGGTAACCGAGACCAGCGAACCCCTTTTTGAAGAGGACCTGATTATTCAAGAGGAAATCATTGAGCACATGCTCAACAGCGTGCGCAGTGCCGCCGGGGACAAGTATTTATTTGCCTTCAGGGAAGACGGACGGGTACTGGTTTTTAACAAATAGGCGGGAGGCTGCCCACTGGTGCGTATACTGATGATCGGGGACGTGGTCGGGCGACCCGGGCGCCGGGCTGTTAAAGAAAATATGCCCGGCCTGATCAGGGAACTGGCCGTTGATTTTGTGGTGGCCAATGGCGAAAATGCCGCCGGCGGTAACGGCATAACCCGGGAAGTGGCCCGGGAATTGTGGGCCAGCGGCATTGATGTGCTTACCATGGGCAATCATGTCTGGGATAATAAAGAAATTTATACCTTTATCGATCAGGAAAGGAGAATCCTCCGGCCGGCCAACTATCCCGGGGGGGTTCCCGGGAGGGGCATGGGTGTTTATGAGAGCCGCAACCAGCTAAAGGTGGCGGTGATTAATCTTTCCGGGCGAGTTTTTTTGTCGGAGCTGGACTGCCCCTTCCGCAGGGCGGATGAACTGTTATCGGAACTAAATGGGATTACGCCCCTGATCCTGGTCGACTTTCATGGGGAGGCCACTTCCGAAAAGATGGCCATGGGCTGGTATCTGGACGGGCGGGTATCGGCGGTATGTGGTACCCATACCCATGTGCAGACCGCCGACGAACGCATTCTCCCCGGCGGAACTGCATATATAACCGATGTGGGCATGACCGGGCCCAGGGATTCCGTAATCGGGGTAAAAAAGGAGATGGTGCTGGATAAATTCCTCACCCACCTGCCCCGCCGGTTTGAGGTGGCTCCCGGTCCCTACCAGTTCAATGCCGTTTTGATTGATGTCAGTGAAGAAACGGGTCAGGCCAGAGAAGTGCGCAGAATACAAAATTACGAATAGTCTGAATAAACGTTAAATATTATGAAAAGGTGGTCCAGTAAAAAAGGAATTTTCTTACCTTGTGGCGAATATAAAGTGTACGATGGCAATTGGTCTTCTATAAAGCTTGACCACAGAAGAAGGAGGTCTGCCCGCATGGAAGTATTGAAGGTTTCAGCAAAATCCAACCCAAATTCTGTAGCTGGAGCCCTGGCCGGGGTGCTGAGGGAACGGGGCTGTGCAGAGATACAGGCCATCGGTGCCGGTGCCCTGAACCAGGCCGTCAAAGCGGTAGCCATTGCCAGAGGATTCGTAGCGCCCAGTGGAGTTGATCTGATCTGCATACCTGCCTTTACGGACATTATTATCGACGGTGAAGAGAGGACGGCCATCAAATTAATTGTCGAGCCAAGATAGACAACCGGGACCGGTTTGTAACCGTACCGCCTGTTTATTCTGAAGGGAATAAACAGGTTTTTTAATCTATGAACCGGTGGTTATTGGGGAGGTGGTAATGTGGACTGGTTGCAACTGCACCGGAACAGCCCGGTGGTGGATGCCCATTGTGATACCCTGACGGCCATGGAAATCCAGAACCGTCGTCTGGCCGATGTGGGCCGGGGTGGGCATGTGGATCTGGCCCGCCTGCGGCAGGGGGGGGTAAAGATACAATTTTTTGCCGCCTATATTGCCCCGACCCACCGGGAAAGGGCTGTGACCCGGGTGCTGGAGCTGATTGATCGTTTTTATGGTGAATTGAAATTGAACGAAGAAGAAATGATGTTCATTACCGGTGCCGGTGATATCCAGCGGGTTCAGAACACAGGGAAAATAGGCGCCCTGCTGGCTATTGAGGGTGGTGAAGCCCTGGGCGGGCGCCTGGAGGTGCTGCGCATGCTCCATCGCCTGGGAGTGCGCAGTCTGACCCTGACCTGGAATCATCGCAACGAGCTGGCCGACGGGGTATCGGAAGGGGGTACCCGGGGTGGTTTGACCCGCTTCGGGCGTGCAGTGGTGCGGGAGATGAACCGCCTGGGCATGCTGGTGGATGTTTCCCACCTGTCCGAGGCCGGTTTCTGGGACGTATTAGAAGTTTCCAGCCAGCCGGTCATCGCCTCCCATGCCAACAGCCGGTACGTCTGCGATCACCGGCGCAACTTAAGCGACGACCAGATTCGTGCCCTGGCCGCCAGGGGTGGCGTGATGGGTCTGTGTTTCTATCCCGATTTCATTCATTCCACCGCACCATCACTGGAGAAGTTGCTGGATCACGTGGATCACGTTGTTTCCCTGGCCGGTGCGGGATGCATCGGCCTCGGTTCCGATTTTGACGGAATAGAAAGGACCACCCCGGGTCTGGAAGATGTTTCCTGTCTGCCCCGCCTTACCGGGGCATTGTGGCGCCGGGGTTACCGGGAAGAGGAAATCAGGGGAATTCTGGGGGGGAATTTCTTGCGGGTACTGGAACAGGTTTTGCCCTCCGGGCAGGAAGATCCCGGCGGGGTGTCGAATAGAGGTGAAAAGGTTGCCCTGTGATCTGCATGTGCATACCACGGCTTCCGACGGTACCGATTCTCCGGCTACGGTGGTCCGGCGAGCCCGGGAGGCCGGATTGAGCGCCCTGGCCATCACCGATCACGATTCGGTGGACGGGCTTGGGCCGGCCCTTGAGGAGGGCCGGCGGTTGTCCTTTACCGTTTTAAGCGGGGTGGAGCTCAGCACCGAGGAAGGCAATCAGGAAGTACATATTCTGGGTTATCTTTTTGAACCCGGTAATAGCGCCCTCCGGGAGCAGCTGGCCCTTTTCCGCCGGGCGCGGCGGGAGCGGGTGGTCAAAATGGTGGACCGTTTGCGTATCCTGGGGATTCCGGTGGATCTGGAACAGGTATGGCAACTGGCCGGTGCGGGAGCCGTGGGGCGGCCCCATGTGGCCCGGATGCTGATCCAGATGGGCGTGGTCGGTTCGGTATCCGAAGCCTTTGAAAAGTACCTGGGGCGTGATCGCCCGGCCTACGTGCCCCGGTACAAATATACACCGGCGGCGGCGGTGCGGCTCATCCGGCAGGCCGGCGGTGTGGCGGTGCTGGCCCACCCGGGCCTGAGCCGCTGTGATCACCTGATTTCACCCCTGGTCCGGCAGGGCCTGCAGGGTCTGGAAGTGTATTACCCGGCCCACAGCCAGGAAATGATCTGGCATTACCGGCGGCTCTGCCGCCGCTACGGGCTGGTGGCCACCGGGGGTTCCGATTATCACGGCCGGGAAGACAGGGAAAACAACCTCCTGGGTGCCGCCACCGCCCCCGACGAGGTCGTATCCCTGTTAAGGGAACTGGCCCGGGGTTAAAGTTATTGTTGCGAGTTCGAGTTGCGGGTTCCTGGTTTCAAGTTGGAGCGAACTCCGAGCTGTAAACTGGAATACTGTTAAAATGGGGTGTGGCTGTGGAAGAGGCAAAACGGATGCGCGGCCTGAGTTCCGCCATTTTCAGCGAGCTGGAGCAATTAAAAAAACAGGTGGAAGCCCGGGGACGAAAGGTGATCAATTTAAGTGTGGGCAGCCCGGACCGCCCCCCGGCCCCCCATATCATTGCCGCCCTGCACCGGGCCGTGGACAACCCGTTGAACTACCGTTACCCCCTGGACGGCCTGCCGGCCCTGCACCGGGCCGTAGCCGGGTGGTACCGCCGTCGCTTCGGGGTGACTATTGATCCCGAGGGGGAAGTGCTGGTTTTGATGGGTTCCCAGGACGGGCTGGCCCACATTGCCCTGGCCTACATTGATCCCGGGGATGTGGCCCTGGTGCCCGATCCGGGTTATCCCATTTATGCCGGCAGCATTCTGCTGGCCGGAGGGGAAATTTACCCCATGCCCCTTCTGGCAAGAAACGGTTTTCTGCCGGATCTGGAGTCCATCCCCAAAGAGGTGGCCCGGCGGGCGAAATTAATGTGGCTTAATTACCCCAACAATCCGGTGGCCGCTTCGGCCAACCGCCCCTTTTTCGAAAAGGTGGTGGCCTTTGCCCGGCAATTTGATATTATCGTCTGCCACGATGTGGCCTATGCCGAGCTGGCCTACGACGGGTTTAAACCCATGAGTTTTCTGGAAGTGCCCGGGGCGCGGGAGGTGGGCATTGAGTTTTATTCCCTCTCCAAGACCTATAACATGGCCGGTTGCCGCATAGGATTCGCCCTGGGAAACCGGGAAATTCTGGGTGCCCTGGGACGGATAAAGTCAAACATTGATTACGGAGTTTTCCGGGTGGTTCAGGAGGCCGGTATTGCCGCCCTGGAGGGACCCCAGGATTGTGTGGAGGAAACGGCCCGCCTTTACCAGCGGCGGCGGGACGTGCTGGTGGACGGCCTGGGCCGCTGCGGCTGGTCGATGCCCAAACCCAGCGCCTCCATGTTTGTATGGGCCCCCCTGCCGGCCGGATATGCTTCTTCCCGGCAGTTTGCCCTGGATCTGCTGGAAAGGGCCGGGGTACTGGTGGTACCGGGACTGGCCTTTGGTGCCAACGGTGAAGGCTATGTGCGCATTGCCCTGGTGCAGGAAGAAGATCTGCTGGTGGAGGCGGTGGAACGGGTGGGAAGATTTCTCACCGGTTGAACTGCTGGTTCACCTTATGTTTGGTAAGTTCACCGGTTTAATGATTATGGTTATCCCCTGCTCCACGGCCCGGCGGGGCATTTCGTCTATCACCACCGGCACAAGCATATACTAAAAACAGATCTGCTGCCAGGGGTGGTGTTGCCGTGGATGTCACCTACTTGCAAAGGCGGGTCCGGGAACTGGAAGAAAAGGTGGAGCAACTGCGCTTGAGCCGCCGGGTGTTGATGAATCTGATTGAACGCATGGAAAAGGAAAAAACAACCTTTCTGGCCCAGCTGGAAAGGGAAAATAAACGTTTGCACCGGGCCAATTCCCGGTATGCCCGGTCCCTTTTGCGCAAAAATCTGCAGATTGTCGAACTGGAATCCCGGTTGAAAGATTTATCCCGGGGTTCCCTGGATTCCACATCTTGAAAAAACAGGCAGTAGCAAAGGCAAATAAGGACGGGGGACGGCCGCTTTATTTAGCATTCAAGGATGAGGGGGCCGTTGCCCGGCCCTTTTGGGCAAAAGCAGTTTAAAGGGGTTAAGAACATGCGTATAGCGGTTGTGGACGGGCAGGGCGGTGGCATAGGCAAGCATATCATGGAAAGGTTGCGCCGGGAAATGCCCCCGGAGGTGGAATTCCTGGCCCTGGGCACCAATGCCCTGGCCACCTCGGTTATTCTGCGCGCCGGCGCCAATGAGGGGGCTACCGGTGAAAATGCCGTGATTTATAATGCGTCCCGGGTGGACCTGATCCTGGGGCCGGTGAGCATACTCTTTCCCCACGCCATGATGGGCGAACTGACGCCGGCCATGGCCGCCGCCCTGGCGACCAGCCCCGCCCGCAAGATTTTGCTTCCCCTGGTCCGGGGGCCGGTGGAACTGGTGGGACTGCGGCCCGAACCCCTGCCCCACCTGATTGAGGAACTGGTGCAGAGGGTTAAAGAATATGTAGCCGGCCGGTGCTGCTGAGGCAAGCCGTGGTGCCGTCCGGCGGGCTGGAAAAAAGTAGATATCCGGTAGTGCCGCAGTGTAAAATTTTTTTGTTGGGGGGCAGGATTTTTTCGGTTTAGCAGAGAATTCCCATTTTAACAGATACTAAAGTCAACCTGTAACTCGCAGGTGCCCTTCGGGGAGAATAGGGAATCAGGTGCGATGCCTGAGCGGTCTCCGCCACTGTAACCGGGGAGTGCCCCACATCAGCCACCGCCAGGGAAGGCGTGGGGACAGCGATGATCCGGAAGCCAGGATACCTGCCTGCGGGAGCCTTTTACCCCTTCGCGAGTAAAGGGGGACTGGCTTTTCAAAGAACGAGGGAACGACCTGGCGAAAATCCCCGGTCTTGTGAGGCCGGGGTATTTATTTTAATAATGATTACACCTGACCTCAGACGACTATAAAGGAGAGGTGGGGGTAACTTTGGCCCTGGTACTGGTGCTGGGGGGTGCCCGCAGCGGGAAAAGCCGTTTTGCCGAAGAGCTGGCCAAAAGCTGTGGTTCCCGGGTGGTTTACGTGGCCACGGCTGCCGTTGGGGACGAGGAAATGGCCCGCCGGGTGGAATCGCACCGTTTGCGTCGCCCTCCCGGCTGGCGTACGGTGGAAGAAACCCGCCATCTGGATGGGGTAATTGAACAATACGGTGCCGAATATGATGCCATACTGATCGACTGTATCACCATGTGGGTGACCAATCTGTTGCTGGATGAAAACTGGCCCCATCCCGGCAGCTCGCAGGAAGAAAGGGAAGACCATATGGAGGAATTAACCCGGTCCCTGGCTGAAGCGGCCGCCGGAGTTCGGGCCAGGGTGATTATGGTGTCCAATGAGGTGGGTATGGGGCTGGTGCCGGTTAATCCCCTGGGCAGGGCCTACCGGGACCTGGCCGGGCGGGTCAACCAGTTGCTGGCCCGGAGGGCGGAACAGGTATACCTGGTGGTGGCCGGCCTGCCGGTGGAACTTAAATCGCTGGCTACGATCCTGTCCGGATAGGCGAATAAAGGATGAGGGAGATGACGGAAATGCTGGCCAAAACCATAATGGTGCAGGGAACCGCGTCTCATGTGGGCAAAAGTGTGCTGGTGGCCGCCCTGTGCCGCATTTTTTATCAGGACGGTTACCGGGTGGCCCCTTTCAAATCCCAGAACATGGCCCTCAACTCCTTTGTCACCCGGGAGGGGGGGGAGATGGGCCGTGCCCAGGTGGTCCAGGCCGAAGCGGCGGGGGTGGAGCCCCATGTGGATATGAACCCCATTTTGCTAAAACCCACGGGACAGGCTTCTTCCCAGGTAATAGTGCTGGGGCGGCCGGTGGGTAACCTTTCGGCCCAGGAGTATCATAACGGTTATGCCCGGAAAGCCTGGGACGTTATCTGCGGGGCACTGGACCGCCTCCGCCGTCAATACGATATTGTGGCCATCGAAGGAGCCGGCAGCCCTGCGGAAGTCAACCTGCAAAATACGGAGATTGTGAACATGCGGGTGGCCCGGTTGGCCGGGGCGCCGGTGCTCCTTACGGCCGATATCGACAAGGGGGGCGCCCTGGCTTCCGTGGTCGGTACGCTGGAATTGTTGCCGGAAGAGGACCGCCGGCGGGTGGCCGGCATTATTATTAACAAATTCCGGGGCGATTTAAAGCTCTTTCAGCCGGCGGTGGATTTTCTGGAAGAGAGGACGGGTATACCGGTGGCGGGGGTGGTTCCTTATTTCCAGGGTTTCCGGGTACAGGAAGAGGATACGGTGTCCGAGGAAAGCCTGCGCAAAAGCCGTTCACCGGTCAAACGGGAGGTGGAGATTGCCGTCATTCATCTGCCCCACATTTCCAACTTCACCGACTTTGATGCCCTGGAGGACGAGCCCGATGTCAACCTCCGGTATATCGGCCGGGGTACCCCCCTGGGGCGGCCCGATGTGATTATCATCCCCGGCAGTAAAAATACCATAGAGGATCTGGTCGCCCTGAAGCGGTCCGGGATGGCCGGCGAAATTTGCCGTTTGAACCGGGAGGGGGTGCCTGTGGTGGGCGTATGCGGCGGTTTTCAGATGCTGGGCCGGGAACTGTCCGATCCCCTGGGGACGGAATCGGCCGTCCCCCGGGTGGAAGGACTGGGGCTGCTGGATATTGTCACCACCTTCGCCCGGGAAAAGGTTACCACCCAGGTGCAGGCCAGGGTGGTCGGGGCAGGACCCCTCCTTTCCCCGGCCAGCGGCCAGACAATAGCTGGTTATGAAATACATATGGGCCGCACCCGGTTGGGCCATACGTCCAGCCCGGCCTTCCATATTTTCACCCGTTCCGGGGAAACCGTGGATTGCCCGGACGGAGCGGTAAGGGAGGATGGCCTGGTTTTCGGTACCTATATCCATGGCTTGTTTGACGCAGACGGCTTTCGCCGGCAGTTTATCAACACCCTGCGCATCAGAAAAGGACTGGCTCCCCTGGAAGAAGGGGAAAGGACCGGACACCAGGAACAGCGGCAGCGGGATTACGACCGGCTGGCGGCCCATGTGCGGGGCAGCCTGGATATGGGCCTGATTTACCGCCTGCTGGATCTGCCCGGCCCCCGGTAATTGTTCACTAAAACCGTGCGGTTTTATACCCGTCATTCACCAGAATACTACTTTACTCCTGGTGTTACAGGTTTAATTGATACCACTGGTTTTACGAAGACCCGGTATGCCGGTGGGTGCCGGGCCGTTTTGGGTAACAATTACGGCCCGTGTTATCAGTCACAGGCCACCGGAATCCAACGACCAATGACCATTTGTGGAGGTTTGTATGCTGGTGGTTCTGGCCGCCTATATTACCGATTTGCTCATTGGGGATCCCCGCTGGCTGCCCCATCCGGTGGTTTACATCGGCCGGTTTATTGCGTTTGGGGAAAGGCAGCTGCGCCGGGTGGCCCGGGGTTCGAAGCAACTGCGGGTGGCCGGCGGGATTCTGGCGGTGCTGGTGGTGGGAAGCAGCTATTTTATTACCCTGCTTCTTTTGCAAGGGGCGGCGGCCATCCATCCCTGGCTGGCCGCCGGGTTGGAGATCTGGTTGATATCCACCACCATGGCCGTGCGGGGGCTGGCCGGGGCGGCGGCCAGAGTGCTATCGCCCCTGATCCGGGGGGACCTGGATCTGGCCCGGCAGCAGGTGGGGTGGATTGTGGGGCGGGATACGGCCCAAATGGGTGCCCCGGAAGTGATCCGGGCTACGGTGGAGACGGTGGCGGAAAATATTGTGGACGGTTTTGTATCCCCCCTCTTTTACGCCCTGATCGGGGGTGCCCCCCTGGCCATGGCCTACCGGGCGGTGAACACCCTGGATTCCATGGTGGGATACCGCAACGAGCTTTACCGGGATCTGGGCTGGGCATCGGCACGGCTGGATGATGTGGTCAACTACCTGCCCGCCCGCTGGGCCGGCTGGATGCTGGTGCTGGCCGCCTGGCTTTCCGGTCGCCGGGCCGGGGAAGCCCGGCAGGCAATCAAGCGGGACGCCGGGCGGCATCCCAGCCCCAACAGCGGCATTCCCGAGGCGGCCATGGCCGGGGCGCTGGGGATACGTTTGGGCGGGCTGAACTTCTATGGCGGCCGCCCTTCCTTTCGCCCTTACATGAATGAATCCGGGGTGCTTCCGGGGACGGATCACATCCGGCGGGCGGTGGACATGCTTTACCTGAGCAGTTTTTTGGCCCTGACCAGTGGTCTGGCCGCGGCCTGGGCATTTCGATCACTTTGGTGCATGTGTCAGGGGACGGTTCTTTGACACACTCGCCTCACACCAGAATACTACTTGACTCCCGGTGCTTCAGGTTTATATTGATAACACTGCTTTACGAAGACCCGGTGTGCCGGTGAGTGCTGGATCGGGCCAGCGCCAATTTGACCAGGAAATGTTTACAAGTTGGGGGTTATGCCATTTGCGCAATATACCGCGTTTAATGATTGCGGCCACCCACAGCGGTGCCGGCAAAACCACCGTAGCCACCGCTTTGATGTCCGCCCTTACCCGGGCCGGTCTGACGGTGCAACCTTACAAAGTGGGGCCGGATTATATCGATCCCGGTTACCATACCGCCGCCACCGGCCGGGTTTCCCGCAACCTGGACGCCTGGTTTCTGGGACGGGCGGGGCTCACGGAGCTTTTCCGCCGGGGGGCGGCAG
>NZ_WHYR01000030.1 GCF_009428905.1 Desulfofundulus thermobenzoicus | reverse complement strand
GGAAGGGGCCGGGGAAAAGGTGGTGGTGCCCTACCTGCGCCGCCAGGGGGTCAGGTCCCTGGACGCGCTGGTGATTACCCATCCCCATGAGGATCACGCCGGGGGAATACAGGCAGTAACCGGAACCTTTCCGGTGAAAATGGTGTTAATACCTCCGCTGGGGAACACAGGGGAAGCAGAAAAGAAAAGCCCGGAGCAGGCTAACACCATCCCGGAGGAGGGGGACCTTTCCGGAGCATACCGGCCCCCGGCAGATAAACTATCCCCCGCTTATTCCCTGCTGCTGGCCCAAATGGCCGGCCGGGGCATACCGGTGCGGATCACTGGAATGGGAGACCGCCTGCACCTGGACCCGGCCCTGGTCATAGATGTGCTGGGACCGCCCCGCCCCCTGCTCACCGGCACCCGGTCCGATTTTAACAATGCTTCTGTAGTGCTGCGTATTCGTTATGGTACCGAAGTGTTTCTTCTCACCGGAGACATGGAGCTGGAAGCCCAGCAGGCACTCCTGGATTCTACCGCGGATTTAAATTGCACGGTCCTGAAAATGCCCCACCACGGCAGCCGCTACCTGCTCCCTTCCTTCCTGGAAAAAGCCCAACCCGACGTGGCGGTGGTTTCCGTGGGCCGTCATAACAATTTCGGCCAGCCGGCTCCGGAAACCCTCGACCGCCTGTCCCGGATGCCGGTGAAGGTTTACCGCACCGATCTGGACGGAGCGGTGATTATCACCACCGACGGGCAAAAACTGTGGGTGAACACCGGCCGCCGGCGCCAGGCGGCATAAATGAGCAACCCCGCAATCCGGTCCAAACTGTTTCTACCTCCTCCCTGCTGGTACTACCTGCGCCGCACCACTGGCAAAAACCTACCACTGGAAGTTATCCCCCGGGATCTATCCATTTCCCGCACTGAAAAATTTTCACCGCCGGGGGTGGCTTTTTTGTTTTCAATGCAGGAATTTTAATCTAATGATAGAAGGAATTAATATTAATTAATAAGGAAGGTGAAAAAATGGGAGAAGGCTTTTTCAAACAAAAAAACGGACTCCTGGCGGTGGATATAGCGGCGGCCTGTGGTGTATTCACCGCCGAACAATTTGCCGGGCTGGCCCGGCTGGCCGGGAAAACGGGCGCCAGGCATCTCAAACTGACCACCAGGCAGACGGTACTGGTGCTCCTGCCGGAGGAACGGGCCGGTGAGCTGGCGGCCGGACTGGCCGGTCTGGGCCTGAAGGTGGCGCCCTTTGGCAATGTGGTGCGGCCGGTTAAGGCCTGTCCGGGCAATGAATCCCTTTGCCCCCGCACCCTGGGTGACGCCCTGGAACTGGGGATAACCCTTCAGGAGCGGTTCCTGGGGAGACAGGTACCCAAGGATTTTAAAATTGCCGTGGCCGGATGCCCCAGGGGATGCACCGATCCCTTTTGTGCCGATTTCGGAGTAATTGCCGCCGGCAAAGGGGTTTTCGACGTATCCATCGGCGGGCTGGCCGGCAGCCAGCGCCCCCGGCACGGTGACATTATTGCCCGCCGGGTGCCTGAGGATAAGGTGCCTGACCTGCTGGAATTCATACTGGAACGTTTCCGTGGGCTGGGACAGCCACGGGAAAAACTGGGCCGGGCGGTGGAACGGCTGGGTTTGCAGGCCTTCCTGCCCCCGGCGGATATGCTCTCTTCCCCCAAAGACGACTCCGCACTGGATGAGTTCACCCGTTTCCTGCACAGCGAAAACTGAACCCGCAAAGGAGGAAAAACATGACCGATATCAGAAGCGCCGGTGAAGTGGACCTGGCCGCTATGGATGCCTCTTTAGAAAAGATATGCCAGCGCTGCGATTACGTGGAATCGGGTTGCCGGCCGGATAACTGCCTGGTGGGTTTTGCCCGCAAGGTATTGAAATTTGCCCGGCAGAAAAATGTGCTGGACATCCCCGGGGCAGTCAAACTCATTCCCCAGCACGACTTTAAGCCATATGAACAGGAAGTGGTGGCCGCCGGGCTGGCCGAAACCTGCCGGCAGTGCCGGGAGTGCCGGGACAACCACTCACCCGACTGCGTCATCGCCCTGGTGCGTACCTGCCTGGAAAATGCCATTCTAACTGAGAATATCGACTACCCCGGCAGCGTTTTCCTCTACCTCGCCCGCATAAAGGAACAAAACCCCGAGCTGGCAGCAACCCTGGCCGGGGAGCTAAAGAAAAGTTAAAGTTACTGAAAAACTCCGGACAAATGCTCCACTCCCTGGAGGAGGCCGTTCTGTTCCCCAACAACTCAGCTGGGTTCCACCTCATCAAAGGAAAGGGTGGTCACCCGGGTAAAATCGCCCCTTTTCTTTTCTTCCCGGGTGGCCGGCTCCTCCAGCAGGTCCTCATTCCCCGGAGCGAAGGCAGGGGTTGCCCGGGTGGACGCCTTTTCCGGAAACCGAACGGTCGGCAATGACATTTCCTTACCTCTGTCAGACAGGATTGGTCAACTCCTTCCCTGACAATGTTCCACATCAATAAGTTACCTCGTTCCAGCATCATTCATTCCCTTTACCGGGGGTTTTTCTGGCCCGGGCGGCGGCCAGCAACTTTTCCGCCCGGCGGACAATGGGCAGTTCCACCATTCGCCCCTCCACCTGGATCACGCCGCTGCCCGCCGCTTCCGCCCTGGCGAAGGCTTCCACCACCTTTTGCGCCCAGCTGATTTCCTCGGCGCAAGGAGTGAAAACTTCATTTACCGGTGCCACCTGGGCCGGGTGGATGACCAGCTTGCCCTGGAAACCCAGCTTTTGTGCCCGCCGGGCGTCTGCCGCCAGGGCCGGGATGTCCCGGAAGTCGGGATTCACCGTATCCAGGGGCGGATCAATGCCGGCACTGCGGGAGGCCACCACCAGCCGGCAGCGGGCATAAAATAACTCATCTCCTTCCGGGGAAAAGGAAACGCCCAGATCCATGGCATAGTCGTTACCTCCGAAGGCCAGGCAAAACACCCGCGGGGCGGCGGCGATTTCCTCCGCCCTGGCGATGCCCCGGGCGCTCTCCACAAAGGGAATCAACTTAATTCCACCAACCGGCAGGCCATGCTCCTGTTCCAGAAGGCCCAGCAACCAGTCCACCCGGCACACATCTTCCGCCGATTCCGCCTTGGCCAGCATCAACCCCTGTAAAGGCAGGTCCACCACCGCCTGCAGATCGTGCAGGATATGGGGCGACTGGGCACTGTTTGTGCGTACAAACACCGGTACCGGGCGTGGTCGGCCCAAGGTTTGACGAATGGTCAAACGGGCCGCTTCTTTTTGAGATGGGGCGACGGCGTCTTCCAGATCCAGAATAACCGCATCGGCTCCCGTGGTAAAGGCCTTCTCCCCCTTGCGGGAATCATTGCCGGGGGTGAAGAGCAGAGTGCGCAAGGAAAACATAAGCAATCACCTTCCTGGGCTGATTTTTCGCAGGTGAAAATACTTGCCATGGGGCAGGTCTTTGTGGGACAATGAAAATGAAGCCGGTTTTATTTTTGGCGCCGGTTTACCTGTAATTCGTTGTGGAAGGGATTTGTTCCTGCCCGGTTTCACTTTTTGGAAACTGCCAGGGAGGTGTGTTTATGCGGGAGATCGCTTTACCCGATTTTATCGGCGAATCGGAGAAGGGGATGATCGTGATGGTTTCCGCCCTTGAGGACGAACTGGAGCCCCTGTTCCGCCGCTTTCACCGGGGGGAAAAGGTTCCCTACTGGTTTGATTGGGAACTGATAGAAATGGAGAACCGCCGTTATCTGGTGGCCCTGGACCTGAACTGGGAAGGAGGCCAGGGGGTGGCCATCGGTTTTACGGCCGAAATGTGGGAAGTCCTGCCCACGGTCAGGGAAAAGGAACAATTGACGGTCATTACGGACTGGAGCCTGGTGGGCGAAACCCGGAACCAGTCCTGGAGGGCGCTGGTAATCCCCGACGCCCACCGGGGACTGGATCTGCTGGTACGGCAGGTGGCCCAGGTTGACCTGTCCCTGCAGGGAACCCGGCCCCGGCAGGAACTGGACAGGCTGCAGGAAATTCTGGCCGGTTGCGTGGACCCCGTAGCCCTTAACTGAACTTCCACCAGGAATAACCAGCCTCCCGCCCGGGTCAAAATGATTCCAGCGGGAGGCTTGTTCAACCATGGAAACTGTTTACCGCACCATACTAATTTATTTCATTGTGCTTCTGATTGTGCGCATGATGGGTAAGCGGGAAATCGGACAATTGTCACCCTTTGATTTTGTGGTGGCCATTATCATTGCCGAACTGGCGGCCATTCCCATGGAATCCACCGGCGTCCCCCTCTGGCAGGGTATTCTGCCCATGGTTACCCTGGGCGTCCTGGAAATCGCCCTCAGCTATATCGCCCTGCACAGCCCCTTTTTGCGCCGTCTGCTGGACGGGGAAGCCCAGGTGGTCATAAAAAACGGGCATATTCTGAAAGAAGAACTGCGCCGGGCACGCTACAACCTGAATGATCTGCTGGCCCAGCTGAGGGAAAAGGGTGTGGTTAATATCTGCGACGTGGAGTTCGGCATACTGGAAACTTCCGGAAAGCTGAGCGTCATTCCCAAATCCCAGAAAAGACCGGTCACTCCCGAGGATCTGGGCATATCCACCGTCTACGAAGGATTGCCCACGGTGCTGGTTATGGACGGAGCAATCATGAAGGACAACCTGCGCCAGGTGGGCCTGGATGAGGAATGGCTATTGGGCCGCCTGGCCGAGGCCGGCCTGCACCCCCGCCGGGTATTTCTGGCCACCCTGGGCACCGACGGAAAGCTGTTTATCAATGAGGACAGTACCTGTAAAAACAGGGAGGAGAAAACAGGGCCGGCTACTGCCAAAAGGTCGAGTAAAAGGCTCCGGTGGAGATGAATTTTTTATCCCTTTAAACTACCGCCGAAAATTCACGGCGGGCGCTGTCCACCCGCTGGATATACTGCCGTGTTTCCCGGTAGGGCGGCACGCCCCCGTAACGCTCCACGGCGCCGGGACCGGCATTATAGGCGGCCAGGGCCAGGGTAACGTTGCCGTGGTACCGGTCCAGCAAAGAACGCAGGTAGCGGGCACCCCCCTCCAGGTTTTGCCTGACATCCCAGGGATCACGCACCCCCATGGCCGCTGCCGTAGCGGGCATTAACTGCATCAAACCCTGCGCGCCGGCAGGAGATAGGGCGTAAGGATTAAAACCGGATTCCACCCGGGCCACCGCCTTGAGCAGGGCCGGTTCCAGGCCAAACCGGGCGGCCACCTGGTTGAACATTTCCTCCATGGAGGGCGGGGATTGCTCCCCGGAAGCAGCGGATGGTTCCATCCCGTCCCCTAAACAGGCGCGGGATAACTGCTTACCGGTTACCTTCCCACCGGTAACATTCCCTTCCCGGGAAAGGGCATCCTGAAAGATTAGGGGGAGCAACCAGGTGGTCAAATCAGACGCCCCCCCGCCAGGGGCCAGGGCGGCCAGGAAAGTGCCTGTCCGGGATGTATCCACTCCCGTCGGGCCGGACTTTTCTTCTTCCTTCCGCCCGTTGGGCGGCGCCATTTCACCCCGGTTCACTTCCTCCATGGCCCGGGCCAGCAACAGGACAAAGGGGGTGTGTACAGTGGTGCTTTGCGGAATTACCGGCGACTCCGGCTGCGAAAATGCACCGGCGGTCCAGGGTTGCAGAAGGCCGATATACATATGGCTGTCCTTTCCCCTTCCGTTTTAATACACAACGATAAGGTCTTTCAGCTGTTCATAGCGCTTATCACCGATGCCGGACACATTTTTGATGTCCTCCGGCACCTTGAAGCCGCCATTGGTTTCCCGGTACTGGATGATGCGCTGGGCCAGGGACGGCCCGATACCGGGTAATGTTTCCAGTTCCTTCTGGTCAGCCGTATTGATGTTTACCGGCTGACTCCCGCCCTTGGGAGCTCTGGCCGGGGATGACGAGGCAAAAGGATTGCGATCACCCTGGTTCCCCGATCCGGTTCCGGGCGCCACCGCCGCCGCTACGCCTGGCGCCGCCACCTGTTTTTCCGGGACCATCACCTGTTTGCCGTCAACCAGGGGGGCGGCCAGATTGAGCCGGCTCAGATCCGCCTCCGGCCGGGCAATGGCCTTATTCACCGCATCCTCCACCCGGGCACCCGGGGAGAAACGGTATACCCCCGGCCTTTCCACCGCTCCGATTACATGCACCACGATCTCCTTGTTTGACGGGTTATTCTCCGGAGCGGAAAACTGTTGCAGTACGGGCCCGTTTTCCGCGCTGGCCCGGCTTCCCTGCCACAGGGCGTAGCGGTATCCAACCCCGAAGACGATTACCGCGGCGATGAGCAGAATAATTAACTGCTGCCGCCTGGAGAACTGAAACATTTGTTTTTCCCTTCCGACTTTTTACCAGATCATTCTACTTGCAGATATGCTTTCCTCCCTGCATCCAAAAAATTTTCACCAAAAATTTTCTATAAAAAATTGATTCTTCCCTTGACACATCCAAGAACCGGGCTTAATATAATATTAACATCAAGTTAACCTAATCTTAACAAAGGGGGTCGATGCCGGTGATGGCTGCCAGGTTTGATTTTAAGAGGATTCATGCCAAAAGCGATTTACATTACCTGAGCGATTGGTATTGCCCCCTGGAAAAACAAAGACTGGCCGGACAGGATATTCCTGTGGGCCAGAAGCTCAAGGAAAAGGATACCAACCGCTTTATTCTCTCCCTGGCCCTGAACAGGCCGCCCTTGCACTGGTCTCTGAAACAGCCCGTTGCCGGTTTTTAAAAAACCGGCTTTTCCGTTTCTGCCGTGTCATTCCAGTTTAAAGCGCCGGATGTGCCCGGCCAGTTCTTCCGCCATGCCGGCCAGTTCCGTGGACGCCCGGGCGATATGCTCTACGGCCGCCGACTGTTCTTCCGCTGCCGCCGCCACCTGCTGGCTGGCCCCATTAACTTCGGTCACAATGGCGGCCACCTGCTGGATCTGCCCGGTGATGTGTTCCACCTGAAGGACTATTTCCCGGAAACGCACACCGGTTTCATCCACCAGACGGGTACCATCCTGCACGCTGCGCTCACCGTCGCCCATCCGTTCCACTCCCCGGGCCGTTTCCTCTTGAATCTCACGGATAAGCATACTGATTTCCGTAGCCGCCCGGGCCGACTGTTCGGCCAGTTTCCGGATTTCCTCCGCCACCACGGAAAAGCCCCGGCCGTGCTCACCGGCCCGCGCCGCCTCAATGGAGGCGTTTAAAGCCAGCAGGTTGGTCTGCTGGGCTATGGCCGAAATCATTTCCACAATACGCCCGATTTCCTGGGAACGCTGCCCCAGGCCATGGATTGCGGTGGAAATTTCACCGGTCAGCTCCTGAATGCGACCCATCTGCCTTAAAAGCTGTTCCATGGATTCCTCCCCTTCCCGGGCCACCTTTGCGGCATCCCCGGCCGCCCGGGTCAGTTCCCGGGCACCATCATTCAGCCGGGACGTGGACCGGGTCAGGCCTCCGGCAATGCCCGCGGTTTCCTGAACACCTGCCGCCATCTCCTGGGTAGAAGCGGAAAGATTCTGCCCGGCGGCAAAGAGCCGGTTGACCGTAACGCTGGCCTGTCCCACCAGCCCCCGTATGTTCTCCAGCATGTGGCAGAATCCTGCCGCCAGATGCCCCAGCTCATCCCTGGAGGAGCATTGTAATGACACCGTCAGATCCCCTTCGCCTACCCGGGACATCTCTCCAATAATACCGGTAACGGTCATCAGGGTGCGGTTTAAAACCAGATAAGTGACACCCAGGATTACGACGCCAATAATCAGCAGGATTACCACAATGCTGACAAAAGCCCCCCGCAATTGACTTAAAATCCCTTCCCTGCTCGACACCACTTTCACATAACCGGTGACGGCGCCGGAATAATCCCTCAGGGGCAGCAGGAGCACCCCATAACGTCCGTTATTAATATAGCTGATCTGCCACTGCCCCTGCTCCAGGCATTTTTCCACCACTTCCTGTTCCACCGGATAAATATCCTCAGCGGTGGCGGTCAATAGATTTTTTTGCCTGTCGTCCACCCAGGATATGCCCCGGTCTCCCCGGCGGTAAACGAAAAATTCCCCACCCAGCTGTGCCTGCCAGGCTTTTAACAGGGCCTGGTTAAACCCCAGCCCGTACTCGGCGCTGCCCACATGCTGCCCCCGGTAAAACACCGGAACCACCACCCGGAAGCCATAACCGCCGCGCCCTTCTTCCAAACCGGCCACCACCTTTTTTTGCCGGTTGGCCTCCACCACCGTAGCCCGGAAAGAAGAAAGATCATCGTCAAACTTTTCCGGCATATGCAGGCGTAAAAAGGCCGTGGCCGGAGGCAGGTGAAATTGAAACTGCTCCACGCCCTGCTCCTTGACCTGCTGCCAGACGGGCATGGTTAGGGCCAGCAGTTTCTCCCGGTCCCGGGACGCCAGGGCTTCCTGCACACCGGGATTGGCCACCACGCTTTCAATACCCATACGGGCCTGGCGGGTCATTTCCTCCAGATCATTCTCGATAAAGGCCCGGACAGATTGAAAATGCTGCATTTCCTGACCCAGGAGAATATTGCGCACCTGATAAGAGCCGTAAATGATCATTATCATTAGCCCCAGGGCCGGTATGACCAGAAGAGGTACCAAAATGCGGGACTTTATACTGTTGAACATACAAAAAACCCACCTTATTCACAAGGTTTCTTCCGGCCATAAGGAAATGGCCTTTTTCCTGAATCATAAATCTTTCTTCTTACAACCATATAACATTAATCTTACAGAATGATAACAAACGAATAACCGGTGATATGTCATCTGGAAGACATTGCACATGTCAGTTGCACGACAATCCTGCCAATATTTAAGCCAGCCCGGGTATGCACGGGCTGGCTGATAAATCGCCATTAAATAAACCCAGCTAACTGATCAATGTGCCATGTATTTTCCCGGGCCAGATTTTCCGGGCGCAGGCGGGACAAATGACCCAGTCCCGCCGCTGCCAGGCGGCATCCTGTTCACCAACCAGTTCCTTCAAACGGACGATCTGTTTAGCCGTGGCAAAGGGCTGGCCGCATACCGTACAGGCAACCAGGTCCACCCGGCTGACCAGGCCTCCACCCAGGCGAATTTCCCGCACACCTGCCTTATCCTCCACCGTAATGGCTCCCGTAGGACAGTTTACCGCGCAGGTGCCGCAACCGATACACCTGTCCCCGGAGCGCAGGAAATCCGTGCCGCAGTCGCTACCACCGTCCACATAACCCAGCTGCAGGGCGTCGGCCCCCACTTCCCGACAGCTGCGCACACACTGCCCGCAGGCTATGCACAGGTCACACCGCAGGCAGCGACCGGCTTCCTTCAGAGCATCTGCCGGGTCAAGGCCCCCCATTACCTCCGCAAAGGTATCTTTTTGCCCGGGCAGATAAAGATGGTGAAAGTAGTCCCTGCCCGAACGGGCCTTCTGGGCGGCATCCACCGCCATCAGGTTTGCCGCCTTTCTCTTCACGGGATACTTTATGGATGCTTCCGGAGCGCGGCCCTGCAGGTAGGCCTCAATGGCCAATGCCGCCCGTTTCCCGGCAGCCATGGCCCTGATGGCGCTGGCCGGACCGGTAACCGCATCACCCCCGGCAAAGACCCCCGGCAGGGAAGTCTGCATGGTACCGGGATCAACCCCGATGCGGCCGCCGGACACATCCACCTCCAGGCCATCCAGGAAAGAAAGATCCGGTTTCTGCCCCACGGCAAAAATAATCAGATCCGCTTCTATTTTGAAGTCCGAATCCTGAAGCGGAACCGGCTTGCGCCGGCCACGGGCATCGGGTTCGCCCAGGACGTTGCGCACGCACTCCAGACAGGTGGCCACATCATCCGCGCCGCCCAGGCCGGTGGGGGAAACGAGAAAATCAAAAATCACCCCTTCCATCCGGGCCGCCTCTATTTCCTCGGGCAGGGCCGGCATTTCCTGGCGGGTGCGCCGGTAAACAATCCTTACCTCCTTCGCCCCCAGGCGTAAGCAAACCCGGGCGGCATCAACGGCCACATTACCGCCGCCCACCACCACCACTTTTTTGCCCCGCAGGTCCATGGGGCCGTGTCCCTCACCTTTTAAAAGGCTCTCATTCACCTGACGGAGGAAGGTGACGCCTTCCATGACATTTTTATATTTTTGTGCGCCGGAAACGGGCAGGGAACCCTGCCATGCACCGGTGCCCAGAAAAACGGCGGCGTATCCCTCCTTCAACAACCCGGCCACGGCCTTTCCCCCGTCAATGGGATGGTTTAATTTTATTTCCACACCCAGGGCCTGAATATATTCCACTTCAGCCCTTAAAACATCCCGGGGAAGCCTGTAGGGGGGTATGCCGTAAGCCAGCATGCCGCCGGGTTCGGACATGGCCTCGAAAACGGTGACCCCGTAACCCCGGCGGGCCAGGAAGTAGGCGCAGGATAGGCCCGCCGGGCCGGCGCCCACCACGGCCACACGCTCCGGGTGCTTCCTTTCCGGAGGCGGCGGCGCTTCTTTTTCCGCCCCCCTATCGTAGGCCAGGCGTTTCAAACTGCATATGGGGATGGGATTATCCACCTGCCCCCTGCGGCAGGCCTGCTGGCAGGGATGTTCACAGATGCGCCCCAGCACTCCGGGCAGGGGCACGTCTTCCCTGATCAGTTCCAGAGCTTCCCGGTACCTTCCCTGACCCACCAGGGCTACATAATTGGGTATATCTATACCGGCCGGGCAGGCGGCCTGGCAGGGCGCCGGGATCAAGCGGGGACACTGGCCGGCCGGACAGACCCGGTTTTCAATGTGTACGATAAAATCGTCCCGGTGAGACTGCAAGACGGTCAGGAACTTATCCGCCACTTCCCCTGCCCGGCCACAACGGCACGATATCACGGCACTACGGGACAGTTCTTCAATAAGGGTTAAATCACCGGGAACGGCCTCCCCCTGACCAATACCGATCAACAGACCAAGAACGCTGACAAAGTTATGATAACAATGATTGCAAAACCCCTTTTCCTCAAGGAAAGCGGTTAAAATATCTGTGGTTTTTCTAACCGCACATTCATCTCTTCCCATGGTTAAAGGCCCCTTGTGGCATATTTTGCCTCGAAAATTTGGCGGGCAAATTGTTTTCGCTTTTCATTTGGTACACGTTCAGTCCGGTCAAAACCCAGGCTGTTCGTGGGGCAGGCACTGACACAGGCCGGTTTTAATCCCGCGTCAATTCTATCCTTACAATAATCGCACTTGATTACTTTGCCTTTCTTCTCATCCCATTGAGGCGCGCCCCAGGGGCAGGCCAGGATGCAGCTCTTGCAACCTACGCAAATTTCCTGATCCACAAAAACAACGCCGTCCTTTGCCCGTTTCTGCATGGCCCCGGTGGGACAGGCCCGCACGCACCAGGGCACTTCACAATGGAAACAGGACATGAACAGGTAAAGCACCCGGGGCTGCCCCTCCACCTTCACGGGACCCACCGCAATGATCTCATTCAGGCGGGAGCCAGGAGGTAAACCTTTATTAACCATGCACTGTACTTCGCAACTATGGCAGGAAATGCATTTCCTTTCATTTTGATGGAGGGAATAATAACTCATGCCATCAACCTCCTGACCGGTAAATCACTGGACTGGTTTTACGGTTACAAAAACATGCTGCAGCGCCGGACTTCCACCAACCAGATCGGATATATTTTCCTGGAGCATGGTATCGCTGGCGCCTTTATTGAAACACCTGGATTGTAAAGGAACATTACGGCCGAACCCGTGCAACATGAAAACGGCCTCGGGATGAATGAGATCTGTGACGTAGGCACGTATAAGACCCCTGCCCCGGTGGGATTTGACTTCCACCATCTGCCCTTCTTTTATCCCCAGCCTCTCCGCTTCCTGTCTGTTAATCCAGAGGACGTTCTCGGGTACCAGCTCGCTTAAGTACCGGTTATTCTGCGTCGAAACATGGGTATGAACCGCCATGCGTCCAACCATCAAGCGGAAATGCCCCGGCGGGGGAGGGGAGACCGGCTCATAGTCGGGAAATGATGGAAAACCGTTATTCTCCAGCAAACTGGATACAAACTCAATCTTCCCGGACGGGGTATTCAGTTTAATTCCGTCTTTCCGGTCCCAGTAGATGGGCCTGTCAATCACTTCGACAAATCCCTTTTCCGCAAAATCGTTTAAACTGATTCCCGTACCTTCCAGCTGATAGTTCCATAATTCTTCCAGAGAATTATAAGGGAAATAACGTCCGATACCCAATCTTTCGGCCAGGAGCTTCATGATTTCCCAACCCGGCCTGGTATCATATCTCGGCGTCACGGCAGGCTTCCTGATAAAGAGGGCGGGCTTCAAACCAGCTGCCTCCTGGATGGAATCGCCCCTTTCCAGGTAGATGGACTCCGGCAGGATTACATCGGAATACCAGGCGGTTTCACTGAACTGTATATCAATACTTACCAGTAAATCCAGTTTTTCTAGAGCACGCATGTTCTTTTCGTAATCCGGAATAGAGAGGAGGGGATCAAATCGCCAGACAATTAAAGCCTTGACGGGATAGGGGTCTTCCGCCAGGATCGCTTCAGGCAGCATTTGGACCACTCCATGGCTCGAATCTGGCAAAGGAAATTCAGGAGTACCTACACCGTCACATCTAACCTCCTTTACTTCAGGCAGTTCTTGATCCGTTAACTTCCTCAAAGGTTTTTTCCCCGCATCCTTGAGTCCCTTTTTAAAGAAAATACCACCGGGCGTCTCAATGCTGCCCAAAAGGGCATTCAACATGATAATGGATCTCCTGAAATATATTTCATTGGTATAATTGGAAGAACGATATCCGTAATGAAATATAACCGCGGGACTGGCCTCGCTCGCCTCCCGGGCAAGGTTCACAATCTCATAGGCCGGTATGCCGGTTTCCTTTTCCGCCCATTCCGGAGTACAGGGTTCCACAAAGTCGCGAAGCCTTTCCAGACCCAGCACCCAGCGCCGGACATATTCCCGATCGTAAAGTTTTTCTTTTAAAATAACATGCATTAAAGCATAATTGAGCGCCAGATCGGTACCCGGCCTGATCATCAAATACTTATCCGCCCTGGTGGCTGTAATGGTAACCCTGGGATCGATATAGGTCACTTTTGCCCCATTTTCCATGGCCTTTACCAGTTGTTTAACCTGCTTCAGCTCTAAAGATTCAAAAATATTACGACCGTAAAAGATTACATGCTTTGTTCGACCCAGATCCACCCCCACCCGTGCATCGGTGTAACCGGTCAGAGACCGGAAAGCCGTGTTTAAAGAACCCTTACAGCAAGAGTCGTGGGTAAAATAATTAGGTGATCCCAGAGCCCTGACGAAGGTTTTGCTTATATGTGAGTTAAGGTGGGCCCTTTCAGCCAGGGCTATACTACGAGCACCATACCTCCCCTTTATCTCATTGATCTTTTGGGCTATATAATCCAGCGCTTCTTCCCAGGTGGCTTCCTTCCACTTACCGGAACCCCTGGGGCCAGTTCTGATCAATGGCTTTTTCAGCCTTTCCTGATCATTTAAAAGACCTACGCCAGCCGCTCCTCTGGCACAAATGCTACCTTCTATGCCGGAAACATGCGGGTTGCCTTCAATGAGCCTGACGTCGTTGTTTTCAACCATAACCACAATAGGGCACCTTACTGTACACATAAAGCAAATACTATGAATAATTTTTTTATCTGACAAATTTAAGTCCCTCCCCGAGTACGGTAACATTCATATAGCAATAATAATTAATTCTTATCGAAAGTGATTATAACACAAAAGAGTAAATGAAAATGTCGGGGAAAGGACCGAACGTCTGTCTTCTAACAGACATTCTTTTAGAGACAATTCTGAGATAATAGTATAAGTTAATGGGTTGCAATAGTTCATAAAAATATATAAACAAAAAACAGCCCTTAAGGCTGCTTCTCATTTTCTCTTTTCGGTTTTATCTATTTTTGTTTAACGCTTTTTAATTCTACTATTAATTATCTTTTTTGCCTACTCCAAATCTTTAAATTTAACCATGGGACATTTTTTGCAGACATCCAGCCCCGGCCACTCCGTTCCGGTGTAGGGGAAGGAAGCGCCGTGGCATACTTCGGTGCGGTATTTGAGCTGCCGGGCCACTCCCAGGATTTGATCCCCCGGGATAAAGACATTGACCTCGCCCTTTTCCGTCTTCCCGGAAGTATAGCTGCCCGAGCACATGGTATTCATATTGGGTTTGTGGGTAAGAAAGGTCCAGACAACCCCGCCGCAAACGGCCGAGTTCACCGTGTGGTTGAACTGCAGGGGGTGCACTTTAAAGGCGCCGATATAATCGTTCAGGATATGATAGGCCTGCAACGGGTTGCAGATGAACATGACCACATCGGGTTCCACCGGCGTTTTGGCCAATGGTGCCGTAAGAAAGGCTTTCATCTGGCCCAGGGGCATGCGGGGCTTGGTTTTTAACACTTCTTTGGCAAACTCGGGATCCACCACGTACTTCTCGTGGCCTTTGGCCTCTTCATCGGAGGGTTCCCGGAAGCCAAAGGTGGTCAGGCAGTTGTCACACATGATATTTTCATCGGTACCCTTTAAAACATAATTAGCCATGCGAGAGGCGGCGGTAAACTGACAGAAGGTAATTTTGGCCGCCGCTTTTTTTTCTGCTTCGTATTTCTCTGCTTCTTCCAGGGAATCGAAAAATTTGATGGCCACCGGATGATAGTCCAGCTTTAACAAACGCTCAAAGATTTCCTGCGCTTCGGCATAGGTCATCTTTTCCTCGCTCACTTTGGCGCTCTCCTTTCCTGAAAGTATTCAGTTCCGCTGTTCGGGACCGTATTACAAAATCCGCTGGCTGGTTTTTTGTACCATTTGTCCGGCAAGGGCCGGTCAACCGACCGGCCCACCCGATTACCTATCCGCTAGATGATGCTTATGCCGATGGCAGCCTTGATCATGGGACCGAAAACGTAACCAATGCCGATGTAGGTAAGCACCACCGCCAGGAAGCCCTTCAGGTAAACACCCTTGATGTACTTGGAAAGGGTGGGACCCAGGTAAGAACCAATCAGAATACCAACCAGCTCAAATCCGATCATGGCAAAGTCCAGGTTGCTGCCCATGCGGAGGTAGTTGCCGATACTGGTGGCCGAAGAAACCAGGATGGACAGGGTGGAAGTGCCGGCCACGATAAACATGGGAAAACCCAGCATACTGCTCAGGTAAGGAACCAGCAGGAAGCCCCCGCCCACGCCCAGGGCCGCTGAAATAATGGCCACCAGGGCACCCACGATAAAGGGAGAGAGTGCATTGTAACGGAAGGTTTCGCCGGCAAAGGTAAAGGTGTTGTTAATGCCCATTTCAGTGAATTTGACCCCAATTTCCTTCAGTTCGTTGAGCTTGCCGGCGGCCTTCAATTCTTTGACTCTGTTTTCAAAGGCCTTGGTGGCCTTCTTAATGGCCTGCTGCCTTTCCCGGAAACCGGGGGTAAGCTCATACCAGAGACGGCCGGCAATAACAAAGGTGATCAGACCGAAAAGAGGCTTGTAGGATTTCATATCCGGCAGGTAGGTATGGGACAGCCATGAACCAATCAACGCACCGACGATACCGCCCAGGCCCAGGGCCACCGCGGCCGGGACCACCAGGCGCTTCTCCCGCAGGTACAGGGGCGTGGAGATAATGGGGCTGACCAGGGTGAGAATCTGGTTCATGGGTTTAATGATGTTCGCCTTTTTCATGCCAAAGACGGTGATGTGGCCCACCCCGGCCAGGATGCCTCCGGCAGCGCCGATGGTGGAAAAGACAAAGCCTACAAAGAGCATCCACAGAATAATGATTATTGGGCTGACAGTAACACCCGCCACGTGAAATTCCATTTAATAATGCACCTCCGTATTGTCCTTTATGCTGCACAGTAACTTAGTGCTGATTAATTAACCCGTAATCATACCAGGAGTACGTGTCTGTCTTTTTCTCCATCTCCAGCGTAGTAAATAAAACATGATGGCCAGAAGGGGATACCAGATAATTATATTTACTTCACTGCCAATTGCAGGTAATGAGATTACCCTGAACTTAAGGCTAAGCAACCACATAAACAAAGCGTGGGGGATCAAAAAGCCGATTCCGTCCAGAAAACACCAGGCCAGGTATTCGCAAAACATTTCGTTCATTTCCCTTTGCAGCATGGCATAAGTGGTACGATCCCCTATTTCCATGGCCAGGGAAGACAGTTCCCTGTATTCGGTCATGCGGGACATCAGCTTCTCCTGCCTGGCCCGGTGGGGATGAAGCAGGCGATTTATCCTTTCCAACCATTTGTTCATAATTCCATTCCTCACTTTGTCACGAATCCCGAAAAAAGCAACTACTGCAAATTACCACAATGCCAGTTGCCTCGTTATCGATCGATAGTCATCACCCCCCTGCTAACCACCATTTAATATAACTTTAACTTATACTAACGATAACAGATCCGGGGCGGGACCCGTGTCGTGTAAAAGACAAAACAAGCGTCATCTTGCTGACATTATATATGTCATCTTGATGACGCTTATTTTGTCTTCTATTTGACATATTATGAACATATATTCCCTGGAAACAAGTATTCACCTTGCTTGAGGTGCCAGGAAAAGAATAACGGTGCGGCTTCAACCCGGGGCAAAGATCTTTCCCGGATTAAGGACCCCCGGGGGTCCTTAACCTCTTTAATTCGTTTCAATACATTAACCCCTGTTTTACCACTTTCCATTTCCATGTTCCTGTAAGCCGGCCGGTTCAACCACCACCCGGGGTAAACCCTTGCAAAGCGCTGTCACCGGAATAACAAAGGCGTCCCTCAAGGGAGTCAAGAACCCTGTCCAGTCCCAGAATTCGCTTTAAATACCCGGCGCATCCAAAAGTTTCATCAAATCCCAAAAAATTAAGCCGGCCCTCAGCCGGCCGGCTTACATTATCCAGCGGGCCAGTTTATCCGGATCGACAATATTGATGGCCCTTCCTTCGTAAGCGATGCTTTTCTCCTGCTTGAAAGTATTTAAAAGGGATGTCACTGTTTGCCGGGAGGTACCCACCATATTGGCCAGTTCCTCATGGGTTAGCTGCAGATCTATTTTAATGCCGCCTTTGGTTTCCGTGCCACAGCGCTCGCCCATTTTCAACAGGGTCAGGGCCAGACGGCCCGGGGCCTGCCAGCAGACCATTTCATGAATAATGGCCTCGGCTTCCCGCATACGGGCGCCCAGAAGCTTGGCAACCTTGATGGCCAAAAAGGGATGGGCGCCCATCAGGTCTTCGAACTTGTTTTTGCGCAACACCACCATAGTTACGTTATTAATGGCCCCTGCGAAACAGGTACGCTCGCCGCCCCATAAGGTCTCGGCCAGGCCCATTAACTCCCCCGGACTGCGGATACTGCCCACCGTCACCCGCCGCCCGTCGGCTGACAAACGGTAAATCTTTACCCAACCGCTTTCAATGAGATACACCCGGTCCGCCAGATCGCCGGCAGCGAAAATAACGTGACCTTTCGGATAATGAACGGTGGAACCGGCCTGACGAATAAGCATTTTCTCTATATCATCCAGGGTCACTGTTTCCAAATTGACCCCACCCATTTTTAGCACCTCCCGGGAAAAGGTCGTTGGTCGTTAATCATTGGATTTGACAAAGTTTTTATTAAAACAAGATCAAGATTGGACTTGTTTTAAGCACCCGGTTATTTAAATCGGAGCTGTTGTATAATTAATATATTTATCAATAATTATATTCTTTCCTTTCTCATGCTGTCAATGGTTTTCCCAACCGGCACATGCCAGTGGTCCTAAAAATAAGACACGGCCTTAAGACCGGCCGCCGGATTAAACAAAACTCACTATCTCTTCTATCTCTCTTCTCTTTGGGCGGCGGGAGGGATCATCGGCGGGATAGCCCACCGGAACAATGGCCACCGGTATCCGGCCAGCGGGCACTCCCAGGTAACGGCCAACCCGCTCCTCGTCAAAGGCGCCGACCCAGCAGGCCCCCAGACCCAGGGCGGTGGCGGTCAGCAGCATGTTCTGCACGGCGGCGGCCGTATCCTGATAACAGTAGAGACGGCGGCCCCGTTCACCATATACCCGGGCCGATCGCTCCGGCTCGGCGCAAACCACAATCACCACCGGCGCCTGAACGATAAAGCGCTGGTTCAGGGCGGCCTGCGCCAGGGCCTCCTTATCTTCCTGCCGGGTCACCACGTAAAAGAACCAGGGCTGCAGGTTGCCGGCGGAAGGTGCCCAGCGGGCGGCCTCCAGGATCTGATCCAGAAACGCCCGGGGAAATTCATCGGGTTTGTAATGCCTGACGGAATAACGGCTTCTGACCAGGGATAAAATTTGGGACATGGATCCATCCTCCTGCGTAAGGGTAATTATATTATGCCCCTAATCTAACATCCCACGGAGAAAAGTTCATCGAAAAGAGATATTTCGCAAAAGATATTTTATAGATAAACCGGACATATTAATATTTTACCCACCGGAAGCCTTTGGGACAGACACCCGCCCCAGACACCGTAAAGTTAAAGCACCTGATACATCAACTTTTTTTCACCCGCACCTTCAATCACAGGCAAACCACCCCCGGTTAATTACTTAACAATCAACACCGGGCAGGAACAAAGGTGCAGTAACTTGTGGCTGACGCTGCCCAGAAAGATGCCCTTAAGATCCCCGTAACCACGGCTGCCCACCACCACCAGGTCAAAGCCACCTTCCCCGGCCACCCGGCAGATGGCCTCCGCCGTATCCCCCCGTTCCACAGCTGTGGTTAAAGGTTGACCTTCCCCGGCAAAAATCTCCTGCACGGCGGCAAAGACTTTTTCCGCCCGGGCTTCTATTTCCTGATCCAGTTCCTTCTGCTGGATCCAGGCACATATGCCGGGCTCGGGGAAAAGGTCATAACAGGAGGGGCCCACATACAAAGCGGTAACTGTTATATCCGGGTTCAGCTTGCTCAAGCGCAAAGCCTGCCTGGCGGCCCGCAGGGAATTTTCCGAACCATCCACAGCCAGCAGGATCTTCATGCCTGCCATACCTCCTTCTAAGTTAAACAATATTATCTATCTTTGACAGATATCTTCTACAACCGGAAGGGAAAAACCTGCCTGACATACCGTTTTTTCATTGATATCATGCGTTAAAATCGAAGTGCCAATTTCCGGTTGCTTTCGCGGCCAGGTAGCCGTTATAATATAAAAACAAGACCATATGATTCCTGTCGGGTTGGGCAAACCGGGCGAAAGCCCGGGACGCTAAAGCCATGGGTCTACGGTCCGGAAGGGCTATGATCGCCAGGCTGAAACGGTACCGGCTGCCGGGGGGGGTAGTCATTGGGACTGCCCCTTCTTATTTTGCCCTTAAACAGGGGGTGGTTAAGAGAAAAGTTTCCCACCAAAAGGTTAAACGGCGGAGAGTTTCAATGCCAACCGGAATTTAATTTTCCGGTAACAGGAACGGTTTTTCGAAAAAATATCCACGACGGACATGAAAGGAGATGAAAGATTTGTCGGGTCAATTCCAGGTTATTCTGGCCACAGCGGTTTTTTTGCTCACCTACGCCATCATTATTTCCGAAAAAATTCACCGTACGGTGGCCGCCTTTTGCGGCGCGGCCGTGGTGATAATAGCCGGTATTATCACCCCGGAACTGGCCGTTCACTATATTGACTGGAATACCATCGGCCTGTTGACGGGCATGATGATCATTGTGGGCGTTACCCGGGAAACGGGAATTTTTGAATACCTGGCCATCCGGGCGGCCAAAGCGGCCCGGGGCGAACCGCTGGCCATTCTGGCTTCCCTTTCCCTGGTCACTGCCGTGCTTTCTGCTTTCCTGGACAATGTAACCACGGTGCTGCTCATTGTGCCGGTAACCTTTGCCATCGCCCGAAAACTAAAAACAAGCCCCCTGCCTTTTCTGATTGCCGAAATTATTGCTTCCAACATCGGCGGTACGGCCACCCTCATCGGCGATCCGCCCAATATCATGATTGGCAGCGCCGTAAAGCTGGGGTTTATGGATTTTGTAATTAATCTTACCCCGGTAGTTGTGGTGATCTACATTGTTACAGTGTTCATCCTGCGCGTTATTTACCGCCGGGAACTGGTGGCCCAACCGGGGCGGCAGAAAAGCATCACGGAACTCAATGAACTGGATGAGATCAAAGACGCCGCCTTGTTAAAACCCTGCCTCGTGGTACTGGGTTTGACCATTGCCGGATTTGCCCTCCACCAGTTTCTCCATCTGGAAAGCTCGGTTATCGCCCTCTCCGGTGCCGCTCTGCTGCTCCTGTTCACCCGCTCCGACCCGGAACATGCATTGCACGCGGTGGAATGGCCGGTAATCTTTTTCTTTATCGGACTGTTCGCCCTGGTGGGCGGGCTGGAAGAAGTGGGGGTCATCGAAACCGTTGCCCATTACGCCCTGGATATCACCGAAGGACGGCTGGTAGCAGCCGGGATGCTTATTTTATGGCTTTCGGCGGTGGCCTCGGCCTTTGTGGATAACATCCCTTTTGTGGCCACCATGATTCCCCTGATTCAGGAGATGGGCCGTCTGGGGGGTATGGAAAACCTGAACTTCCTCTGGTGGTCCCTTTCCCTGGGGGCCTGCCTGGGGGGTAACGGCACCATCATCGGCGCTTCGGCCAACGTGGTGGTGGTAGGCATGGCCGAGAAAAAGGGTGTACCCATCAGTTTCCTGGGCTTTTTCAAAGTGGCCTTTCCCCTGATGCTCCTGTCCATCGCCATCTCCAGCATTTATCTGCTGGCCTGGCAGCTGTTTAATACAACCCCGGTGCTGGTAAGCACCCTGGGCATAGGACTGGTCCTGGCCCTTTTGTTGAACCTGGCTCAAAGGACGGGTAAAAGGAAAGAAGACGGGGTAACGGCCGGCAACCGGTAACCCGGGAGTAGCCCCGACCATAATTTAAGGGCATCGGGGCTGCCGGAATGTTCCACCGGCTTTGTGGACCCTTGATCTTTGCCAGATGGCGGTTGCGTCCTCCCCCAGCCGCCGGGGCGTTGTGAAAAAATTGTTTTTATTCCAGAACATACCATCAAGGGTACGGCCCTTGTCATTATTTTACGGCGACGGGTATGACCAGCTGCTCGGCCTGGTTGAAATAGGCCGGGTAAAGGATAAACCCCAGGGTGATGCTGGACAGGGCAGTGGCGCTGCTGAGCATCAACATGACCATGATCTGATACTTCACTGCCAGCAGGGGATCGGCTCCGGCCAGGATGGAGCCGGTCATCATCCCCGGCAGGGCAACCAGGCCCACGGTCTTCATGGAATCAATGGTGGGAATCATGCCGCCCTTTACGGCCGTCTGCAGGACCCCTTCCACCGCCTGCCGGGGCGAAGCGCCCAGGGCCAGGGCCGCTTCCACCTCCGGCCGGCGCTGGCGTATATCGGCCTGAAAGCGGTTGAGCACCAGGCCGGCGGCCACCATGGCATTGCCCACAATCATACCGGCCACGGGGATGACAAACCGGGGCGTCCCTTCGATGATATGCAGCAAAAGCATGATTCCCAGGGTAACCGTCTCCCCCAACCCAATGGCCAGCATCACCCGCCAGAAGATTCCGGGCACCCCTTTGCCCCGGCCGGCGGCGTTATGGGTGGCCACCAGGGTCATCAGCAGCAATACCCCGGCGGTAAAATACCACCGGTCCTGCTGAAAGACAAAGGCTAGCACGTAGCCAATGGCCAGCAACTGGACGAAAGTACGCACCGTACCCACCAGCAGGTCCCGTTCCAGGCGCAGTTGCTGCCACAGGGATAAAAGAACGGCCACCAGCACCATGGCCAGGGTGGAGACAAGGGCGGTATTGCTCAAGAACGTTCACCTCTGATAAACGGCCGCCGGCCGTTACGATTAAGTTTTATTGAAATAACCTGCGTAAGTGTTCACTGAAATGGTTAAGATAAAGGCACGGCATTAAAAGACGCGCACGACCCGGCATTCACCAGAATACTGCTTTACTCCCGGTGTTCCAGGTTTAATTGATACCTCTTCACAAAAACCTGGTATGCCAGTGAGTGCTGGGCGGCCCAAAGCAAGCTGTGGTGCTGTCCGGCAGATGTGACCGCAGATGAATGCAAGCGTTTCGAACCTCTGACTTCTGACATCCGACGACCGACTTCTATTCAGGCCGGCAGCAACCGTTGTGGTCATGCTTGCCCTCCTGCAGGAAATGGATTACCCAGGGGTCCATTTCCCCCTCTTTTTGATTAATAATATCATCCCTGGAACCGCAGGCCACCAGGCGACCCTGTCGCATGACGGCCAGTACCCCGGCCACCCGCAACGCCTGGGAGGCGTCGTGGGTAATCCACACCACCGTCAGGGCTTCCCGCTCCTGCAGCTGTTTAATCAGCGCTTCTATCTCATCCCGGGCATCGGGATCCAGTGCCGAAGTGGGCTCGTCCAGCAAGAGGGCCGCCGGGCGGTTGGCCAGGGCCCGGGCCAGGGCCACCCGCTGGGCCTGACCGCCGGAAAGGCTGCCCACATCCCGCCGTGCAAATTCAACACCCAGCCCCACCTTGGCCAGCAGTTCCTCTGGAGAGGGAAAATGGTTTAAATGGTTGACCCGGGGCCCGTAAAACAGGTTCTCCTGCACTGTACCGGGAAAGAGCACCGGCGACTGGAAGAGCATCCCCACCTGCCGGCGTAACTCCCGAACGGGATAACCGGTCAGGGGCCTGCCCTGCCAGAAAACCCGGCCCCGGGTCGGCTCATCCAGGCGGTTTAACAGACGCAAAAGGGAACTTTTGCCCGCACCGGAAGGTCCCACCAGGGCCGTAATGACACCGCCCGGAAAATGGCCCGTTACTTCTTCCAGTATATGTACTTCCTTCCCCTCCCCCGGAACAGAGCGCCATACCCCTTCCAGAAAAAAACCGCTGGAATGGATCAATACCCTCCCCTCCCTCCATCGAATATACCGTCTGTCGTCGACGTCAGTGGTCGGGTTGCGTGGGAATCCGCCTAAAGACGGCCTGCGGATTTTCCGTCACTTACGCTCAGCCGGTTCCAGAGCTCATCCAGCTCCACCCGGCTGTCCAGCAGCGCCTCCACCACCCGGCCATCCAGGGCGCCTTCCCGCACCTGTCCCTGCATAATGGGTTCGATCCTGGACCAGGAAAGACCGGACCGGTATGGCCGGTCCTCCCGCAAGGCGGTAAAAACATCACTTACCGCCATAATCCGTGAACCAAAACATATGGATTCTCCGTCCAGGTGGAATGGATAACCCGTACCGTTCAATTTTTCATGATGGTAGGCGGCCCACCGGGCCAGGGGCAACTGGCGATCCAGCGGTTTTAACAGCCAGTAGGTATAGTATGTATGTTGCTTGATCTGGTTAAATTCTTTGGCGGTCAATTTATCCGGTTTTTCCAGGATAACTTCCGGTACGGTCAGCTTGCCCAGGTCATGAAGCAATCCGGCCATCTCCATCAACTGGCACTCCCCTTCCTCCATCCCCAGTCTGCCGGCGAGAAAACGGGACACCGCAGCCACTCCCCGGGAATGGCGGTAAGTATAGGGGCTTTTGGCATCGATCACCCGGGCGAAAAGGGCAGCCAAAGGCATGAGGCGGGAAAGGTCCAGGATCATGTTCTGCCTGCCCACCAGGGATGCCAGATTTTCCAATAGGCAGGGAGCAGTAATATCCAGCCAGAAACTCTCCGCCCGGGCCAGGTGGGTAAACAGCCCCGTCAAATCCGGATCAAAAACCCTGCCGGCCAGTCCCTGGATCCGCTGAATAATACCACTGCTTTGATCCAGAATATGTTCCCGGTCGGTAAGCAAAACATCCACCCGGTCGGCCAGGTGAATAATCCTGGCGGCCAGGGGAATATCCGCCCCGGCCTTCCCGGAGGGATTGCCTCCCTGCCAGCGATCGTGATGGCAGAAGATTACCTCCGCCGCCGGGTACAGTAAATCCACCCCGGAAACAAAGTCAAAACCCCTCCGACAGTGTTCCCAGGGAGCACGCACATCGAAGACCTCCAGGGCATCTTTCTCCGGCCAGGTGACCGCCCCGGCGTCGTGAATGATGGCTGCTTTAAACAGATCGAAGCGTTCTTCCCGATTTAACCCCGCCGCCTCACCAATGCGCAGGGCAATCAGGGCCACCCGCTGGTGGTGGCGCATCAAACCCCGGCGGGAAAAGTCCAGGGCCAGGGAAAGGTTGATCAGCAACTGGGCCAGATCAATGCCGGGCATACATTTTCCTCCAGAAATTAAAAATATGGCGTACCCGTTTATTAACATCTTTATTCCATAAGCTTCGTGATGGGACGGAAATCTCCTGCCGGGGCGGAAAACACGGGCCAAAACTCCCGGCGGCTCGAACTTTGATCCTCTACAAACGACCGGTGAAATGGTATAATATTGCTGTTAAACGTTTCCCCCGGATGGAAGGTATCAGGAATGAGCGCCAAAAAGTATTCTCCTGAAAACACCATATTCGCCCTGGATATAGGAACCCGCACCGTAATCGGGCTGGTGGCGGTACCTCGGGACGGCCGGCTGCATGTGGCCGCCCAGCGGCTGGTGGAGCACCGCCGGCGGACCATGCTGGACGGGCAGATCCACGACATTCCCGGCGTAACGGAAGCAGTGCGGGAAGTAAAGGAAGGGCTGGAGGAGGAACTGGGCTTCCCCTTAACCCATGTGGCCATCGCCGCCGCCGGCCGCTCCCTGATTACCAGAACCTGCCGCCAGGATCAGGAAATAACCGGGGAAGAAATTGACTGGCCGCAAATCAACGCCCTGGAACTGGCGGCCATCCAGCAGGCCCACCGGGAGCTGGCCGCCGAACTGCCCGACGATGCCGGGGAATTTACCTGCGTGGGTTACAGCGTGGTTACTTATTACCTGGACGGTTATCCCATTTCCAGCCTGCTGGGCCACCGGGGAACAACCATGGGGGCCCATGTCCTGGCCACCTTCCTGCCCGGTTCGGTGGTCAACAGCCTTTATACCGTGCTGCAGCGGGTGGGCCTGGAACCCTTGAGCCTCACCCTGGAGCCCATTGCCGCCATAGAAGTGGCCATCCCGGAAAACTACCGTTTGTTAAACCTGGCCCTGGTGGATATTGGCGCCGGCACCTCCGACATAGCCATCACCAGGGACGGCGCCATCACCGCCTATGGCATGGTTCCCGTGGCCGGGGATGAAATAACCGAGGAAATCGTCCAGGCCTGCCTGGTGGACTTTGATACCGCCGAACGCATGAAAAGGGAAATACTCCTGGGCCGGGATATCCATTATACCGATATCGTGGGTATGGAAAATACCATCTCCTGCGCTGAACTGCTGGAACGGATCGACCCGGCGATGGAAAAGCTCACCGGGGAAATAGCCGCCCAGATCCGCAGTCATAACGGTGGAAAGCCGCCCCGCTCCGTCTTTTGCGTGGGCGGCGGAGGACAGGTGCCCGGATTGACGGAAAAACTGGCCCGCCACCTGGAACTGGACCAAAACCGGGTGGTCCTGCGGGACCGCAAGAGCCTGGGGCAGGTTTTAACGGTGGAGGAGGACTGTATACCGGGGCCCGAGGGCGTTACGGTGGCCGGTATAGCTCTGGTGGCCCTGCGTAAAATGGGCCACGATTTTATCCACATTATGGTCAACGGGGTGGAGCACCGGCTGTTCAACGCCCGGGAATTCACCGTAGGCAACGTGCTGGCGTTAACCGGATTCAACCCCCGCCTGCTCATTGGTCAAAATGGCAAAAACCTGGCTTTTACCTTAAATGGTCAACGCCAGGTGATTTACGGAGAGCTGTCCAGGCCGGCACGTATCCTGGTGAACAACCGGGAAGCCCACCTGCAAACCAGGGTGCATCACGGGGACCGCATAGTGGTACATCCAGCCGAAAACGGCGCAGACGCCCGGGTCACCGCCGCCGACCTATTACCGCCCCAGGGGTTGATCACCGTACAGGTCAACGAAAGAACCATACAGACGCCGGCCAGTTGCTTAATCAACGGGGAACCGGCCCGTCCGGATCAGGAGGTCACCCCTGGCTGTGCAGTGGAAATATGCGCGGCAAAACCACTGTACCAGTGGCTGATTGAATACCTGCAGGGTGCAGATCAGGAAAACCGCCCCCGGGCGGATGGGGAAAAACTCGACCTGCAGTCAATGAATAATTGGGAACTGCTGGTAAACCATCAGCCGGTTCCCTCCCATTACCGGCTCCATGCGGGGGACCGGCTGGAATACCGGCCGAAGAAAAGCAGCCCACGGCACGTATCCGGAGATCTTGCCGGCGGGTTCAATCCAAACCCCGATACGCCGCCGGTCGAAGAAAATCGGGAGGCACAGACGGCGGCCCCAGGTGACGCCGGCATAACGGTAACAGTGAACGGTTCACCGGTAACCCTGACCGGCCGCTCCAGCTATATCTTTATAGACATTTTCAATTATATAGACCTTGACCCCACCCGGCTGACTTCTCCCATCCGCCTTGTCCTGAACGGCAGGGAGGCGGCCTTTACCGACGATTTGCAAGATGGGGATATCATTGAGATTAGCGGATTAGACCGCAAAGCGGGCGGCCATGCCCTTTAGTTTTTCAGCCATGCCGGAAAGGGTGGCAATGGTGCTGGCGGTCTCCTCCAGCAGGGCGCTTTGCTCCTGGGTGGAGGCAGCAATGTTCTGCACTGCCTCGGATACCTGCCGGGAAGCAGACGCCACATCGCTTACCTGGGAATCCACTTCCCGCACCGACCCCAGGATTTCCTTAAAGGCGGTACCCGCTTCCTCCACCACCGTCAGCCCCCGGTCCGCCTCCCGGGCCGACCCTTCCATCAGAGTGGTTACCTCGCTGATTTCTTCCCTGATAGTGGTAACCAGATTTCTGATTTCCTCCGCCGATGAGGCCGACTGCTCCGCCAGCCGGCGCACCTCCTCGGCCACCACGGCAAAACCCCGGCCGTGCTCCCCGGCCCGGGCCGCTTCAATGGCCGCGTTCAAGGCCAAAAGATTGGTTTGGCCGGCGATATTGCTGATAATCCCCAGTATCTCCCCTATCTGCTCCGAAATATGGGCAAACCGTTCCACCCTTTCCACCGCCTGGCGGGTGGTATCATGCATGGTGCGGATCTGCCGGCTCACCTCATCCATTTTCCGCCCGCCCTCTTCAGCCAGGGAAGCCGCCCGGGCTGCCGTTTTGGTCACCGCTTCCGCCCGGGAGGCCACCTCCTCCACGCTGGCTGATATTTCCACTGCCGCACTGGCCGTTTCCGTAGCCCCTTGCGATATTTGATCGGTGGCACTGGAAAGCTGCCCGGCCAGATCCGACGCCTCCCGGGCCTCCTCCGCCAGTTCACCGATTAAACGGGCCAGGTTCTGCCGCATCTGACCGAAGGCGTTTATCAGCTGGCCAATCTCATCCTGTTTCATCATCTCAACCCCCTCACGCTCCCCGACCGGGTAAGACAGCGCCGTCATCCTTTAAATTACCGTCGGCCACCCGCTGGGCCATCCCGGCCAGGTCCCTCAAGGGTATAGCCAGGACCAACCGGGTAAGCAGGTAATTGGCCAAACCTACCAGCACGCCGGCCACCAGACAGGCCACCAGAAACGCCGGCCGGAAAACCATTTCCAGGGGTAACCCCAGAACCGCCACCACAAAAAAGGGGAAAATAGCCCCCATAACCAGGCCCATAATGATCATGGCCATCAATAGCGCCCGGAAAAGGCCGCCCCTGGCAGCCAGATTAAATAGTCCCGCTACTGGTGTACGCAAATTGACTCCCCCCGGCTAAAAAATGCCTTCATTTCCAGATGATCTACGATTAGACATGGCAAGTCTTTTTTCCTTCCGCATCCGAATATTTTCCCATATCTGCCGGTAAACATTCCGCCAGCTGCTTGTGAATACCCCGGCAATCCACCAGCCAGGGGCGGCGATCGCTTTTCAACAGCCCGTCCCGGGCCAGGCGGCTGAGCATGGCGCTGACCGTCTCCCGGCTGGCGGCCACCATATGGGCCAGATCCTGGTGGGTGAGCCGGATGTCCAGTAAACATCCCTCCTCACCATGCACCCCGAAATCCTCACATAACCGCAGCAAAAGATACAGGATACGGGTACGCACATCGCCATAGGCAATGCGCTCCAGCAAATCCTCCGTTTCCTTCAAGCGCCGGGTGGTCCAGGCCAGCATTTTAATGGCCAACCCGGGATTTTCTTCCAGCAGGCGGTAAAAAAGGTCGGTATTGATTTCGTAGAGCAACGCATCGGAAAGGGCGGAGGCGTAAATCTGGCGGCAGCCGGTGCAAAACAGGTGGGTTTCCCCAAAAATATCCCCCTCGTGCAGAATGGTTAAAGTGCACTGTTTGCCGTCGGGTGTTAATTTGTAAAGCTGCACCTGACCCGATTGAATCAGGTAAAGTACAGGCTCTGTGTCCTCGGGAGTCAGGATTACCATCCCCTTTCCAGCCCTCAAGCGGGGCAGCTGGCGGGGCAGATTTTGTAAATAACGGCTGAGCTCCTCCAGTAAATCCACCCGGTCAAAATTGTTATTCAAGCAGCAACCCCCCCAAACATAGTATAACTCTTTTCGTCAAAACAGGGGTAATGATCCCTTTTTCATTTTAACGCACTACCGGCTGTGGACCGGTGGTTATTTTTATTGAAAAAATTTTTTGTAAACTGTAAGGAAGATCACAGCCCTGTTAATGAAACCGGTTTATATTTAATACGAGCGGTTATTTTTTACATATTCTATTTTAAACTCTACCGGGTGGTCAAACAATTATTTTTTATGTCGCCGAGGTGAATAAAGGTGTCTTCATATACTGTGCGCTTTTTACCAGACAATCTGGAAACAACCGTTCAGGAGGGCGAAAACCTTTTGCAGGCCGCCGCCCGGGCGGGCATCCCCTTAAAAGCCTCCTGCGGCGGGCGGGGCACCTGCGGCCGCTGCCGGATGATCCTGAAGGAAGGGGAAGTAACCCAGCTGCAGAAAGGCAAACTGACCCCCGAACAGCTGGCGGCCGGCTATGTGCTGGCCTGCCAGAGCATCCCCGCAGGACCGGTGGTGGTGGAAGTACCCGCCGAGTCCCGGCTGGCCGAACACCGGGTGCTGCTGGCCGAAGAACGGGCAGGGGAAGAATTGTTGCCGGCCGGGTTTGACCCGCTGTTCAAGAAAGTGGCCCTGGAGCTGCCGCCCCCGGACCTGGAAGACAGCCGGGATGACGCCGGCCGCCTGCTGGACACCCTGGAAAAGACCACCGGCATGGACGATGCCCTTTTCAACCTGGAAACCCTGAGCAACCTGCCGGCAGTTTTAAGGGAAGGCCAGTGGCGGGTCACCGCCTCCCTGGCCGATGGCAAGGGCTACACGGAAATCGTCCGGGTGGAGCCGGGCCGCCGGGCGGAAAAATACTACGGCCTGGCCGTGGATATCGGCACCACCACGGTGGTGGTGGAACTGGTGGACCTGGCCGGCGGTCGGACGGTAGGTGTCAAGGGCCGTTATAATAAGCAGGCCGTCTACGGTGATGACGTCATTTCCCGGATTATTTACGCCGTGGAAACCCCGGGGGGCCGCCGGGAAATGCAAAGGGCCGCGGTGGACACCATCAATGAACTCATCACCGCCCTGACGGCCGAAACCGGCGTGGAAAGTAAAGACATCCATGCGGTGGTCTGCGCCGGCAACACCACCATGACCCACCTCTTCCTGGGCATCGACCCGGCCTATATCCGCATGGAGCCCTATACCCCGGCGGTCAACTCCCTCCCCCCGGTGCGGGCTGCGGAACTGGGGCTGATGGTTTCACCCGGGGCGCTGGTACACTGCCTGCCATCCATCGCCAGCTACGTAGGCGGGGATATTATGGCGGGCGCCCGGCTGATTGAAATCGACCAGGCTGAAGAGCTGACCCTGTTCATTGACGTGGGTACCAACGGGGAAATGGTGCTGGGCAATAAGGACTGGCTTTTAGCCTGTGCCTGCTCCGCCGGGCCGGCCTTTGAAGGGGGCGGTATCCGCCACGGCATGCGGGCCATGGCCGGAGCCATCGAGCATGTGCAAATTGATCCCCGGACGGGGGAAGTGCATTACCAGACCGTGGACGGGGCCAAACCCCTGGGCATCTGCGGTTCCGGATTGATCGATCTGATGGCCGTCCTGCGGGATGCGGGCATTATCGACCGCACCGGGCAGTTTCTTTCCCGGCCGGAACTTCCCCGGCTGCGGGAAGGAGATGAAGGGCCGGAATATGTCCTGGCCTGGGCACACGAGTCGGGCAACGAGCAGGACATCACCATTTCCGAAGCCGACGTAAAAAACCTGATCCGGGCCAAGGGAGCCGTCTTTGCCGGCATCCGCACCATGCTGCGCATGGTAGATCTGCCCGTGGAAGCCATTGAACGGGTAATCGTGGCCGGGGGGTTCGGCCGTTATATTAACATACGGGACGCCATTGCCATCGGCCTTTTCCCGGACCTGCCGGTGGAAAGGTACAGCTATATCGGGAACAGCTCCTTGAAAGGCGCCCGGCTGGCGCTGCTGTCCCGCCGGGTGCGGGACGGGGTGGAGGAACTGGCCCGCAAGGTCACCTACCTGGAGCTCAGCGTGGGCAATACCTTTATGGATGAGTTTGTTTCAGCGCTGTTTTTACCCCATACCGATCTCAATCTTTTCCCATCTCTCATAAATGCGGCCTGAGGAAAAGGCCGGTCCCTCTCCTTTCTTCTCCCCGGTTTTGCGCCTCCCCGGGGAAAGATTTGTGGCTGGAGATTATTCTCCCGCCCGTTTTTTTTGCCCGGAAAATTCCGGAGTTTTATTCACCATGGATTCTTTGCCGGCGCCTGCGTACTTACGCCACCTGCCTTCACCCTCCTGCGGTTGACCGGAGGTAATTGGCGCAATATAATAGGGCATGAATGTCAAAGTGCACAAGGAGAGCGGTTTAAATGACTGTACGCGTTAGATTCGCCCCCAGCCCCACCGGCAGCCTGCATATCGGCGGTGCCCGCACAGCCCTGTTTAACTGGCTTTTCGCCCGCAAAGAAAAAGGGGAATTCATCCTGCGCATTGAGGATACCGATACCCAGCGTTATGTGGCGGAAGCAACAGAAGGGATCATCCGTACAATGCGCTGGCTGGGACTGGACTGGGACGAAGGACCGGAGATGGGCGGGCCCAAAGGACCCTACCGGCAGTCCGAACGGCTGGAATTGTACCGGCGAGAAGCCCGGCGCCTGCTGGACGCCGGCCTGGCCTACCCCTGCTATTGCACCCAGGAGGAATTGGCCCAAATGCGGGAAGAAGCCCGTAAAAGCGGCCGGGCGCCCCGGTACGACGGGCGCTGCCGCCACCTGGACGAAGCAGCCCGCAGGGCCAAAGAAGCGGCCGGCATACAACCGGTCCTGCGCATCAAGGCACCCGCGGAGGGAGTAACTGTAGTCCGGGATCTAATCCGTGGAGAAGTGGCCTTTGAAAACCATACCATAGACGACCTGATCATTATGAAGTCCAACGGCATCCCCACCTATAATTTCGCCTGCGTGGTGGACGACCACGCCATGGGCATAACCCATGTACTGCGCGCGGAAGAACATCTTTCCAACACGCCCAAACAGATAATTATTTACCGGGCCCTGGGATATCCCCTGCCCCAATTTGCCCACCTGCCCATGATCCTGGCCCCCGACCGTTCCAAACTATCCAAGCGCCACGGGGCCACGGCGGTGGAAGAGTTCCGCGAACAGGGCTATCTGGCTCCGGCCATAATCAACTACCTGGCCCTGCTGGGCTGGTCCCCCGGCGAAGACCGGGAAATAATGACCCTGGATGAAATGGTGGACCGCTTTTCCCTGGAGGCCATTAATAAAGCGGCGGCCGTTTACGATCTAAACAAGCTTACCTGGCTGAATGCCCGGTACATCAACAGCCTGCCCCTGGAAACGGTGGTGCGGGAGGCCCTGCCTTTTCTGCAGGCCGCTGCGCTAATTCCACCGGATCCATCCCCGGAAGAAATGGAATACATCACCCGGGTGGTGGACGCCGTGCGCAGCCGGGTGCATACACTGGCGGAGCTGGCCGGCGCCGTCTCTTACTTCTTCCGGGATGATTTTATTTACGAGGAAAAAGGGGTACGCAAATATTTCAGCCAGCCGGAAGTAACCGGCTGGCTGAAGCGGGGACGGGAGGCCCTAAGCCGGGTGGAGCCCTTTGATCTGGAGCACACGGAAGCCGCCTACCGGCAGGTAATGGCGGAACTGAACATCCCCGGGGGCAAGCTGATCCACCCCACCCGGCTGGCCCTTTCCGGACGGACCGTAGGCCCGGGCCTGTTTGACATTATTGTTCTTTTAGGCCGGGAAAAGTGCCTGGAACGCCTGGATCGAGCCATAAAATGGATAAAAGTACACCAAAACGTTTAGCCTGGAAAACATAACCGACAAAAAAGGTCTTGCCACAGACCATACGGCATGTTATAATTAAAGATGTTGCTGCGGGATGGTGTAGCGGTAGCACACATGACTCTGGATCATGTTGCCCAGGTTCGAATCCTGGTCCCGCAGCCAATGCTTTTTGGCCCTATCGTCTAGAGGCCCAGGACACCACCCTCTCAAGGTGGAGACACGGGTTCGAATCCCGTTGGGGCTACCAGTAAAATCAAGCCTTCCTGGGTTGGAAGGCTTTCCCAAAAGCAAGTTTTACTGCAAATTACTGCAATCGTAACAAAACTTTTTTCAGCCGCTCGACGGCTTTCTTTTTTTCGGCACTCAACATTTCTCAACGGCCGACCGGCAGCTTTTTCGTCCGGATCTATTCCCGAACAGGTAAACGCAGAAGGCGCATGCCGTTCAATGTCACCAGCAGCGAAGCCCCCATATCGGCCATGATGGCCAGCCACAGGGTGAGCCATCCAGGAAAGACGGCCAGCACGGCCAGGAGCTTGACGGCCAGGGCAAAGGCGATGTTCTGCCGGATTACCCGCAGCGCCGCCCGGCTCAGGGCGATGGTGAAGGGCAGCTTGCTCAGGTCGTCGCCCATCAGGACGATGTCCGCCGTTTCCAGGGCCGTGTCCGTGCCGGCCCCGCCCATGGCAATGCCCACCGTGGCCGTGGCCAGGGCCGGGGCGTCGTTGATGCCGTCACCCACCATGGCCATCTGCCCGTACCGCTGCAAAAGATCCTGTACGGCGCCCACCTTGTCCCGGGGCAGCAGTTCGGCCCGGAATTCATCCACCCCCACCCGGGCCGCCACGGCCCGGGTGGTGGCCCGGTTGTCCCCGGTAAGCATGATGACGTGGCCGATACCGGCCCGCCTCAATGCGGCAATGGCCCCGGCGCTGTCCTCCCGGACCTCATCGGCCACCCCGATCACTCCCAGGAGGTGTTGCGCCGTGCCCACCACCACGGCCGTCTTTCCTTCCTCCTGCAGGCGGTGGACCGTAAAGGCAACGGGGTCCGTGGCCATGCCCAGCTCTGCAAAGAGGCGGAGGTTCCCGATATAGACTTCCCGGCCGTCCAGAACACCCTTCGCCCCCCGGCCGGGAAGGGCCTGGAAACCTTCCACCGCTGCCGCCGGAACCCAACGGGCCTGCGCCTCCCGGACCACGGCCGCCGCCAGGGGGTGCTCCGAACGGGCTTCCAGCCCGGCGGCGATGCGAAGCAATTCCTGCCCGCACCGGCCGTCCAGGGGGATGATCTCCGTAACCGCCGGCTCCCCCCTGGTCAGCGTCCCGGTCTTATCAAAGGCGACGGCTTGAAGCCCCGCGGCCTGCTCCAGGTATACCCCGCCTTTAATCAGGACACCGTGGCGGGCGGCATTGCTGATGGCACTGACGATGGTCACCGGGGTGGAAACCACCAGGGCGCAGGGACAGGCCACCACCAGCAGGGCCAGACCCCGGTAGATCCACGGCCCCCAGGGGTGGCCCAGGAACAGGGGCGGCGCCAGGACGATACCAACGGCCAGGGCAATGACCAGGGGTGTATAAATAGAAGCGAAGCGGTCCACAAAGGCCTGGGCGGGGGCGCGTTTGGCCTGGGCCTCCTCCACCAGGTTGATAATCCGGGCGATGGTGGTGTCCTGCACCAGCCTGGTCACCACCACCTCCAGGGAGCCGTGGGTATTGAGGGTGCCGGCGTAAACCTCGTCGCCGGGCCCCTTTTCCACCGGCACGGACTCGCCGGTGATGGCGGCCTGGTTGACGGCCGATTGGCCTTTGATGATCCGCCCGTCCATGGCCATCTTTTCGCCGGGGCGAACGATCATCACGTCCCCCACCCGGATTTCCTCCACCGGCAGTTCCACCTCTTCCCCGTCCGGCCGGCGGACCCGGGCCGTCCGGGGAGCGATGTCCATCAGTTCCCGGAGGGACCGGCGCGTCCGCTCCATGGTCCAGGATTCCAGTAATTCCGACAGGGCGTACAGAAAGGACACCGCGGCCCCTTCCGTCCACCGGCCGATGGCCATGGCCCCGATAACGGCAATGGTCATCAGCACGCTCATATTAAGGTCCAGCCGCGGCAGGGAATAAAAGGCTTTGCGGGCGTTGCCCCAGCCCCCTGTAACCACTGCCATAACGTACAGGGGAATGAAAATGGCAGGCGGCCCGCCGGTACGTTCCGCTAAATAGGCGGCCAGAAAGGCCATACCGGAAATGACCATGCGCACCATTTCCCGGTTAAGCCCGGGTCTGGCCCTTTCCGCCGGCCCTTCCCCGTCCGGGGTGATGGTGTAATTCTCCTTCCGGCCTTCCCGCCGGATGGCCTCCAGGTCGGCAGCCCCCTGTACGGCCAGCTTCCCGGAGGCAATATTTAAAGTGGCCCCGGTCACGCCGGGGAGAGCCGCCACGTTCCTTTCGAACTTGACGGCACAGTCCATTCAAGTAATTCCTTCCACCCGGAAGCATGTGGTCCTGTTCTGCCTGTGCAAAGCCTCGGCCCGGGCCAATGGCACCCTCCCCCTTATCTTTCCTCGGCAAAATGCTCCTGTGCCTCGCTGATCATGTTCAGAATGTGCTCGTCATCCAGGGAGTAATAGACCATCTTGCCTTCCCGGCGGTATTTCACCAGGCGGAAGGCTTTCAACAGCCGCAGGTGGTGGGAAATTGCCGGCAGGCTCATCTCCAGCACCGTGGCCAGATCGCACACACACAGCTCCCTGTGGGACAGGAGGTAGAGAATTTTCGTCCTGGTTTCGTCCCCCAGAACCTTGAAGATTTCGGACAACCCGGCCACTTCCAGCACCCTGGCCCGCAGATCCTCCACCTCAACGGAAAGGCAGAATTGATCACAGACGTCGTTGTTCCTGGGCAATGGATTACTCTTATTTTTAGGCAAAGCGGTCACTCCTTAACAATTAAACAATTGTTTAATTGTATTATATTCTACCGACCAAAATATTGTCAAGCCGTACCCGCCCCGTGCACCACAGGATCTTTTAATACCCCACCTGCAGGCAAACCAACCCGCAGGGCACCGGCAGGGCAAAAAAAAAGCACCTACAGTGCCTCTTCCTGCAGGAGTACCGGCAGTATTTTCAACCTTTTGGTTGCTTTGACCAGATAGCTCTGGGCCAGGGTGACGCTGGTCATATCTCAATCACCTCACCTGGCCGGTAATCCTCCTTTAATACCCAGTACCAGGCGCAGCCCCGGTAAATCCTTTTCGCACCCAGCTGCTGCAGCTTCTCCTTTAAACCGGCCAGATAACGGGCCAAAATATTCTTCTGATCATAGCAGATCCTCACGTCGTCCACCAGATCTAAAAATAATAAGCTGCCCTGCAGCACCTCGTTTTTTTCCTTTATAACCGATAATGCGAAATAGTAATCCGAAAAAAGTAAATATTACTCTTTTCCGTTGACACTGTTAAATTTCCGGGTTACTATAAGGGCAACAACTGCTCTTAACTGGCAAGGAGGCCTAGACTATGAGGGTTGAACTTGACAAATTACTCCAGCCACATCTGAAGCGCTATTTGGGAGAATGGTTGCTTTTCGAGGTAATCGAAACAGACCGAAACGGCTGGCCGAAAAAAGTGCACTTTGTTGCCCATCATCCTGACCGGGAAAAATTAACGGATATCGCGCTGGAAAAAAATATACAACACACTTTAGTGCGTTTCGCCGGAGAAGTAATTCCGGAAGGGATGGAAGCAATCTTGTGATTATAATCCCGATTCGTTCCTCGCGACACTTGGTGGAAACTTACATCCAGATTTATGATGCCCAAAGGCAAGCCACTGCCTATGTTGCGCTGGACACAGGCGCTGTTTTTACGGTAATTACCCCTGCCCTGGCCAGGCAAATCGGGCTTAAAGATTCACTTGGAGCCCTACCAGTTGTCTCGGCCACCGGTTCCCAGCAGGCCAATCGCTACCGGGTTGGATGTATCCAACCCGGTAGCGAAAAAATTACAAATTTAGAGGTAGTGGTGCTCAATTTACCAGTTCAGCTTAAACTGGACGGTCTCTTGGGATTAAATTTTCTCTCTCGTTTTATTACAACGTTCGATTATTCAGCTATGGAAGTTCGCCTGCAAAGGCTTACCTGATTTTCTTCCCAATTCTCAGGATGCATCCCCCGCCCGGCTCAACGCCCGCCGCAGGACATCTGAGCGCCTTGTGCCGCTGTAATCGTCCACCTCCGTGTAAACCAGGGCGCCGGTGGGGCAGGCCCGGACGCAGGCCGGCACCCCTTCCCCGTCCCGGCACTCCCGGTCGCACTTCAGGGCCAGGCACAGGTGACTTCGTTGCCGATTATCCCATTGTTCCGAGAAAAGGAAACTCCCAGTTCGCCAATCACCGCTTATACTGGCCAACTATATTACATTATTCCTGACGTGTTTTGACAGAAAGAGCTATACATATAATGGTTTTGAAAGGAGGAAAAACTAAAATTTTGCAGAACATGATTAACAGCACGATACCCTGACGTCGTCAGGAGGAAAAGCCTTGGAGCAGATGGATTTTCTTTCCGCACCCTGGTTTCCGTACCAGAAGCCATGCTGGTGGCAGCCCTGGGATTCCTGCTGGTGGGAATAATACCCGGTTTGCCTTCCTTGATTATTAGCGGATACCGGGATGAAGCGAAAAAGATTCAATCCGGGGAGGAATAGGTATGTCCGTTACCGTTTTAATCGTTGAAGATGACCCGGCCATGCGCTTGTTCCTGAAAAATACTTTGGAGGAAATCGATAATATAAAAGTTATAGGAGAGGCCGGAAACGCGTTGCAGGCAGTGGAGATTTTCCAGGCTACAAAACCCCGCATAGTTTTTATCGATATAAATTTGCCCGAGAAAACCGGTGTGGCTCTGGCCCGGGAGATCTTTAGCATAAGTCCCTGGACCTACCTTATCTTTGCCACAGCCTATACAGAGTACCAACGGTTTATCTGCAATGCATTTTCAGACGCCATATTGCAGGTTTTAGACACAGATTTGCATAATATAGACATAACTGGTAGACATGAGTATGCCTGGCAGGTATAATGGATGCGGGTTCGGTAAACTTTTAGGAAGCCATAAACGCCGGGAGAGCCGGTATGTTCACTACAAACACCCTGGCCGGTACCATGGCCGTCTAACTGGCCGAAGCAACCGGGCTGAAAAGCAAAAAACCGATAAGCTGTGTTTTGGCCTGGAGGTAATGCTGGGAGCATTGATAAAAGTGATCCCGCTCTTTTTCACGGCCCTCTCCAGGGCATTTTTCCCGCTGGTTGCGTCAGGATTACTCATTGCTTACAATGGAAAAATTCAAAGATTGGCTTCTATCAACAGGGCAGCGGAAGAGATATAAATTGCAATAACTATTGGGGTCAAACCAAGGGATATGATGAACTTGTTGTAGGTGGTTATCCGATAAGTGGGGAAGCTTATGTCATTTTCCCAAATACAGGCGGTATGTATTTTTCGAATAATTCCTCATTAGACTATAATGTTACAAACATGAAAATCGATCTGGTACGTGGCGGCACAACATGGAATTTTACTTTTCAGAATAAGCTAGAAGCAAATTAACTGTGCTGCCCAATCTATTAATTAATTTAAGGAAGGATTCTTAACGGCCAACTTGAGCGTGTACATATAAATCACGAAAAACGGCTCCGGAAAACATGTTACGCTCAAGGACACTGGCCGTTAAGAAATATTTCTCAAAACCAACATTATAATATATCCGGTTGTATTAATCAGGGTGTTTGATTTTTTGAAGCTGATTTTATTTATATAAGTTCGATGTTAATAAAAAATAGTGAGGTAAATACAATGATTAATAGGAGAAATATAATTCTTCTTTTAATGAATATATTCTATATTTTTTTCGTGGGATTATTACTATTTTGGGGAAACCACTACGAGCAATATCTCAGAACTTCTACGCTTAAAAAACACTTTTTCCTTTACCTCATTTATACTAGTTTATTTCCCGTTATAGTTGGCATAATCTTAGGTTTTCCCGAATATATTGCCATGTACAAGCAATCAGGTAAATGGAAAATAGATATCCTTAAGCTAATATCGTTTGGGCTGCCGACTTTATATGTAACACTCATGCCAGCACTATATTATTTGCCATATGGAACATATTTACCTTTTGGCTTTCTTATACTTCAAGATCTTTCTTTCCAAAAGATTGCAGGTATAATTTTAGGTTATTTATTAATCAGGGTCATAAAAAAGGAACAAGCGTAATTTGAAAATTCGAGTATTACATCTTAATTTAGAAACATTCTCTGATATATGGTGAGGTCTTATGTTTTTGTTTAAATAACGTGTAAACCAGGGCGCCGGTGGGGCAGACGTTGTTTGATTGACATATCGCCAATAAATACTGTTACTCTTTCCCATGTTCCAAAAATCATGATGCTTAACCCGGCTGAATAAGGGCAGGAGACCTCCTCTCCTGCCCTTACACTCCTCAATTCTCAGGATGCATCCCCCGCCCGGCTCAACGCCCGCCGCAGGACATCTGAGCGCCTTGTGCCGCTGTAATCGTCCACCTCCGTGTAAACCAGGGCGCCGGTGGGGCAGGCCCGGACGCAGGCCGGCACCCCTTTCTCGTCCCGGCACTCCCGGTCGCACTTCAAAGCCAGGGTGCCGTCGGCGTCACTGCGGATGACGCCGTAGGGGCAGACCATGACACACATCCAGCAGGCGGTGCACTGCTGATCGCCGCCCACATTGGTCACGGTACCGTCCGCCTGCCGGTGCATGGCTCCGGCAATGCAGGCGTCGATGCAGGGGGCGTCCTGGCAGTGGCGGCAGTTCAGGGGGGCCTTTTGCCCTCCCACCTGGTGCACGAAGATGCGGGTGCGGGGCTTTTCGCCGCCCAGCACGGCCCCGAAAAGGCTGCCCGCACCGGAGTGGGCTACGGCGCAGGCCAGCTGGCAGGAGCGGCAGCCCAGGCAGCGGTCGTAACGGATTAAAACTTCTTTCGGCATCCTGCCCACCCCCTAAATGCCCAGAGCGGACCGTTTAGCATCAATATGGGCGATGATTAACTCAGCTGCCTTGAAGGGGTCTGTTTCCACCGCAAAATAGCCGCCCACCAGATCCTTTGCCTGCCTGGTGAGCAGATCCGCTACCACGTTGCTCCCCAAAACGGGAAGTACGGTGCCCAGAACGGTGAAAATCCCGGATGCAACCACATAGGCGCCGATGCTTACTGCCTTTTCCGACATCCACTCGGGCGCCGCCCCGGCCACCGGCAGGTCGGCAATGTCCACGCCAAGTTCTCTGGCCAGTGCTGCGGCAACCGTCAGAATCCGGCTGATATCCACACATGAACCCATGTGCAAAACAGGAGGCACGCCGAGCGCCCGGCAAACTTCCGCCAGGCCCGCGCCGGCCAGCTCCGCCGCCTCCGGCAGAAGCAGCCCCGCCTTGGCGCTGGCAATGGCCGCGCAGCCGGTTTCGATCACCAGCACGTCCCGGGCAATCAGGGCTTTCGCCATGTTTACGTGGTTGTAGTCCTGGGTAACTTTCGGGTTGTTGCAGCCCACCAGGGCGGCAATTCCCCTGATTTTATTGTTTTTTACAGCCTCTACGAGCGGGGTAAGGGTACCGCCCAGGGCGCTTAAAATGGCCTCCACGCTGAAACCGGCCACGTATTCAGTGGTTTCTTCCGGAATAAAGACACGGTTTTTGTCCCGGTTGGGATAATTCTCGATGGCCTGGCGGATAATCTCGCGGGCGGTTTCCAGCGCGTTATGTTCATTAAACGGTATATGAATGGCTCCGGGGAATTTTGCCTTGGGCGAGGTGGAAATAAACTTCGTATGGTAGCAGGCGGCCAGCTGGCCGAGGGCGGGCATGATGCACTGCACGTCAACCACAACCGCCTCCAGGGCACCGGTAATTACCGCCAGTTCCTGCTGGAGGAAATTGCCGGCGACGGGAACGCCGTGGCGCATGAGAATTTCGTTGCCGGTACAGCACATCCCCACCAGGTTGATGCCGCCGGCTCCTTTTGCCCTGGCGGCGGAAATTAACCCGGGATCTTTTGCCGCCTCTACCAGCATCTCCGACAGGATGGGCTCATGGCCGTGTACGAGAATATTCACCGCCTCTTTACTAAGGACGCCCAGGTTGCTCCGGCCCCTCACCGGGCGGGGAGTGCCGAATAAAACGTCGGAAAGCTCCGTGGCCAGCAACGAGCCGCCCCAACCGTCAGAGAGGCTGCAGCGCAGGCCGTGCAAAATGAGATTGGCCGGGTCGTTGTCCACGCCAAAGTGGGTACGGTGCATGGCTTCCACCACTTCCCGGTCGATCCCGCGGGGGATGATGCCCAGCTTTCCCCATATTTCTTTACGTTTCGAAGGAACCCGATCGATGGCCTGCAGGTAGCCTTTCCTGGTGCCGAATTCCTCCAGAGCTGCTTCCGCCAGTTTTCCGGCTATCTCTTGAACCGTTTTGCCTTCGGTGGAAATGCCAAATTCCAGGGCCAGGGCCTTAAGTTTATTCTCATCCTTAATGGTATAGTCCTTGATCTCCCCGGCGGCAACTCCTCTCAATGTCTCCGTAACGTCCCGCCCGTGGTCCGAATGTGCTGCCGCTCCGGCGGCAATCATCCTTAACAGGTTTCGCGCCACTACAATATCGCCGGTGGCCCCGCAAACTCCTTTCTGCGGGCCGTCTCCAAAGGGGTCGATGCGGCACGGGCCCATGTTACAGTTCCGGCAGCAAAGACCCAGTTCGCCAAAACCGCACTGGGGCCGCTGCGCCAGGTAACGATCCCAGGCGGTCTCCAGGCCCTCCTCACGGGCGACTTTAAGCATCTGAAGTGAAGTTGGGTCAATTGAACGGGTATCCTTCATGGAATACCTCTCCCTTCGCCAAGTTTCTGGAATTTATTGAGAACATCCGGGCGGACTCAATTTATAGCTCAGAATGAGATTGTCCCGCTTAAAAACGTTTGTAAAAATACGCTCCCCACCCGTCCTTGCAGCATCTGGTGGCGATAACCCCACGCCGGGCGGCCGGATTTCACCAGCGCCGTATATATCCCCGCGCCCTCCACCCGGCCGGCCAGAATGAAGCCGGCCAGCCGGTGGCCATGGAAAACCAGCCGCCGGTAGGTACGTTGCAGGGCATCGTATTCCGCCAGCACCTCCTCACCTTCCAGCCGTCCGACAGATACCACGTCCACCGCTCCGAAACGGGCGCTGTTCAGCCTGGTCAGGGGCGCCGGGTAGGGGCGGCGCAGTCCCAGCATATTAGTCGCCGCGTGGCGGCCCTGCTCAAAGGCCAGGGTCCAGAGGGCGGAGTTTACTTTTTCGCCGGTCAACCGGTCGGTTACCTGGATGCAATCCCCCGCCGCATAAACATCCGGCAGGGAAGTGCACAGGTATTCATCCACAAGTATCCCGCGCCCCACCCGGCCGCCGGCCTCCGCCACCAGGGCAGCGTTTGGCCGCACCCCCTTGGCCACCACGGCCAGCCCGCAGGGCAACTCCCGGCCGTCCTCCAGCAGCACCGCGGCCAGATTGCCCGCGGGACCGGGCAGAAAGGCACTTACCCGGGCGTTGTAAATAAAATCTATCCCCCGGCCTGCCAGTTCCCGCTCCACCATGGCCGCCGCCCGGTCATCCAGCTGCCGGGTTAACAGGCGCGGGCTGGTCACCACCACCGTTATCTTTTCCAGGCCGGCCTGTTTCAGGGCCAGGGCCGCCTTCAACCCCACCAGCC
>NZ_WHYR01000002.1 GCF_009428905.1 Desulfofundulus thermobenzoicus | reverse complement strand
GGCGGGGACGGGGCATGCCCCGCTGGCCTTCGATGGAAGCGATCAGAGCCGTTTCTTCGCCGCAGACAAAGGCGCCGGCCCCTTCTTTGATATGAATGCGGAAGGAAAAGGGGCTGCCCAGGATATGATCCCCCAGCAGGCCCAGCCTTTCCGCGTCGGCTACGGCCCTTTTCAGGCGCTTCACCGCCAGGGGATATTCCGCCCGCACGTAAACATAGCCCTCGTCGGCCCCGATGGCATAGGCGGCGATCATCATCCCCTCCAGCACCCGGTGGGGTGCGCCTTCCATCACGCTGCGGTCCATGAAGGCCCCCGGGTCCCCCTCGTCGCCGTTGCAAATGACATATTTTTTCTCCCCGGCCGCCGACCGGGCAAAGGTCCACTTGCGGCCGGTGGGGAAACCGGCACCGCCCCGGCCCCGCAGGCCGGAATCCAGGACAACCCGGATCACCTCTTCCGGGGTCATTTCAAAAAGGGCCTTTTCCAGCGCCTGATAACCGCCGTGGGCCAGGTAGTCGTTTATATCTTCCGGGTTCACCCGGCCGCACTGTTCCAGGGCGATGCGCACCTGCCTGCGGTAAAAGGGTATGTCGTCCTCCCGGGCCACCACCTGACCGGTCAGGGGATGATGGTAGAGCAACCGCTCAACCGGCCTGTTATTCAGCAAATGTTCCGTCACTATTTCTGGTACGTCCTCTTTTTTAACCCTGCAGTAAAGCACACCCCCGGGCTCAAGACGCACCAGGGGCCCCATCTGGCAAAAACCGTGGCAGCCGCTGATGTTTAAAGCGGCAACTGGATGTTCCACTTCCTGCACCAGTTGAACCTTGTAAGACAGGCATCTTTTAGCCAGTTCTGCCTGAAAGGCTTCGTACACACCCAGGGAGCCGTTGGCCACGCAACCCGTGCCGGCGCAAATCAAAATGCGCATTTTTTCTTTTTCCAATGCCTCCCTGGCCCGTGCGGCCAGCTGATGCAGATCCTGCCGGGATTCAAGCACTGGCGCTACCCCCTTCCCCTCTGCTTTCCCAGGTCTGCAGGGCCTGCAGCACCCTCACCGTATCCTCCGGGGTCAGCTGGCCGAATATCTCCCGGTCGTTAATGGTCACCACCGGGGCCAGCCCGCAGGCCCCCAGGCAGGAGACCGTTTCCACAGTAAATTGCAAATCTTCCGTGGTTTCCTGCCCCTCCGCCAGCCCCAGGGCCCGGCGCAGGGCGAAATGGATGGGCTCGGCGCCCCGCACATGACAGGCCGTGCCGTTGCACACCCGGATGACGTACTTGCCCTTGGGGGCCAGGGAAAACTGGGCATAAAAGGTGGCCACACCGTAGACCACCGCCGGCGGCACATTTAAGGCGGTGGCAATAAAGGTCATCACCTCCTCGGGCAGGTAGCGGTATTCCTGCTGCACCTCCTGTAAAATGGCAATCAGGTGGGACACCTGCCCGCCGTGCCGGTGGATGATTTCCTGCAACTTTGCAAACTTTCTGTCCGTTGACTCCATACAAACCCCCCGTTTTGTCAAAGTTTTTCTACTCTACTTGATTCCTGATTTTAATCAGTTTTCAGGCAACGACAAGAAAAAATAATTAAAATAAATAAAGTTCATTTATCATTTAAAAAAAGAAAAAAACGTCGGAGTTATAAACTCCGGCGTTTTATGTTTCGGCCGCTTCAGCCGCTGAACAGGTTGACCAGGGTATAGATTTTCAGTGGCCGGCCCACCGTACCATATCTTAAATCCACACTGACATAACCAACCTGTTCCAGATAATCCATATAACGCCGCACGGTTACCCGGGACAGGCCCACTCCCCCGGCTATTTCCTCGGCGGAAACACCCGTCTCGTTATGATCCTCCAGATAGGACAGGATTTGTTTTAAAGTAGCCCTGTTCAACCCTTTGGGGAAATCAGACCACTGATCAGGCCCGGAACCGTCTTCTGCAGCCGCTTCCCCGGGACGTCGCTCCGCCCGGAAAACCTCGCCGGCGACACTCACCTCCCGGCCCGTTTCCAGCCAGCCGGTAAATTCCTTCATGGAGGCAACCATCTCCTGGAGGACACCAACCAGTTCCTCCCGCTTTTCCTTTTCCTGCGATAGATGGTCCATCAGGGAGCGAATAACCGCCGCAATTTCCCGCACGCCCATGACCAGTTCTTTTATTTCCCGATTAAAGGACAAAGCACAATTTCTCTCCCCGGAAGAACCACCGGACGGCGGTGTTTGTCCCTCCCGCCACCAGTACCGCCAGACAAGAAAAGTAATCACCACCGGCAACAAAAAAAGCAGCGCCAGGTAAAACCAGAGAACATAACGCACCACCGGCGGCCCGGGGGCTATACCTCCCGCCAGCAAAAGGGTCAGATTGCCCGCCATGGACAGGACATTGACCGCGGTAAGCACGGTCACCAGGATAATGATGATCCGTCTTTCGGAAAAAGGCAAGTTGATTACCCCCGGACGTTCAAAACAATAAGTCTGTTGACACCGGACACCCATACCCGGCCCCAGTTACCCGGATAATTCCCGTGAACCTCCGGGACTTAACCGGCCGCGGCGCTGGATGCAGGCTCCTGTCGTGGATGGATAAAGTTATGCTGCCTGATCACAATCGTTAAAAACCACCGGGATACAGGCCTCCCGGTTGGGTGGATTTTCGACAGGCGAACCGGTTTTCGCCGGGCCCTTTTATTACAGGGCGTAAACCTCCTGGCCGCCCAGGATGCGTATCCCCTTCGCCTGCAGGGCGGCAATGGCCTCGTCAAGCTGTTCCACCCGGAAGACCACCAGGGCGGCTTTCGTGGCCTTTTGCAAAAAGGCGTACAGATACTCGATATTGATGTTGACCTCCTGTAAAACGGCCAGCACCTCCGCCAGCCCCCCCGGTTCATCGGTGACCTCCACGGCAATCACATCGGTGGCGCTGACGGTAAAACCGGCTTCTTTCAACACCCGGTAGGCCAGGTCCGGGTCGTTGACAATCAGGCGTAAAATACCGAAGTCGGTGGTATCCGCTATGGACAGGGCACGGATGTTGATGCCGTTGTCCCCCAGCACCCTGGTCACCTGGGCCAGGCGGCCCGACTTGTTCTCCAGAAAAACGGAGATTTGTTTGACCTTCATAAAGGCACCCCCCAATAATAGTCGTTGGTCGTTGGTCGTTGATTACTGGTAATTGGTCGTGAATCGCAATTTATTGGTCACCGGTCATTAGTTGTGGGACGTTTTGCGTTTTGGGTTTAACGGATGGCTTACAGGGCAAATCCCTCCGGCGGTATGGTCCTGTATTACCTAGATCTCCCGCCGGTCCACCACCCTTTTGGCCTTGCCTTCGCTGCGGGGTATGGTGTTGGGCTCCACCAGCTTCACCCGGGCGGCAATGCCCAGCACGCTCTGGATGCGCTCCCGCAGGCGGTTTTCCAGATCTTCCAGCTGCCGCACCTTGTCGCTGAACATCTGCTCCGCCAGTTCCACCCAGATCTCCAGTTGGTCCAGGTTGGCCTTGCGGTCCACCACCAGCAGGTAGTGGGGCTCGGTTTCACTGAACTCCAGGAGAACGCTTTCCACCTGGGAGGGGAACACGTTCACCCCACGAATGATCAGCATATCGTCGCTGCGGCCGGTTATCCGCCGGATGCGGTAATGGGTCCGGCCGCAGGGGCAGGGTTCCGGATCCAGACAGGTGATATCCCGGGTGCGATAGCGGATGAGGGGAAAGGCTTCCTTTGTTATGGTAGTAATTACCAGCTCGCCCTGTTCCCCCGGGGGCAGCACTTCTCCCGTCCCGGGATCGATAATCTCGGGTATAAAGTGATCTTCCCAGATATGCATCCCCTGTTTCTCAGCGCATTCCATGGCCACACCGGGACCCATTATTTCCGAAAGACCGTATATGTCCAGGGCCATTAAGTCCAGCTTTTCTTCCAGTTGCCGGCGCATGCGCTCCGACCAGGGCTCCGCGCCGAAGATGCCGGCTTTTAAAGGCATCTTTTTAAAGTCCAGGCCCATCTTCTGCCCTTCCTCGGCCATATACAGGGCGTAGGAAGGGGTACAGGTTAAAATGGTAGTGCCGAAGTCCTGCATGAGCATGAGCTGCCGCTGGGTGTTGCCCCCGGAAATGGGTACCACTGCCGCGCCCAGGCGCTCTGCTCCGTAGTGCAGCCCCAGGCCGCCGGTGAACAGGCCGTAACCATAGGCGTTCTGCACCACGTCGAATTTGGTGCCCCCGGCGCAAACCAGGGAGCGGGCGGCCAGTTCGGCCCAGGTTTTGATGTCCTGTTCGGTATATCCCACCACCGTGGGCTTGCCCGTGGTCCCTGAAGAAGCGTGTACGCGTACCACATCGGTCATGGAAACGGCAAAAAGGCCAAAGGGGTAATTGTCCCGCAGGTCCTGCTTGGTGGTAAAGGGCAGGCGCTTGATGTCCTCCAGGGTACGCATGGAAGAGGGCTTTACCCCCGCTTCGGTAAACCTCCGGCGGTAAAAGGGTACGTTGCGGTAAACCCGCTCGATGGTCAGCTGCAGGCGCTCCAGCTGCAGCGCCTGCAGCTGCTCCCGGGGCATGGTCTCAATACGGCAGTCCCAGTACACGGTCACTGCTCCTTTCCTTAATACTCAACAAACGATATTTCAACAATCAACGGCCGGGTTCCTGCCTTATCTGTATTTCCAAAAATAACTGCAAACCGGCCGTACTTCCCGGAACGATGCTCCGGCATAAAAAAACAGCTTGTCTCATTAATCGACGGATCACGACTGACAACTTACCCACAGGCGGACACCATGGCCGGCCTGAGGCCGGGAAACTTATCCACATTATCCACAGCCATTCATGCACAAACCGGGCCGCTTTGCCAGGCCGGGAATCCCCCATCTTCCGCAATCCGAAGGCGGGAAGCCTTGAAACACAAGGGCTGGAGCCTTTCGCCTTCCTTTGCCGCATGGTGTATCTTCTGGAAGATAATACTGTAGAGATTGTGGATAACTTTCTTTCCGGAGCGCTATTTGGCGAGAGGGAGAACCTTCCGGTGACAACATTTTTTCGACAAAGGGAAAGTCACCGGCCGGTAATGCTCAGATGGGGAACCGCGTTTAAAGTCAGGGGGGACTCTTCTCCCCGCAGGTACCGGTAATAGGCCGCACAGGCGATCATGGCCGCGTTATCGGTGCAGAGTACGGGGGGCGGGTAAAAGAGCCGCCGTCCTTCCTGCCGGGCCCGGGCGTCCAGCAGGGAGCGCAGCCGGGAATTGGCCGCCACACCCCCGGCCAGAATAATGGTGGAGCAGCCATACCGGCGGGCCGCCTCCAGGGTCTTGGCGGTAAGTACGTCCACCACCGCTTTTTGAAAACTGGCCGCCATATGGGCCCGGTCCGCCTCTTCCCCCTGCTGCCGGCAGCGGTGCAGGTGGTTGATCACCGCCGATTTCAGGCCGCTGAAAGAAAAATCCAAACTACCCTCCTCCAGATAGGACCGGGGTAAATCGACGGCCTCCTCGTCACCATCCCGGGCCAGCCTGTCGATCAAGGGTCCCCCCGGATAACCCAGCCCCAGCACCCGGGCCACCTTGTCAAAGGCCTCCCCGGCCGCGTCATCCCGGGTGCTGCCCAGCAGAACGTAATCCCCGTGGTGGCGGATAAGCACCAGATCCGTATGGCCCCCGCTGACCACCAGGCAGACCAGGGGAAAGGGCAAATCCGGGCGAACCAGAAAATTGGCGTATATGTGACCTTCCAGATGGTTTACGCCAATAAGGGGAATATCCAGGGCAAAGGCCATGGCCTTAGCGGCGGCCACTCCCACCAGCAGGGCGCCCACCAGCCCCGGTCCGTAAGTGACCGCCACCGCATCCAGGCCGGTAAAATCCAGTCCTGCCGCAATCAGGGCTTCCCGGATCACCGGGTTCACCAGCTCCAGATGTTTTCTGGAAGCCACCTCCGGCACCACCCCGCCAAATTTACGGTGCACATCCACCTGGGAGGAAATGATGTTGGAAAGAATCTTTACCCCGTCCACCACCACGGCGGCGGCGGTTTCATCGCAGGAGGTTTCTATGGCCAGTATTTTTACACCCATATCCTTTGACCAGTTCCTTTCAGAATAGCCGGCGGCTGCCGGACGACAGTGGCCGGATCAGGCAGTCCGGCATTTTTATCGGGGAAACGGCCGTTCCCGCGGGTGACTCCTTTGAACGGGTAACGGTTCGTTCCATAGTGTTCCACAGAAAGATCCAGCCTACCCCGCCTGCTGGCCGCCCAGGGGCTCCCCCAGTTCGGCCAGCAGGTCCCGGAAAACCCGCCCGGCGCTCTCGTGGATTACCAGCCGGGCCTGTTCGTCCCAGGGTGTGGGCTCCCGGTTGATAATTACCACTTCCCGGGCAAAGCCGGGCAGTTCCGCCGCCGGGTAAACCTGCAGGCTGCTGCCCACCACCAGCATCAACTGGCATCCAGACAGGGCCCGGGTGGCCTTAAAAAAGTCGTCGCTCATCCGGTCCTCGAACAAAACCACATCGGGCCTTAAAACCCCCTGGCACTGGCTGCAGCGGGGCGGGTTTTGCCCGCTGTTCACCTGTTCCACCAGGAAGGAAAAGGGGTAACTGTGACCGCACTGCATACAGTGACAGGTACGCAAATGGCCGTGGATCTCCCAGACACAACGGGAACCGGCCTCCCGGTGCAGGCCGTCAATATTCTGGGTAATCACCCCCACCAGCAGGCCCATTTTTTCCAGCCGGGCCAGTCCCCGGTGGGCGTCATTGGGCAGCGCCCCGGTAAAAGCGGTCCAGCGGGGAAGGTTTATTTTGTAAAAAGCGGCCGGGTCCTTTTTTAAAGCACTGAGAGTGGCCGTTTTCATGGGATCAAATTTGGTCCACAGCCCGGTGCCCGGACTGCGGAAATCGGGAATGCCGCTTTCCGTGCTTACACCTGCGCCGGTAAGGGAAAAATTGCGTTCATGCCGGCGCAGCAGATCGGCCAGTGCCCGAATCTGCCCGGTATAATCCATAAAACCACCCCGTTTGGCTTGAAATGGTTTAAATCGCAGGAACCGCAGCCCTGCTGCGGTTCCTGCCTCGTTTGACGCCGGAATTTATTCGGCAGCATCATCCTTTACCACCTGTGCGCCACAGTAGCTGCAGAAGCGCCCCCCCACGGGCAACTCCAGCTTGCATTGCGGGCAAACCGGCGGTTTCGGCTGCAACCGGTCAATTTGTTCCTGCACCGCCTGCATATCCCCCTCCACCTTACGGGTGGCGGATAACAGCCGGTCAATTTCACCGTCCAGCCCCGCTTCACCCTTAAAGCGCCTGTAAACCAGTTCGCCCAGGCTCAAACAGTTGGCCTCCATTTCCTTTTCCAGACGGGAAAGGTCAAACTTTAGTTTGGTGGCCTCCAGAAACTCCCCGGAACGCCTGGTGACTTCCCTGGCCTTGCCGCCCAACCCCTTGGCCGTCTCCCCTATTTTTTGAAAGATTTCCATTGGCTTCAGCCCCCTTTGCCGTTTAATCCGGTTGGCATCGGGCAAGTATTCGACGGAGGGAGAGTTAATTCCTCCTGCCTGAAACCGGGATTTGTTATTTTATGGTTAAAAGGACTTTTCTTTCAGGTAGTTGAGACCGGCAGCAGATATGATCACCGGAAAGCAGGAAATATAACCGGGACGCAGGAAATAGCGGGGCAGAAGACCACTGGTATTTAACCATCCCCGGTTAATGAACGCCCTGACCAGTTGAATGGCCTCTTCTTCACTCAAATTACATTCCTTCATCAACTGGGGCATTACCTCTTCAGGAAAGAAATGATACATCTGAATACGGTACATGGCACTTAATATTTCTTTCATACGCTTTTCGCCCCACCCCGTGGCCACTTAATGACCCCCTTCCCCGGTTGGCCGCCAGAGATGCCATACAATCCATGCCGTTATCAACACCGGTACAATGCAGGAATAACAAAAAACATAACCACCGTTTGCTCCGGCAATATGGCGCTAAGGGCATTATTTCCCCTAAATGGCCGGTAAATCAGCCTTTGGGCGTGTTGTCCACGCTTACTCCATAACGATGACGTTAACAACACCACAGCCGGCAATACGGCCGGCTAGGGAGCATCATATTCTATAAGGTCGTCCAGGGAAATATCCGGCAGGTATTTTTTTAACCTGTCCTTTATTTTACAGAACATCTCCAAACTGGGCTGAATTTTTTGTTCTTCCCAGCGTTTGACATACCATGGATTCACATCCAACATCCTGGCAAATTCATCCTGATCCATATGCAGTGAAAGACGTATGTAGCGCAGCCGGTTGCGCACGGTCATGCCAGTCCCCCTTCCGGGGAAACCTCCTTCAAACAAGTCGTCGGTCGTCAGACGTCAGTCGTCGGGTTAAGATTTGACCCGCTTCTTCCAACAGATATTTTCATCCGTCGCGATGCCGCTATTAGCGGCATGGGAACTCCTCCCAGGTACAGACTCACAAATTAAACCCGCAACTGATGCGGGTTTAAATGATATGGACATTACCTGTCCATGACACCATTCAACTTTACATATAGTGCCCGTTCCTCATCATCAAACCTGGCCTCGTATTTCCCCCGGGGGGTAATATTAAAATGCTTAAAGAACCCTTTGCCGAAAACCTTGGTTTTCTTAATTTGCATGCCCCCTTCATCTACCCCCCGAATCCGGACCATGTTTGAATCCCGATCGTAGGCCAGTTCCACATGCTGTACTCCCAATTTCTCCCTGGCCACATTATTTAAAACAATAGAGCTTTTAGAGAAGGAAACCATGGGTGCCTTTTCCGCCCTCTCTCCACGGGGCTTGTAAACCTCAAAAGCCATTTACCACAACTCCTTTATAATCTTTTTGAGGATATTATAACCGATAATATCACTTGCGTCAAATACTTAAGGGATAAACGCTCATTTTTTATTTAATGCCACCTGTATATGTCCCACCCCCGGTTAACAATATTAACACCGGGGTAAAACTTTTGCTATGAACAAATAAAACGCTTGACAGCAGGCAGCCCCTGTGCGAATATTTTTAAAATAACATCTTTAACCAGCTGTATTGTAAATGAGGGCCTGTTCCGCTTATAATAAGGCTAAACGGTTATTATCCAGGTCCGAATGGTTATTTTAAAAGCCTGAGTGGTTGAAAGGGGGAGGTGGGGCCAAATGACCACTGGTAAAATGGAACTGAACACCCCCAGAGGATTGGTGGTTTTCGAAGGTCCGGTAACGGACCGCTATATCGAAGGACTGACCATGAATGAAGGGCTGACCAATTTTCGCCTGCCGGACCAGCAGCAAAAGGCCCTGATGACCATCACCAACCTGCCTGACGGGATGATCTTTCTGGCCAGACACAAACAGGAAATCATTGCCTATGTCACCTTCCACCATCCCGACGAGTTCTCCCGCTGGAGCAAACACCCGCGGGTGCTGGAAATGGGCGGCATCGAGGTATCTCCTTCCTGGAGAGGTTGCCGCATCGGAGAAAACCTGCTAAAACTGGCCTTTTCCCACCCCCGGGTGGAAGACTTCATTGTCATCACCACCGAATATTGCTGGCACTGGGATATGAAGAGAACCGGCCTGGATGTGTGGGCTTACCAGAAGATGCTCACCAAACTGTTCGGCCGGGTGGGGTTGCAAAAGGTAACCACCGACGACCCGGATATTCTGGAGCACCCGGCCAATGTGCTGATGGCCCGCACAGGCAGGAATGTGGGCAAGGAGGATATTCTCCTCTTTGAGGAAATGCGGTTTATGGGAAAGTTCGGCCGGGCGGTGAACATGAGTTAACGCAATAGAGGTTGCAAATCCTGCCTTTTCTGGTTATAATGGAAATGATTATATAATCAGAAAGGGAAAGGAGTTTTTGGATGAAGGATTGTCCTGTTTGTCACATGCCCCTGCGGGAAGTGCCCCGTTACGGGGTGATGATGGATGTGTGCCCCCGCTGCCGCGGGGTATGGCTGGACGGTGGCGAACTGGAGAAGGTGGTATCCCTTTCCCGGAAATACCGTGATGAGTACGAACATTATCCGGAGGGCGATTATCAGCGGGAATTTCACCACGACAAAGACCACCACTACGATTATCATCACGACTACCATAAACACAAAAAGAAACGCGGTTTTTTTGACCTCTTTGAAGATCTGTTTGATTAGCCAGACCCCCGTTGGGGGTTTTTTGTTTCCCCCGGTGCCGGTAAGCAGTGTGACCATCCTCACAGACAACAACCGGCGGCGGCGATATGATTGATTTACCATAAAACAGGATCCAATGCTGAAAGGAGGATGTCCCATGTCCATCTGGAAATGCCCCGGACAGGACCGGAGCTTCTGGAAACCGGAAGATATATTCGAGTCCCCCTGCCCCAATTGCGGTCAAAACATTGAGTTCTGGAAGGACGACGTAACCCTGCGCTGTCCCGCCTGCAAACAACTGGTAACCAACCCCCGGTTCAACCCCGGCTGTGCCGCCTGGTGCTCCTACGCCAGTAAATGTCTGGGGGAGGCGGCCAAAACCATCCAGAACCAGCCGGCCATAGTGAAAAACCGGCTGGAAGTGGCCGTGCGCAAAAAGCTGTCCCAGGAACCCGCTTTGTTAAGCCGCGCCCTGAAAGCGGCCCGAAAGGCCGGGGAACTGGCCGAAGCGGCACAGCTGTCCCCGCTGATTCCCGTAGCCGCCTGCCTGGCGGGTATACCGGCCCGGGAAAAGGGGTGGTCCATGGAAGAGATTACCAGTATACTGGAACAGGCGGGTATAAAAGATGAAACGAAAGGGGAAATTGTGCGGCTGATTGAGTCCCCGGACACGGGGGATGGGGTCGACCCCTACCGCCGGGTTTATGAACAGGCCGTGGCCGGAGCTCCGACCGTGCAGGAATCCACACCACCGGCTTAAAGCAGTAGTCTTTTCCCCGGTCTTCCCGCCAGCCTGAAAGACGGGTTTTTTCGTCCTTGCTTCATGATTGGCATGAATATTGCCTGCTCAAATATACTAAAGATGCTCCAGATGCAAAACCAGGGACCGGGAGGTATGGACAATGACGGAGGGACGAAAGGTCAGGGAAGTAATGATCCCCATTCACGACTATTCCACGGTCCGGTGGGACGCCCCCCTGAAAGAAGCGGTGGAGATTCTGAGATCTTCCCTGCACCGGGAAGGAAGGGTATGGTACGGCTTTCACTCTATCGCGGTTCTGGACGGCAACCAGCACCTGGTCGGTTTGTTGACCCTGCGCTCCCTTTTGAAAACCTTGCAGTTTCACGCCATTTCCCGGGACGCCTGGTTGAAGGGTTCATCCTGGGGCTGGTATTTTGCCCACCGTTACCACCGGCAGGCCGGGATCCGGGTGAAAGACATCATGCGCCCCCTGGCCCTGGCCACCATACAGGCTGACGACACCGTGTTTCAGGCAGCGGTGAAAATGATCACCCACCGGGTGAACTCCCTGCCCGTGCTGGAAAAACGAAAGGTGGTGGGCATGGTCCGTACCATCGACGTGTTTAATCTAATCGGAGAGCTGCTGGCCGGATAGCCGCCAGGTAACGCCCCTGAATTCATCCGGGGCGTTACTATTCTGTGAACCCGCTTTACGAACCCCCTCCCCGCTTTTCCCCCTTCTCACCTCCCGCCTCCCACCTCGGCTTTTCCCACTTCTCACCTCCCGCCTCCCACCTCTCAATTGACCGGTTTCTGTACACCCGGTTGTGCAGAAACGGGTCAGCAGAGGATTGCTCCTGTGGCTACTTTCACAATCCCGGCCCCGGGCATATCTTTTGCCTCCGATCCACCCAGCCCGCACCATTCAAGCCCTGCCGGCTTTTCCCTCCGTTATTTTTCCGCCCTTGTTCCCCCTGGCACATAATTTGCTCATTTCCAATGGCAGGTGGAGGGGGTGGTGCAATGACCCTGGTCAAAGAGGTTATGGTTCCCGTAGAAGATTATTCCACCATCCATGAAGAGGCCACCATTAAAGAAGCGGTTGCCGCCCTGCGGTCATCTTTCCACAAAAAAGGCGGCGCGGTGTACGGCCACCACTCCCTGATTGTACTGGATGACCGGGGACAGCTGGTGGGATTGTTGACCCTGCGCAGCCTGCTCTCGGCAGTCAGCGTCAGGGCGCTGGTGGAAGATGTCTGGATCAAAACCGAAAGCTGGAGCTGGTACTTTTTAAACCAGCTGCAGGAGCAGGCACAAATTAAGGTCAAAGAGATTATGCGCCCCATCGAAGTAGTGACGGTAAAACCGGAGGAGAATGTGCTGCAGGCCGCCATGCTGTTGTACACCTACCAGGTCAACTCCCTGCCGGTTTTGGATCGGGGAAAGGTGGTGGGTATTCTGAGAACCATAGACGTTTTCGGTTTCGTTGGTAGTGGTGAGGTAAACGAGCTATTAACATCGTGAAAGCGCCGGACACGGGGTACAGGTTAGGATTTCTTGCACTTGTGGTGGCGTGCACATGCAACCGGGATCGCCGGCCGGTGGAATGCCCTTCACAGGTGCCAACGGGAGGAACTTAAAGGTTTATCAATTATACAAAGGGGGGTTGATGGATTAAAGGAAGGTTACATGACGGATTGCCCGGGTGGCAAATGGCCAGAGTAAACCCAATAAAACCAGTTTAATCTGCCCGGCACTCACAGACATTCGGATGTTGTTTGAGGAAATGTACACGGATTAAAATAAATTACTCCGGAATTACCTTGTACCAGTGAGTGCCGGGCTACTTAACCAGGCAACTGACGTCCGAACACCGGCAACTAATTTTGAGGGAGGGAAAATACCATGGCCGAAAAAACAAACGGAAAGAAACCTTTTGTACAGGCGATAATCTGGGGGGTTTTGTCATTACTTGCCTATGTGCTGCTCTTCACCAATCAGGACCTGGTGACGCAGTATTTCAGCCAGGGCGGAGTTTTTGCTATCGCCATCCTGCTCACCGCCATGCTTTTCTCCTTTGTACACGGTGCCTTTGCCAGCTACCTGCTGGACGTGGTCGGCATTCAGCCGTTGAAAAAGACCGACCTGTAGGAGGGTGGTTAATATGCATGATGTAGGCGGAGAAGTGGTCAAGCAATTCATCACTCTGGACGGGTTCAGCATCTTCTTCCTGCTCTTCCTGGGCTTTCTGGGCGGATTGATCAGCGGGTTCATCGGTTCCGGAGGGGCCTTCGTGCTGACCCCCGGCATGATGAGCCTGGGTGTTCCGGCCGCCGTGGCCGTGGCCACCAACATGTGCCACAAGTTTCCCAAGGCCATGATCGGCGCCTATAAGCGTTATAAATACGGACAGGTGGATCTGAAGCTGGGCATTATTCTGGCCCTCTCGGCAGTGGCCGGGGTGCAGGTGGGCATCCAGATCCAGAAATGGATCTTGAACAGTTGGGGTGAAGCCGGTTCAGACCTGTATGTGAGTGCGGTTTTCGTGGCCATATTGATCATTTTGGGCATCTATATGTTCGGCGACGCCCGCCGGGCCATGAAGAGCAAAGCAGTGGAAGCCCCGGGCAACCTGGCCAGGGCTATCCAGAAAATCAACATCCCCCCCATGATCAAGTTTCCCGTGGCCCATACCCGGGTATCCCTCTGGATAACCATACCCATCGGTTTTGCTACCGGCATGCTGGCCGCCACCATCGCCGTGGGCGGTTTCGTAGGGGTGCCGGGGATGATCTACCTCCTGGGCACCACCAGTCTGGTGGCCAGCGCCACAGAAATGATCATCGCCTTCGTGATGGGTTTGAGCGGCACCATTAACTGGGCCCTGGGCGGATTCGTGGATATCAGGCTGGTGGTACTGATCATGGCCGGATCCCTGCTGGGCGTTCAACTGGGAGCAGTGGGCACCACATACGTCAAAGATTACATGATCAAATACGTGATGTCCAGCATCATGATTATCGTAGCCATCAGCCGGGCTATAGCCATACCCAACTACCTGAACAAGCTGGGAATCATCGCTTTAACCAAAGAAGCCACGGTCCTGCTCAGCAATACCAGCTTCATTATCATGTGTCTGGCCCTGATAACCGGGGGCGTAATCATCCTCGGCTCCATGTGGAAGCGCAAGCGGGAAATCGCCGCCCACCAGGCCAAAATGGGGACCATGGCAGTCACACGGTAAACATCTAATGCTCCCGGGGTTTCACCCGGCCACACCGGGTGAAACCCCACTGTGGCTAATTCGCCCGTAAGGGGAGGAGTCCCTCACTCCTCTACTTCTTTTAAAAGGCCCTTTCCCCAAAAGGGCCTTTTTTGTCTGCGCCCCCATCGCCCCCCACTGCTCCCTGACCACATTACCCGGCAGGCGGGATATTACCTGCAAAAGCTCCGGGTGTCGAAGCCGGGCCGGAAAAGGCAAAAGTGGGTATAATTTTATTTTGTCCGGTAAAGATATGACCGAGGTGATGGCAGTTGGCCAGAAAAGACCGAAACATGGATCGTGCCGCCAGAGCCAGGGACGAATTGAAGTGGGAGACGGCCAGGGAACTGGGGCTGGACGATGACCTGAGCAACCCCGGTGACCAGCTGACTGTGCGGGAAGCCGGCAAAATCGGCGGCAATATGGTGCGCAAGCTGGTGAAGGCCGGGGAAGAGGCCCTGGCTGAGGAGGGAAATCTCGCCGCAGAGACAAAAGGGCCTGTGCAAGAGTAATATGGCGTGAGGAGATAACTAAAGGCAGCCAGTAAAGGCTGCCTTTTATTTGTTATTTGAGACCAGCAGTTTTTTCACTCACTTCCGTCATTTCAATTTCACCACAGTATAAGGGTGAATGATTACTTCAATGTAGTCCTCACCGGGCACGCCGGTCCAGGGCGGCCTTCTCCCGTAGTATCTTTTTATTGTCCAACCGCCGGAATTTCCGTAATTTTTAAGTCAACACGGTAGCCCAACCGGCAAAGGAAGTTTTGAATATCCTCCCAGGTCAGGCCGAAAGCCTTTACGTCGGCCAGACCCAACCGGCCCACGATCTCCCTGATGGTTTCCAATTCCCTTTCATTAAAATCCAATTCCATCATGGACATTTCCGCCCAGTCCACCAGGTCAGCCAGGTTAATGCGGTGGTACAGGTAATCAATTAATTTTTGGGCAAGTTTATTGCGGGTTAACTTCATTTCTATTTCCCCTTTCACTTTTCTTTGGCCTTTATCTTCGGGGTATTTTTCATGTATCTCAACAAGGTTACCCTGATCATCGTATATTTCCTGATAGAATCGCATAGTTTCTTCCCGGTCATTGACCTCTTTCACATATTTCGCCTTCCATCCGCGTTTCCCCGGCACTTCGTAAATATAACGCCGCCCACCACCCGGGAGTTCCGTCCAGAAGCGAAACTTTCTCTCGTTTTCTTTCCGCTTATCTTTCAATACAAGCATCCCCAGGAAGGTTCTTGTATTATTCTAACATAAAATGTTTAACCGGGACAACAGTAAAGGCAGACGCATGGAAGCATCTGCCTTTCGGTTATAGCTGTAACTTAGTACCTTATAACACCGGAGCTATGAACACCAGCTGCCGGAGCCGGCAAACCTGTTACAGTTTGCCTGCTGTTTGCAGCACCCGTTTGAGCATAACCACCGCTTCCGCCCGGGTGGCGTTGGCCGTGGGGGCCGCCAGATTGTCCCCCCGTCCCGAGACCACGCCGGCCTTTACGGCCGCCGCCAAGGCGTTGGCCGCCCAGGAAGCGATTTCCTGCCGGTCGTTGAAGCGGGCCAGTATCTGTACCGCTTCGCCAGCGCCCACTTCCGCCGACCGGCCCAGTTTGGCCAGGGCGCGCACCATCATGGCCGCCATTTCCTGGCGGGTAATCTGCGCCTGGGGCGCAAACGCTGTGGAGGAGACACCCTTCACCAGTCCCGCCGCGCAGGCTTTGGCCACGCTCTGGTGGTACCAGGCGTTATCCGGCACGTCCTTGAAGGGTATGTCGCTGCTTTCCGTTACGCCCAGGGCGTTGACCAGCATGGCCGCAAATTCAGCCCTGGTGACCCGGGCATCGGGGGCGAATTTGCCCGGCGCCACGCCGTGAACCACATCTTTTTCCGCCATGAGTTCGATGTCCTTCTGCGCCCAGTGACCCTGGATGTCGGCAAATGTCTTCACCGCTGGCTGAACCACCTTTTCTAAGAGGGCATACTTGCTAAAGTGGCTCGTTTCGGTTATTGCTGTGCCGCTCTTTTCATCGTAGGTGGTGGGCAGGGTTTCCCAGGCCTTTTCCGCTTCGTTATAACGTCCAATCACCAGGCTGGCGGCCTGCGCCCGTTTATCCGCCGGCACCGGCAGCACGATTTTTACCGGGGCGCTGAAGGTGGTGAGGGTTTGTTTTTTGCCGTCCTTCGTATAGGCCGCCAGTGCCAGTTCCACCATGTCCGAGGCCAGCTTAAATTGTCCGGCGTTCTTTGCTTCCCTCACTATACTGCTGGCGGTGTCACCGGTCACCGGTTTGGCCTGGACTTCCACCCGGGTCACCCCGGCCGCCAGGGCTGCCGCCGCCTTTACTACGTCCGCCGGAACAACCAGTTGTACATCGCCGATCTTCACTTCCACCGGCCTGGCTTCCTTTACCAGGCGGTTGACCTGTTCCATTTTCAGGGCCACCGCCCCTTTGTCCCGGGCCGCTTCCAGGGTTATTTTGCCGGTTTTGGCCGCCTGTTTGACGGCGCTGTCAATAACGCTGTCACTTACCGGTGTGGTTGCTCCAGATGGCGCTCCGGTGGACAGGCTGCCGCCGCCGCTTGAACTGCCACCACCATCATCACCACCGCCACCACCGGGGGGTGCCGGTGCTTTTCCTTCGGTGATCCGTCCTTCCGCCTGCGGGTTGACCGGGCTGTGTTTTTGCAGGTATTCCTTGAAAACTTCGTAGTCCACAAAGCCCATGTCGTAGACCCGGCTGGCTTCTTTAAAGACGGTGTAGCCGTCCCCGCCGGTGGCCATGAAGTTGTTGGTGGCCACCAGGTATTTAGCGCTCCGGTCAATGGGCTGGTAACCGTTCGCTGTCTTAACTTCCACCTTCACAATACGCTGGCCGGCCGGTTTCTGCGGATCCCAGGTGAATTTCATCCCGGCTACCTGCGGGAATCGCCCGGCTTTTTGCTCTACCTGGCTGACGCCGTTTTCCAGGGCGTCAACCACCTGTTGACCGGTTAGTTCCAGCACCGTCAGGGTGTTGCCGAAGGGCATGACGGTGAGCACTTCACCTAAGGTGATGTCCCCCCGGTCTATGGAGGCCCGTATTCCGCCGCCGTTGATGATGGCCATGACCGCCCCCGCCCGGGCGCCCTTTTCCAGCATGGCGTCGGCAATCAGGTTGCCCAGGTTGGTTTCTCTGGTGCGCACATTGTTCCGTTCACCGTCTAAGGCGACCTGGGTGCTCCCCACCACGGTGTTTTTAAATGTTTCCAGGGGCGTTTTGTAGCTCATCAGCCGGTCGTATACCGCCTGGTCCACTGCGTAGGTGTAGTTGCCCCGGGCGTCTTTGGCGGTGATGTCCAGCAGACCGCCGCCGTAGTTGGTGACCAGACCGGTTTTGTCGAAGCTTACGTCCAGGCGGCCCAGGTACCTGCCGTATTCACCGGCCTGCACCACCAGGGTGGGGGTGTGGTACTGGCTGTCAGTGACCACCGTGGGGTATTGATCCGGTTTGGTGTGGCTGTGGCCGCCCACCACCACATCAATGCCTTCCACCTGCTGGGCCAGCTGAATGTCCTTGTCCCAGCCCAGGTGGCTGATGGCGATGATCTTGTTGATACCTTTACTGGTTAACGTCTTAACCGCGCTGTCCGCCGCGACCAGGGCGTCGTTGATTTTGATGTTCGGGCCGGGACTGGATATTTCGGCGGTGTCTTCGGTGGTAACCCCGAAGATGCCCACCTTTTCGCCGTTTACGTCCAGAATTACTGCCGGGTATATGCTGCCGCCCAGGGATGTGCCGTATACTTCTTCACCCACCGAGGTCCGGGCCAGGTCCTTTAAGGCCGGCTCGGCGCTGAAGTCAAAGTTGGCATTTACCAGCGGGAAGCGGGTCGCTTCTTTATAGCCGTCGGCGTAGTTACCCGTGATAAACGTGGCCAGCCCCTGCGGACCCTTGTCAAATTCGTGGTTGCCCAGGCCCATGGCGTCGTAGCCCAGCATGTTCATGCATTCCAGATCCGCCTGGCCCTGGTACTGGGTGAAGTACAGGGTGCCCGAGAAGACGTCCCCGGCATCCAGCAGCAGGCTGTTGGGCGCTTCACTGCGTATCTGTTTGATGGCCATGGCCCGCCGGGCCACCAGCGCCCTGTCGTCGTCCAGGTGGGCATGGGTGTCGTTGGTGTGCAGGATGGTTAAGTTCCAGGTTACCGGCGCCGCCGTTAAATCAATTTCCCCGTCATTATCAGCGGGTCCGGGATCCCTTCCCAGGGACAGCAGTACCTGGCCAATCATCTTGGTCAGGGAATCGGTGGATCCGGCCATGCCCTGGATTACGGGCATCAGCTGCGGATCAATGGTTTCGTCCCCCTGATAGTGGCTGACCAAGGCGTTCACCAGCAGGTCCTTCGCCGTCAGGTTGGCCGCCACCGGCGTGGACAACTTTTCATTTGCCTGCTGCAGGGCCTGCTCCTGGGGCACACCCTGCTTGATTAATATGCCGGCCACAAATTGGGGCACCAGACCGTTTAATCCCTGCACCAGGTAATCCCGGGCGTAAGTGGTAAAGTCCTTACCACCTGTGTCATAATTAATTGATTGGATCTTGTGGGTAGCAATATTTAGCTTATGATCCGGCGTAATCTCCACTATCCGGTAAGGACTGGGATAGGTCACCAGGGAGCCGGTTTCAATGTCGTAAAGGGTTTTATCGCCGAACTGTTTTTGCACTATATCCTGGGCATGGAAGTGGCCGGTGAAAACCACCTGCAGGCCGCTGGCAAGCAGTTCTGAGGCAACGTGGTCCGCATCATGCACAATGTATTCCGGGAAAAACTGGCTCTGCATGCTGAAGTGGTTGATCAGGCCGTGGTGCATCATGCCAAGAACAGTTTTTCCCTGGGCCACAGCTTCACTGATCTGCTGTTTAATCCAGTTTAGCCGTTTATCGTCGAAGGCGCCGGCGGTTTGATGCGGGTTGTACAAAGCCGAATCCATCGCGATGATGCGCAAGCCTGGCATCGGCTCCACCACATAGCTCAATGAATCCGGATCTCTGGCAATCGCTTCACCATAACCGAAATCCCTATAAATGGACTGAAATGTTTCCGGTGAAACATTGTCCACGGGAGTTGTTTTATCCCCTTCGTACTTGACGGCGTTAGGATTATTCACGTCGTGGTTGCCGTCAATCACATAAACCTTTTTGCCAGCCTGTTTCAATTCCTCCAGCAAGCCAGCAAACTGCTGGTGGCTTAAAAGCTCACCATCCTTGGTCAAATCGCCAGGGATGAGGACCACCTGAACGTCACTGGCCTTGATGGCATCCACCGCCGCCCGGGCAATGGCCGCGCTTTCGGCAATGAGCTTGCGGTCTTGGGCCACGTAGTCGTCAAAGGGCTTCGATGGCTTAACAAGCAGTTCCGGGGCAAAATAATGGGGGTCGGAAAAGACGGCGATCTTAACGCTACCACCCTGAGCTTTGCCCTGAGTAATACGCCCTTCCACCTGCGGGCTTACAGGACTGTGTTTTTGCAGGTAATCCTTGAAGACCTCGTAGTCCACGTCGCCCATGGGGATGACCTTGCTGGCCTGCGTAAAGACGGTGTAGCCATCCCCACCGCCGGCCATGAAGTTGTTGGTGGCCACCAGGTATCTGGCATTGCGGTCAATGGGCTGGTAACCGTTCGCTGTCTTAACTTCCACCTTCACAATACGCTGGCCGGCCGGTTTCTGCGGATCCCAGGTGAATTTCATCCCGGCTACCTGCGGGAATCTCCCGGCTTTTTGCTCTACCTGGCTGACGCCGTTTTCCAGGGCGTCAACCACCTGTTGACCGGTTAGTTCCAGCACCGTCAGGGTGTTGCCGAAGGGCATTACCTCTAGCACCTGGCCCAGGGTGATGTCTCCCGCCGGGATGGAGGTGCGGATGCCGCCCCCGTTCTGGATGGCCAGGGTAGCGCCGGCGGGCCGGGCCCGCTCCAACATGGAGTCGGCAATCAGGTCGCCCAGGTTGGTCTCGCCTGTCCGCGCGGCCGGGTTGCCGCCCACCAGGTCCACCGTGGTGTGACCCACCACCGTCTTCCGGTACTCCTCCAGGGACCCGGCGTACTCGTCAAGCTTAGCCTTGACCTGGGGGTCTTCCGGGTAAATATAATTGCCGCTGGCGTCCTTGGCGTTGACCTTTATTTCGTCGCCGCTCCAGGCCACCGGCAAGCCATTGGCGTCAAAGGAAACGTTCAGCTTGCCCAGGTAGGAACCGTACTCGCCGGCCTGCACCACCAGGGTAGGGGTGTGGTACAGGTCATCGGTGACCACCGTCGGGTAGTCGGAGGGGGCGGGCAAGGTATGGCTGTGGCCGCCCACAATGACGTCAATCCCTTCCACCTCCCGGGCCAACTGGCGGTCACGGTCCCAGCCCAGGTGGGTAAGGGCGATGATCTTGTTCACCCCCTGGGCCTCCAGGGCCGCCACCTCGTTTCTCGCGGCGGCAAAGGCGTCGTTGATCTGGATGTCCTTGCCGGGGCTGGAGATCTCGGCCGTGTCCTCGGTGGTCAGGCCGAAGATGCCCACCTTTTCCTGGCCCACCTGTTCAATCACTGCCGGCCAGATGCCGCCGTAAACGGACTGGCCCACGCTGGCGTCGCCGGTCTGGGTGTGGGCATAGCCGCTCAAGTACGGGTCAGCATGGAAGTCGAAGTTGGCGTTTAACAGCGGGAAATGGGCCTGCCGCACAAACTCCGCCAGGGTGGCCGGTCCCTTGTCGAACTCATGGTTACCCAGGGCCATGGCCTGGTAGCCCAGCATGTTCATCAGGTCCAGGTCGGCCAGCCCCTGGTACCTGGTAAAATACAGGGTGCCGGAAAAGACGTCACCTGCATCCAAAAGGAGGCTATTGGCCGCCTTGGCCCGCTCCTGTTGGATTACCGTGGCCCGCCGGGCAATATCGTCCAGGTGGGCGTGGGTGTCGTTGGTGTGCAGGATGGTCAGGTGCCATTGACCGCCCGACTCGCTGCCCGTCACTTCCAGCAAGGCGTATTTGCTGAAATGATCCAACTCGGCAACCATCATGTGATTTACGCTGTCGTATGTGGAAGGTTTGGTTTCCCACAGCTGTGCCGTTTCATTATAATAGGCGATGCTCAGCCGGTCGGCTTCCGCCAGGGGCCATTTTTCCGGCGGTACGGGCAGGCTCAGCCGCACCTTGCTTTGGAAGCCGGATACCAGCTGTTTGGTCCCGTCTTCTTTTACCGCCTGGAGAACCAGATCTACCATCCGGCCCGCCAGGGCATACCGATCCTTATTCTTCGCCTTACCGGCCAGATCCCTGGCTGTGGTGTCGTCCACAACCGGCGTATGAATCTCCACCAGGGCTGCGCCGGCAACCCTGTGCAGCGCATCCTGCAGCAGCGCCGCAGGCAGCTGTACCGTAACCTGTTCGGACGCAACTTGCACCGGTGTTTCTTCATTAACGGCGCTAATGATGCGCTGCAGCTGATCCGCAGTGAGAGCCACCCCCTGGTTACCCGCCGACACTTCTATGGTCACTGCACCCTTGCTGCCGGCGTTCCCGATTGCTTCATCAAGGGTGCGCTCATCAACAGGATTCACCGCGCCGGGTGGCAGTTCAGTGCCTCCGCCGCCACCACCGCCGCCTTCTACGGTTACTTTAAAGGTGGTGCTTACACTGCCACCCCTGCCGTCGCTAACCGTTACCGTGATGGTGGCTGTCCCGGCCGCCACCGGCGTCACCTGCAGGCCGCTGCCCGCGACCGCCGCCGTAGCTACGGTGGGGTTACTGCTGCTGGCATTGTAGGTGAGGGCATCCCCCTCCGGGTCGCTGAAGACGCTGCTTAAGTCCACAGTTATGGCCGGCCCGCCGGCTGTGGCGGTCCTGTCATCCATTGGCCTGGCCAGCACCGGCGGATTATTAGCCGGCTGTCCGCCCCCACCAGGCGGTTCCGTGCCTCCGCCACCGCCAGGCGGAGTATAGGGCGGAGTATAGCCTGCCGCCACATCTCCCGGGAAGCGCACCCGTACCCGGGGGCCGGCGGCGCCCACTGAGGCGATGCCGGTGACGGTGTACTGTTCACCGGCCTTCAGGCGGCTCATGTCCACGCCCAGGTAGCCGTCCACGTGGATGTAGGCCGCGCCCGAACCGTCGTCAATCTTGAAATACTGGGCCGGTTCGTTGACTTCAGTGATGGTGCCGCCGGTCTGAACCAGCATGCCGGTGTACTGGGGCAGCATCACATCACGGGTGGACAGTTTCAGCGGCTGTACCGGCGTTCCCGGTCCCACGTAGAGCACTTCCATTTCGGCGTTTTCATAGGCCAGTTCCAGTTCACCTTCGAAGTATTGCACCCCGCCGGTGGCGATGACCACCGTGCCCACGGGCAGTTCCCTGCCCTGGGTGCCGTAGAGGCAGATGCCCCCGGTGGCGTCCTGGATGTACAGGGCGTCGAAAAAGTTGCTGGTGGGCGCCGTGACCACACCCTGCACAGTCACAATTTCACCTGGTTTGGCGTTCTGCCGCACGTCGGCAATGGTGCGGGTGCGGTTGTTGTGGGCCAGCCAGTCAATGAGCCGCAGGGTAAAGGCGGTATTGCTCACGTCGTTGACAATTTCATAGTCGGAGTAGAAGTATCTTCCCGCCACCACCAGCCGGCCGGAGCCGATATTTTCTTTCGCAATTAGCGGTATTTGATCACCGTTGGGGCCGGCGGTCTGGCTGGGGTCGTTTTCGTCGCCAATGGCACTGTTATAGGTGTAATAACCCGGCTGCACATTGAAATTATAGGATGTCTTGTTCCCGGCCACCAGGACCTCCAGACCGCTGGCCGGGTCGTTGGTCAGGGCCTGCAGGTTCTCGTCCACCAGGGAGCAGCCGCTGAAGTAGCGGATGGCCTCCAGGTTGGCGTTCAAGCCGCCGGGCGCCGGCGGTATGGTGCGGGCGTAGACCGACCATTTCATGCCGCCGCTGTAGTTTTTGGAACTGTTGGGTTCGTAAACGTTATCGTTGTTGAACCGGATGCCCGAGCCCAGCCTGGCCAGCAGGGGGTTGAGCATGGTGCAGCCGTCATTGTAATTATTCCCGGCCGTTCCTGCAAACTGGTAGTTGGACTTGCTGGCCAGGAGCAGGGATCCTCCGTTCTTCACCCAGGCGGCCACGGCATCCATCTCGGCTTCCGTCAGATTTTTGCTGTAATCGGTGGGTGTATTGAGAATCAGCACATCCACGCCGTTCAGCAGGTCCGCGGTAATTGGCTGCGTATTAAATGAAGCTTCATAACCATAGCGCCGCAGCAGTTCCATCAGGTTGTTGTGGGTGCCGGGCACCTCGGCATTGCCGTGACCCTGGTCAATGAGCACCTTTTTGCTGTTGGAAGATACCACCTTCACCGCTTTGGACAGTTCGGTGACGGTGGTCACACCGGGAATGGGCGTCAATACGGCATATATGCGGGTCTGGCCGGCCGCCGCAGGCCGCCAGGTTACCTCCACATCCTGCTTGCCCCCGGCCGCCAGGTGGGCAATGCTGCCGCTGCCGATGAGATTGCCGTCGCTGACACTGTCATGATAAAATTTCACTTCCAGGTTATCCACCGGCCGCACGCCCATATTGGACACCGCGGCGGTCAGTTTCGTGGCATATCCCGGCAGGGTGGGCTCGGGATTGATCTTCAGCTCCACCAGCTTGACATCGTTTTCCCCGCCGGCCACAAAGATGGGGCTGGAAAAGCCCAGTTTACCCGTCTTATGGTAAACCTTCACCACATACCAGTGGGAGCCGGAACCGGGGGTGACGCTGGGGTTCCAGGTCACACTGGCCTGGCCGCTGCCGGGCTGGCTGGCGATCACTTTGCCCCCGTTGGTGACCAGTTCCAGCTTGTCTATGGGCTGGGCATCATCACTGGCGGTGATTGCAAAGTTCAACCTGCCGTCCGGGAGATCCTGCGGATCCAGGACGCTGCCCATCCAGTAGCCATTGGCCTTGACGGTCAGCTCCAGGGTACGGGTTTCGGTGGAGTACACCCGCCGCTCCCGCAGGGCTTCAATGAATTCGTCTTTAGTTAACTGATCGGCCACCACAACGGTCAGGTTGTCCGGATCGCCCCAGTTCCAGGAGTGGTTGTCCTGGGCGTTTACCGCCCCCACATGCCAGCCGTTGTCCAGGGCACGATAATACCACTCCTCGGCCCGGGTGTAACTGTAAGGCGGTGACCCGTTGCCCACTTCAATCAGGTTGACGATGCGGTCCACTTCCGGCACATAGGCCAGGTTGTTGAAGGAGTCGCTGGGCCAGTTGGGGTGGTTGAACTCGGCCACGGCGTTGGGCTGCTTCTCCAGCCACTGATAGAACTCGGAAAGGGCCGTCATGGTCTTTTTGGCTTCCACATACTTATCCGTGTTGTGGACGTTGATGTGGCCCCAGTCGCCGGAAGTCATCTCAAAGCCCCGCAGGGCCAGGAACTTGCCCGGGTGCTGCCGGTTGAACTCTTCGGCCATTTCATTGGTCCTGGTCCACTCGGAGCCGGGCTGGGCCAGGAACTCTCTGGTCGACTCCAGGTACTGATCCCCTTCGAGCCAGTTGGAGTGGTCGGTGACCACCAGGAAGTCCAGCCCCTTTTCAAAGGCGTGCCGGTAGGCGTCCGCCGGGGTACCCTGGCCGTCGGAGAAGGAAGTGTGGGAGTGGGGCACACCGAAGTAGAAGTGGGGCGTGGCCACACCGTCGTCCACCACGAAATACCAGGCGTACTCCTTTGTTTTATAGGCGGCGTCGGTCACCGAAACCTTCACGTCGTGCTCGCCGAAGGCCAGGTTCTGCGCCGGGGTGTAGGTTACGGTGCCCCTCTGCGTTACAGCGTCAAAGTATACGGCTGCATTCACGGTGACATCCTGGTTGTCCAGGTAAATCTTTACGCTTAACGGATCGATGTCCGCCCCGCCCTTTTCAAAGGAAGCGGAGATGACCGGCTTCCGGTTGTAGGTAAAGGCCATGTTCGCCGGGTGGGCATTGTAGACCACCGGTGCATCGTCTGCCACAGCCTGCTTTTCCACAATGTCGGTAGCGGCGCGGGGGAAGATCTGGTAGCCGCTGGTGTACGGGCTGGTACTATCGTACTGGCCCACAATGCCGGTGATGATGCAGGTCTTGCCCACCTGTAAAGCGCTGGCCGGATCAATGCCGGTGGTGGTCATCACCCGCAGGATGATCTCATTGCCGCCATTGGCGTCGGTAATCTTTACATTATACCCGCCGCCGCTGTCCGGACTGGAAGGGATACTGCTCACTTTGGCCTCTACCCTCACCAGGGTTCCTTCCAGGGGCTCGGCGGTATCAAAGGCGGCTAATTTGGAAAGGGCTGTATCCCGGGCGGGCGGTAACGCATTGCCATTGCTGACAATAGTAAGGTAGTTTGGATTGCTGCCGGGGCTCAGTTCGGTCAGACCTTTGTAAAAGGCCACCTTCCCGGTCACCCGCACCCGGTCGCCCTGGGCCACGTCCGGCAGGCCGCCGGCGGCATAAATGGCAATGCCGCCCGTTTCATCCTGGACGTAGATGGTCCTGCCGGCATCCAGCACTCCTTTGCCCACCAGGGCAATTCCTTCGATAGTAATATTATCTTCATTTAACCGAATGGGCTGGCCGCTGGCGTCAACCGCATCCACCTGGTTGATGGGCGTAACCCCCGGGGCGGGACTGCCGTCGCCGGTGGTGAAGCTCCAGGTAATATCACCGGTCGTCTCGTTCCCGGCGGCGTCCTTCACCGCCCCGGCCGGTACGGTCACGGTGTACTTGGTGCCGGGGGCAAAATCAGGGTGGTTGATGATCAGCTTCGCCCCGCTGACGGCATAGGTCACACCGCTGACCGACTGGTTGCTGGCGTCTTTGATGGTGACGGACCCGGCATTACTGCCCGCAAAAATACTTTCATTAAAGGTTATGCTCACTTCGGCGTTAAGGGCCACACCGGTGGCATTTTCAGCCGGGCTTAGACTCTGCTTTTCAGGTGGCGTGGTATCAGAACCGCCGGCAACAGTGTCGTTTGTCACGGCCTGATCGCTGAAGGGTGGCGCGTCGTTACCGGCCACATCCTGGAGGGGTTTTTCCGCCGGCACCGCATAGCTGACGGTTACCACATTGTCCGCATTAACGGCCGCCGTCAGGGTGAGGGTTACCTGGGTGCCGGAAATGGAAACGTTGGTGGGAGCGGCCTGGGGCTGGCCGTTCACCTTTACGGTGAAATAGACCGCTGAGGGCACGGAAGCAGTATCCAGGGCTTCGTTGTAATTGAGTACCAGCTGATCGCCGTTGACGGTGGCCGAGATAAGAGCCGGGGGTTTTGTGTCGCCACCGCCACCACTCGAGCGCAGGCTGTTGATCCAGCTGGTATTGGCGTCATTGTTACCGGCTCCAGGGGTAGTTGCCGGATTGGCCCCATCGTCAATAATGCTCCAGTTGCCAGCGGTATTCACCCCGGCAGCATCACCGCCGTTATAACGGGCTGCTTTGGTTGAGCCAACAAGGCTTAATTGAGGTGTCTGGGTTGTATCGGAGCCATAAGAAATGCCGTCCACTACCCGATCCGCCGCATCCCTTAAAACCACCGCATCCCCGCCGGAATTATTCAAGCTACCCCAGTTACCGGAGAAAAGGGTGGAATTATTATGAGGGATTACCGCGTTGAAATCGCCATTCCCAAAATCCAGATCGTCTGCCGGGAAGTTAGGTATCTTGCCGGTAACATTATTATAAATGACAATTATAGTGCCGGCAGGAACGGCAGACCATTTGTCGTCATTGGTGAAAGAAAGATCTCCAGGCGAGTTGTCGCCCAGGTCCCAGCCCCGCATGTCCACCGTGGAACCCGGGCCGGAGCCCACAACCACCAGCTCCACCCACTCAAAGGAATTGCCGCTGGTACCCTGGCCGAATTCATTGATGATTACCTGGCCTGTTTCGGCCGCCTCCGCCTTCCCCGCCCCCATGGGCCCAATGGGCAAAATCCCGGCCACCATGATCAGGGCCAGGAGGACGGCTACAAGAGCATTCAGGCGACTGTGTCCCTTCCGGACACGTACCATGGTTTCAACCTCCTTTGTTTAAAGCTTGTCCCAAACATGCCTCCAGGCCTGAACAGGCCCGCATTCCGCGAGCCCGTCCCTCCACAAATCCGCGGGCACATTTTACCAGAGAAATGTTAAAATTAAGCGGTACCAGCGTTAGATTGCTGTTAGATGTATGTAAAAGTTTTATTATGGGAAGGCGCCTGTTTTTCTGTTCAAAATAAAGCTTTACTACTTCCGTACCATAAATGTACCCCACAGGAAGCGCTTCTTTAATTTGCCAAACAAGATATACACGAAATAGACATAAAGAACAATATGTTCACAAACTTGTTAGCAAACTGAATAAAGCATTATAATATTCAAAAAGTCGGGAAGTATCTGCAAGTAGCGCTGGATAGCGGCGGACAGGTTATCCGAATGAAAGGAGGTTGATTATCCAGAGCAAATGAAAAAGAGAAGCTGAAGTGACAGAATTATCATGTATTTTTGTCTTCTATGAAAATGACAAAAAACTTTTTAATGTATTTTAATATTAGGTCCGGACAAGCACCGTGCAATTCACTGAATATAATCCTGGGACTCCATCTGAAACTGTGCTAATCAATATCATAATTATCTTTTTAGCAACAATTTATCCACTACTCTTAAAAGCGCAACTTTTAAAAACCGCAAGGAGTGATTGGTATGGCTTCAGTAAAGGTAGATACCCTGGGCCGGCCTCAGATGCCGGAAACGCAACCGGTCCGGGAAACCATTTCCGAAGCGGAAGAGCGTTTCGAGCGCATCCGGCGCACCACCGGCCTTTTTCTGGCTCCGGCATTATTTCTGCTCATTTATTTCTGGCCCATGCCCGGGCTGAAACCCCAGGCCCATACCCTGGCGGCGGTGATGGCCTTTACCATCACCTGCTGGATCACCGAGTGCATTCCCATCCCGGTAGCTTCGTTGCTCGGGCCGACCCTGGCCGTGGCTTTTGGAGTGGCCGGCGCTAAAGAAGCCTACACCGCCATGGCCGATCCCACCGTGCTCCTTTTCCTGGGTGGCTTTGTCCTGGCCAAGGCCATGGAGGTGCACGGCCTGGATAGGCGGTTTGCCTTACGCATCCTTTCCCTGGGTTCAGTTTCCCGCACCAGCACCATGATCCTGCTGGGCGTGGGCGGAGTGACCTGCTTTTTATCCATGTGGTTGAGCAACACCGCCACAGCAGCCATGATGTTCCCCATTACCATGGGTGTGCTCCTGGCCCTGAACAGAATCATTGCCTCCATGCACGGACGGGAAGTCAACAACAGCAAATACCAGACCGGCATGCTTTTGATGATTGCCTACGCCGCTTCCATCGGCGGCATGGGTACACCCATCGGTACGCCACCGAACATGATTACCATCGGCCTGATTGAAAAGGCCACCGGACTGCGTATAGCCTTTTTCCAGTGGATGATGCTGGCCGTACCCATCATGTTGCTCATGTTCCTGGTTATGTGGGTTTACTTTAACTGGCGCTGCCCGTCGATACAAAAGGACTTAAAGGGCGCCGCCGACTTCATAGCCACTGAACGAAAAGCCCTGGGCACCTGGAAGAGGGGTGAAGCAAATGCCCTGATTGCCTTCCTGGTGGCCGTGGCCCTCTGGGTCACCCCGGGGGTAATCGCCCTGGTCAGCGGCACCACTTCACCCCTGTTTAAAGCCTATAACAACATCTTCCCGGAAGCCAGTGTGGCTTTAATTGCCGCATCTTTGCTCTTCTTCCTGCCGGTGAATTTTCAGCAGCGGGAATTCACCCTCTCCTGGAAGCAGGCGGTGAACATTGACTGGGGTACGCTGTTGCTCTTCGGTGGCGGTCTTTCTCTGGGTGAAATGATGTTCAAGACCGGCCTGGCCGAGGCCATGGGCAAGGGGCTGGTATCCATGACCGGTGCTCACACCCTGCTGGCCATTACCGCATTGGGACAGCTGGTGGCCATTCTGCTGACGGAAACCACTTCCAATACCGCTGCGGCCACCATGGTGGTGCCCGTGGTCATCGGCATCGCCAGTGCCGCCGGAGTAAATCCCATTCCCCCTGCTGTGGCCGCCGGCCTGGGGGCGAGCATGGCTTTCGTGTTGCCCGTATCCACACCACCCAACGCCATTATCTACGGCTCGGGCATGGTGCCCATCACCCAGATGGTGAAGTACGGTTTTCTGCTGGATGTTATCGGTTACTTCCTGGTCCTGGCCGGGGTGCTTATTCTCACTCCACTGGTGGGGCTATAATAAAGAAACGAACCGGGTACCTTAACCAATTTACCCGCACGGGTCCGGCAGGACCCGTTTTTCGTTTCCTCTAAAAATTTATGCTTGCTGTAACCAGCTTTCCCTGATATGCTGGAAGCAGAGGGTGGTGATTCGTCTTATGGAAGAAGTTAAAAAAGAGATTGCCGCCACTTCCGATGAGCAGGATTACCGCCGGGAAGGACAGATGTTTTTCCTGGGAAGCTGGGTACAGGGTGAAATACGGGATTTGCGCAATGAAATCCGCGAATTGCGCAAGGAAATGGCGGAAAAAGAAACCGGGCTAAGACAGGAGATAAACACCGGAAATAGTTTACTTCGTCAAGAAATTAAAACCGTAGAAAACAACCTGCGGCAGGAAATTGCCGACCTGCGGCAGGAAATGAAAACAATAGAAAATAACCTGCGCCAGGAAATGAAAACAATAGAAAATAACCTGCGGCAGGAAATTGCCGACCTGCGGCAGGAAACCAAATCTCTGGAAAACAACCTGCGCCAGGAAATTGCCGACCTGGCCCATGGAATCAAAGGTTTATTCTGGGCCACCATCGGCATCGCCGTGGCTGCCCTGGCTGTAACCATCAGTGTAGCCATTAAGGTATGGCGGTGACTGATGCAAGTTAACCTTGTCCCCGCAAAACCACCCCAGGAACTGCGTGGTTTTTTGAAGGTAGGGACATTCTGGCGGGAGGAAGATGATCGTGCTTGATTATTACCGATTATTCCCTTGGGTGGAAAGTGGCGGGCAGCGATGAGGAGCAAGAGCTTTTTCCCCATGATGCTTACCGTGGTTGCGGCCGTAGGGGTTTATTATTTCTGGTCGGTGATCCTGGGGTTGAATGATAACACCGGCATGATCCTGGGGGTGGGCACGGCCGTACTGTTATCGGCCCTCTTCACCCGCCTGCGCCGGCGTTGAACAATATTTATTAAAGTTACCCACCATCCCATCACATTTAAAGAGGAAGGGACTGTGCCCTTCCTCTTTGTTTCCCGGGTTTTCTTTAACGTTTGGAGTATTGCGGTGCCCGGCGGGCCTTTTTCAAGCCGTATTTTCTTCTTTCCTTCATCCGTGGATCCCGGGTAAGAAAGCCGGCCTTTTTCAGTGCCGGTCGCAGGTTGGGGTCGGCCTGCACCAGCGCCCGGGCAATGCCCATGCGCAGCGCTCCGGCCTGGCCGCTGACGCCGCCGCCGTGGACCCGGGCCTGCACATCAAAGCGCCCTTCCGTTCCGGTCAGTTCCATGGGCTGGCGCACCAGCACCTGCAGAATCTTGCGGCCGAAGTACGTTTCCACCGGCCGGTTGTTGATCAGCATCCGGCCCTCACCGGGGACCAGGTATACCCGGGCCACGGCATTTTTCCGCCGCCCCGTACCGTAAAATTTAATGGGAGCCATCCTCTGCCTCCTTCCTTGTCTTACATGGACCAGACTTCCGGTTTCTGAGCCTGGTGGGGGTGCTCCTCTCCGCGATAGACCTTCAGCTTTTTGGCCATTCGGGCGCCCAGCCGGTTATGGGGCAGCATACCGGTAATGGCCTTTTCCACGGCCAGTTCCGGCCTGGTGGCCAGCAACTGGTCGTAACCCATAACCTTTAATCCCCCGGGGTAGCCGGAATGACGGATGTACTTTTTCTTTTTCAGCTTGTTACCGGTCAAAATAACCTTACCGGCATTGATCACAATAACATGATCCCCCGTATCCACATGGGGGGTAAACTGGGGACGGTGTTTACCCCGCAATATGCGGGCCGCCTCGGCGGCCAGTCTACCCAAGGGTTTATCCGTAGCATCCAGGATATACCACTTGCGTTCTATTTCTCCCGGCTTAGCCATATAGGTTTTGCTCATGCCGGCAAACCTCCTTAAAACAATCGTCAGTCGTCGGATGTCAGAAATCGCAAAAACTACTTCCCATCCACAAATTCTGTAGCCGTTCATTCCCACCCCGGGGCTCAAAAGGGTGGGAGGAAAACCCACATGAAAGTATTTTAACCTGGCAGTCCCCCGGTGTCAAGCTAATTGCACATAAAAACCACCGCGTAAGCCCTGCCATACAGTACGCCGGCCGGCGGGTGAAAGTGGGTACCGGCTTCCCGGTTAACACTCCCGTTCATCCATCAATTGTTCTCAAGGAAGTCAAGTGTCTGCCGTTTCAATACTCCACCCTCTCCAGGCACAGACCCTGAGGCGGTACGGTAGGACCGGCCAGAACGCGGTTCCGGGCCGCCAGAATGGTGGTCACCTCCACCGGATCCCGTTTATGTAAGCCCACTTCCACCAGAGTACCTACCATAATGCGCACCATATTGTAAAGGAAGCCATCTCCCCGGAACACCAGGTGAATCACTTCCTCCCCCTCCCGCTCCACCGCGGCCTCAAAAAGGGTGCGCACGGTGTCTTTTACCGGCGACCCGGCGGCCTGAAAGGAAGCGAAATCGTGCCGCCCCACCAGGTGGGCGGCGGCCTGTTTCATGGCCGCCACATCCAGGGGGCGTGGTACGAAGTAGCTGTATAGCCGCCAGAAGGGCGAGGGAATGCGGCTGTTGTAAATGGTATAGCGGTAAGTCTTGGTCCGGGCAGAAAAACGGGCATGAAAGCCCGGCGGGACCTCTTCCGCATGCAGGGCGGCCATGTCCGGCGGCAGGACTCCGTTCAGGGCCAGGACTATCTTCCCGGCGGGTATGCCCCAACCTGCAGCGTCAAAATTCACCACCTGCCCCCGGGCATGGACCCCGGCGTCGGTCCGCCCGGCACCAATAACCCGCACCGGTCGCCCGGCCAGTCGCGAAAGACATTTTTCCAGCACCTCCTGGATGGTCACCAGGCCGGTGCCCCTTTGCTCCTGAAAACCATGGTAGTTGGTGCCGTCGTAGGCAATGGTCAGCTTGATATTGCGCAACAGGCCTCCCCACTTTAAAAAACGGCGCCGGGTGACAGCGCCCTTTGAGCTTCAAGATACGGCCGGGTTGATTAAAGGTTACCCCCACCACCGCAGGGCCAGGATCACTGCCAGGGTCAGGCAGGCCAGCAGCAGAACCAGCCAGTCATTCCGGGAAAACTTTAGCTGATGCATCCTGGTGCGGTTGGCTCCCCCCCGGTAGCAGCGGATTTCCATGGCCGTGGTCAGGTCCTCGGCCCTTCTAAAGGCACCGGCAAACAGGGGCACCAGCAGGGGGATCACCCCCTGTAAACGCCGCACCGGTCCCCCGCGGGTAAAGGCCGCTCCCCGGGACTGCTGCGCCCTGTACACCTGCCCCGCTTCTTCCAGAAGGGTGGGGACAAAACGCAGGGCAATGGTCATCATCATGGCCAGTTCGTGGGCGGGCACTCCAAACCTTTGCAAAGGAGTCAAGAGGCTTTCCAGACCGGCCGTCAGTTTTACTGGCGAAGTGGTCAGGGTGAGCAGGGAGCTGATAACCACCAGGAGAGTTAAGCGCCATAAAATAACCGCTCCCAGTTCCAGTCCCTCCCGGCTGACGGCCAGGGGGCCCAGGGCCAACAGCGCTTCTCCCGGTGTGAAAAATACCTGCAATATAAAGGTAACGGCCAGGATCACCCGGAACGGGCGCAGTGTACCGGCCACCAGGCGCAGGGACAGGCCCGACAACCCGGTGAACAGCAGGGTCAGCAGAGTCAATAAAATAATCGCTACCGGCCGGTTGGCCACCAGCACGGCCAGCATGGCCAGGAAGGCGCAGAGGATTTTGGTGCGGGGGTCCAGACGGTGGATAAATGACTGTCCGGGCACATATTGCCCCAGGGTAATACCTTCAAACATTTCCCGTTCCCCGCCTTGCAGCAGCTGTATATACGTTTGGCCTGCGGGCTTTACACCTGTAAACGATTCAACACAAACCAAATGACCCACGCCAGGTCCGGGGTTTCCGGCACACCTGCAAACCGTACGGCTGCCCCCATACTGGGATAACCGGCAACAAAGGGATTTTCTCCGGACGAACCGAAAACCGGTTTTTAAGTCCCGGCGGCCTTTAAACCCGCGGCCGGCATCCCGGGGCCGGTGACCTTCTTCAATTCCTCTTCGACCTCGTCCAGGGTGAGCACATCGCTGCGGACTGCCACACCCTTTTGTCTCAACCGGTAAGCCAGCCGGCAGGGCACGGGCACATCCAGTCCCACTGCCCTTAAGCCTTCCGGGTCGCTGAAAATGCCGCGGGGGGTTCCTTCCCGCCAGATCCGCCCCCGGTGCAAAACCACCATCCAGTCGGCGTAACGGGCTGCGTCTTCCATGTAATGGGTGATCAGGACTACCGTGGTGCCTTCCTTTTCCTGCAGATCCTTGAGGGAATGCATGAGCTGTTCCCTGCCGGCGGGATCCAGCCCGGCCGCCGGTTCGTCCAGCACCAGCACCCGGGGCCCCATGGCCAGAATGCCGGCCAGGGCCACCCGGCGGCGCTGCCCGCCGCTCAAGGCAAAAGGCGACATGTGTTCGTACTCGGCCGGGTCCAGGCCCACCATTTCCAGGGCCGCCCGCACGCGCCCTTTCACCGTAATTTCATCCAGGCCCATGTTCCGCGGTCCGAAGGCCACTTCGGCAAAAACGCTCTCTTCAAACAGTTGCTGCTCGGGGTATTGAAAAAGCAAACCCACCTTCTGCCATAAGTTCCGGCGCACATCTTTATCCCGGGTATCCATTCCCCCCACCCGCACCCGGCCCCGGGTGGGCAGCAACAACCCGTTAAAATGCTGGACCAGGGTGGATTTCCCCGAACCGGTGGCACCGGCGATAACCACGAAAGAACCTTCGGCAATGTGCAGGTCGATATCCTGCAGGGATGTGACGGCCAGAGGTGTACCCGGCAGATAGATATGGGTCAGTTGCTCCACCACAATCACCGGTACCCCCACCCCAAAACATGTAGCAATTTCACCCTCGCCCCAAATAGCCACAGCCGCAAAGGTTACCATTCATTCGCTCTTTGTATATAATCCCCATGCTGACCTTTCGGGCAAAAAAGACCTCTCTTTTTTGCCCCGGAACGGTGCCGGCACGTTCAGGCAGACGTGAGCTGCCGGATTAAGATAAAACCTGTTCCACCGGTTATCATTGTTTCTTCCTTACCAGGAAGTTAACCAGCTGATCCAGGGTGACCACTTCTGCCGGCACGGGCCACCCCGCCTGCCGCAAACGCCAGGCCAGCTCGGCCGCTCCGGGAAGGGTCAGACCCATGTCCTTCAACTCCCCCCGGTGGCTGAAAACCTTCGCCGGGCTTCCCGACAGGACCAGCCTGCCCCCATGCAGCACCCAGATGCGGTCCGCCAGGGCCGCTTCTTCCATGAAGTGGGTGACCAGGATCACCGTCATGCCCCGTTCCCGGTTCAACTGCCGGAGGGTACCCAGCACCTCCCGCCGGCCGGCCGGATCCAGCATGGCCGTGGGCTCGTCCAGAACCAGGCACTCGGGTTCCATGGCCAGCGCCCCGGCAATGGCCAGCCGCTGCTTCTGCCCGCCGGACAAAAGGTGGGGCGGGCGCAGGCGCTGTTCCGCCAGGCCTACCGCAGCCAGTGCCCCGTCCACCCGCCGCCTGACCTCCTCCGGCGGCAGTCCCAGGTTTTCCGGGCCAAAGGCCACATCTTCCTCCACCACGGCGGCCACCAGCTGATTATCCGGATTTTGCAACACCATACCCACCCGGCGCCTGATTTCCCAGAGATTGGCCGGATCGGCGGTGGATAAACCGTCCACGGCAACCGTCCCGGCGGTGGGCAGTAAAAGGGCGTTCAAATGACGGGCCAGGGTGGACTTGCCCGAACCGTTGGGTCCGATGATCACCAGAAACTCGCCCCGGTAAACATCCCCGCTGATCCCTTTTAAAGCCTCCCTTTCCCCCGCCCCGCCCTGCCGGTATACATGGGTCAAATCCCGGATGGCAATCTGTACCGGGCTAGACAAGTTCCAGGATCACCATTTGGGCGGCGTCCCCCCGGCGGTAGCCCGCCTTGACAATGCGGGTATAACCGCCCGGGCGCTCGGCATATTTGGGACCCAGGTCGTTAAACAACTTCCGGACCACCCGTTCGTCGTAGATATATTCCAGCGCCTGGCGCCGCGCGGCCAGGTCGCCCCTCTTGGCCAGGGTGACCATTTTATCGGCTATGCTTTTTACTTCCCTGGCCCGGGGCTCGGTGGTTTGAATGCGATCATCGCGGAACAGGGAAGTAACCAGGTTCCGCAGCATGGCTTTGCGATGACCGGTATTCCGCCCCAGCTTCTGGTAAGCCATCCTTATCCCCCCTTACTCATCGCTCTTGCGCAGGGACAGCCCCAGTTCGTGCAGCTTGTTGATTACTTCTTCCAGGGACTTTTTGCCCAGGTTGCGCACCTTCATCATATCGTCTTCATTGCGCTGAATCAGTTCCTGCACCGTGTTGATCCCCGCGCGCTTGAGGCAATTGTAGGAACGCACGGAAAGATCCAGTTCCTCGATGCTCATTTCCAGGAGCTTATCTTTTTGTTCCTCTTCCTTTTCCACCATTATTTCCACATCTTTTACCGTTTCCGTCAGACCGATGAACAGCCGCAGGTGTTCACCCATGATTTTGGCTGCCAGGCTGGTGGCCTCGTCGGGCCGGATGCTGCCGTTGGTCCACACCTCCAGGGTCAGCTTGTCGTAGTCGGTCCGCTGCCCCACCCGGGTGTTTTCCACGATGTAGTTCACCTTGCGCACCGGAGTGAAAACGGAATCCACCGGGATCACGCCGATGATGTGATCGCCCTTTTTATTCCGCTCCGCCGGCACGTAACCCCGTCCCCTGGCCACGGTCATTTCCATGAACAGGCGGGCATTACTCCCGGTCAGGGTGGCAATGTGCAGGTCCGGGTTCAAGATCTCCACATCGGGATCGCAAATGATATCTCCGGCCCGTACATCACCCTCCCCTCTGGCCTCCACCCGCAAAATCTTGTCCTCATCGGAATACATCTTCAGGCACAGGCTTTTCAGGTTGAGGATAATGTCGGTAACATCCTCCCGCACCCCGGGAATGGTGGAAAACTCGTGCAGCACGCCCTCGATTTTCACCGAGGTAACCGCCGCCCCGGGCAGGGAAGAAAGCAATATCCGCCTCAAGGAGTTTCCCAGCGTAATGCCGTAGCCCCTTTCCAGCGGTTCCACCACAAAGCGGGCGAAGGTATTGTCCGGGCTGCTTTCCACACACTCAATCCTGGGTTTTTCAATCTCCAGCATATGGTAACCCCCTCCGAAAGCCGTTAACCGGCCCGTAAGAATCTACACGGCCGCCACCTTATCTGGAATACAGCTCCACAATCAGGTGTTCCTGCACGGGCGCATCAATCTGATCCCGGGTTGGAAGGGCCACCACACGGCCGGAAGCATTTGCTGCATTGTATTCCAGCCAGGCCGGGGGCGTCTTATCGGCTGCCCGCTCCATCAGTTCCTTTATCCGCGGCGATTCTTTGCTCCTTTCCCGCACGGCAATCTCATCGCCCGGACGCAACAGGTAAGAAGGGATGTTCACCTTGCGGCCGTTCACGGTAAAATGGCCGTGCCGCACCAGATGCCTGGCTTCCACCCGGGACGTGGCCAGCCCCAGGCGGTAGACCACATTATCCAGGCGCCGCTCCAGAAGGCGCAGCAGGTTTTCACCCGTTACACCCCCCTGGCGCTCCGCCCGTTCAAAGTAATTGCGAAACTGGGTTTCCAGTATACCGTAAATACGCCGGGCCTTTTGCTTTTCCCGCAGCTGCAGGCCGTATTCACTGACCTTTTTGCGGGCCTGCCCGTGGGCCCCCGGCGCATAGGAGCGGCGGTCAATGGCGCATTTACCGGTATAACAGCGATCTCCCTTTAAATACAGTTTGACCCCTTCGCGACGACACAACCGGCAAACAGGACCTGTATATCTGGCCATCTATTTTCTCATACCTCCTTAAACTCTCCGGCGTTTGGGCGGCCGGCAACCGTTGTGTGGAATGGGCGTCACATCTTTAATCAGGCTCACTTCCAGTCCCGCCGCCTGCAGGGAACGGATGGCGGCCTCCCGGCCGGCGCCGGGACCCTTGACCATCACTTCTACTGTTTTCATACCATGTTCCATGGCCTCCCTGGCCGCCGACTCGGCCGCCATCTGGGCGGCAAAGGGCGTGCTCTTCCGGGAGCCCTTAAAACCCACCGTCCCGGCACTGGCCCAGGAAATGGCATTGCCCTTGCTGTCGCTGATGGTCACAATGGTATTGTTAAAGGTGGACCGGATATGAGCCACTCCGTGTTCCACGTTTTTACGTTCCCGCCTCTTGGTCCGCGCTGGTCTTCTGGCCATTTTTGTCTACTCCCCCTTTACTTCTTACGCCGTACGCCCACAGTTTTCCGCGGGCCCTTCCGCGTCCGGGCATTGGTTTTGGTGCGCTGGCCCCGCACCGGTAAACCGCGGCGGTGGCGCAAACCCCGGTAACAGCCAATTTCAATCAACCGTTTAATATTCAGGGCCACTTCCCGGCGCAGGTCGCCCTCCACCCGGTAGTTCTTTTCAATAACGTCCCTTAAACGGTTGACTTCATCTTCCGTGAGGTTGCGCACCCGGGTATCGGGGTTTACCCCCGTTTGGGCCAGGATCTTCTGGGAAGTGGGCCGGCCGATACCATAAATATAGGTCAGGGCTACCTCCACCCGTTTATCCCTGGGCAGGTCAACCCCTGCAATACGTGCCATGCGTGTAAATACACCTCCTGTTGGAATGCGGGAGATGAGAGGTTGAAAGTGAGATTAAGTTGAAACTGGAACAAGCCCGTTTCTAATTCAACCCAACCCGCTCCCACCCGTTTTAACGTTACCCCTGTTTTTGTTTGTGTTTGGGGTTTTCACAGATCACCATCACCTTGCCGTGACGGCGGATGATTTTACATTTTTCACAAATGGGCTTCACCGATGGACGCACTTTCACCGTCAACACTCCCCTAAAAATAGTCGCCGGCCGTCAGCTACTGGCATTGGATTTAAGTTGCTGAGCACTCACCGGTACAAGTTATAAGGTGACTCCGGAGTGCATATTTTACTCCTGTATAAACTGGCTCAAGTAAGAACCAGGGTCAGCCAGTGCCGGCTGGATTAAAAAGTTGCCTTAACCAGTTTGTTTGTGGAGGGTACCGGCGTTCCCGCGGGGAACTCCTTTAAAGAAAGCCGCAGTTACTTATACCGGTAAACGATACGGCCCCGGGTTAAATCATAGGGGGACAGCTCCACCATTACCCGGTCACCGGCCAGAATGCGAATGAAATTCATGCGGATCTTGCCCGACACATGGGCCAGCACCCGGTGACCATTGGCCAGTTCCACCCGGAACATGGCGTTGGGAAGGGGTTCCACCACAGTACCCTCAACTTCTATGACATCTTGCTTTGACATTAGTCCCCAGGTCAACCTCCTTGCTTTAAATTTCCGGAAAGGATGCTGCCAGCGCCATTTTGCTCCATACGGGCGTTCTTTGCATCATTCCGCAGGTAGGAACCGCTGGTAAGCAATTCTTGCAGGGCATTGCGCACATCCAGGTCGGTAACCCGCCGTCCAGAACGTACCTTTTCCGCGATATCCTCCGCAACTAAAGGATAAACCCTCAAGTGCCTGGTGTTTTTCAGTTTCGGTCCACTCACCGGTCGTTCCGCACCATTGACCACCCGCACCCGGTTTTCACCCACCTGGTCCAGGATCAGGTAAAACTTGCCGCTGTCCCGGCCGGCCGTAGAACTGACCAGCCGGCCGGGGGTAAACTGGTTTTGCACCGGGATCACCTCCAGTTACAACCGGGTAAGGATCTCCGGTTCATCGCCGGTAATGGCCACGGTGTGTTCAAAGTGGGCCGACAGCCGGGCATCCCTGGTTACAACCGTCCATTTGTCGGCAAGGGTACGCACTTCGTGGGTGCCCATGTTTACCATCGGTTCAATCGCTAATGTCATTCCCGCCTTAAGCCTGGGACCCCGCCCGGGCTTGCCGAAGTTGGGTACCTGTGGTTCTTCATGCATTTGCCTGCCGATGCCGTGGCCCACATAGTCCCGCACCACCGAATAGCCGTGCTTCTCCACGTAAGCCTGTACGGCATGGGATATGTCGGACAGGCGCCTGCCCTCCCGGGCCCAATTAATGCCCTCATAAAGGGATTGCTCCGTAATGGTGAGCAACCGCCTGGCATCCTCGGAAATCTCCCCCACCGGGAAGGTATAGGCACCGTCCCCGTAATATCCATTTATTTCCGCGCCAACGTCAATACTGATAATATCTCCACTTTCCAGTTTTCTTAAACCGGGGATGCCGTGCACCACCTGTTCATTAACCGAAGTGCAGATGGAGGCCGGAAAACCGTACAGGCCCTTGAATGCCGGCCTGGCTCCCCGGGCCAGGATGAAATCCTCCGCCAGCCGGTCCAGTTCCCCGGTGGTCACTCCCGGCTTAATGGCCCTGGCCAGTTCATCCAGGACGCCTGCCACGATTTGCCCGGCGTCACGCATGTAACGCAGCTCCCTCTGGGATTTAACCGTAATCATAGGGTCATCTCCATCCTACTTGATAAACCCCTGATAGCTGCGCATCAGCAGATGGGACTCCACCTGTTTCATGGTGTCCAGGGCCACCCCCACCACAATGAGCAGGGCCGTACCCCCAAAGTAGATGTTCGGGATACGGGTGGCCAATAGAACGAAGTTGGGCAGTATGGCAATCAGGGCCAGGAAAATGGCCCCCGCCAGGGTCACGCGGCTCATCACCCGGCTGATATACTCCGCCGTGGGCCGTCCGGGACGGATCCCCGGAATAAACCCGCCATACTTTTTGATATTGTCGGCAATATCCACCGGATTCATGATCACCGCCGTGTAAAAATAGGTAAAGCCGATTACCAGGAGGGCATAAATAATGGTGTGGGCGGCCGAACCCCAGTGAAACCAGGACATATACCAGCTGCCAAACCAGGTGTTGCTGAACCAGCTGGCCACCTGTTCCGGGAAGATCATTATGGACGAAGCAAAGATCACCGGTATAACGCCGGCCTGGTTGACCCTTAAGGGCAGATGGGTGGTTTGCCCGCCGTACACCCGGCGCCCCACCACACGCTTGGCATACTGCACCGGAATGCGCCGCTGTCCCTCCTGCACGGCTACAATGGCCGCTATGACCACCCCGCCGATCACCAGCAGCAGGAGCAGGCTCAGGAAATTGATGGTCCCGGCCTGCAGGTATTCCGTCACCCGCACCGCACCGGCCGGCACCCGGGAAACGATACCGGCGAAGATCAACAGGGAAATGCCGTTGCCAATCCCTTTTTCGGTAATCTGCTCACCAATCCACATCAGGAAGGCGGTGCCGGCAGTCAGGGTGAGGGCTACCAGAATATAATTCCACACCGTGGGAACGATGAGCACGTTCTGGTGGCGCAGGGCCACACTCACCCCGATGGCCTGGATAAAGGCCAGCACCACGGTGAGGTAACGGGTATACTGGGTTATTTTCCTGCGCCCCTCGTCCCCTTCCTTGGCCAGCTTTTCCAGGTGGGGAATGACCACCGTTAAAAGCTGCATGATGATGGAAGCGTTGATATAGGGAGTGATGCTCATGGCAAAAACGGAAAAGTTTTTAAAGGCCCCGCCGGAAATGACGTCAAAAAACCCGAAAAGGGCGCCGCTGTTCACCAGTTCGGCAAAAACCCTGGTGTTTACCCCCGGCACGGGAATGTGAGCGCCAATGCGAAAGACAAAGAGCATGGCCAGGGTAAAAAGCAGTTTATTGCGCAGTTCGTCGATTTTAATGGCGCTCCGCAGGCTGTTGAGCACCTAAATCACCTCGGCTTTACCGCCGGCAGCGGCGATTTTTTCGGCTGCCGATCTGCTGAAAGCATGGGCCCGGACAGTTAAAGCCCTTTCCAGTTGCCCGTCGCCGAGAATTTTTACCCCGTCGCCAATTTTTTTGATAACCCCCGATTCCAGCAAAGTTTCCGGCGTTACCACGGCTCCGTTTTCAAAACGGTTTAACTGTTCCAGATTTACGGCTATTATTTGCTTCTTGAAGGGGGCGTTGGTAAAACCCCGCTTGGGCATGCGCCGCTGCAGGGGCATTTGCCCGCCTTCGAAACCGGGTCGCACTCCGCCGCCGGAACGGGCTTTTTGCCCCTTGTGCCCCCGGCCGGCGGTTTTGCCCAACCCGGAGCCAATGCCCTGCCCCTTACGGGTGGGTTTTGTCCGCGCCCCCCTGTTGGGACGCAGGTCGTGCAGCTGCACTGCATTTACACCTCCCGAATAGTCGTCAGTCGTCAGTCGTCAGAATCAGAATACGGTCTCCGATTACGGTCCCTGATAGAGATTCTTTATTTCCAGGGCAGTAGTTTCGTCAGTAACCAGTATTTTTAAGAGGGGGACTTGCCCCGGGATAAAATCCCTGTTTTTCTGACGTCCGACGACAGACGTCCCACAGCCTAAACCTGTTCCACCTTCACCAGGTGAGATATCTTGTTGATCATGCCCCGGATCTGGGGAGTGTCTTCCTGAATCACCGAACCGTGCACCTTGCGCAGGCCCAGGGTACGCACGGTGACCCGCTGGTCTTCCGGGCGACCGATGAGGCTGCGCACCAGGGTAATCTTTAACTTGGCCACAGATCACACCCCTCGTATACTCATTGCTTTTAAGCAAACAGTTCTTCCACCGGTTTGCCCCGCAGCCTGGCCACTTCCGCCGGGGTCTTTAAGCTCTTCAAGGCAGCCATGGTGGCGTGAACCATGTTATTGGCATTGTTGGAACCCAGGGATTTGGTCAGGATATCCCGCACACCGGCCAGTTCCAGAATGGCCCGCACGGGGCCACCGGCAATTACCCCGGTACCGGGCGCCGCCGGCTTTAACAGCACCTTGCCGGCACCAAATTCACCAATCACCTCGTGGGGAATGGTGGTACCGGACAGGGGCACCTGGATCATATTTTTCTTGGCATCCTCAATACCCTTGCGGATGGCCTCGGGCACTTCACCGGCCTTACCCAAACCGGCACCAACCTGCCCGTTACCGTCGCCGACCACCACCAGGGCTGAAAAACTGAAACGGCGTCCGCCTTTAACCACCTTGGCCACCCGGTTGATATGCACTACTTTCTCCGCCAGTTCCTGTTTATTGGCATCCACTTTTGACACCTGTTCCCCTCCTTCCGGTTAAAATTCCAGACCGGCTTCCCGGGCCGCTTCGGCCAGGGCCTTTACCCGTCCGTGATACAGGTAACCGGCCCGGTCAAAAACCACCTGGCGGATACCCTTTTCCAGCGCCTTTTGGGCCACCAGACGACCAACGGCCTCCGCCGCCTCCTTATTGCCGCCCCGGGAGAGCTGCCCCCTTAACTCGGGTGACAGGGAAGAAGCGCTGATCAGGGTTGTTCCCTGTTCATCGTCAATGATCTGGGCGTAAATGTGGTTCAAACTGCGAAAAACATTGAGTCTGGGACGCTGGGCGGTACCGGCAATTTTTTTACGCACCCTCCTGTGCCGTTTGGCCCTTAACACCTTGCGATCCGGTTTCTTAATCAATTTTCTACTCTACCTCCCTACTTCTTGCCCTTGCCGCCGGCCTTGCCTGCTTTGCGCCGGATCTGTTCCCCTTCGTACTTAATACCCTTGCCCTTGTAAGGTTCCGGTTCGCGTACGGAGCGGATATTGGCCGCCAGGGCACCTACCCGTTCCTTATCCATACCCCTGACCACAATTTTGGTGGGCGCGGGCACTTCTATTTCCAGGCCGTCGGGGGGAACAATCTCCACCGGGTGGGAATAGCCCACCGACAGCACCAGCTTGTTGCCCTGTTTGGTGGCCCGGTAACCCACACCGACCAGTTCCAGATTTTTCTCAAAACCGCTGGTCACCCCCACCACCATGTTATGCAAAAGGGTGCGGGTCAAACCGTGCAGGGACCGGTGCTGTTTGTCGTCGGAGGGACGTTCCACCACCAGGCGATTATCTTCCATGCGGATGCGCATATCACGATGGAACTCCCTTTCCAGCTGCCCTTTGGGTCCTTTTACGCGCACGGTGTTGCCTTCTATGTGCACTTCCACCCCCTGGGGCAGGTTGATGGGTTGCTTGCCAATTCTGGACATAAGCCAGACCTCCTTACCACACGTAACAAATTACCTCGCCGCCGACACCCAGCTTACGGGCCTGTTTATCGGTCATGATGCCCCGGGAAGTGGATAATATGGCGATACCCAGCCCGCCCAGCACCCGGGGAACGGAATCCTTGCGGGCATACACCCTCAACCCCGGACGGCTGATTCGCTTTAAACCGGTAATTACCCTTTGCTTTTCCGGGCCGTATTTTAGATAAAGGCGAATGACGCCCTGTTTGCCGTCTTCCACCACTTCGTAATCCTTGATCAAGCCCTCTTCCTTCAAGATGGCGGCAATGGCCTTTTTCATCCGGGAAGCAGGGACTTCCACCTTCTCATGATAAACCGTATTGGCATTGCGAATACGGGTTAAGAAATCGGCGATGGGATCGGTCATCACCATCGGTGCTGCTACCTCCTCTCTACCAGCTGGCCTTGCGGACTCCGGGAATTTCACCGCGGTAGGAGAGTTCCCGGAAACAGATGCGGCAGATGCCGAACTTGCGCATATAGGCATGGGGCCGCCCGCACAGCTTGCACCGGTTATACTTGCGCACTTTGAACTTGGGTTCGCGCATCGCCTTGTTGATCATGGACTTTTTGGCCACCACTTTCCCCCCTTTACGCCGCCCGTTTTACCTACGCCGCCCGGAAGGGCATGCCCAGAAGGCGCAGCAATTCCCGGGCCTCTTCATCGGTTTTGGCCGTGGTGACGAAGATGACGTCCATTCCCCGCACCTTGTCGACCTTATCGTACTCGATTTCCGGAAAGATCAGCTGTTCCCGGATACCCAGGCTGTAATTGCCCCGGCCGTCGAAGGCCTTGGGTGAGACCCCCCGGAAGTCGCGTACCCGGGGCAGGGCCACGTTAAAGAGTTTATCCACAAATTCGTACATGCGGTCACCCCTCAAGGTAACCTTGCAGCCCACGGTCATGCCCTGGCGCACCTTGAAGGCGGCGATGGACTTCTTGGCCCGGGTAACCACCGGGCGCTGGCCGGTGATGGTGGCCAGGTCGTTCACAGCGGCATCCATGGCCTTGCTGTTGTGAATGGCCTCCCCCACGCCCATATTGATAACCACTTTTTCCAGTTTGGGTACCTGCATGATGTTTTTATAGCCGAATTTACTCATCATGGCCCGGACCACTTCGTCTTTATATTTATCCTTCAGTCGCGGCATCCTTCTCACCCCTTTTCTCTAGCCCAGCTCTTCCCCGCATTTCCGGCAGACCCGCACCTTGCGCCCGTCGTCCAAAAACTTTTTGGCCACGCGGGTGGGGCTGTTGCATTTGGAGCAGAACAGCATCACATTGGAAGCGTGAATGGGGGCCTCCTTTTCCATAATACCTCCCCGGGGATTGCGCTGGGTGGGTCTGGTATGACGCTTGACTTTGTTCACGCCTTCCACAATCACCCGGCCCTTTTCCGGCAGGCAGGACAGGATTTTCCCCCTCTTCCCGGCGTCCTTGCCGGTGATCACCAGCACCGTATCGCCCTTACGCACGTGTAGTTTGGGCATCTTTTGCTACCTCCAGTTCCCCCGGCTATATTACCTCCGGAGCCAGGGAGATGATCTTCATAAAATCCCGGTCCCGCAACTCCCGGGCCACCGGTCCGAAAATACGGGTACCCCGGGGACTTTTATCATCTTTTATAATCACGGCTGCATTTTCATCGAACTTGATGTAGGAGCCGTCGGGACGGCGCACCTCCTTATTGGTGCGCACCACCACCGCCCGCACCACATCACCCTTCTTAACCACGCCGCCGGGCGTGGCTTCTTTCACGGAACAAATAATTTCATCGCCCAGGCTGGCATAACGGCGGAAGCTGCCGCCCAGCACACGGATGCACATCAACCGCCGGGCACCGGTATTATCGGCCACCTGGAGTATGGACTGCACCTGGATCAACGCTTGCTACCTCCCTTCCCCAAACCCGGTCGGAAGTTAAATTTGTTCGGCCCGTTCCAGGATCTCCACTACCCGCCACCGCTTTTCCCTGGACAGGGGCCTGGTTTCCATTATACGTACCTTATCGCCGATGCGGCAGGAGTTTTCTTCGTCATGGGCTTTAAATTTCCTGGTTTTGCGGACGGTACGCTGGTAAAGGGGATGCCTTTCCAGTGTTTCCACCGCCACCACCACCGTTTTGTCCATTTTGTCGCTTACCACACGACCCGTACGAACCTTGCGCTGCTTACGCTCTTCCACCTTTTACCCCCCTTTGCTCATCCACATTCATGCCCGGTGAATACCCAGTTCCCGCTCCCGGATGATGGTCTTAAGGCGGGCGATATTCCGGCGCACTTCTTTGATCTTCATGGGGTTATCCAGCTGGTTGGTGGCCAGTTGAAACCGGAGCTTGAAAAGCTCATCCTTGGTATCGATCAGCTTTTTGGACAGCTCCTCGTCGGTCATCTCCCGCAGATCTTTAGCCTTCATTAGCCTCACCCACTTCCCCACGTTTCACAAACTTCGTTTTGATGGGCAACTTGTGAGACGCCAGGCGCATAGCTTCCCGGGCCACTTCTTCACTGATACCGGCCAGCTCAAACATAATCCGCCCCGGTTTGACCACGGCCACCCAGTATTCCGGCGCACCCTTGCCGCTGCCCATACGGGTTTCCGCCGGTTTGGCGGTAACCGGCCTGTCCGGGAAGATACGGATCCACACCTTACCACCCCGTTTAATGTAACGGGTCATGGCAATACGGGCGGCCTCAATCTGCCGGTTGGTAATCCAGGCCGGTTCCAGGGCCATGAGGCCGTAATCGCCGAAATGCACTTCCGTGCCGCCCTTGGCCCGGCCGCTCAAGTTTCTGACCCGGTGCTGTTTACGATATTTCACCCTCTTGGGAATAAGCATGGACCCTACTCGCCTCCTTGACCGGCAGCACGATTAACCTCCGGTAAAACTTCACCCTTGTAAATCCAAACTTTGATGCCTATTTTGCCGTAAGTGGTCATGGCTTCGGCAAAACCGTAGTCGATGTCCGCCCGCAAGGTATGCAGGGGCACTTTGCCCTCGCTGTACCATTCGGTGCGGGCAATTTCCGCGCCGGCCAGGCGGCCGCTGGCTGAAATCTTCACACCCTTGCCGCCCATTTTCATCACCCGGGAAACGGCCTGTTTCATGGCCCGGCGGAAGGCCACCCGCTTTTCAATCTGTGCGGCCACACTTTCGGCCACCAGCTGGGCGTCCAGTTCGGGCACTTTAATCTCCACAATATTGATGTGCACCTGTTTGCCGGACATCTTCTCCAGCTCTTTGCGCAGGTTTTCCACTTCCCCGCCGCCCCGGCCGATGACAATACCCGGCTTGGCAGTGTGAATGCTGATGCGGATGCGGTTGGCCGCCCGCTCGATCTGAATGCGGGAAACACCGGCGGCATAAAGCTTTTGTTTGATATATCTACGCAGCTTAACGTCCTCCAGCAACATGCTGGAGAAATTCTTCTTGTCGGAAAACCATTTGGCGTCCCAGTCTTTAATAATACCGATACGCAGTCCCTTGGGGTGAACTTTCTGGCCCACACTACCCCTCCTTTACTTTCCTTTTTCTTTAACCACAACGGTTATATGGCTGGTCCTGCGGCGCATCAGATCGGCCCGGCCCATGGCCCGGGGCAGGTAGCGCTTTAAAGTGGGGCCCTGATCCACGTAGGCCGCCGCAATATACAGGTTATCCCGGTCCATTTCATAATTATGCTCGGCGTTGGCCGCCGCCGATTTTACCACCTTGGCCACGGGAAGGGAGGCCCGTTTGGGTGTGAACCGCAAAATGGCCAGCGCCTCTGTAACATCCTTGCCCCGGATCAGATCCACCACCTGGCGCACCTTGCGGGGAGAGATGCGGATGTACCTGGCCACTGCTCTGGCTTCCATGTGCTTACCTCCTTACTTTTTCTTTCCTTCCCTGCAGATTCCCGGCCCTATTTAATCCCGGGAGACAAGTTTACTTCAGTGCCGTGGATCTTTCCGTGTGGGCACCGTGACCCCGGAACAACCGGGTGGGAGCAAACTCACCCAGTTTGTGGCCCACCATATCCTCGGTAATATACACCGGTACATGTTTACGGCCGTCGTGTACGGCCAGGGTATGGCCGATCATCTGGGGGAAAATGGTGGAACGGCGGGACCAGGTCTTGATCACCCGCTTTTCCCCTTTGGCGTTCATCTCTTCTATTTTTTTCAACAGCTTGGGTTCACAGTAGGGTCCCTTTTTCAGGGAGCGACCCATAATGTCTCACCTGCCTTTTTGGTCGTTGGAGATTGCTCGCCGTCGCCGGCCTTTGGCCTGCCCCTTTGACCGGCAAACCAGGACTGGCGACTAACGACCCACGGCTATTTCGTCCTGCGCTTGACGATGAGGCGATCGCTGGGCTTTTTCCGCCGCGTGCGGGCGCCCAGGGCCGGTTTGCCCCAGGGAGTGACCGGGTTGCGGCCAATGGGGGAGCGGCCTTCGCCACCGCCGTGGGGGTGATCCACCGGGTTCATCACCACGCCCCGCACCGTGGGCCTGATGCCCAGCCAGCGGGAGCGACCGGCTTTACCAATGGTAATGTTTTCGTGCTCCACATTGCCCACCTGACCGATGGTGGCCCGGCATTCCTGCAGCAAAAGACGCATTTCACCCGAAGGCATACGTATGTGGGCGTATTTGCCCTCCTTGGCCATTACCTGGGCCGCCGCCCCGGCTGAACGCACCAGCTTGCCGCCGCCCCCGGGAAAGACCTCCAGATTGTGCACCATGGTGCCCAGGGGTATGTTTTTCAAGGGCAGGGCATTGCCCACCTTGATATCGGCATCGGGGCCGGAAACCACGGTCATGCCCACCTCCAGCCCCAGGGGAGCCAGGATGTAGCGCTTTTCCCCGTCGGCGTAATGCAAAAGGGCAATGCGGGCCGAACGGTTGGGGTCGTATTCAATGGCCGCCACTTTGGCCGGGATACCGTCCTTGTTCCGCTTGAAATCAATAATCCGGTACATGCGTTTATGCCCGCCGCCCCGGTGCCGCACGGTGATCCGTCCCTGGGCATTCCGGCCGCCGTTTTTTTTCAGCGGGGCCAGCAGGGATTTTTCCGGTTCGGTTTTGGTTATTTCATCGAATGTGGAAACGGTAACAAACCGCCGACCGGGAGACGTGGGCTTGAACTTTTTAATGCCCAACTGGTTTCCCTCCTTACCAAAACAGTCGCCTGTCGGATCAGACGCCCTCAAAGAGTTCGATCTTATTTCCTTCCTTAAGGGTGACAATGGCTTTCTTCACATCGGGGCGCCGGCCGACGATATTGCGCACCCGCTTGACCTTGCCCTTCACCCGCATGGTATTCACCTTTTCCACTTTCACGTTGAAAAGTTCTTCCACTGCCTTTTTAATTTCGATTTTGTTGGCGGCCGGGTCCACAATAAAGGTATATTTGTTATCCCCCACCAGGGACATGCTCTTTTCCGAAACCACCGGGCGTTTCAAGATATCCCGCGGATCTTTCACCGGGTCAGCACCTCCTCAACCCTGGTCACCGCATCCCTGGTAATCACCAGCGTATTGTGGGCCAGCAGGTCATAAACATTCAGCCCGTCCGCCGGCAGGGGCTTCACCCCGGGAATGTTCCGGGCCGACTTGAAAACCGTCTCCTCCCGGTCCGCCGTCACCACCAGCGCCTTGTCGTCCACTTTCAAGTTGCCCAGGATGCGCACCATATCCTTTGTGCGGGGCTGCGGCAACTTCAATTCGTCCAGAACCAGTATTTTCCCGTCTTCCACCTTGGCAGAAAGGGCCGATTTCAAAGCCAGGCGCCGCACCTTGCGGGGCAGGCGGTAGCTGTAATCCCGGGGGTGGGGACCAAACACGGTGCCGCCCTTGCGCCAGATGGGCGAGCGAATGCTGCCGTGCCGGGCGCGGCCGGTGCCCTTTTGACGCCAGGGCTTGCGCCCGCCGCCCCGCACCTCGCCCCTGGTTTTGGTGTCGTGGGTACCCAGGCGGCGTCCGGCCAGGTAATGCACCACGGCATCATGCAACACGGACCGGTGTACGGGAACGCCGAAAACCTGGTCGTTGAGCTGGATTTCCCCCACCTGTTCCCCGCTGGTGTTATATAAAGCTACTGTGGGCATTGTACTTCCTCCTTTAGGTGCCTGTTCAATTCCTGGTGGCCTTCTTGACGGTTTCCTTCACCAGCAAAAGTCCACCCCGGGGACCGGGAACAGCACCCTTTACAGCCAGCAAATTGCGCTCGGGATCCACCTTGACCACTTCCAGGTTTTGCACGGTGACCCGTTCCACGCCGTAATGGCCGGGGAGTTTTCTTCCCTTGAACACCCGGGCCGGACCCTTGGCCCCCAGGGAACCTGGCCGGCGGTGATACTTGGAACCGTGGGCCATGGGCCCCCGGTGGAATCCGTGGCGTTTGATGCCGCCGGCAAAACCCCGTCCTTTGGACGTACCGACCACATCCACCCGCTCACCGGCCGTGAATACGTCAGCCTTAATCTCCTGGCCTACCTGATACTGGCCCGCATCTTCCACCCGCAGTTCCCGCAAAAAGCGCAACGGCCTGACGCCGGCTTTGGCAAAATGTCCCTTCAGGGGCTTGTTCACCAGCCGCTCCCGTTTTTCACCAAAACCCAGCTGAATGGCACTGTACCCGTCCCGCTCCGGCGTCCTGGTCTGGACCACCAGGCAGGGGCCGGCTTCAATCACGGTAACGGGGACGGCCTGCCCCTCATTGTTGAATATCTGAGTCATACCTACTTTTCGCCCGAGAATGCCTTTAGGCATTATTCCTGCACACCTCCAAAGCCAGAGGACCTGGCTATAGCTTGATTTCAATATCCACCCCGGCCGGCAGATCCAGGCGCATGAGAGCATCTACGGTTTTGGGCGTGGGTTCCAGAATATCAATCAACCGTTTGTGGGTGCGCATTTCAAATTGCTCCCTGGAGTCCTTATTCACATGGGGCGAACGTAAAATGGTATAAATGTTTTTTTCCGTGGGCAAGGGGATGGGACCGGCCACGCTGGCCCCCGTCCGCCGGGCGGTTTCCACAATTTTCTGGGCCGACTGATCCAGTATATGATGATCATAGGCTTTCAGCCTGATACGGATTTTCTGGCTCTTCAAAGGTCTACCTCCTTTCCGCAGGGAGGGGGCCGTACCGTCCCCTCCTCCTTATAACCTGCTCCAGGCCGGATAAACACCTCTACACTCCGGAGCAAAGCCGGCAATGCCCAATGCCGGTGCCGGCCGCCGGGGGGATATTAAGTCCCATATTTATTGCCGGCCGCTGGTGACGCCGGCCCGGAGCTGCGCCGCTGTGTAAGGAACGGCCGCGTCTTCGATCATTTACGACATTTACGGTTTTTGACGGACCATCTTTAAAGATAGAAGTGAGATGGGCAGCCATGTTTTTTACCCGCTCTCACTTCTTCCATACAGGCTACTCGATAATGGAGGTGACCACCCCGGCACCCACGGTGCGGCCCCCTTCCCGGATGGCGAAGCGCAGCCCCTCCTCAATGGCAATGGGGGTAATCAGCTTGATTTCCAACCGGATGTTGTCCCCCGGCATGACCATCTCCACCCCTTCCGGCAGGGTGATCACTCCCGTCACGTCGGTGGTCCGGAAGTAGAACTGCGGCCGGTAGCCGTTGAAGAAGGGTGTGTGCCGCCCCCCTTCTTCCTTGGTCAGCACGTATACCTCGGCGTTGAAGTGGGTGTGCGGTTTGATGCTCCCCGGCTTGGCCAGCACCTGCCCCCGTTCCACTTCTTTCCGGTCTATCCCCCGCAGCAGGCAGCCGATGTTGTCCCCCGCTTCCCCACGGTCCAGGATCTTCCGGAACATTTCCACCCCGGTGACCACCGTCTTGCGCGGTTTGTCCATCAATCCCACTATCTCCACTTCATCACCCACTTTGACGGTGCCCCGTTCCACCCGGCCCGTGGCCACCGTCCCCCGCCCGGTGATGGAGAATACGTCTTCCACCGGCATCAGGAATGGTTTGTCTATGTCCCGCTTCGGCGTGGGAATGTAGCTGTCCACCGCGTCCATCAGTTCCCAGATGGATTTGCACCATTCGCAGTCCCGCTTCCCACAGCCGCATTCCAGCGCCTTTAAGGCCGAACCGGTGATGATGGGTATGTCGTCCCCGGGAAAATCATAGGTGGAGAGCAGTTCCCGCACTTCCATGTCCACCAGTTCCAGCAGTTCCGGGTCGTCCACCATGTCCGCCTTGTTCAGGTAGACCACGATGTAGGGCACGCCCACCTGCCGGGCCAGCAAAATGTGCTCCCGGGTCTGGGGCATGGGCCCGTCCGCCGCCGATACCACCAGAATGGCCCCGTCCATCTGCGCCGCACCGGTGATCATGTTCTTCACGTAGTCGGCGTGGCCCGGGCAGTCCACGTGGGCGTAGTGCCGGTTTTCCGTTTCGTATTCCACGTGGGCGGTGTTGATGGTGATGCCCCGCTCCCGCTCTTCCGGGGCGTTGTCGATTTCTTCGTATTTCTTTACCTGCGCCTTGCCCACCGTGGCCAGCACCACCGTGATGGCCGCCGTCAGGGTGGTCTTCCCGTGGTCCACGTGCCCGATGGTTCCAATGTTTACGTGGGGTTTGGTCCGCTCAAATTTGGCCTTGGCCATGACGAAAACTCCTCCTTAAACTTAGCATATATGGTTTGGATTAACCGGCAGTCTTACCCCCGCCGCCGGCTAATAATTCCTTCGGCAATCTGCCGGGGCACCTCTTCGTAATGGCTGAACTGCATGGTATAGGTGCCGCGCCCCTGGGTACGGGAACGCAAATCGGTGGCATAGCCGAACATCTCGGCCAGGGGGACATAACCATGAATTACCTGGGCGTTGCCCCGGCGTTCCATTTCTTCAATGCGGCCCCGCCGGGAGTTCAGATCGCCGATAACGTCCCCCATATACTCCTCCATGACCACCACTTCCACCTTCATGACCGGTTCCAGCAAGACCGGTTCGGCTTTACTGGCCCCGTTTTTCAAAGCCATGGAACCGGCAATCTTAAAGGCCATTTCCGAAGAGTCCACTTCGTGGTAAGAACCGTCCACCAGGGTAACCTGTATGTCAATCATGGGGTACCCGGCCAGCACACCATTTTCCATGGCTTCCCTGACGCCGCTGTCCACCGCCGGAATGTATTCCCTGGGCACCACGCCGCCCACGATTTTATTGACAAATGCGTACCCGCTGCCCGGCTCCCGGGGCTCAATTTCCACCACCACATGGCCGTACTGCCCGCGGCCGCCGCTCTGCCGCACAAACCTGCCCTCGGCTTTGACCTTCCGGCGAATGGTTTCCTTATAGGCCACCTGGGGACGGCCCACATTGGCCTCCACCTTGAACTCCCGCAGCAGCCGGTCCACAATAATCTCCAGGTGCAGTTCACCCATACCGGCAATGATGGTCTGCCCCGTTTCCGGATCGGTGTGCATGCGGAAGGTGGGGTCCTCTTCGGCCAGCCGGGACAGGGCCAGGCCCATCTTATCCTGGTCGGCCTTGGTTTTGGGCTCGATGGCCACGGAAATCACCGGCTCGGGGAATTCCATGGACTCCAGCACGATGGGATGCTTCTCATCACACAGGGTATCCCCGGTGGTGGTATCCTTCAGCCCCACCGCGGCCACAATGTCCCCGGCAAAGGCTTCGCTCACTTCTTCCCGGTGGTTGGCATGCATGCGTAAAATGCGCCCGATGCGTTCCCGCCGGTTTTTGGTGGAGTTAAACACATAGGAACCGGAAGTTAGCTTGCCCGAATATACCCTAAAAAATGTCAATTTACCCACATAGGGATCGGCCATAATCTTAAAGGCCAGGGCCGAAAAGGGCTGGTCATCCCCGGCCACCCGCTGGTCCTCGTCCCCCGTTTCGGGATTCAGACCCCGGACGGCCGGAATATCCGTGGGCGCCGGGAGGAAGTCCACTATGGCATCCAGAAGGGGCTGCACGCCCTTGTTTTTAAAGGAAGAGCCGCACAGGACCGGTATCATTTTCACCGCCAGGGTAGCCTTGCGGATGCCCCGCTTGATCTCTTCCTCGGTGAGCTCTTCCCCTTCCAGGTACTTGATCATCAGTTCCTCGTCGGCTTCCGCCACTGCTTCCAGAAGCTTTTCCCGGTATTCGGCCACCAGCTCACGCATATCCTCCGGAATGGCCGTTTCCTTGCTCCTGGTGCCCAGATCGTCAATATAAATAATGGCTTTATTGCGGATCAGGTCCACCACACCGGAAAAATTCTCTTCAGCGCCAATGGGCAGCTGAATGGCCACCGGGTTGGCCGCCAGCCGCTCCCGGATCATGGAAAGCCCCCGGAAGAAGTCCGCCCCTACCCGGTCCATTTTGTTGATGTAGGCGATCCGGGGCACGCCGTACTTGTCGGCCTGGCGCCATACCGTCTCGGACTGGGGCTCCACCCCGCCGACGGAACAGAAAATGGCCACCGCCCCGTCCAGCACCCGCAGGGAGCGCTCCACTTCCACGGTAAAGTCCACGTGCCCTGGCGTGTCGATAATGTTTATACAATGATTGCGCCACTGGCAGGAGGTGGCGGCAGAAGTAATGGTTATCCCCCGCTCCTGCTCCTGCACCATCCAGTCCATGGTGGCCGCACCGTCATGCACTTCACCCATTTTGTGCACGCGGCCCGTGTAAAACAAAATGCGCTCAGTGGTAGTGGTTTTGCCGGCATCGATATGAGCCATGATTCCTATATTGCGTGTTTTTTCCAGCGGAAATTGCCGTGCCATATCCATTCCTCCCCCCTACCACCGGTAATGGGCAAAGGCCTTGTTTGCTTCCGCCATTTTATGGGTATCTTCTTTCTTTTTGAAAGCTCCGCCGGTGCCGTTGGCCGCATCCATGATTTCCGCCGCCAGCTTTTCTTCCATGCTCTTGCCGCCCCGTTCCCGGGCATATCTGGTGATCCAGCGGATGCCCAGGGTTTGCCTGCGCTCTGGGCGCACCTCCACGGGCACCTGATAGTTGGCCCCGCCCACCCGCCGGGCTTTGACCTCCAGAACGGGCATGACGTTTTTCATGGCCTGCTCGAAAACTTCCACCGGGTTCTTACCGGTTTTTTCGCGAATTATATCAAAGGCGTTGTAACAAATTTTTTCGGCGATACTTTTCTTGCCCTTCAGCATGACCTGATTGATCAGCTTGGTAACCACCTTGCTACCATAAATTGAATCAGGCGGTACATCCCGCTTGCCTATGGTTCCCCTCCGTGGCATTTATTTCCCCCCTTTGTCCCAAATTATACCCTTTCGGGGTGGTCCTTAAAACCGCCGGTCCCCGCCGGAACCGGCGATGGATTTATTTTTTCGGACGCTTGGTCCCGTACTTGGAGCGGCCCCGGTTGCGGTTCTGCACCCCGGCCGAGTCCAGAGCGCCCCGCACAATGTGGTACCGGACACCGGGCAGATCCTTCACCCGTCCCCCCCGGACCAGAACCACCGAGTGCTCCTGCAGGTTATGTCCGATTCCCGGGATGTAGGAGGTCACTTCAATCCCGTTGGTCAGCCTCACCCGTGCTACTTTACGCAGGGCGGAGTTGGGTTTTTTGGGAGTGGTGGTATAAACCCTGGTGCATACCCCCCGTTTTTGCGGGCATTCCTTCAGAGCGGGGGCAGCCGATTTGGTGACCACCTGTTCCCGGCCCTTGCGGATCAGCTGGCTGATGGTTGGCACGCGCTACACCTCCTTCAAAAAAGTCGTCGGTCGTCAGACGCCGGCCGTCGTCCTGGATAGATTAAACCTGCTTTATCCCTTTTCCCTGTACCACGGGAATTCCTGCGGCCGGGGGCCCCCCTGCCGGTGGTCGTCCCTTAAGGACCACCGCCGGCAGGGCTCTGTCAGGTCCGGACATACCATTTCTCACTTCAATCTTCAATAATCGCCGCCGAGGCACAGCCCACTTCAATACCGCAGGCCCTGCCCAGCATTAACATGGTTTCCACCTGCACCACAGGCACTTTTTTCATTAAACAGGCCTCCTGTATGGGGTCGGTAACCTTTTTTTCCGCATTCAACGCCAGGTAAACCACTTTGGCCTGCCCCCGCTGAATGGCCTTCAGGGTTTGCTTGGAACCCACGGTTTTTTTCCGCGCCCGGTACAACCGCGTCAAGGGCATGATACTCCCCCCCCCAGAGAAGCCAGACACACTTTTACATCATATCACCAGTTACGAACGTTGTCAATATACTCTTGGCCCCCGGGCAGGGGAGGCAGATCATAGCCTGCGTCCACCTGCCCCCCTTCATCCCTTTCCTCGCCTTCCACCAGCTCAATGTTCCGGTAGCGGCTCATGCCCGTGCCGGCCGGAATCAGTTTGCCGATAATCACGTTCTCCTTCAATCCCATCAGGGGGTCCGTTTTACCCTTGATGGCCGCCTCGGTAAGCACCCGGGTGGTCTCCTGGAAGGAAGCCGCCGACAGGAAGGAGTCGGTGGCCAAAGAGGCCTTGGTGATACCCAGCAATACGGGCCGTCCGGTGGCTTCCTGACCACCCTTCTCCCGAATACGGCGGTTTTCGTCCTCCAGCTCAAAGACATCGATTAATCCGCCGGGGAGCAGGTCCGTGTCCCCCGGATCCTCCACTTTTACTTTCCGGAGCATCTGCCGGATCATCACTTCGATATGCTTGTCGTTGATATCCACGCCCTGCAGCCGGTAGACCCGCTGCACTTCGTGGAGAAGATAAACCTGCACACCGGGTAGGCCCTTGATCTTGAGCAAATCGTGGGGGTTGATGGAACCCTCGGTCAGCTCATCACCGGCCGTCACCCGGTCCCCGTTCTGCACCTTCAGACGGGCGCCATAGGGTATTTGATAGGTGAATTTTTCACCGTCGTCGGTGGTAACTTCCACTTCCTTGCGTCCCTTGACCTCCCGCACCTCCACCAGACCGCCGGCTTCGGCAATCACCGCCTGGCCCTTGGGCCGGCGGGCTTCAAAGAGTTCCTCCACCCGGGGCAGACCCTGGGTAATATCGTCCCCCGCCACACCGCCGGTATGGAAGGTGCGCATGGTCAGCTGGGTACCCGGCTCGCCAATGGATTGGGCGGCAATAATGCCCACCGCCTCGCCGATGTCCACCATCCTGCCGGTGGCCAGGTTGCGGCCGTAACATTTTGCACAGACACCGAAGCGGGTCCGGCAGGTAATCACCGACCGGATCTTCACTTTTTTGATACCGGCCTCCACTATCCGGCGGGCCGTCCCATCGTCGATCTCCACGTTGGCCCGGGCCAGCACTTCCCCCGTTTCGGGGTGCACCACATCTTCGACGGCCACCCGGCCTTCCAGGCGATCCTCCAGCTTCTCAATCACTTCGGTGCCGTCCTTGATCTCTTCCACCAGGATACCGTCACTGGTGCCGCAATCCTCTTCCCGGACAATTACATCCTGGGCCACATCCACCAGCCGGCGGGTGAGGTAACCCGAGTCGGCCGTACGCAGGGCCGTATCGGCCAGACCCTTGCGGGCGCCGTGGGTGGAAATGAAGTATTCCAGCACGGTCAAACCTTCCCGGAAGTTGGCTCTGATGGGCAGGTCGATAATCCGGCCCGAGGGATCGGCCATCAGGCCGCGCATGCCGGCCAGCTGGCGGATCTGCTGGATGTTACCCCGGGCGCCGGAGTTGGCCATCATGTACACCGGGTTGAATTTATCCAGGGAATCAACCAGCGCTTTGGTTACCCTGCTGGTGGCGTCGTTCCAGATGCCGATAACTTTGCGGTAACGTTCCTCCTCGGTAATCAGTCCCCGGCGGTACTGGGTCTGCACCGTCTCCACCTGCTGGTCGGCCTCATGCAGGATATCCTTTTTCTCTTCGGGAATGATAATATCGGAAACGCCGATGGTTATGCCGGCCCGGGTGGCAAACTGGAACCCCACTTTTTTGATGCCGTCCAGCAGGGCCGCCGTGGCCGAATAACCCAGTTTGCGGTAACAGTCGTCCACCAGTTTGCCCAGGCTTTTCTTATCCATCACGTGATTGATATAACCCAGCTCGTCGGGCACCACCTCATTAAATATGATGCGGCCCACCGTGGTTTCCCGCAATTCCCCGCCGGGCTGGCGCACCTTTACCCGGGCCTGCAGGCTGACGGCCCCGTTATAGTAGGCCATGACGGCTTCATCTTCGTCCCTGAAAGCCTTCCCTTCCCCGGGGGCGCCGGGCTTTTCCATGGTCAGGTAATAGCTGCCCAGCACCATATCCTGGGTGGGAATGGCCACCGGGCGGCCATCCTTGGGGTTCAGAATATTATGGGCCGAAAGCATTAACAACCTGGCTTCCGCCTGGGCTTCGGCGGACAGGGGCACGTGTACGGCCATCTGGTCACCGTCAAAGTCGGCGTTATAGGCGGTACAGACCATGGGGTGGATTTGAATGGCCCGTCCTTCCACCAGAACCGGCTCAAAGGCCTGAATGCCCAGCCGGTGCAGGGTGGGTGCCCGGTTCAGCAGCACGGGATGTTCCCGGATCACTTCTTCCAGTACATCCCATACTTCCGGACGCACCCGCTCCACCATGCGTTTGGCGCTTTTAATATTATGGGCGTAGCCCTCGTTGACCAGGCGCTTCATCACAAAGGGCTTGAACAGCTCCAGGGCCATCTCCTTGGGCAGCCCGCACTGGTGCAGCTTGAGGGTGGGGCCCACCACGATGACCGACCGGCCGGAGTAGTCCACCCGCTTGCCCAGCAGGTTCTGGCGGAAGCGGCCCTGCTTGCCCTTGAGCATGTCGCTCAGGGATTTCAGCGGGCGGTTGCCCGGCCCGGTGACCGGACGGCCCCGGCGGCCGTTATCGATCAGGGCGTCCACCGCCTCCTGGAGCATGCGTTTTTCATTGCGCACAATGATATCCGGGGCGCCCAGATCCAGAAGGCGTTTCAAACGATTGTTGCGGTTAATCACCCGCCGGTACAGGTCGTTTAAGTCCGAAGTGGCAAAGCGCCCCCCGTCCAGCTGCACCATGGGACGCAACTCGGGCGGAATGACCGGAATCACGTCCAGGATCATCCATTCCGGCCGGTTGCCGGATTTACGGAAGGCCTCCACCACTTCCAGGCGGCGGATGGCCCGGATGCGGCGCTGACCGCTGACTTCCTTTAATTCCTGGCGCAGTTCCCGGCTCATTTCATCCAGGTCGATTTCGGCCAGCAGTTCCTTAATGGCTTCCGCCCCCATGGCCGCCTTGAAGGCATTGCCGTATTTCTCCCGGTAGTCCCGGTACTCGGTTTCCGTAAGCAGCTGCTTTTTAATCAGAGGGGTATCTCCCGGATCAATAACAATATATGAAACAAAGTAGAGGACCTTTTCCAGCGCCCGGGGGGACATATCCAGCAAAAGACCCATACGGCTGGGAATGCCCTTGAAGTACCAGATATGGGAAACGGGTGCGGCCAGTTCGATGTGGCCCAGGCGTTCGCGGCGCACCTTGGAACGGGTAACTTCCACGCCGCAACGATCACAGACCACCCCTTTGTAACGTACCCGCTTGTATTTACCGCAGTGGCACTCCCAATCCCGGGTGGGACCGAAAATGCGCTCGCAAAACAGACCGTCCCGTTCAGGCTTCAGGGTGCGGTAGTTGATGGTCTCCGGTTTTTTTACTTCACCGCTGGACCACTGGCGGATCTGATCGGGGGACGCCAATCCAATGCGGATACGGTCAAAGTTGTTCAAGCCCAGCAAAGGACCTCTCTCCCTTCCGTATTAATCGGTACCTAACTGCCCGTTTCCTCATCATCCAGATCCAGGTCATCCACCATCAGGTCACCCTGGAACTCATCCATATCCACATCCACATCCCCATCCCCATCCTCTTCCTCTTCCCGCTCCTCGTCCTCCATTTCCGGTTCATAACCCCTCCGGCCGTTCTCCGGCATATCATCGGCGTGAATGTCCAGGCCTAAATCTTTGGCCGTTTCATGTACGTCATCTTCCACTTCCTTAATTTCGATTTCCTGGTCGTCCTCTGAAAGAACCTTCACATCCAGCCCCAGGCTCTGCACTTCTTTAATCAATACCTTGAACGCTTCGGGCACACCCGGCTCCGGAACGTTCTCGCCCTTGACTATGGCTTCATAGGTCTTCACCCGGCCCACCACGTCATCGGACTTCACGGTGAGGATTTCCTGCAGGGTGTAGGCCGCACCGTAGGCCTCCAGCGCCCACACTTCCATTTCACCGAAACGCTGGCCGCCGAACTGGGCCTTGCCGCCCAGGGGCTGCTGGGTAACCAGGGAATAGGGGCCGGTGGAACGGGCGTGAATCTTGTCATCCACCAGGTGGGCCAGTTTTAACATGTAGATATAGCCCACCGTAATGGGGTTATCAAAGGGCTCCCCGGTGCGTCCGTCGTAAAGGGTTATTTTACCGTTCTCCGGCAAACCGGCCTTTTTCAGGAAATCCAAAATATCTTCTTCCGATGCGCCGTTGAATACCGGTGTGGCCACGTGATAGCCCAGGGCGTGGGCGGCCCAGCCCAGGTGGGTTTCCAGCACCTGCCCGATGTTCATCCGGGAAGGCACGCCCAGGGGATTCAGGACAATTTCCACCGGTGTGCCGTCGGGCAGGAAGGGCATATCCTCTTCCGGCAGGATGCGGGCAATAACCCCCTTGTTCCCGTGCCGGCCGGCCATTTTGTCCCCTTCGGAAATCTTGCGCTTCTGGGCAATGTAGACCCGCACCAGCTGGTTGACCCCGGGCGGCAGCTCATCGCCCTTGTCCCGGGAGAAAACTTTTACATCCACCACTTTGCCCGCTTCCCCGTGGGGAACCCTTAAGGAAGTATCCCGCACCTCCCGGGCCTTTTCCCCGAAGATGGCCCGCAGCAGGCGCTCTTCCGCCGTCAGCTCCGTTTCACCCTTGGGGGTGACCTTGCCCACCAGGATATCACCGGGGCGCACTTCGGCCCCCACCCGGATAATTCCCCGCTCGTCCAGATCCTTTAAAATCTCTTCACCCACGTTGGGAATATCCCGGGTAATTTCTTCGGGACCCAGCTTCGTATCCCGGGCATCGCATTCGTATTCTTCTATGTGAATGGAGGTAAAATAGTCTTCCTTCACCGCCTTCTCGCTGACCAGTATGGCATCCTCGTAGTTGTAGCCCTCCCAGGGCATAAAGGCCACCAGTATGTTGCGGCCCAGGGCCAGTTCCCCGTGGTCGGTGGAAGGGCCGTCGGCAATTACCTGCCCGGCCTCCACCCGCTCCCCTTTATGAACAATGGGCTTCTGGTTGATGCAGGTACCCTGGTTGGAGCGGGCAAATTTAAGCAGCTTGTAAACGTCAATGGTGCCCTGGTCGGTGCGGATCAGAATATCATTGGCCGTCACCCGCTCCACCACCCCGCTGTTGCGGGCGATGACCACCACTCCCGAATCCCGGGCCGCCTTGTATTCAATACCCGTACCCACCAGGGGTGCCTGGGCCCTGATCAGGGGCACGGCCTGGCGCTGCATGTTGGCCCCCATCAACGCCCGGTTGGCATCATCGTGCTCCAGGAAGGGAATCAGAGCCGTGGCCACACTGAAAACCTGCTTGGGCGATACGTCCATGTAATCCACCTTGTCGGCCGGCACCTCCAGGATTTCGTGGCCGTGGCGGGCGTTTACCTTTTCTTCAACAAAGTAACCGTTTTCATCCAGGGGGGCGTTGGCCTGGGCAATGATCAAGCCCTCTTCCTCATCGGCCGTCAGGTACTCGATCTCTTCCGTAACCCGCTTTTCTTCCTTATTAACTTTACGGTATGGTGTTTCAATAAAACCGAAGTTGTTGATCCGGGCATAGCAGGACAGGGAACCGATCAGGCCGATGTTCGGACCTTCCGGTGTCTCAATGGGACACATGCGGCCGTAGTGGGAATGGTGCACGTCCCGCACCTCGAAGCCGGCCCTTTCCCGGCTCAACCCCCCGGGACCCAGGGCGGATAAACGCCGTTTATGGGTTAACTCCGCCAGGGGGTTGGTCTGGTCCATGAACTGGGACAGCTGGCTGGAGCCAAAGAATTCCTTGATGGCCGCCACCACCGGACGGATGTTGATCAGCACCTGGGGGGTGATCACATCCACATCCTGGATGGTCATCCGCTCCCGCACCACCCTTTCCATGCGGGAAAGACCGATGCGGAACTGGTTTTGCAGCAACTCCCCCACCGAGCGCAGGCGGCGGTTGCCCAGGTGGTCGATATCGTCCACCTGCCCCTCCCCGTCCATCAGCCGGAGCAAATACCTGATGGTTTCGATAATGTCCTGGGGGGTCAGTTCCCGGATGAATTCCCGGTCCACGGGCACTTCCCGCTTTAAATAACGGTCCCATTCGGTGCCGGGCCGCCCGTTTTCTTTAAAACGGTAAAGCACCCCGTGTTTTAACTTTTTCTGGATTTTGTAACGGCCCACATGGGCCAGGTCGTAGCGCTTGGGATCAAAGAAAAGGGAATGCAGCAGTGAACGGGCGCTTTCCACCGTGGGAGGTTCGCCCGGCCGCAACCGTTTATAGATTTCCACCAGCGCTTCTTCTTCGGTGTCGGCGTTGTCCCTGGTCAGGGTTTCCTGGATATGCCTGTTGCCTTCAAACAGGTCCATGATCATTACATTGGAACCGTAACCCAGGGCACGCACCAGAACGGTGGCCGGGATTTTCCTGGTCCGGTCGATGCGCACAAAGATGTGTTCGTTCACATCGGTTTCAAATTCCAGCCAGGCGCCCCGGTTGGGAATAATGGTGGCGGTATATATCTTTTTGCCGCTGGGATCCAGCTGTTCGCCGAAGTAAACCCCCGGGGAACGAACCAGCTGGCTGACAATCACCCGTTCCGCGCCATTAATAATGAAGGTTCCCTTTTCGGTCATCAACGGGAAGTCGCCCATGAAAACTTCCTGCTCCTTGACTTCCCCGGTCTCTTTGTTAATCAGGCGCACTTTTACCCGCAGGGGCGCAGCGTAGGTAACGTCCCTTTCCTTGCACTCTTCCACGGCATATTTGGGTTCGCCCAGGGTGTAATCCAGGAACTCCAGAACCAGATTACCGGTGAAGTCCTGAATTGGCGAGACATCCTGAAATACCTCCCGTAATCCCTCCCGTAAAAACCAGTCGTAGGAGTTACGCTGCACTTCAATCAGGTTGGGCAATTCCAGAACTTCCCGTAGCTTGCCAAAACTCCACCTTACCCTGGTTCCGGCCTTTTCTGCAAACAGAGCCAACACCCCCCAAAATTAAAAAACAACGAAAAGCAAGGTTTTACCCAACCTCGCTTTCCCCGCTTAAAAAACTATGCCAGGATATTATTTCCGTAAATAATTGCCTGCATACATTATGGCAATTGTAACCGTGTTATATCCGTTACCCCGCCGTGCATATAATAGACATTTAGTAATGGTAGCACATATCCATTGGATTGTCAAGGGATGGGTGGAAAAATTTTTTCGTAAAGCGGTGCGGTCATATAATCATTGCGGGCCGCACCGGTTCCCTCAATGCGGCCCGCCTGTTTATTGCCCGGCCGGTATTACTTTACTTCCACCGAAGCACCCTGTTCTTCCAGCTTGGCCTTGATGGCCTGGGCTTCTTCCTTGCTGACCTTTTCCTTAACGGGCTTGGGCGCGTTGTCCACCAATTCCTTGGCCTCTTTCAATCCCAGACCGGTGATCTCCCGCACCACTTTGATCACGTTGATCTTCTTGTCGCCCACGGCGGCCAGGATCACGTCAAACTCGGTCTGCTCTTCTTCGGCCGCCGGTGCCGCCGCGGCGGCCCCGGCCGCTGCCGGTGCGGCGGCCACCGCCACCGGAGCGGCAGCGCTCACCCCAAACTCCTCTTCAAATTTTTTCACCAGTTCGGCCAGCTCCAGCACTGTCAGGCCTTTAACCGCTTCCAGAATTTCAGCCACTTTGGACATTCTAATTTAACCTCCCTCGAAAATAGATTTTCATGCTTTATGTGGGGAACGAATGTTCCCATGGGTAACTCCTTAGAACTTGTGAATATGATTTCCGGACGTCATAACGCTACACCAACTCACTCTCACATCCCACCTCTCAAACAGCCGCTTCGCCGGCCTTTTGCTTGCGCACGGCTTCCAGCACGTAGACCAGATTGCGCAGCAGGCCCTGGAGTGCGGAAGCAAAACCGTACATGGGAGCCTGCATGCCGCCCAGGACTTTGCCCAGCAGGATCTCCCGGGACGGCAGATCCGCCAGCTGGCGCACGCCGCCCACATCGATGACCTTGCCTTCCAGGATGCCGGCCTTTACTTCCAGCTGTTTGAATTCCCTGGCCAGTTCCGACAGTACCTTGGCCGGGGCCACGGGATCTTCATAACCGAAAACCACGGCCGTGGGTCCCTCCAGATACGGTTCCAGGCCTTCCAACCCCACCTCCCTGGCGGCAATGGCCATGAGGGTATTTTTGGCCACCTTGAACTCACTGTTCTTTTCCCGCAAACGGCGGCGTATGCGGGTCATGGCAGCCACATCCAGCCCCCGGTAATTGGTCAGAATGGCCGACTTGCTGGTTTTGAACTTTTCCTTAAGATCGGCCAGCATCACCTGTTTTTCCCTCTTGGTGGGCACTTACATTACACCTCCTTCCGAAAAAACTGGAAATTAAAAGGGCGGGCCCCGGTAGCAAAGACACAGGGGCCCGCCCACAACACGGGCAGGTTCAAAGCAACCCTGGCCTCGGTTGGCGGCAGATGCCATTAAGTCCGCGGACACCAACTGTCTACAGCTGGGGAAACGGGGCCGGAGCGGTGAGAAGGAATCCCCTCCAACTTCCGGCCACAATATTAATATGTTCCCGGCAAAAGCAAGACCGGTTAACAGTCAACCGGCTTTGGCACCGCCCAACGCTTAAAGAAATCCTTTTCCTTACAAAGAAACACAACCCTATGGGCTATTGAGTGCCGGGATCACTCCATTGCTCCGTCTAATGGCTTCAGGCGGTGATCTTCGTATAGTTCACCTTTACTCCCGGGCCCATGGTGGAGCAGACGGTTACTCCCTTGATGTACTGGCCCTTGGCCGCCGCCGGCTTGACCCGGATCAGCTGTTCTATGAGCGTGCGCAGGTTTTCCACCAGCTTTGTGGTATCAAAGGAAACCTTGCCGATGGGCGCATGGATGATACCGGCTTTATCCACCCGGTATTCGATTTTACCGGCCTTCACTTCCCGGACGGCCTGGGCAATGTCAAAGGTCACCGTGCCGGTCTTGGGATTGGGCATCAACCCCCGGGGGCCCAGGATGCGGCCCAGGCGGCCTACCATACCCATCATATCCGGGGTGGCGATGGCCACGTCAAACCCCAGCCACCCTTCCTGCTGGATTTTGGCCACCATATCCTCCGCCCCTACGAAATCGGCGCCGGCTTCCTCGGCCTCTTTAGCCTTTTCGCCCTTGGCAAAAACCAGGACGGTCCGGGTTTTGCCGGTACCATGGGGCAGCACCACCGCGCCCCGCACCTGCTGATCGGCATGGCGGGGATCCACCCCCAGCTTTACCGCCACTTCCACCGTTTCGTCAAACTTCGCCGTAGCCATATCCTTGACCAGGGCCAGGGCCTCGGCCGGATCGTAAGCCACGGTGCGATCTACCTTTTTGAGTGCATCCATAAACTTCTTGCCGTGTTTCGGCATGGATATTCCCTCCCATGTGGTATTAACGGATTGAATCCTCCCACTTCTCAATTATCCTTCCACTATTTCGATACCCATGCTCCGGGCGGTTCCCCGGACCATGCGCACGGCCGCTTCCACGTCATTGGCGTTAAGATCGGGCATTTTCAGCTGGGCAATTTCCCGCACCTTGGAGAGGGGCACTTTAGCCACTTTTTTCTTGTTGGGCTCTCCCGAAGCGGTTTCAATGCCGGCCGCCTTCTTCAACAAGACCGCCGCCGGCGGAGTTTTGCACACAAAGGTGAAACTGCGGTCTTCAAAGACGGTAATTTCCACCGGAATGATCATTCCGGCCTGGGCAGCGGTGCGCTCGTTGAACTCTTTGACAAAGGCCATGATGTTCACCCCGTGCTGCCCCAGGGCGGGACCCACCGGAGGGGCGGGGGTGGCTTTACCGGCCGGACATTGCAGTTTAATTATGGCCGCCACTCTTTTGGCCATTCCGAACACCTCCTTGCTGTCATTAACTTATCTTTTCCACCTGGGAAAAATCCAATTCTACCGGCGTTTCCCGTCCAAACATGGAAATCATTACCTTTAACTTGCCTTTATCGGTATCCACCTCTTCCACAATGCCTTCGAAATTTTCAAAGGGCCCCGCCGTCACCCGCACCCGGTCATCCACGGCCACATCCAGCCGCGGCCGCGGTTCGTCGGAAGCCGTCTGGCTGATGATCTGCATGGCTTCCTCATCGGTCAGTGGAATGGGCTTGGAACCGGAACCCACAAAACCGGTTACCCCGGGCGTATTGCGCACCACATACCAGGAATCGTCGGTTAAAATCATTTCCACCAGCACATAGCCGGGGAATATTTTCTTTTTGGTCACTTTCCGGCGGCCGTCTTTTATTTCGATCTCGTCTTCCATGGGCACGAGGATGCGGAAAATTTTCTCCTCCATGTTCATGGACTCGATCCGCTTTTCCAGGTTGGCCTTTACCTTATTTTCATAACCGGAGTAGGTATGAATGACATACCACTGCTTGTTGCTCATAAATACAAGGGACCTGAAGTAAATTCGAGGTCCCTCACCCCCTCGGTACCTTATTTAATGAGTAACTGCAGAAGCCGGCTCAAAAGCGAATCGAATATCCAGATGAGAATTCCCACCAGGGTTACGGCGACCAGCACCACGCCAGTATATATGGCCACTTCCCGCCGGTTGGGCCAGTGTACTTTTTTCAGCTCCTGGTAAACCCCACGGAAGTACTTGCTGATCTGTTCCAGGCGGTTGGTTTTCTCTTTTTTGACCACAGCCTTTTCCCTCGGCCTGGTAAGTTCCTTTTTTGCCGAAGGATCCCGGCGGAAGAACCGGGTCACGCCACCGGCCACCGCTTCACCGCCGTCCTTTTTCACCTGATTTTTTAATGCCATGCCAGCCACATCCTTAATTTTCTCAGTCCGGTATGGTGCGCACCATCCAGATAAATTCCCCGGCCTTTACAGAAAAATTATTGCCATTGAAAATCAACGGGTTTCCTTATGCAGGGTATGGGTATGGCAAAACTTGCAATATTTTTTCATTTCGATTCTTCCGGAATCGTTTTTCTTATTTTTGGTAGTGGTATAATTCCGGCGTTTGCATTCCGTGCAGGCCAGAGTCACTCCTACCCGCATCCCAGGCCACCTCCCCAAATTAAAAAAAGACTACAAACCACGCAAAGCTCCCAAAATAGCCTTATCCAATTTATCATAATTCCCGGTTAATGTCAATACTAACCCCGCTGTCGCCAGAAATACCAGTGACTCCAGGCCGCAGGAATGGTTTCTTTGCCTGCCAAAGACAAAGAAGGAACCGGCAGGCGGTTCCTGAAAGTCAGATTAGATAAAGTGTAACTATCCAGTAAAACCGGTGCAGGCACGGCGTTGTCCCGCTACTCGATAATGGAGGTGACCACCCCGGCACCCACGGTGCGGCCCCCTTCCCGGATGGCGAAGCGCAGCCCCTCCTCAATGGCAATGGGGGTAATCAGCTTGATTTCCAACCGGATGTTGTCCCCCGGCATGACCATCTCCACCCCTTCCGGCAGGGTGATCACTCCCGTCACGTCGGTGGTCCGGAAGTAGAACTGCGGCCGGTAGCCGTTGAAGAAGGGTGTGTGCCGCCCCCCTTCTTCCTTGGTCAGCACGTATACCTCGGCGTTGAAGTGGGTGTGTGGCTTGATGCTCCCCGGCTTGGCCAGCACCTGCCCCCGTTCCACTTCTTTCCGGTCTATCCCCCGCAGCAGGCAGCCGATGTTGTCCCCCGCTTCCCCACGGTCCAGGATCTTCCGGAACATTTCCACCCCGGTGACCACCGTCTTGCGCGGTTTGTCCATCAATCCCACTATCTCCACTTCATCACCCACTTTGACGGTGCCCCGTTCCACCCGGCCCGTGGCCACCGTCCCCCGCCCGGTGATGGAGAATACGTCTTCCACCGGCATCAGGAATGGTTTGTCTATGTCCCGCTTCGGCGTGGGAATGTAGCTGTCCACCGCGTCCATCAGTTCCCAGATGGATTTGCACCATTCGCAGTCCCGCTTCCCACAGCCGCATTCCAGCGCCTTTAAGGCCGAACCGGTGATGATGGGTATGTCGTCCCCGGGAAAATCATAGGTGGAGAGCAGTTCCCGCACTTCCATGTCCACCAGTTCCAACAGTTCCGGGTCGTCCACCATGTCCGCCTTGTTCAGGTAGACCACGATGTAGGGCACGCCCACCTGCCGGGCCAGCAAAATGTGCTCCCGGGTCTGGGGCATGGGCCCGTCCGCCGCCGATACCACCAGAATGGCCCCGTCCATCTGCGCCGCACCGGTGATCATGTTCTTCACGTAGTCGGCGTGGCCCGGGCAGTCCACGTGGGCGTAGTGCCGGTTTTCCGTTTCGTATTCCACGTGGGCGGTGTTGATGGTGATGCCCCGCTCCCGCTCTTCCGGGGCGTTGTCGATTTCTTCGTATTTCTTTACCTGCGCCTTGCCCACCGTGGCCAGCACCACCGTGATGGCCGCCGTCAGGGTGGTCTTCCCGTGGTCCACGTGCCCGATGGTTCCAATGTTTACGTGGGGTTTGGTCCGCTCAAATTTGGCCTTGGCCATGTCTTCCTCCTCCTCGCAACCCTGAAATTAACACTTTTTAGCACACTTCTAAATTATTACCACTTTGCCTTAAATCATGCGCCGGCAAAACCCCTTTACCAATTCGCTGTAATTCGCTGCCGCGCGGGAAAATCCTTCTGTAAACAAAAAAACCGCCGGCCAAATGCCGGTGGTTTTCCTGGTAGCGGCGCAGGGACTCGAACCCCGGACACTGCGGGTATGAACCGCATGCTCTAACCAGCTGAGCTACGCCGCCATGAACAGAAGTCGGATGTCAGAAGTAAGATGTCAGAACAAGGAATCCCTTTATATATTTCCCGCTGCCAAACAGTTCCTTCCGACCTCAGACCTCCGACTTCTGACCTCAGAAACTGGAGCCACTAACCGGGATTGAACCGGTGACCTCGTCCTTACCAAGGACGCGCTCTACCTACTGAGCTATAGTGGCATGGTTGCGGGGGTAGGATTTGAACCTACGACCTTCGGGTTATGAGCCCGACGAGCTACCGGCTGCTCCACCCCGCGTCGGCAATATTTATTATAACACAGGAAATTAACTTTTTCAAGGGAAGGTTGTTCTGGTGGAGGGGGCAGGATTCGAACCTGCGAAGGCGTTCGCCGGCAGATTTACAGTCTGCTCCCTTTGGCCACTCGGGAACCCCTCCGTATGGGATGTGGGAAAACTGGAGCCGGCGATGGGACTCGAACCCGCAACCTGCTGATTACAAATCAGCTGCTCTGCCAATTGAGCTACGCCGGCACACACCCATCACTGACGGGCGCACATTTTATGTTACCAGAAAACAAAACACCTGTCAATACCCTGAAGCAATGATTGTCGCCGGTCTATGATATTGAGAGGTGGGATGTGAGGGAGGTGAGAGTCTAATATGGGAATGCGGCTGCGCCGAATTCCTTCTATTCCCACTTCTCACCTCTCGCCTCTCACTTCTCAGATTGACAGGCAGGTGAAACGTACCGCCTGTCGAATTTTTTCAGATGGGGAATAAACAGGTGGTGGCCGGTCCAAGCTAACCATTATAAAGGGTCAGACCCCTTTGGGAATGATTTTCCTGCTTTTCCTTTCATCCGCCGGTTGTGATAACAACTACCATAGAGTTACTCGCAGGAACAACTGTTCCCTCGGTAAGTATGAATAACTGGTTTGATCTGCCTGGCGGCACTCACCGGTACCATAATTTATGTATATAAGTCACACCCTCAGAGATGCCCTGAACCGGTGAGCACCGGGGTACTTAAAACAACGACCAAAAACTAACGACCAACGAATATTTCCGGGAGGTAGTAACTTGAAAAAACACATCCGTTTCATTATTGTTGCCGGCCTGGTCGCCGGCGCCCTGCTGGGCCTTTATGCCGGACGGAGTTACCTTTCAAACGGGGATGTTTCCGGCAGCCGGCACGCCTATTCGCCCACCAACGGTTTAACCGAACAGGCACCGGCTGAACCCATTCCCACCACTTCCCCTACCCCAAAGGAACCCCCCCGGAGCGACGGGGGCGAGCAGGGGAACAAAACAACCGTCACCCTCTCCAACACCCGCCACGGGTGGGGCATCAAGCGCAATGACAACCACCAGCAGCCGGAAATGCCCAAAGGAATCCGGGATACCCTGGCCCGCTACGACGCCTTCTGGATCGGCAGCCCCGGCGAAAAGGTCCTCTATCTTACCTTTGACGAGGGTTACGAAAACGGCTACACGCCGAAAATACTGGATATTTTAAAGGCCAATAATGTAAAAGCCGCCTTTTTTGTCACGGGACATTACGTGAAAAGCCAGCCGGATCTGGTGAAGAGAATGGTGGCGGAAGGACATATCGTGGGCAACCACACCATGAACCACCCCAGCCTGCCGGATGTGAGCGACGAGCAGATTAAAAAGGAACTGCAGTCGGTGGAAACCCTCTTCACCAAACTGACCGGGCAGAAGATGCGTTACCTGCGCCCGCCCAAGGGGGAATACAGCGAACGCACCCTGGCCGTTACCAGGCAACTGGGCTATTACAACATCTTCTGGAGCCTGGCCCTGGTGGACTGGGTGCCCATGCCGGGGGGCGCCCAGGAAGCATATCAATCGGTAATGGACAATCTGCATAATGGGGCGTTAATTTTATTGCACGCCGTGTCCAAAGACGATACAGAAGCTTTAGACCGTATTCTCAAAGACGCCAGGGCCCGGGGTTATACCTTTAAAACCCTGGACGACCTGGTGGCCGGGAAATAAACTACCGCCACCATGGGGGCGGATCAGTATCCGCCCTTTTTTTTACCGGGCATCCGGCCGGAAGGCCGGAGCTCCGGCCTTCCGGCCACCCCGCCCACCGTGGTAATTACTCAATTAAACCGGTGCAGGCACGGCGTTGTCCCAGCGCCGGCAGCACCGGCCAGGGGAACACCACCACCGTCACCAATTCCAAACCGGCCAATGCAGAACGAAATAATACCCGTTCGGCAACCCACTGCGGGGTGAATTATCCCGGACAATGAATACCCCTTGACAGCGGGGGATAAAAAGGATATGATACATTAAAATTTACCTTACGAGTATACTTTCAAATGAGGGATAATAATGAGACTCAACCAGGCCACGGACTATGCCTTTCGTGCCGTGCTCTACCTGGCCCAGCTGCCACCCGGGGAAGTGGTGGAGGCACAGGTTATTGCCGGTAACCAGTGCATACCCATGCGTTTTTTGCTCAAAATTTTACGGCTGTTAACCAAAGCCGGCATCGTCGATTCCTACCGGGGGGTGGGCGGCGGCTACGCCCTGGCCAGGGACCCGCAGGAAATAACCCTGCTGGACGTGCTGACGGCAGTGGAAGGACCGGTGCAGATCAACCGCTGCCTTGTGGATCCAGCCTTCTGCAACCGCCAGGCCACATCACACTGCGCCGTGCACCGGGCGCTGGAATCCATCCAGGATACGCTCATCCAGCAGTTTCAAAAATACAATTTCGCCCAGCTGGCCGGAAAAAGATTAAAATGGCCGGCCGCAGAAAAGGAACAGGCCCGCGTATAAGGCGGGCATCTGTTTTGTGGTTTCCCGGCCCTTCGCCGCGCGAATCAAAGAGGTGGAGCCACCCTTCCGCCTGTTTTTTACCTGCGACATACCCCGGAGCGGAAAACGAATATTTTGAAAACCGTCTGCTTCTTGCGCGCAAAATCAACTGCACCCCGGAGAGGAAGGTCCGGGCCGTGGTAGAATAACATAAATAACAACGATAATACGGGCTGATTACATGAACACAAACCGCATCTTCGCCCTGATCAACCTGGCCGTTTTCCTGGATACGGTCCTTTACGGTCTTGTTGTTCCTGTAGTACCCCACTACGCCACCGTCCTGGGCGCCACCCCCACCGGGGTGGGAGTAATCTTTGCCGCCTATTCGGCGGGCCTGTTGCTGGCCAGCGTACCGGCCGGCCTGGCCTGCGACCGGTACGGTTATAAACCGGTCATGCTGCTGGGCATGGCCGGTCTGACCCTGTCCACCCTTATTTTTGCCTTTTCCGGCCACATCTGGCTGCTGGCCGTCAGCCGCCTAGTACAGGGGGTGGCCGGGGCGGCCACCTGGGCGGCCGGTTTGGCCCTGGTGGCTTTCCTCTACCCGCCCCACCTGCGGGGACAGAAGATGGGCATTGTGATGACCAGCACCGGCGCCGGCACCATTACCGGCCCGCTGCTGGGGGGAGCCCTCTACCAGTTCGCCGGTTACAGTTCCCCTTTTCTGATCACGGCCCTGGGCGGGGCGCTGCTGACCGTTCTCCTGTGGTGCAACCCCCTGCCGGGCAGGCCGGCGGCCACTGCTCCCGGCAGCGGCCGGCCGGCCTGCCTACCGGAATTAAGGAAACTTCTGCTGCAAAACCGCAACCTGTTCTGGGGTGTAATGATCACCGTCGTGGGCAGTTTTGGTTTTGGTATAATCGAACCCCTTCTACCCCTGGACCTGCACCGGCGTCTCGGGCTGCCCAGTGCCGGCGTGGGGTTGCTTTTCGCCGCCTTCAGCCTATCCTACGCCCTTTTCCAGCCCCTCTTCGGCACCATCTCCGACCGCCTGGGAAGAAAACCCCTGCTGGTGGGCGGCCTGGTCAGCACGGCGGCCACCATCCCCTGGCTGGCCCTGGCGCCGGATGTAAAAATGGAAACGGCAGTTATGATCCTCCTGGGTGCAACCACCGGCGCCTACTCCACGCCGGCCCTGCCCATGCTGGCCGAATCGGTGGAGCAGAACGGGCAGCCGGCGGCAGTCAAAAGTACCATTAACGGGTGTGGCCATCTGAAAGAAGGGGGACAACTGGATATCAGCCCTGCAGCAGGCGATGCAAACCCCGCTGTGCCCGATGCGCGGCAGACCGGGACAGGAATTACCCGCCCTGTGGCAGACGATAAAAACCGGAAGAGGTGCGCCTCCACCGTTTATGCAGCAGACGGTGAAAATCCTGCCAACGGCCCCTACGGCACCGCCTTTGGCCTCTTTAACTCCGCCTATTCCCTGGGACTGGTGGGCGGACCCCTGATGGGCACCTTTCTGGCCCAGCGGTGGGGGTTGCCGGCAGTCCTGCTCACCTACTCTATCCTACTTTTGCTTACCACCGCCGGTGTGGTGGCCCAGCTAAGAGAAACATTGCAAGGAAAAAGTTTGAGAAATTAAAACCCTCCACACGTAAGGTAAGTTTTTATTTTATCAATTAGATATTATTGTGTCTAATTAACAATCGGCATTTTGATAATTAATTTGTTTGGCATCTAACTGTATGTTAAATTATAACCAACTATATCCCTCCAGTGAAAGGAGATGAAGCGGCGTGAAAGATTCTTTGCAACCATTTGACGGTTATAATCTGCAGCAGCCATTTTATTCTCGCCATGGAGGCAGGAACAACCGAACAGTTGATAGAATATTCACTCTTTAATAATCATTATTCTTCGAAGGAGGCAAACGACGTGACCATCAACCCGAAAGCAGCGGCCGCCGCCATAGAGGAGTATCTTCGACCCGCCACTTTTCCGGTGGCAGTAAAACTGTCCGGAGAGGAAGACATGCCGGAAAAGGCCCGGCGACCCCGGACTTCCCTGGGCCACCCCATTAACATCTGTCAGGGCATTTCCATAACCCGCCATATGGGCTGGACCCTGGCCTTTTTGAAAGAAGATCACGCCTGCGCCCCCTCCTTTGTGATTCTGGGACTAGCCGCCGAACCGCCGGAACTGAATCTGAGCGGAGTAGTACAACCCTTATTTGGTGAAACGGCAGAGGCCTGTACCCTGACCAACGATACCATAACCAGGCTGCCCCTGGGCAAAGTAAAAAGTATCTGGCTGGCCCCCCTGGCCCGCACCGGCTTTGAACCCGATGTGATAATTGTCTACGGCAGCCCGGCCCAGGTGGCCCGTCTTATTCACAGCGCCCTTTACCGCAAAGGAGGAGCCATTACCTCCACCTTTATCGGGCGCAACTCCTGCGCCTGTGAGCTGGCCGCCCCTTTTCTGGAACAAAAGTGCCAGGTAGTGGTGCCCGGTTCCGGCGAAAGAATCTTTGCCCATACCCAGGATCACGAAATGTGTTTCGCCATTCCCTGGAGCCTCATGGAAGAAGTGCTAACCGGCCTGGAAGCCACCCATAAGGCCGGGGCCATGCGCTTCCCCACACCGTTTCTGGGTATGCGCTGCCGGCCATCCTTTCCCCAGAGTTATCGTCCACTGGAGGAAGCCTTTGGAATCAAATAGAACCGGATGTAAGCCCTAAAATCCGCCGGGCCTCGGCGGGGGTGGCCAGGGTGCGGTCCAGTTCGGCCGCCGGGCGGGCCACCCGGGCCACCAGCTGGGCATTGCTCACGGCCAGCTCCCCTTTGCGGTAATATATATTATCTTCGAAGCCCACCCGTACGTGCCCGCCCAGGATAATGGCCAGGGCGGCCAGGGGCAGCTTGTGTCAGGGGACGGTTCCCTGACACACTCGCCGCCCTGTGGGAAACCGGAGCTTCATACCATCGGGTTAAAAGGCGGAAAGACACAAAATCAGGCCGTTTCCCCTTTCCGCACCTTTCCCCGGGCCAGGGAAGCAAACACACCGCCGGCACATAAAAGGGCGAAGACAATAAAGGAAATGCGCATGCTCTTGAGCAGCAGCGGGCTTGCAGCGGCGGTAATGGTCATCCCCTTCAGAAAAAAGGAAAAAAACAGGGTGACCAGGGCCATGCTCAGGGCCTGACCCACCAGGCGCATGGTGCCCAGGGTGGCCGAAGCCACACCGTAATAACGTTTTTCCACGGCGCTCATGACGGCATTGGTATTGGGCGAGGAAAAAAGGGCAAAGCCAATGCCCAGCAGCACCAGGTCCCCCACCGCCACCCACAGGGGAGTGTCCTGGTGGAGAAAGATCAACAGGCAAAGCCCCAGAAAGGTCAAACCCATGCCCAGGGAGGCCAGGATACGGGGCTCCACCCGGTCGGAAAGGCGGCCGGCCCGGGGAGACAGCAGGGCCATCAACACCGGCTGGGACAGGAGGATAAAGCCGGCCGCCTGGGCATCCAGCCCCTTCACCACCTGCAGGTACAGGGAGAGCAAAAAACCCACGGCATAGGTGGAACTGTAGTTGATCAATGCCGCCAGGTTGGAGAAGGCAAAAACCACATTGCGGAACAGGTTAATGTTCAGCAGGGGATAACGGTGACGTATCTCCTGCCGCACAAACCAGGCCAGCAACAGCAATCCCAGCAGCAAAATCCACGGAGCCCGGGGCAGGGTGTTCACCGCGGCCATGCCCACCATGAAAGCAGTCATGCCCAGGCTGTACAGCACCGCCCCCGCCCCGTCGAAACCTTCACCCCGGGCTTCCCGCCATTCCCCCTGCAGTTTATTAAAGGTAATGAAAACCACGATTAAAGCCAGCAAGACATTTAAGTAGAAAATGTACCGCCATCCCAACTGGTGGGTCAGAAAGCCGCCCACCACCGGCCCCAGGGAGAGGCCCGTGTAAACGGCGGCCGCATTCAGGCCCAGCACCCGTCCCCGCTCCGCGGGAGGGTAAACGCTGGTCAGGATGGCCACGCCGGTGCCGAAAACCATGGCGCCCCCGATGCCGTTGAATACCCGGAAAAGAAGCAGGGCTTTCCCGGAAGTGGCCAGGCCGCTGAGCAGGGAGAATGCAGCATAAATAATCATCCCGGCCAGAAAAACCTTCTTGCGCCCGTAGAGGTCCGCCGCCCGGCCGAAGGGCAGCAAAAACACGGCCGAAGCCACCAGGAAGGAAGTGACGATCCAGTTGAGCATTACTGCTTCCAGTTGAAACTCCCGGCCGATGGCCGGTACGGCCAGGTTTATGGCACTGCCCATGAAGGGAGTCAGGAAGGCGGACACGGTGGCCACCAGCAGAGCATACTTTTTTAATTCCCGTGCATCATCCATGGTTAAGTTCTTCATGGCTAAAAACAGCCATGAAGACTACCCACCTCCCGAGCGGTTTCTTTAAATGACTTGACATTTCAACGGATAAAACAAAAATCCTGCCGGATAATAAATAATCCCGGCCCGGCGGCCGGGTATACGGTCATGATTTTATGCGGTAATGCCTATATTCAACAACGGAGGAGGTAAAAATCCTTCCCTCCCCCGCCATCCGGCGCCCCGAAACAGCGTTGCTCCGGAAAAAGACTGCCGGGGCGCAAGGGAAAAAACAGCCGGCGGTTTTAAACCACCGGCACAGTAAAACTAATCCTGTTCCTTTTGACCCTTTTGTTCGCCCTGGATCTGCGTCAGACGCTGTTTTAACCCGGCCAGCATACTTTCCAGGTGAGAAATTTGACTTTCCAGCAGGCCCTTTTCCCTTTGCGGGTCGGGATTGGCCGGAGGATAAGGCTGATACACCGCCGGAGTATAGGCGCCACCCCACCACCAGCCCCGGCCTCCAAAGCGACCCCTGCGGCCCATACCCCGGGCTCCACCCCAGCGCGGCCGCCACCATCCTCCCGGATTGGCATAGCCGGGCATATTAAATCCGGCGCAGTACCCCATTCCCCTGCCGGTCAGCGGTCCCATACCCCAGGGACCGGTTCCATCTCCGCGCATGTTTGATCAACCTCCTCGATTTTTTTAAAAGTATTCGTCAGTGATCACTCAGTGATCTTTAAGCTACCTTGAAGATAGATTTTCCCAGGGCAGCTGGGAAAACAGAGATTCTCCCAGGATAATCCCTGACAATAGTTGCCACACATGGGTTTACGGATTTTGGCTCCGGAAACAATTTTTCTTTCCCCATCCTCCCGGACCCCTCCGACAGGCGTTCCTGCCCCGGCGTACCCCCTGGGCTGCTCCGGCAGTTCCCGGTTGGGGGTTGCCCGGGGTCAAAGGAACGATGCAGTAACCCTGTCCATGGCCGGTCATGGGACCGCCTCCCCGGGGACCGGTACCGTTAAAACCAGGCATATGACTTCACCTCCTTCACCAGCCCCCCCGGCAACGCCGCCGCCACCGGCCGGAGCCGGGCATGGCGAACTTTTTGCCGGATAGTTCATTTTGCCCAAAAGCCTGCAGTACCTCTTCCACTTCGCCCGTTACCCAGGGAATTACCCGTATACCCCGGGCCAGCAGGTGGCGGTAGTAAAAATCGCTTATCCCGCCGCAGATAAGCGTTTCCACGCCCTGATTGACCACCTGCTCGATCCGGGAGAACCAATCCCCTTCAACGAACCGTACCAGCCGGCGGGTGATTGCCTGTCCCCTTTCCACCTCGGCCACCAGCAGTTCCCGGCTCACATCAAACAGGGGAGAAATGGAGTTCTCCCATTTGGCAATGGCCACTTTCACCGCTATACACCCCATTTAATGTTTCCGCCCATTCTATCACCCGGGCGATAAACACTTATGCAATAAATATGCCAGCGAAGATTTACTCAACCAAACAGGACGTCATCGGGGAGTTATTTGACTTTTGCATTGGGCAAACCCAAAATGCCTCTTCCCGTGTGTTGCACTATGCAATCATACCGGCAGGCAGCCGCTGCAAAATGCAATCATGGTTAACGGCAGTTCCACAGCGTTCCAAACGGCCCGGCCAAAGGCCGGCAACAGCACCATCGCCGGCTACGCACCTCCCGGTTAGCCGACTGTTTGTCCGTGATTATCATCAGGAAATTTAATGCCATAGCGTTTCATTTTCCGCCAGAGAGTGGTCTTATTGATACCCAATTCCCTGGCCGCCCTGGTACGGTTACCCTTGTGACGCACCAGCGCTTCCCGGAGCACACGCTCCTCCATTTCCGCCATGGTCAATCCTCCCGCAGGCCGGCCCTTTTCTTCATTCCCGTTCTGTAAATAAGCAGGCAGGTGTTCCGGCAGTATAAGCCCCCCCCGGCACAGGATGAAGGCATGTTCAATAACGTTTTGCAGTTCACGTATGTTGCCGGGAAAATCATGACCCATTATCAGGGCCATGGCTTCCGGAGAAATCCCTTCTATAACTTTTCCCTGCAACAGGCTCAATTTCTGAATAAAATGCTCCACCAGCAGGGGGATGTCTTCCCTGCGCTCGGCCAGGGAAGGCAGGGTAATGCTAAACACATTGATCCGGTAATACAGGTCCTGGCGGAAGCCGCCTTCGGCCACCATGGCAGCCAGATCCCTGTTGGTGGCTGCCACCACCCGAACATCGGCTTTGACCGGACAGACCGCACCCAGCGGCTCAAACTCCTTTTCCTGTAAAACGCGCAGTAGTTTAACCTGCAGGGCAGGGGAAATATCGCCAATTTCATCCAGGAAAATGGTACCTCCCCGGGCCAGGGCAAAGCGCCCGGGTTTGCTTTTCCGGGCATCGGTAAAGGCTCCCGCCTCATAACCAAACAGTTCCGATTCCAGCAAAGTGTCCGGCAGAGCGGCACAGTTTACCGCTACCAGTGGCTTTTCCCGGCGGGGGCTTAAATTATGAATGGCCCGGGCTAAAAGCTCCTTGCCCGAACCGGTAGGCCCCTGGATTAATACGGTGCTGTTACTCCGGGCTATATCCGGCAAAATGGTAAATATTTGCTGCATACGGCGGTTCCTGCTGATAATATCCATAAATGTATGCCGGCCATACAGCTCCTTGCGCAATTCCTCCACCTGGGAAAGATCGCGGAAGGTTTCCACCCCGCCGAGCATCTTCCCGTGCCTGTCCCTTAAGACACCGGTGCTGATACTGATGGGCAACCTTCTGCCGTCGGCGTTTACAATATAAACGGCTTTGTTTACCACCGGATTGCCGGTTTTTAAAGTTTGTTTCAATGCACATTCCCGCTCACAAATACTCGACCGGAAGACCTCCCAGCAAAAACGCCCTACGGCCTCTTCCCGGGTCACTCCGGTGATTTCTTCGGCGGCCCGGTTAAAAAAGGTGATCCGCCAGCCGGGATCAACAGTGAAAACTCCATCGCTGATACTGTCCAAAATGATCGGAGTAATCCCCTCGCCAACCGTTTTTTCCCCTGTCATCCTGCAAGCACCACCTTATCTGTAGAAAATTTTATCCCCATTATTGACTTATGTCAACAATGGGGATAAAATGGTTATGTATTTAGTCCGGAGAAAAAGCGGTTTCTGTGATGTGCCCCGGCTTGCCCGTGTAAAAAATAAATTATTCCAGAATTTTGGGAGGTCAGGCAAATGAACTTCTACCTGGATAAGCTGGCAGCGGATATACAGAAAGAGATATGGTCACAATTCAGCGATGTATTTATGGATCATGCAAAAAACCCCCGGAATATCGGCCGCATTGAAAATGCCGACGGCTATGGTTGCGTTACCGGCTTGTGCGGCGACACAATCCAGATCTGGTTAAAGGTAACGGACGGAAAAATTGGCGATATTGCCTTCTGGACTGATGGCTGTGGCACCACCATTGCTGCCGGAAGCATGGTTACTGAACTGGCCCGGGGCAGGACTCTTCCCGAGGCCTTGCAAATAACCCCCCGTGATGTACTGGACGCCCTGGGAGGGTTACCCGAGGACAGTGTGCATTGCGCTTTTCTGGCAGCAAACACCCTGCATGAAGCGATCAAGGACTATCAAAAATCTGCTAAAGCCGGCCATGGGGAAGATACCAATCAAAAGACAGACCATAAAGAAAGTTAAACAGTTGCCTTTACCCTGCGGTTCTCAAGTACAGCCGGAGAAATGTACCGGTTTATTAACTTACCTTTGGAGGGATGAATGATGCCCACTTACGATTATCAGTGCCATGATTGCGGTCACGTATGGGAGGTACGTTTGCATCAAGCGACAGGCGTTCCAGATAAATGCCCCCTGTGCGGCGGGCAGGACATACACCGTCTTTTCCCCGCTCCTTATATTGCAAAGGGAGGCAGCCGCCATCCCGGACACACATGTTGCGGCCGCCAGGAAAGATGCGAAAAACCGCCCTGTTCTACAGGCGAAGGCTGCCGCAAAAGATAATTTTACTTCCCGGGAAACTCTTCCCGGTATTTGAGCAGAAAGTGTTCCAGGCGGCGCTTATTGCTGGTTATGGCCTCCGCCCAGGCATGGAGCAGTTCCTCCCCCTCCGGGGTTAAATGATAAAGGCGCCTGGCCGGTCCGCCCCCGCTGGTATCCCACCGGGAAGATACCAGTCCCTCCTCCTCAAGGCGGCGCAGGTTACGATAAACTGTCCCCGGATCGGCCTCGCTGTTGTTAAAACCAAACTCCCCCAGGCTCTGCATCAACTCGTACCCGTGGGCCGGGCGTCTGTGAAGCAGGAGCAAAAGACAGGGCTGCATGAAGCGTTCCATGGGCGCCCCAGGGCACCGGCAGTCGCCGTGGCGGTGCCCATGGCCGTAATCTCTGCACATAAACGCACCTTCCTTTCATTCCAAACCAGGGCTCTTACTTTGTTATTGCAGCAGGTAAACCCGTGTGCAGGGTCCTGGCAGCCTTGCCAACCGCGGCCCTTAACGTGAACATTGAGCAAAAACACTGGTAATAGTTTCTCCGGCCCGGCCAGGTCCCCTAGGCAGCCGGCATTCCCGTATTGAGGCAAATACTTAACGGTAATAGTTTCACTCGTTAATACTGCGGGCAAACCTTCCTTTTTCCCTGACCTCTAAAATCATTTCCATGAGATAACCGGTGACAATGATGGCCGGCAGGGTTAATGCCAGCCGTAAAAGGGCGAAGGGCAGCCCGACAAACTTGATTTCCATCATCAACATGGGAATTTTAATGGTCGCCCAGGTGCCCAAAAAAATTACCGCGTTGGCCAGCCGGCAACCCTTCTTCAGCAATGCATCGGCCACCGGGAAGCCGGCGTAAAGGGGACCGGCCGCTGCAGTGGCCACCAGGATGGAAATAATCACACCGCGCAGGCCGGAATCCGGCCCCACATTCTTTTCCACAATTTGCCGGGGCACCCACACATCCAGCAAGCCCACCAGCACGAAAATGGGCGGGATGAACAAAAGCATTTCCACCAGATAATCCAGCGCACCTTTTACGGCCAGCCCACCCTGAACCGGATATTTCCAGCGGAGAAATAGATCCACCGCCACCACCAGGGCAAACAGGGCATATCTTTTGAGCTGTTTTTTCAACGCAGAAACACCCCCATCACCGCGCCTATAAGCAGGGCCAGGATAAACCCGATCATATTGCGCCAGAAAGTAAACTTCCGGCCAAAGTACGCAATCTCCAGAGGCGCCGTGATAATCCCCACCATCAAAAGTGTGGTAATGAAACCGGCCACCGCCATGACACTGGCCCCCGCCTGTAAAAGTGAAGCCGCCAGCGGAAAGGCGATAAAGGCAGGCATCAGGGTAACCGCACCCGCCAGGGAAATAAGTAAAATACCCCCGGGACTGTTATTCCCGAAGAGTCCCGCAATAATCTCCCGGGGCACCAGTGCCAGCATGAGCCCGATTAAGCCGATGATCCCCAGCATGCTGGGAAGGATATTGCCAAAAGATTTCCACGCAATGGCCAGGGCCTTTTTTGTTTTCTGCCGGTCGCGATGGTAGGAAGCAGCCAGAGCTCCTGCCGCCAGAACAAAAAGTATGACGTTGAATAACATTGCCTCACCCCTGTGCCGGTTTGACGAAGACCATTTAAATTACGTAATTTAACTACTACACGCACAGATGGCAGATCCTGTTCCATTTTTGCTATAACTTCCAGGTAACCATAGAGTTTACAACAAAAGCAGTTTACGCTCTCCGGAAGTTTGGCTATTTATACATTTCCGGATCCTCATCAGCACTCACCTTATTAGCAACAGCCGGTTAGAAGAGAATTAAATTACTTCTAACCGGCTGTTCAGCTGAACTAATTCCTTAGCTCTTTGATCCTTTCCTCTACCGCCTTCGCTTCTGCCTGCAACTCTTTGAGATAATTTTCCAGCCGGGCGATCCGTTCCTCCCTGCTATAAAAATGCCGGTGAAAGTGACCGCCGTGGCAGTGGCATCCATGGGACACTTGTTGCCCGTAAGCATACATATGACCCTGTCCCGTATGACCGTGACACTGTCCCTGCCCGAACCTTCCCTGTCCCGGTACGCAGCACATATGGCAATCCACCTTATATGTTATTTGCCTATATAGTTGGCCTGTAGATAATATATCACCATCAGGTCCTTTTGTAAACACCTTTTCAAAAATCTTTTTCAGTAAAACCTCCCGGTTGGTCTGACCCGCAGATATCCTCTTTAGCCGGTGAAGAGGGCTAACCAGTGGTTAGAACCGATCAACCCCTAAGGGGAGCCCTTTTCCACCTTCACCAGCCGAGGCGACCAGCGTAAAAAAAGGGCCATGGATCACCTGCCCTTTCCTCATCCGTAACAATCACATTGTAATCTTGCTTTCTGAAAAGCAAGAACGCCCGCAGAGGTTGCCGACAACCTCGCGGGCCCCTAAACACCTGCTGCTTATTTTTAGTTTGTTACAGTCAGCTTAGCCAAAAACTTTTCCAGGCTTTTTACTTTAAGAGCCCAGCGGTGAAGTTTTTCCATCCGGTTATGTCCTTGATTTTCCGTATGCGTTTGACCACCTCATGGGAGTAACCGCCCAGGTTTTCTTCCAGAGTACAGCATCCTGTAGACATTGTAAGCCCTTTTGTAAACCTTGCTGTTCTCCCTGGTCAATCCATTTTTCCCGGATGCCGTCAAACAGCGGAGACGCTTCCACTTTGCCCACCTCGAAGCGCTCTAATTTGCCTGCCCGCCACAGAGTGCGGACATAAACTCTTCAAAACTTTTTGCTTTAACGGCCCGGTGAAAAAGTTTCTTTAGTGTTTCCATGTCCTCAATTTTCTGCAGCCTCGCCGGCAGTTCATGGGGATACCGCCCGATGTTTTCCTCCAAAGCTTCAAGGATTGCCTCAATACGATCTTCCCTCGTTCCCTTTTGAATTCCCTGGTCAATCCAATTCTCCCGAATGCCGTCAAACAGCGGAGACGCTTCCATTTTGCTCACCTCGATTATTTATTCCCGTTTGAGGGCCACGGCTTCTTTTTCCAGGCGCTCTACATTATCCACGGGAATGCCGCGCACCAGTTGAACGAAGTGGGCCGGGTAGCGTTCGGCCAGCGCCTTAATAACAAGATCAAATTCCTGGGCCATGTCCGTTCTCCGTTTTTAGATTAATTATAACACTACTTTGTCTTTCGGGCTAGCTTGTTTTCCCAGCCCCACCTTGATTTACAGCAATAGACTAAGATGAAGTGTTTTAGTTCTTGCTGGATATTAACGCCTAAATATTACCCCTGCAGAATTCTATTTTCTTTTTCGTCAATTTTAGCCGGTGAAGAGGGCTAACCAGTGGTTAGAACCGATCAACCCCTAAGGGGAGCCCTTTTCCACCTTCACCAGCCGAGGCGACCAGCGTAAAAAAAGGGCCATGGCCGGCATCTGGATGAGCGGGTTGATCGCCAGCATGACCACCGTCAGCGGCGAAAAGAACTGGGCGGCCAGCGCCAGGGCCAGGGCGACATTCCCCTTCGCAAAGCCGGTCCAGCCCACCACCATCCCGGCGCAGGGGGTGACTGCCAGCAAAAGCAGGGCGACGGCAAAGTCGGGGTAATGGCGCAGGGCCAGCAGGACCAGCAGGAAACCCACCAGGGGAGAAAGGAAGAAGTTAAAAACCAGCGACCAGGAAATGGGCTTAATATTTTTCGCCCCCGAGATGCTGGGATACACCGGACCGCTCAACATTGACCCCATCAACGATCTCACACACACACCTCTCGCCATACCGCAGGAACTCCACGATACTTATCCTGGTGGGGTGGGCCAGGGCCTTCATCATTTCCGCCCTGGCCTGGATTACCTCATTACTCACTTTTACCAACTCCTGCACCTCGCCATTTCAGAACCATAGCCCCGGCCGAGCTCCTATCCCCAGATGGCCCCGTAAATCATCCCCGCTATGGTGGACAAAATCACTACCAGCGAGATATAGACGGCGGCCTTTTTGGTGCCCATTATCTGCCTGATCACAATCATGTTCGGCAGACTTAAGGCCGGCCCGGCCAGAAGCAGCGCCAGCGCCGGGCCCTTGCCCATCCCGCTGCCGAGCAATCCCTGCAGGATGGGAACTTCCGTCAAGGTGGCAAAGTACATCAGGGACCCGACTATGGAAGCAAGGAAGTTGGCGCCGAGGGAGTTCCCCCCCACCAGTGCCGAAATATATTTGGCCGGGATGATCCCCGTATCGGCATCGGGTCTTCCCATGAGAAAACCGGCCACCAGCACGCCGCCCAGCAGGAGCGGGAAGATCTGCTTGGCAAAGCCCCAGGTGGACTCCACCCAGCCGGCCAGCTCGTCTTTAGTGAACCAGAGCTTCAATATTACCGCCAGCACCACCAGGAAGAAAACAGTGAGGTACCAGTGTACCTGGTACACTGCGCTGAAGAAGCCCACCGGCTGGGCCGGCTTGCCCCAGGCCGCAAAGATCAGGATCAGCACCATGGTCAGGAAGTAAACGCCGTACTGCCACAGGGCCCTCCTGTCTTCCGGCGGTGGGGGTAAAGTAAGGGCGGCCGCTTCTTTTGCCTTTTCTTCTTTGAGGAAGATCAGGTGCATGAGCAGGCCGATGATAATGGAAAAAGCCACCGCACCCACCGCCCGGGCCACTCCCAGTTCGAAGCCCAACACCCGGGCAGTGAGAATAATGGCCAGGACGTTGATGGCCGGGCCGGAATAGAGAAACGCCGTGGCCGGGCCGATGCCGGCACCGCGGGTGTAGATCCCCGCAAAAAGCGGCAACACCGTACAGGAACACACCGCCAGTACGGTACCCGACACCGAGGCCACGCCGTAGGATAAAATTTTATTTGCCCCCGCCCCGAAGTATTTTAAGACTGAAGCCTGGGAGACAAACACCGCAATGGCCCCGGCGATGAAAAAGGCCGGCACCAGGCAGGTTAAAACGTGCTTCTGGGCGTAGTCCTGGAGCATGAAAAAAGCTTCCAGGATGGCCGACTGTACCCGCGGGTTGTGTAACGGAATGAAAAACGCTGCCAGGAAAATAGCAACCATTAAAAGGAATTTGTCGCGTTCTTTCATTGCCAGCACCCCTTTCACATTTTCAAATTACAACAAAGTTACATAGCTCATTACATGCTTTCCATCCCGGACTAACTGAAACGCCCTCACCTCCTGTGAACCCGCCCAAGTTAAGTATATTAGATTATTATAATATTGTCAATCCCTTTATACAGCAATCGAGAGCCAAAACAGGGTGGGTTGGAAAGTGGGGATAACTCAATATCCAGGCAGAAAAAAAGCGGGGAGTGGTTCTCCCGCGCCTTTTCGTGTCTGTGATTTATAGATTACATTGCAGGCGTTTCTTCACTTCCGTACAAACTTTCTCAATGTCATTTCTTTCGAGGTCGAAATTATGGGTCTTTTTGATATCCAGCCCGGTAACGACTATATAATCGGTAACCGGCAAATTTACATGATCAAAAATTTTTTTGGCGCAGGCCGTCGGGCAGCCGTCAATGACCACCAGCCGGTTTCCTTTTGAAGATTCAATAAAGCTTTCCACATGTCCGCCTATCCCGGCCAGGCAAAAGAGCTTTCCGACCCCATCTCTGGTAAGTTCCACTGCCGCCTGGTTGGCAATCTGCCCCACATTGGAACCCCCGGAGCACGGAAAGATGAGCACTGGTGCCGCCGCACAGGTACAGGTATCGGCCATCCCAAAATCCCTCCTTATTGCTTCTCTTCCTCGATGTAACGCTTGATGTCTTCTTTTCCGGGCACCTTGCCAAACACCTTGAGCTTGCCGTTAACCATAAGGCCCGGGGTTAGCATGACCCCTGCCTGCACGATCTCATCCAACTTCTCCACCTTCTTAACGTCGGCACTCAAGCCCATCTCATTAAGCGTCTCAACCACTGCCTGGTGCAAAGCCTTGCATTTTGGACAACCGGTGCCGAAAATCTTGATCTCCATAAAATCTGCACCTCCATGATTTATTGGCATATTACCGGCATTAATTATGCCAGGATTTTCCTGTATCTAACGGGACAAAACTTCCTTAAAGCAGGTGACATTTGAAACGACGGGTTATCTCAGCTCAGCGCAATCCGTGCGCGAAATATTTACGCCTGAAGGCCAGAGCCACGTTGACCAGGCCGATCAGCACGGGCACCTCCACCAGGGGACCGATGACGGTGGCAAAGGCCTGGCCTGACTTGATCCCGAAGACCGCCACGGCCACGGCGATGGCCAGCTCGAAGTCGTTGCTGGCGGCGGTAAAGGCAAGGGTGGTTGTAGTTGCATAATCCGCTCCAATCAATCTCCCCAGGTAAAAGCTGACCAGCCACATGAACACAAAATATAAAGTGAGAGGGATGACTACCCGGATTACATCAACAGGTAATGTAACGATCACTTCACCCTTTAAAGAAAACATCACCAGGATGGTAAACAACAGGGCAACCGGGGTAATCATTCTGATCCTGGGAATAAAATTCTGCTCATACCAATCCCGTCCCTTTGAGCCGACCATCGCAGTACGGGTAATGATGGCTGCTATGAAGGGAATACCCAGGTAAATGAAAACGCTCCTGGCAATTTCACCCATAGAAACATTAACCACTATACTGGAAAGGCCCAGCCACGCGGGAATAACCGTTAGAAAAATATAGGCATAGATGGAATAGGTAAGCACCTGAAAAATGGCGTTGAAGGCCACCAGCCCGGCGGCGTATTCCGGACTGCCTTCGGCCAGGTCGTTCCAGACCAGAACCATGGCTATACAACGGGCCAGCCCTACCAGGATAACACCGGCCATCAGATCGGGTTTGTCGCGCAACAGCAGGATGGCCAGGGAGAACATAACTACCGGGCCGACAATCCAGTTCATGATCAGGGACAGGGTTAATATCTTTTTATTGCTGAAGACCGCCGGAAGCTCTTCGTAGCGGACTTTCGCCAGGGGCGGGTACATCATCAGGATGAGGCCCATGGCAATGGGTATATTGGTCGTACCCACCTGAAACTTGCCCCAAAAATTAGCAATTTGCGGGTATATGTAGCCACCCAGCACACCCACGGCCATAGCCAGGAAAATCCAGAGGGTCAGATAACGATCGAAGAATGAAAGCCTGCTCGTCACTGATTGAGCCATGTTTGCTACCTCCTGTTAATGCTTACGGGAAAAACACCCCTCAATTGCTTGCAGGCCCGGTTCTCAGAGCGCCCACCGGGTGCTCACCCGAAGGGTACCCTTCACTTTTTACTGTCCAGCTCGGCCTGTTTGATCAGGTAATGCTGCTCGGCCGAGAGGGCGCACCCGTCTTCAATAACCGGTTCCATGTAGTACAGGCATTGCCAGTCGCGTAATTGCTCGCCGGGCGGTACCGGCTTTCCGGTAACGTGGCAGCGGATCAGTTGCGGGTCCACCGCATCGGGCGCCGCCAGGCCGCACTTACGGCAATCCTGCAGCAATCCAGCCACCTCCTGTCTAATCAATATCAATAACATCCCACTGCAACTTAGCAATCATTATTATACTATATACTATTAACCTAATACAATAGTTTGCTGTAAATTGCCATAGGTTTTGCCATTTTTATTCTGAGCAACATCAACGGGTAACGGATGGCTGCCATAAAAAAGAGCGGCCTTTACGCCACTCTTTCTTCTGTAAATGTTCAGTGATCCCCTGTGGTACCGCGTCGTCCACGCTTACTCCAGCGCCCGCAAGTCGTTTGTTTTGGACCCAGCACTCACCGGCATACCACGTCTTCCTAAAACCGGAGTTATCAATTAAACCTGATGTACCAGGAGCAGTGTCGTATTTTGGTGAGTGCCGGGCGGCACCGTGCCGGTAGCAGCGGTTTTGCCGAACAATTTATGTTTCCTTTTTTCGTCTGGCGGCGAAAAACCGCTTCAAATTGTCCGGCAGGGCTTTTATTTCAGAAGGACCATGCACCTCCGCTGCTGCTCTTATACCATATACCTCCCGGAGAATGGCATCAATGATCAGAGCTTTGGGTGGCACATGGTATTCCTGCCCCTGGTATACCCATACCCGGCAGTCCACATCCTCTCCGCAGAGATCACCACAGGATTCACAGAGGCTTTCCCGGACCTCAGGCTGGATATCCCGCCCGTTGACGCGAATGGTGGGCGAGCTGACAAACCCCAACTCCCTGGCCTGTTCTTCGCTCCGGACATGGATTTTGCGTACCACCACTTCCTTACCCGCCGCTTCCAGAACACCGGCCACTTCCGCCACAGCTTCTTCTAACGATGCTTCCGTGCCCCGGCACCGGGTGCAAACACTGGTATCCAGGAACATAAACTCGATGTCCACCCGCTTTTTACTTTCCGGAACGCAACATGATGAGCCGGTATCTTCAGCTGATCCAGTCACCGGAGGCGGACAGCATTGCGCCTTGTTTGAATGTATGGCTTTGTTACCATCTCTCGCACAGGTACAACTTTCACCAGGTACTATTGTTTTCAATCACCATCATCTCCTGTTTGGCAAATCACCTATTTGCCCTTTTCTTTTCCCTCATCCGGCATACAGCAGCAGCCGCATCCCTGTTCCTGTTTATTATTATTCTCTTCCCTGTCCTCTTTCACTTCTTCAATGATAATGCCCCCGCAGCAGCTGTTCTTTGACTTGCGAAAAAAGTTCAGAAATCCCTTGTTCTGCTTCCTTTCGGCCATTTTATAACCCCCCTTTCCATTTAGAAGATTAATTCAAACATATACCCGGCCACCACAGCCACGACAAAAATGGTTAGCACAAAAGCGGCCACTAACCTGGGTTTAAAAATGGCGGCCAGCAGGGTTATTTCCGGTATACTGGCCCCGCCTCCGCCAATGATCAGGGCCATGATGGCGCCCAGACTCATGCCCTTGGCCTGCAGCACCGCCGCAATGGGGAGCATGGTTTCCACCCGGATGTACATGGGCACACCCACAATGGCCGCCACGGGTATGGCCAGGGGGTTACCGGGTCCGGCCACCCGGACGATGAACTGCTCCGGCACAAAGCCATAGATAAAGGCGCCGATTCCCGCCCCGATGAGCAGGTAGGGAACCACCTGGCGGAAGAGATCCCACGTTTTGCCGGCAGCGCTCCCCACCTTCTCCCTGTTTGTAACCGACGCCCTGACGGTTTCCGCACAGCAGCAGCATTCCTGCTGCACTACCCGCACCCTTTTAAACTCCCCGGCCAGCCCCAGGCGCTCCCACAGGGCGCCCGTGAACACTGCCGCCAGAAAGGTGAATACTCCGTAAATCAATGCCACCCGCCAGCCCATGAGGGTTAAAATAAGACCCAGGATCACGGGATTGAGAAGCGGTGAAGCCAGCAAAAAAGACATACTGGCCCCAAATGGGGCGCCGCCGTTGAGCAGGCCCACCAGAATGGGAATGGTGGAACAGGAACAAAAGGGGGTGACCGCCCCCAGGGCAGCCCCCAGAACATTTCTCCACCCCCGGCCGGGTTTGGTGAGCACCCGGCGGACGGTTTCCTCCGGCACAAACTCCTGCAGCAGGGCAATCAAAAAGGAAATGCCGATAAAAAGAACAAGCAGTTCTCCTGCGATCACCATAAAATATTTACCGGCAGCGGCCAGACTGTTTATCTGAAACAACCTATCCATCCTCCTTCATTAGAAAACCTCCATTGGGAGGATTACCGCTTTTAATGGCCTGCAGGATATACTCCGCCACCTCCCCCCAGGCCCTGGAGGCCACCCGGTAGGCCCGCTCCCCCGCCGGTGTGAGGGTATAAACCTTGCGCTCCCGGCCGGAAACCAGTTCAGTGGTCATTTCCACCAAACCGGCCTCAGTAAATTCTTTTAAAACCGGGTAAAGGCTTCCTTCCGTGGGGGCACAGCAGCCGTGGGTAATGGCGCCCACCTGTTTGGTGATTTCGTAACCGTGCACCGGCTGCCGGTGAAGGACGTGCAGGATAAAAAACCGGGAAAGACTCATTTTGATCAAGCCGGCCCAGTATTCTTCGGATCCGTATTTATGTTCCACCTGAATGTTCCTCACCTCCTCCGGGACTCTTATATACATTGTAGGGCTATGCATAGACCCTGTCAAGAGAAAAAATCTTAACCTGAGGGTCGCCCGCAAGAGAAATAGCAGTCGGCAAAAAGACATCTCTGAAAATATCGTCAGCCTGAGATAAAGCGTAGTAAAAAGCTATCTTCGGAAACAGGGGCTGTTCTAGAAGCCGGGCAGGACTGGTTCCTGCTAATATCGTCATCTCCTCGCCTGGCGGGAACCCATTGGGGACGTAGTTTTTCCTTTGTACTGCATTTACTACTTTCCTTGCTTAGGCAGGGTTGGTGACGGCGACGGCGGCAGCAACAACCGGCCGCTGAAAACCCCGGCTACCGTTCTGCCAAAAGTAGCCGCCCATAAAAGGGCCAGCAACACTGCCAGAGCCACCCCGTACCAGTAGACGGCAGCCACCCCTGTATAGCGGAAAACCTCCAGAGTAGCCAGCGTGTAAGCCGCCAGAGGAAAGATAAAAGCCCACCAGGATAAAGTGAAAGGTACTCCGCCGGATCTTACATAGTGCATGGTAACCACCGCCGTCAGCGCAAAGGCCCACAGCCCGAAGCCCCAGAAAATGAGCGCCAGGAATTTGACCGCCTCCCCGTCAACGAGAAGGCCCAGCATTTTGGAAACATCGGCTAAACCCAGCAGGGCCACGGTGCCGACGCCCACCGGCCCCAGCAAAATCCAAAAAGTCGGGGCCACCGCCGCGGGCGGCATCTTGTGCTTAATCAGGCGGCCGGTAACGATGGGAAACATGGTCAGAAACAAAAGCAGGCCGATCCCGTAGAAAACGACATCGACCAGGTTGATCAGTACGGCCTTTGTCCACCCGCCGGGGGCCAGCGCCGCAACGAGGGGATTGCCCAAAAGAGGCACGACAATGTTAACGACCGGCGTCATGAGCCAGGCGAAATTGATCGGCTCGGGACCAACGGCCTCCATACGCATCAAATTATACATTCCATATACACCGAAGACAAAAGCCAGCACCGCACCGGAAAGCCACAGGACAACCCCCAGGCCAACCAGAAAACCGGCGGAAAGATACGGCCGGCCGATTAAAAAGAAATTAGTCCCCAAAATGATGCAACCGGCCGGCATGGTAATAAAAAAGTTAGAAAGCAGAGGATGATTTAAATCGGCAAAGGCATGCTGGTAGTGAAAAAGCCACCGGACGATCCAGGGGCCGACCAGGATGAGAAAAAGAACAACGTTCAGCCACCACAAGGAAACAGCTGCCCCATGCAAAAGAGGGGAATTATCCTTAAACAGGTAAAGAACATTGGCCAGCCCGCCCGTACCCATCACGGTGGCAAACCAGGCCGGCGAAAAATGCTTTAAGATCTGCCCATTTGGCATTTTCATTCCTCCCGCAAATACTTTTTTCGTTTTCAATTCAAGCAGTAACCGGGGAACCGGTTTTTATTCGCCCGGCAAGCAGGCAGATAAACCAAAAATCTCCCATTCTATCTCCCCCATATTATATTAGAATATTGGTATGCATTAATATTATATTCCGGTCATTTTTACCGGTCAATACGCTGCCCAAAAATTAAAAAAGGGCTGGCAGATTCTTTTGGAATATATTAGAATATAGGGTAATTGGCCCGGCGTAACCGTTGCTTGGTGGGGGTGGCTGTAATCATGTGGACAACGCGGGGATAAGACGGGGCATTTGAATGAATTTGTTTTACCGGTCCGTTGCAAAAAACTTGCAAAAAACTATTGACAGGGGAAAAAGCAAATACTATATTAGTATATGATAATATAGTGAGCAGAAGTCGAAACATCCTTTGTCTTTGTTTACTTAATCTCCATTTAACGGTGGGGCTATGATTTTAAATTTTTATTACTCAGACAGGAGGTAAGACGTTATGTTGAAATTTTTGGCTGACCAGCTGGTTTATAATTTATTCAACATCCAGCGGGGGAGCATGCTGGGAGAGGCTTTGAACTTCTTCTTCTATGATACGATGAAAATTTTTCTGCTCCTGGTGGTGATCGTTTTCGCGGTGGCGGTAATCCGCAGTTTCTTCCCCCCGGAAAGGGCGCGCAAACTGCTGGGTAACCGCCGGGAATACGTGGGTAATTTAATGGCCGCCCTGCTGGGGATTGTCACTCCCTTTTGCTCCTGCTCGGCAGTGCCGCTGTTCATCGGCTTTCTGGAATCGGGCCTGCCCCTGGGCGTCACCTTCTCCTTTTTAATTTCTTCCCCCACCGTCAATGAAGTGGCCCTGGTCATGCTCTGGGGCCTGTTCGGCTGGAAGATTGCCCTTCTCTACATCGGCGTCGGGATAACCCTGGCCCTGATCAGCGGAATAGTCATCGGGAAACTTAAACTGGAACACCTGGTGGAAGATTACGTTTACCGGATCCGGATGGGTGAAAGTGAAGTACACGTGCCCACCTGGCGGGAACGGCTGGAATACGCCCGGGATTATACAAAGGATATCATCAAGCGGGTGTGGCTGTTTGTACTGCTCGGCATCGGCATCGGGGCATGGATCCATGGTTATGCGCCCATCGATCTGGTCATGAAATACGCCGGCCCCGGCAATCCCCTTGCCGTGATCGTCGCCGTGCTGATTGCCATCCCTTTGTACTCCAATGCCGCCGGGACTATCCCCATCGTGCAGGCACTGGTGGAAAAGGGCATGCCCATGGGTACGGCCCTGGCCTTCATGATGGCCATCGTGGCCATTTCCACGCCGGAAATGATCATCCTGCGCAAAGTGATCAAGCCAAAGCTGATGGCCATTTTTGCCGGGATCATCGCCACGGGGATTATCTGTATCGGTTACCTGTTCAATTTCGTCTTTGCCAACCACCTGCTGGGAAGCTGACAAGGAAATCGTATTATATTAGCAAATCGAGGATTACCGCTTTTAATGGCCTGCAGGATATGCCTTTAAACGCAAGTATTTTAACCCGAATGGCAGCCGGCAGGAGGTCAATTACAGATAAAGCCGGGGAAGGCGCGGCCGTATCCCCGGCTTTAAGCCAGGCACTGGCGGGAAAGGCCATGTTAACGTGAGTCCTCCAGCAAAACGTTTAAGAAGGCCCTCTTGAATGATGTAAGAATTTTGTCCTTCCGCACGACCACCGCCAGGTAGGCGGGCTCGAAGATATGGCTTAAGGAGATAAATTCCAGTTTTCTATGTTTTAATCCCGGCAGGTCTCTTACTATGGTGGCGAAGGAGATGCCCAGGCCCATTTCCACGTAGAGTGAGCTTAATTCAACATTTGATGATTCCATGATAATACGGTAGTTGATTCCCAGCTCCTGGAAAAGATCCTCCAGTTGCATACGGCTGCTGTATTCGCCGTTTTTCGGAGGCAAAATGAGGGGGTACTGGGCTATTTGCCTGATGGTAACCCCCTTTGTTCCGGCCAGGGGGTGTCCGGCAGGGGTCAGCAAGACGGGCTCTACCTTTTTCCAGCGAATCTTCGCCAGTTCCTTCGGAACGACAGACTCAAGAGCCATGCCAAAATCGATATCGCCGTTTTTGACCAGCTCGATGACGTTTTGCTGTGAGCGGTCGAGCACAGTCAGCTCGACCCAGGGAAATTGTTTCGTATATTCCCTCAGTACTTCCGGAAAAAGATGGTAAAGGGTGGTAAAAGGCGCGGCTATTCTCAACCTTCCTTTTTGAAGACCTTTAAGTTCGGCCAATTCCTCCATGAGACAGTCATATTTGTTTATAATTGATTCCGCAAAAGCAAGGAATTTTTCACCCGCCGAAGTGAGCCTTAATCTTCTTTTTCCGATCCTTTCGAACAACAGGCAGTCCAGTTCCTCTTCCAGGGCTTTGATCTGCTGGGTCAGGGCAGACTGGGTTCTAAAGGTGGCACCGGCGGCCCTGGTAAAACTCCCCAGCCTGGCCACGTGATAAAAACTGACGATTTGTTTCCACTCCATTGAAAGCCCTTCTCCCCGGCTGATAAACCAGCAGGTTTTCATTAATTTTCAAGCCCTTATAATCTTAAGGCCAATTCCATTGCCCCGTCAAAATTTTTCCCGGCCTCAAGGAACCTTAAAACCGGCACATCCGACAGGAGTGGCAGCTGTGCTGAATTCCGGGCTATATATATTATTATATCTAATTAACAATATTTTAACAATTAATTTGTCTTATAACTGCTTTTCTGTTAAGTTAGAATAAACGATATCCAATGGAGGGAGGCAAAACGGCGTGAAAGATTCTTTGCAACCGGGCCTGACTTACCAGTTTAAGTTTCAGGTCCCGGAAAACAAAACCGTGCCCTATCTTTACCCGGAATCTGAGGAGTTCCAGGTTATGCCCCGGGTTTTGGCCACGGGGTTCATGGTTGGTCTGTTCGAGTGGGCTTGCATCCAGGCCGTCAACCCTTACCTGGACTGGCCTGATGAACAAACGGTGGGCACCGACGTTAAACTAAGCCATGTGGCCGCCACCCCGCCCGGACTCACCGTCACTGTCAATGTCAGGCTGGAGAAAGTGGAGGGCAGAAAGCTAACTTTTTCAATAATTGCCGATGACGGGGTCGATAAAATTTCCGAGGGCACCCATGAAAGGTTCGTTATTAATGCCGCCAAATTCAACGCCAGGGCACGGGCCAAGGCTTCCCGCGCTTTCCCTGTACAAAATATTTAAAGGGCGGGTGCAAGAAATGCCAGGCCACCTTTGGAAACCGCGCAGGAGGCGCTGGCCGCGTTAAACATGGAAGCAAACGTGGAAAAGGTGGAAGATCCGGGAAATGTAGTGAACTATGGGGGACAGTCCCCTTCGGGGGAAAACGGATGGACGGGGCCGCCAGGCCCCGTCCGTTTCCGTCCTCATGGCAGCGCTTCAGGCAGAGGCCAATGATCTGTCTTCAGGCTTCCTTTTCAAACTCGTCCTTGCCCGCTCCGCAGACGGGACAGACCCAGTCACCGGGCAGCTTTTCAAAGGGAGTTCCCGGCGGCACGCCGTTCTCCGGGTCCCCCACGGCGGGGTCGTAGACATAGCCGCATATCTTGCACACATACTTGTCCATTTTTTCCGCCGGCTTTTCTTCTGTTCTGGGGGTGAAGGTGGGGGCGGCTTTGGGCACACTGCCCCGCTTGACCTGGTGGTAGTAGGCGTAGGTCATGGGAGTGCCTTCCTTCAACACTTCCGCCCCGGTTAACTCGCCGATGAAAATGGTATGGGTGCCCGCGTCCACTTCCTGGATGACCCGGGCCTCCAGCCAGGCCAGGGTATGCTCGGTGACGCAGGGTACACCGTTTTCCGTCAGCCTATAATTCACCCCGGCGAACTTATCCACTTCCCGGCCGGTTTTAAAGCCGAACTGGCCCACCAGGGACAGGGGGGCTTCCTGGGCCAGCACGGACACGGCAAACATCTTGCTGTCCCGTATGAATTCATTGGTCAGGTTTTGCTTGTTGATGCTCACGGCAATGGTGGGCGGCTCGCTGGAGATTTGAAACACCGTATTGGCAATCTGGCCGTTAATACGGTCGCCCTTTTTGGAGGTAACAACGTAAAGGCCGTAACTGATTTTGTGCAGCGCCTTTGGGTTCACCAAATACCACCGTCCCTATTTTTATTTTTTATATCATTTCCCCCAGCCGGCGCCCCGTTTCCCGGGCCGCCGCCAGCTCGTCCCCGTTCGGGATATACTGGATGTTCACCACGTCCAGGGGCACTTCCCAGCCCATGGCTTCCAGGGCGGCCTTAACTTCCTTCGCCCCCTGGCCGCCCCAACCGTAGGAACCGAAGGCCAGGCCCAGGCGCTTTTTGGGCCTGAGTCCCCTGACATAGGTGAGAAAACCGCTAACCGAGGGCAGCATGCCGTTGTTTAAGGTGGGCGAGCCCACCAGGATGGCCTTTGACACCAGTACATCGGGCATGATTTCCGACATGTGGCTGGTCTGCAGGCAGCGCATGGTTACGGGAATGCCGGCTTCTTCCAGGCCCTCCTGCAGGGCCTGGGCGATTTTTTTGGTGGACCCCCACATGGTATCGTAAACGATCAATGCCTTTCTTTCCGTCTCATGGTTGGCCCAGCGGCGGTAAACGGGCAGGATCCGGTCCAGGTAGGAACGCCAGATCACCCCGTGGCTGGGGGCAATCATCTCCACGGGCAGCCGGGAAACCACGTCCAGGGCCTTATTCACCTGGTCGCCGTAGGGCAGGACGATGTTGGCGTAATATTTGGCCGCCTCCTCGTGCACCACCTCCCAGCCCACTTCGTCGTCAAAACGCCCGGTGGCGGCTATGTGCTGGCCGAAAGCGTCATTGGGCAAAAGGAGTTTTTCCTCAGGTATATAGGTCACCATGGAATCGGGCCAGTGCACCATGGGCGTGTGCACAAATTTCAAGGTACGGGAACCCAGGCTGACCTCGTCACCGGAGTTCACCACTTGAAAGTTCCAGTCCTTTTTATAGTGGCGCTCCAGTCCCTTTTTGCCCTGGGGCGAGGTGATGACGGTGGCCCCGGGAGCCAGTTCCATAATTTTGGGGACGCTTCCCGAATGGTCCATTTCCACGTGGTTGACCACCATGTAATCGATACGGGAGGGATCGACCACTGCCTTAATCCGGCCCAGCATCTCATCAAAAAGGTAATGCTTTACCGTATCCACCAGGGTGATCTTATCGTCCACAATCAGGTAGGCATTGTAGGTGGACCCCCGGGGGGTGAGGTAACCGTGAAAATAACGCAGATCCCAGTCAATGCCGCCCACCCAGTATACGTTAGGTTTAATTTCCACCGGCCGCATGGTAAATTCCCCTTTCCTGAAAAGTTTGCCACGAATCAGGCCGGACAAAACATTTCCCCTGTCCGGTCAGATTACCGTAAACAATTTAACCCGGCACTTATTATATTAGTTATTTTTCTTAATAAGATTTCACTGCTGAAATCATCTTTCCTGCCGCCCGGGTAAAGTTCAACTTTTAAAATCAGTGGACCAATTGCCAACTTTCCAACGGTTATCCAGCCAGATACAACCCGGCCCCGGGGGAAACTGATCACGGTTAAAAATTACAATGAGCCGGTTCCTGAAAAATAATGTTTGACAAATTTTTTGTTTTTCCTTCAGGAGCAGGAAAAAGTTCTCTTGACTGGATGGAGAAAATAAAATAAGCTATGGATGCCCAAAAATCTTCTGGCCGAATAATCCCGGTGGTGTTATAATACCTGCTGGTATAACCCTTTGAGGAAGGAGGGGAATAATATGGCCAGAATTCCGTATATTGATTCGGAAGAGTGCATGTCCTGCGGTTCCTGCGCCGAAACATGTCCGGACGTGTTCCAGATGAACGACACCCTGGGTTTTGCCGAGGTGGTCAATCCCCATGGCGCCAGTGAAGACGAAATTCAGGAAGCCATCGATATGTGTCCGGCCCAGTGCATCCACTGGAATGAAGAAGAGTAAGGAAAAATTAGGGGGCATCCCCGGGGGGTGGCCCCTTAATTTTTGCCATGAACATATGCACTCTCAGTCATTTCTCGCCACCACATGTTCCAGCGGCCTGCCGGCCAGGAAATTGACGATTTCCCCGGCAATGATCCGTGCCGCCCGGACAGGTGCGGCCTCCGTTTTGCCCCCCAGGTGGGGGGTGAGGAAAAGGTTGGACAGGGTGAAGAAGGGGTGTTCCGGCGGCGGGGGCTCCTGAACAAGCACATCCAGGGCCGCCGCCCGGATTTTCTTTTCTTTCAAGGCCCGGTAAAGGGCTGCTTCATCTACCAGCTCGCCCCGGGCCGTATTAATCAGACAGGCGGAACTTTTCATCATATCCAGCTGGGCGGCGCCAATCAGGCCGATTTTCTCCGGCCAGGGCCTGGTATGCAGGCTGACAAAATCGGCAGAGGACAGGAGTTCTTCCAGACTGGCGGGCCGGCAGCCGGCGGCCCGGATTTGGGCCGGATCCACGTGAGGGCTGTGTACCAGTAAATGCATCCCAAAGGCCTTTGCCCGTACCGCCACCCGGCGGCCCACCTGCCCAAAGCCGACGATGCCCAGGGTTTTGCCGGCCAGTTCCAGTCCCTCCAGAAAGCTGCGGCAGTCATACTGCCAGAGCCCGGGCCCCAGGCGCCCTATCTGGTGACAGACTTCTCCCAGCTGGCGGGCCAGGTGAAGCAAAAGGGCCATGGTCAGGTCGGCGGTGGATTCCGCCGCCCGGCCCGGTGCGTGGACCACCGTAATGCCCCGCTTTGCGGCGGCTGCCACATCCACATTCACCGGGTGCGCCCGGGCACAGGCGATTAAACGCAAATCCGGCGCACCGTCCATCACTTCCCCGGTTACCGGCGCCTTGTGCACCACCAGGATGTTCGCCCCGGTCACCCGGCCGGCCAGTTCCGCCGGTGAGCCGTAAAACTCCCTTACCCGGCCCGTATCCCCGGAAGGGGCACTGGTGGCGGCGCACCGGTCACCGGCGGGCAGAATCTCCATATCCACCGGCCGGCCGGCCAGTGCAGAAGGCAGTTCCTTAATCAAAGCCCGGGCGGTCAGGGTGCCGTCGTCTACAATCACCAGACGCATCCGCCGCATTCACCTCCTGTCCTGCCACAGGTTGGCAATTCGCTTTCCCTGGCAGGAAATCCTGCCGCATTTAAAAAAACACTTTTTCCATTGCCAATGCCCGGTAAAGCCGCTCATGGCGCAGCGTTTCCCGCTTACGCCCGGCCCGGTAACATAAAGCCGCCCGCCACCGGTCAACGGGCGGCGGGCGGCGGGAATCCCGGTTCATATTTAATTTTGGTACTACGTTGTCCGGCTCGCCTCCGCTCCCCGTAAGCGGTTCCCTTTGAACAACCAGACAGCCTGCCTTTGGTGGCTTAGCCGCACTGTTATTTCTTACCCCAGCACCTGGCCCAGCACCGGGAAGGGATCCACCAGGTGCCGTTTCAACCATGCTTCGCTTTCCGGCACACCAAAGGCCAGGCCCATCAATTCGGTAAAATAAAAAACAGGCATGGTGCATTCCGGGTCCCGGCGCATTTCCAGATTGGCATGACACAGGGTGCAGGCGGTGACTATGGCGGCAGCGCCAATCTCCCGGGCCATTTCCAGCAGGAAGGAAACCATCCGGCGTACCGTCTTTGCGTCGCAAATGGACAGGCTGGCTCCGCAGCAATCGGTTTTATAGGACCATTGCAGGGGCTCGGCTCCCAGGGCCGCCATCAGGCGGTCCAGGCTGACGGGGAATTCGGGTGCATCAAACCCCACCATCCGGGGCGGGCGCACCAGCAGGCAGCCATAATAGCAAACCACCTTCAGTCTTTTCAAGGGCCGGCGCACCCGCTCCCGCACCCGGTCCACGCCCACCCCTGCCACTACCGCCTCCAGCAGGGAGAGCACCCGCAGGTTTCCACGGAAGCCCGACCCCGTATGTTCCGCCGCCCGGCGGGCTTCTTCCGGGTTGTTTTTCAAGGCATAATCCGTGGTTTTCAAGCGGTTGTAACAGGCCGAACAGGAAGCCACCAGGTCCCGGTCCATCTCCCCGGCCAGGGCCAGATTGCGGGCCGGCAGCAGCAGGCCCAGCCGGCCGTTCAAACTATGGGCCGAGGTGGCCCCGCAGCAGTTCCAGTCCGGCAGTTCCACCAGTTCTACCTCCAACTCCCCGCATACCGCCCGGGTGGACAGGTCGAATTCCCTGGCGGTGGCTTCCAGGGAGCATCCGGGAAAATAGGAAAAGCTGAGCATATTCCCTTACCCCTTTAATGTGGTAGAGTTATCGGCAAAAACTCCTGGAGGGGGAGCGTCTGCTGAAGCGGCGACATCCATAGTAAAGGGCCGCCGGGCCATGGCGCTCCGGAAGATATCCCTTATCTTCTTCCGGTCCCGCACCCTTGCCGGCAGAAGGTGGAATTTTCCCTTCCGGAACAGGCGCACGCCGATATTCAGGTCGTTGAACAGTTCGCCGGTCTTAATTTTATAGCGGGCCAGCATCAACGGCTCGTGTACCCGGCCGTGGGCACGCACCGAACCGAGAAACTCCTGGTGAAACAAACGGATTTTGCGTGCCTTATCCACCAGTGCCCGCCCATGGCCCATTTCCCGCAAAACGTCCATGACCCTGCCGATACTGATGCCGTTGGGACAGCGGCTGCCGCAGGTCTCGCAGCCAACGCACAACCAGATGGCCTGACTATCCAGAACCGCATCCAGCTGCCCGCACTGCAAAAGCACCATCACCTCATTGGGCTTGTAATCCATGGCCCCGGCCATGGGGCAGCCGGAGGAACATTTGCCGCACTGATAGCAAAGCTGCACCGGCTGGCCGCTTTCCAGGGCCAGGCGGCTGGCCAGACCCGGTTCAACCACCATCGTTCCGTTCTCCGTAACAGTCATAACAACCCCCCCTTTACCATACCCGTAAAGAATTCATCCCGGTAACCCAGGAGCTGGATGGCCTTATTGGGACACTCCCCGGCACAAACACCACAACCGCGGCACAAAACGGGTTCAATGACCGCCACATGATCCACTATTTTAGGCACGGAAAAGGCGCACAGGCGCACACAGGTTAAACAGGCCGCACATTTTTCCGGATCAACCCTGGCCACCGCCGCCCCGGACCGCAGCTTTTTCCTGCTCAGTACGGTGGCGGCACGGGCGGCGGCAGCCCGGGCCTGGGTGACACTTTCTTCCACATTTTTGGGTCCGTGGGCCATGCCGCAGACAAAGACGCCGGCGGCGGGAAAATCCACCGGCCGCAGCTTTAAATGGGCTTCCAGGAAAAAGCCGTCTTCATTCAGCGGCACTTTAAACAAACGGGAGAGGGTATGGTTGTCTTCCCCGGGAATGATGCCCGTGGCCAGGGCCACCAGATCTGCCCGGACCGATACCTTTGTTCCCGGCACCCCGCCCGTGGCCGTTACCGCCAGCCCCTGTTCATCCATGCTTTCCACCACCGGTCCGTCCGGATCGTCGTAACGGATAAAAACCACCCCCCGGTCCCGGGCTTCCCGGTAATATTGCTCCAGAAAACCGTAGGTCATCATGTCCCGGTAGAAAACAAAAATATTTAAACGGGGATGTTCATTAACCAGCCGCAGGATCAGGCGGATGGCGGTTCCGCAGCATACCCGGCTGCAGTAGGGACTGCGGTCATTGCGGGTGCCGGCGCACTGGATGAAAACCAGGTTGCGTACCATATCCAGGGGTAAATCGCCGCAGGCCATTTTTTCCTCCAGTTCCATGATGGTCAGCACCCGGTGATCCCGGCCGTATAAAAAACCCTCCTGTTTGTTCTCCCCGGCCCCCGTGGCCAGCACCACCACCCCATGCTTCACCACCACACCGGTGCTCAAGCGGGTGTGGAAATTGCCCACACAACCGTCGACCTCTTCAATCCGGCAACCCCTGTGGACGGTGATGCCCGGGTGGGCGGTCACCCGGTTCACCAGGTCCTCCAGCAGATCCCGTACGTCCTCCCCTTTCAACCCGTAATAAAGCCGCCGGCCGTTCCCTCCCAGGCTTTCCGCCTTTTCCACCAGATGCACCGGAAAACCCTGTTGGGCCAGATCCAGGGCACAGGTCATGCCGGCAATGCCACCGCCCACCACCAGGGCGGCCGGTTCCACCGTCACCTCAATCTCCGTCAGCGGTTCCAGCCGGGCCACCTTCTCTACCGCCATCCTCACCAGGTCCATGGATTTGGCCGTGGCCCTTTCCGGCTCGGCCATATGGGCCCAGGAGCAGTGCTCCCGAATGTTGGCCATCTCAAAGAGGTAGCGGTTCAGCCCGCTCCGCTGCAGCAGGTTCTGAAAGAGGGGCCGGTGGGTGCGGGGACTGCAGGCGGCCACCACCACCCGGTTCAGCCGGTATGCGGCAATGGCCTTTTCCATGGCCGCCAGGCTGTCCTGGGCGCAACTGTAGGAAAATACCGTTGAGTGGATCACATGGGGGAGGCCGCCGGCTCCTTTGGCCACCCGGCCCACGTCCACCACCCGGCTGATATTTCCCCCGCAGCGGCAAACAAAGACGCCAATCCGCGGCTCTTCACCCCGCACATCCCGCTCCTCCACCACCTCTTCCCCAGTCCGGGAAGCGGGGCCCAGCAGGGCAGCGGCGGCCCCGGCGGCGGCGCTGGCCTGGGTCACCGTATCCGGTATATCCCGGGGGCCGGCAAAGGTTCCGGCCACAAAAACACCCCCCCGGGATGTTTCCACCCCGGAATAAAAGCCGGGTTCACAGAAGCCCAGATCGTTTAAGGCCAGCCCCAGCCGCCGGGCCAGGGGAAAGGGCGGCGCCTGCAGCCCCAGGGACAAAACCACCAGGTCGAACTGTTCCTGAACAACGGTCCCGTTTCCGTTCAGATACCTGACCCGCATATCGTTGCTCCCATCGCCGGCCTGCTTGATCTCCGAGGGCCGGCTGCGTACAAAACGGATACCCATATCCCTGGCCCGGCGGTAATATCTTTCGAAACCCTTCCCGTAGGCGCGCATATCCTGGTAAAAGACGGTCAGTTCCACCGGGTGGCTGCTGCTCTCCATCACCACCATGGCCTGTTTAATGGCATACATGCAGCAGACCGCCGAACACAAATTGCGGTTCAGGGAGTCATCCCGGGAGCCGGCGCACTGGATCCAGGCCATTTTTCGAATTTCCTTCTCGTCGGAAGGCCGGATCAACCGCCCCTGATAGGGCCCGGTAGAACTGATCAGCCGTTCAAACTCCAGGGCGGTCAGCACACCGGGATAAAGCTGCGCATAGCGATAAGACTCCAGGCGGGCCGGGTCGATTAAACGGGCGCCAGGGCTTAAAATTACCGCCCCCACCGGCAGTTCCACTTCTTCATCCACCGCCTCCAGGGTCACCGCCCCGGCCCCGCAGGTTTCCACGCAGGTTTGGCAATTGATGCAATTTTCCCGGTCCACTGTGTAGCTGTTGGGAAAGGCCTGGGGATAAGGCTTGTAAATGGCCCGGCGCCCGTTCAATTCCTGGTTGAACCGGTCATCCACATGTACCGGGCATTCAACGGCACAATCACCGCACCCCTTGCAGAGGGCATCGTCAACGCCCCGGGGCCTTAATTTCACCCTCACCTGAAAGTCCCCGGGCTCCCCCTGCACATCCAGTACGTCGGCACAGGTGAACACCGTTATACCCGGATGCCTGCCGCATTCCACCAGTTTGGGCGAAAGGATGCACATGGAACAATCGTTGGTGGGAAAGGTGCGTCCCAGCATGGGCATGGTCCCGCCGATGGCCGGGGATTCCTCCGCCAGATATACATGGTAGCCCATTTCCGCCAGATCCAGGGACGCTTGAATTCCGGCCACCCCCCCGCCCACCACCAGCACCGCCTTTTTCTTTTCCCTGGCTTTCAACCGTCAGCACCCCCGTACCAGACAAAATTGTATACAGAATGCTCCTATAATGAAGGAGGCCAGGAACCCTGGCCTGTTTGGTCGTATATTTGTAAATTGTAGCGTTAAGCAGACCATTAGTATACCTTTTGCTGGCGAAGGGCGGTTTTTGCCTCCCCAAAGTTTATTTTCACTTTGCGAGCTGCCGTGCCTTTCCGACGACCGTTCACGGAAAAAAGATTGCTGCCGGGGCACAATTCTGATAAGTTAGTTAAATAAAATTTTGCAGGAAGCGGAGTGGGGAAAATTGAAGGCTTTGCAATATGATCTGGCCAGAGGTTCCATCACCCTGTACCCGGGGCTATGCAAGGGCTGTGGTTTCTGTATAGTCAAATGCCCCCGGGAATGCATCACCTGGTCCGAAGTGCTGGGGGTATACGGTACGCCCACGGTACAGGTGGACGGGGACAAATGCATTTTGTGCCAGTCCTGCGCCCAGATATGTCCCGACTGTGCCATAACTGTGACCTATATACCCAAACCCAGGCGAAAAAAAAGGCTGTTTTAGCCGGCAAATGCCCGGCAAACAGTCGCCGGGAGTGAGAGACCTGGCCGGAAAAAACGGCTGGCCCGGCGGGGGACAGCCGTTTTTATTACTGCAGTCACGGTGGCATTATTGTTACTGTTTTCCTTTAAAGCAGGTTCCGGAACGCCAAATTTTTATCGGTCATAATGATCTTTTCCTACCATCTCCTGACCATTTCTTCCGGTGCTTCCGCCCGGCAGGGCAGGTTGGCCTGAATGGTCACCACCACCCGGTCGCCGGACCCATTCTCCACGCGGAGCCGGAATTTGTCCTGTTTCAGGGTATAATGCCAGACGGTTTCCCCTTCCAGCACTTCCATGGAACCGGTGGTGGACCACCCTTCCCGGTCGCGGGGTTCCTGAATTTGTACGTCGGCCGTACCGGTGGACTGGATGCGCAGGGCAATATTCAGAATATCGTTTTCCAGCGTTTCTGAAGTGGCCGTGCTGCCGGGGGCCAATGCCAAATCCTTGAACACCGTCACCACCCTGGGCCGGCAGTATGGTACAGTAGCTGGTTCGACCATTTTTTGATCACCTCCGTCATAGTATTTCGCCGGAGGACAACCCCTATCCTTCACGGGCAACCCCTGCCCGGGACCTTTCTTCTACAAAATTGTTGCTCAAATCCCCTTAATTCGAAGCAGGATTTATAACCATGAAGGACTAATTATTTTTGGAGACAATGGAAAAAGTATATAAAGGCTTTAATCCGTAAGCAGGTTATAGCGGCGAAGGGTTTTGGAAATAATGATCCAGAAATCCGTACGGTAAACAAGCCGGCATTACCCCATTCCGGCAAGAACCGGACTGCTCAGTCCGACGACCGGCGGCTATTTTGAAGGAGTAACCCCTGGGGACGTTCGTTCCCTTTATAAAGCATGAAATATCTGAGGAGCAGGTGGAATTAAATGGCGGCAAAGGTCTATTCTTTCCCCAGCCGGGAAGACCAGCAGGTTATCCAGACAGCCGTGCAAGTTTTTTTGAAAAGCCAGACCGGCCGCGCCCGGGATACCATGCTCAAAACCGTCCGGGCGGTACTGGATCGCTATCACATCTCCAAATTCTCATTCCCGGATTATGTGGTGGAAGCCACCCGCATGCCCGGATATGCCGTGGTGCGGGCGCGCAAGTATGTCACCGGTATGGTCTGCCCCCAGTGCGGTGAACAATTGTACGGGATTTCCAGCAAAGTGCGCATTTTAAGTGTCCAGGAACACCGGGACTACCACCTGGTTACCTACGGGTGCCGCTGCGGCAAGGTTTTTGCCAAGCCCGAACAATGTTAGGCCGCCCGCTTCCTTCCCATCCCCGGCAGGGGATTTTTCGCTGTAACCGGCCCGCGGCGGCCGGCCGCGGCGCCCATTATAAAAAATACCCATTTCCTCCTTGTCTTCCGGAGCGTTTTGCGTTACAATTTTAGTCGATAGTTACCACGGGCACATTTTTCTGGACAGGGAGGTTAAATTTAAAAGGGCAGGTGTTGCTTCCAAGAGCAGGCCGTTGTTTTTAATCTGTTCCAGAAAAAATGGAGATAATATCAGGGACTGTACGTCCCCAAAATTAACTCCGGGAGAAGTGAAAGATGGGAGAACTGGTGATAATGGAAGGCATTGTCATAGTTTTACAGGTTTTGCTAACCGGGTTTACCCTGTACTACATAGGCATTTCCTTCTTTTCCTTTTTCCGCCGCCGGGAGAATTATACCACTCCACCGGCGGCTACCTTTGCCGTAGTTGTGGCCGCCCATAACGAAGAAAAGGTGATCGGCGAGCTGGTAAAAAGCATTTTCCGCATGGATTACCCCCGCAATCTTTACGAGGTCTTTGTCATTGCAGACAACTGCACGGATCATACCGCCGCCATAGCGGCTAAAGAAGGCGCCACAGTCATCAAGCGGTTCAATGACCGGGAAAAGGGGAAAGGATACGCCCTGGAATACGGTTTCCAACAAATCTTCAGGCTGAAACGTAATTTTGACGCCATCGTCGTGCTGGATGCGGACAACCTTATCTCGCCCAATTTCTTGAACATCATGAACCACCGCCTGGCGCGAGGGGAAAAAATCATCCAGGGCTACCTGGCCACCAAAAACCCCAACGATACCTGGATAACCCGGTCCATTTACGTAGGCTACCTGATCACCAACCGTTTCTGGCAGCTGGCCAAGTACAACCTGGGCCTGACCTGCGCCCTGGGGGGCACGGGTATGTGCATCGCCAGCGATGTTTTGCAAAAATTCGGCTGGGGCATGACCTCCCTGACCGAAGATCTGGAGTTTCAAACCAAGGCCCTTTTCTGCGGATTGAAGGTCAGCTGGGCGCACGATGCCGTGGTGTATGATGAAAAGCCCCTGACCATGAAACAGTCCTGGCGCCAGCGGCAGCGCTGGATGCAGGGCCACTGCAACGTGGCCAGCAGGTACTTTTTCAAGCTCGTCTGGCAGGGCCTGGTCCAGAAGGATTTTCGCAAAATCGACGGCGCCATTTACCTGATGCAACCTTACTTCACCATGCTCATGGGCGTGGGGTTGCTGTATTCCATCGTAAACTGGCAGCAGGTGAACTGGTGGTGGTTTCTGAGCGGCTTTATCTTCCAGTATTTTTATCTGGGGCTGGCGCTGTTCCTGGAAAGGGCCCACCCGCGGGCATACCTGTGGCTGCTGTACTACCCGTTCTTTACCATGACGTGGATTCCCATTACCTTTGCCGGCTTCATTCACCGGAACAACAAGGTGTGGAGCCATACCAAGCATGTACGCAGTATCTCTTACGAACAGCTGCGCGGTCAAACCCAATAGGTTTCACAGCAAGCCATATGGCCAGCACCCCCGTCGGGGGGTTTTTCTTTTTTTAATCATGCCCGGCCCCACGGCACACCCTTATTGCCCCGGAGCTTTTCTTTTTTAAAATCATCTCTCCCCGGTAACACTGACCTGTCAAATAACGTATTATAGAACAGGAAATGGAAAGGAGGAATCGACCCATGCCGAGTGTGGATAGCATGGAAGTAAAATCCAGAGCCACCACTCCGCTGGAATTTGCCCTGGGTGTGGTGGTGGCCATTCTGGGCCTGTTTGTACTTATTGCCGGCATTCTGGTGGTTATCTTTTAAACATGGCATTACCCCTCCGGCACAACTTTTCACGGGCTGTTGGGGACTGAAGGGATTTTCCGGCAGGACCGGTCACCCGCAGGGATGGCCGGTTTTGTCTTTAGTAAATGCCCGGCCCTTTGTTTTAAAGCCGCTTTTTTAACGCACCGGCAATGATCCTGATGCTTTCCGGATGGGTGAAATAGGCGTGATGGCCCCGGATGGGATTGATGCGGTCAACCACAAATTCCAGGTGTTCGTCCAAACCCCGGACGACCCGGGGCACCGCGTGGGGCCAGGCGATGTCCACCAGGCCGGCCACATTGGTCCAGTAACCCACTGCCGGACGCAGGCTGTAATCCGCCCGCCGGGCAACCTCCCGCCGGAACCAGTAAAGGGGATTACCCAGCATGACCAGGTGGGCCACCCGGGCGGCCAGGGGCGGGCTGGCCTGCAGGGCGCAATAACAAACCAGGGCCCCCAGGCTGTACCCCAGCAAATGCACCGGACCGCCGGCAGTGAGGATGGCCTGGTAAACCCGCCAGTTCACGGCCTGGTAGACGGTATCCACATACAAATAAGCATAAATATCGCCAAAGTTATCCACCAAAAAATCCACCAGCCGGCCCAACGGCACCCTGGTCGATGAATGGATGCCGGTATATTCCGCTGCCAGTTCACCCTGGGCTTCCGCCCTGACGGCCGACAGAAAACGCTGCCGCCCTTCCGCCATCTCCGGCCGGCGGGCCGGATGGGGTACCAGATCATAATAATAAACCCCGGCGAAGTCACCCGGGGAGACAGCGGCCCCCTGGGCGCACAATTCTTTCTGCAGTGTTGCGGCCCAATCCCGCCAGTAATCCCGGCGGGGGTCGTGACCCATGCCGTGCACAAATAAAATCCTTCCCACGGTCCCATCCCCTTTGCCATGTTTCTCTGCCACATTTTATGTAACCGGGAAAGGATTTTGCCCTTAATTTACCGGCGCAGGCGCCGCGTTATCCCGCTTTATGGATAAAAAACCACAGGTTCCGGGATACCGGCAGGCGGTACCCGGAACCTGTGCACCCCCGTGAGCGGCAGATCGATTTCACCCAAACCTGCACCCTTGAAAGCTATCCATTACCCAGCCTTTTAATCATTTCCACCATATTCCGGCCCAAACGGCGGCATTCTTCCATGGCCAGGGTGTCTTCATGCACTCCTTTTTTCCAGGATGGCCTGCCCTCCCGCAGATCGTTAAACATGGTGCCCATGGCGCCGCCGTTGTAAATACCCCCTTCCTGGTTGCGGGTATCCACCACAAAGAGCCCCTGGGCGGCCAGGAAGCGGTTCATGATATTCAGGGCCTGCTCCTGCCCGCCGTTGCGCAGGCCGGCGTGGGTCACCGCTCCCCCCACCTTGCCGTGCAACATGTTCTTTGCCATGTGCATCCAGCGGGTGCGGTCGATAAAATTCTTCATCAGCCCGGTTACATTGGCCCAGTACACCGGGGAACCCAGCACTATGCCGTCGGCGGCCAGCATTTTCTCCCCAAGCTTGGCCATGTCATCGTCTTTTATGGAACATTCCGTCTTTCCCAGACAACGGTTACAGGCCTGGCAGGGCTTGATTTGATAATCGGTCAGTTCCACCAGTTCCGTTTCCGCCCCGGCCCGGGCCGCTTCCTCCAGCACCGCCTGCAGCATGGCGGCCGTATTTTTCCCCTTGCGGTGACTGCCGTTGATGGCCAGGATCTTCATTACCATTCCTCCCCTGTTTCAGCTAAAGATTTAAACAGTTTATTAAATTTCGCCCCGTCCACCCCAAATCCTTTTTTATGCGGGGCCTGTCCTACTGGAATTCCTCCCGGCGGCGGGCCCAGAGGTGACCCACCAGAACCACCGCACCGGCCAGTGCCACGGGGAAAACCCTCCCCGGTACGCCAGTGCCCAGATAAGGATGGACAAACCGGTCTTTCAAGATCATCTCCCCGGCGGTCCAGCCCAGGATGGCTGCGCCCACATCCACCGTCAGGGGCAGCCGTTTTAATATTTTGATAATTAAACTGGAGCCGGCAACCACAATGGGAACGCTCAAAGCCAGACCGAAAATCAGCAGCCAGAGGTTGCCCCGGGCGGCTGCCGCCACCCCCAGCACATTATCAAGACTCATCACAAAATCGGCCATAACGATGGTTTTCACGGCATCCCAGAAACACCCCGCTTCATAAACATTCTCTTCACCGCTATCTTCCAGAAGCAGTTTTAGGGCTATCCAGACCAGCAGCAGGCCGCCCACCAGCTGCAAAAAGGGTATTTTTAAAAGATAGACGGCGGCCACGGTCAGCACCACCCGCAGGGCCACGGCGCCAAAAGTGCCCCAGAAAACGGCCTTTTTCTGATCCACTGCGGGCAGGCAGCGGCAGGCCATGGCAATGACCAGGGCATTGTCGCCGCTTAATACCAGGTTGATAATCACAATGCTGAAAACCGCCGCAATAAAAGTGAACAAAACCGTCCCCCCGCCACGGAAGTTAAAAAAGCCTGTTTTCAAGCACCATCACAATATTTATCTGCAAAACCCGGTCAGGCTATTCCCGGCAGGGCAAATGTCCGGTCAACACGGGGCCACGGACCGGTACTAATGGCGCAACCCCGGTTCCACATCCCCGGGCGGCGGCAGTTCTATGGTCAGTGAGAGATCAAACAGCCGGTGCCAGGGCAGGTCCACCCCGCTCACCCGCACCCGCCCGCCAAAGTCCCGCAGATTTTCACCGGCAAACCGGTTCAGCCGGCTTAAAATATCCTGTTTCACCTCCGCTTCCAGCCACGTAACCAGCCGGGTGGACGCACCCCTTTCGCCCAGGAACCTTCCGGTCAGTTGGGGCCGGATCACGGCCTGATATCCCCAGTCTTCCAGCAGCCTGGTGAGCAGGGCTTTTTTATGCTCCTCCCGCCAGCCGGGGGGTGAATCGTGTCCGGCCGCATAGCTGTACAACATGCCCTGGGCCAGGGAGAGACCGATGGTATTGCCGGCGGTATTCCATCCGGAATAGCCGGCCAGACGGGACAGAACCCCCCTGCCCGCCAGGTCTGTCATCAGCCCGCTGTCCGCCCCGTTGGCATAGGCCACATCGGCCAGCGCCACGTCCCGCCCTTTCCGGACAAGGTTCTCCAGCCAGCCGGCCAGACGCCGGTTGTAATTGCGGGGATCCTGGCGGGCCGCCTCCCCCACGGCCCCCTCCGGGGTATTGACCACCAGCAAAAGGTCGGCCGCCTCCCGGACATTTACCAGTATCCCTCCAGCCGAAAGCACATGCTGTGCCACATTTTCCCCAAGGGGTATATCCTCGTAAAGGGGCACAATCCTTTCCCCGCCGGGGGTACCGTATTCCACATACACCCGGGGAGTATAATCATTCAACCGGTTGACCGCCCGGATCAATAAGACCACCCCGCACTCATCCAGCCCGGCAAAGGAATAAACCCGGCCGGCGATGTGGCGGGCGGCAATTTCCTGCTCCAGGTGCCTCTGCTCCATGCGGGTAAAACCAAAGGGCGCGCTGTCGTCCCGGCCGATGACCAGGGTGTCGATAACCCCTTCCTCGACCAGTTCCAGCACTTCCACCGTCAGGCGGTGGTTCAGGGTCCGCCGCCCCACATAGTCATTCCAGAATTCTTCCGGCACCTTTCCTTTGAGTGCGGCCAACTCCCCCCTTTCCCCGTCACCGGCTACACCCGCCTGCAGCCTGTCCATCAGCCGGGCAATGTGAAAAATATCGGCCCCGTACCGGCCGTAATAGGGGGGCTCTTCCGCATCTGTATTATACTGGGGCGTCCTCATGATGGATATAAAGGCATAAACGGGTCCGCGGACGCGTTTTTTAAGTTCTTTAATTTTCTGCACCCTGGTTTTGAGGGTTTCTTCCCCGTAGTTGTGGGTGCGGGAAGGCACCAGCCCGCCGTAAAGAAGGGTGTCCAGGGATAGAACCACGGCATCCGCCCCGCCGGCATTCTTTTCTGCCCAGGTCCAGAGCTGCTCCACCCCATTACCGTTCCCGGCGGCGGACAGCATCTCCCGGGGCGGCATCATCAGCTGCACGCCCGCTATTTTCCCCAACTGCCGGACAAAACCGGTATTGACCGGCCTGTCGTCCAGGGGAACGAAGAGAATTTTGTGGGGGGAGGGGGCACCCCCTGCCAGGGCGGGAGGAACCAGCAGCAGGCACAGGAGCAGGATGGCTGAAATATGCGCTGTAAAGCGGGACACTGACCGCCGCCACAAACACGCCCCGTCCCGGAACCCGCAGGAGGAGGATTTTTCCGAAGCGCAAGGCTTACTTTCCTTCGGGAACCGCCTGTTAATCATTCGTGGTGCCGCCCACCGGCGGCATGGGGAGCTCCTCTGAAAAATTTTTACCGGCCCCTTTCCGACAAATTCTACAAAAACTATTTTAAGGTACCGGGGCCGGTACTACAAGAGGGAAACAACGTCCTGCAGACGCCATTTGCCACCGCCCTGTTTATGACATAAATTCCGCCGGTTGATGGTGTTTCAAAGCGGATTAAAAAAAGGCGGCTACATCACAACCGCTGAAAGCATCATGATACAGCCAGACGAAACAGCCGATACGCCGGATTTAAAGAACCGGGAAGAAGGTCCTTCTCATCTTTCATCACCGCCCTTTCAGCAAATTTGAAGTTCCAGCCGGTCAATCAATAGACATGGCTTATTTTTATCCGAAGTTTAGGCTTTATGGCCGGCACACCTTGCAGGGCTGGTAGCCGGCGTTTACCGCTTCTTCCCGCGTATTAAACTCTACGCGGTTACTCGGACTTATTTTCTGAGCCCACTGGCAGTCCGGGTAATGGAACTTTTTCGAGTTGGAGTTACCTATGTATTTCCCTGCGCTGCCGGCTTTTACCATGAGGAGAAGGTACGGGAGCGGGTACCGCTGCCGTCACGGCCGCCGTCCCCACAGGCCCTTCTTCGCCTCCCGCGCTTCCCGCTGGAGCTTCGCGAAAAGATCGGCATACTTCACATTGGGCGGGACGGTCATCACCTGGGCGTAGCCGTTCAGGAGCAGTTCGGCGTTGTACATCCTGGCCCTTACTTCGGCCTCGCCGTCGTCCTTCGGTGGGGAAAGCCAGACATAGGCCAGCAGGCGGCCGTATTTGTCCCGCTCGGCCACGTCTTTCTCCAGCCATACCTTGCGGCCGTCTCCATTTCTCCTACAAAATCAAAAAGGCATCTTCAGGTGGGGTAATGCTGGAAACCATCATCTGCCCTGCCCCGGGTGTTGGAGCAAATACCACATGGTGCTGCACCCCCGGTATACGCTTAAACGTATACTCCATTGGCCCGTTTATATGTTCGTGAAATATTTGGCCCCTCTGAAACAGGTAAACCTCTCCGGTTGGCGAAAAATTATCATCGGCAACCAGGAACATTTTGGATTCTTCCTCGGAAATCTTGCCAAAAGGGATGGTAGCAGATAAAACATAGCCTGGCGGTACAAAACTTGCCCAGTTAACTTTGGCATTAGGATTACTAACAAAAGCAACTTCGTTTAACGGTAACATGGTTGACAAATCTTTTTCTACTGTAGGAACGGTTCTGGTCAGGAAAACCGCTGTTATGGATGAGTAATCGCTATTAAACTTGTTCATTAACCACCGCCGGGCGTTGGTTAGGGACACAGCCGGGGGTAGGCTAATCATAATCATGTTAATATTGTCCTGGTCTATGGTGTTGCTGTGCTTTTTTAAGTTTCTGGCAGCTCGGCGGATCAAATTCTCCAAGCGTTTCTGTTCGTCCTGTAAGTAGGGCGAACCGCAGATGAAAAGGATACTTATATCGTTGGGATAATAACAAAAATCTTTCATATCAATAGGCATATCCCAAATGCCCAAGAACCACCCCCCGATTTTGAAGCCAAACCTATTTTTATCACGGGAGTACAAGTTAATACAACCAATAATGTTTTTCCGTAACTCCAACCAATCTATCTGCTCTTCCAAATTTATCAGATGCAGAAAAACCTGAATGCCGTTTAAACCTATCTTTTTGCAATACTCTAGCAGTTCGTGATATAACACATCTGCATTTTCGTAAAACAGTCTCTCCTGGTCGGACATCAGCAGTTTTTTACAGGAAACACGTATGGTTTTCTTGTCAATATAGATGGCAAAATCGTAACCTGGTTTACTAACGTCGCAAAGTTCAACCAGTTGATTTCTATTATAAAACATGGCAGCCGAGATTATTTCGTATGATTGACTGATGATATCTATATTTTCATGGTTGTAGACGTGGTTTTTGAATTTATCAAACCAGCGGGCGTTCTTTTCATTTTGAAACTTTTGAATGGCATGGGCTAAAGTATAAAGCTCAATGGAAGAAAGGAAATCCTTCCTGTACCATAATTTTGTGATTACAGAGCTGTCTTCAGTCTGACTGTTTAACCATTCTGAACCCAAAAAGTTCTCCAAAAATGATATCCCTTGTTCAAAATCGCATTGGACTATGTGTCCTGGTATTTGTCTTCCCGTCATATATCCTCCTGGTATTTTATGTTATTTGATAAAATTATGCATCCTACCAAGGGTTTATGTAATATCACAAAAAGTTTTAAAAACTATGACCTGAGTTCGACAGTCTTTAGATTAACAAAAAGCGTGAACCCGCGCTACACAAGGGATAGAAGGCCACACCCAGGAAGAGGCGTGTTACTATGAGCTCCCTTATGTACCGGTCTTAATGCTATAAAATTTCGGAGGCTCTGAAACCTTAACGGCCCTAAAAATTTCCTTTTGTTCCCTGGTCAGTTCGGTACGCTGATATATCTCGCCGTTGGCCCCTTGAAACAGTCCGAGGTGGATTCTTTGCAACTCCTTTGCTCCTTTCTGATCTGGCGCCAGGAAAGACCTGTTCTGTTTTCCGCTATTCTGATCAAAAGGAGCGCCAGCCAGCAGAGCAATACATGGGATCTAACTCAGTCTTCCAGGCGATGGTATATGGGTCTTAACTCCAAGCCGACGCAAACCCATAAAATTCCATAATATTTCCATGCGATTTACCGGAAAGGTCATCCGGTAGGGGCTGTGTCGCAGCCTCGCGTTTATTGTTGCGGCCTTTACAGATTCAACCTCTCCCACGACTCCAGAACCAGGCGCCTGGTGCGGTATTCGCCGTACTGGCGCTCTTCTTTTTCTTTGAGCACGCGAAAAGTCTCGCCGGGGAAGTCGGGGCCAAAGACGTCCCTGGGGTCGAGGATGTAGCGCAGCTCGTCGCGGGTTAACCCGTAGAGCTTAGCGTAGTAGGCGTCGAGCTCGGCGCGGATGATGGCACGGCGCCCGGGGTCCCAGCGGAAGGGCGGGATCTCTTCGACGCCCGGTTGGGCCTCCAGTGCCCGGCCGCAGCATTCCTGCCAGCGGCGGGCAATTTCCTGGCGCAGCTCCCGCGGGCAATCCTGCCAGACCTCCCGCGCAAACGCCTCCAGGTCCCAGGCGGTGTAGACCAGCTCCAGCACGCGGGGGACGATGAAAAAGAGGTCGGACTCGGTATAGGCATCGGGCGGGAGGACGGGGAGTTGCCGTACAAAGTAAAAACTCATATTTGTGCCTGCTACCTTCTGACGCACAAAATAATCAAAAACCAGTGAGTTAAGATTCACTAATAAACACGAATTTAAACATGAGCTATAACGTTGTTCCGTCATAATTAAAAGGAGAAAAAGGCTATCCCCTACACCACTTCGTAGAATAATAGAAAAAATGCCCGTACGCTCATCATTCGCCCTGGCAACTCGTCGAAAACTTAATAACCAACCGCATTTCCACTGCTCTAGCCGCACCTCCACCTCTTCCTCACTCACCCAGTACCGCGGCAGGACGAAGTAATCCGGATCGGCGTAATCCTCTTCCCGCGGGGTGGGAAGGTGTGTGCTGGAGGTGTTTGGCGGCACGCCCTTATAGGTGCCGAAGCGGTGGTCGAACTGCCAGATCATTTTGGCCTCGTAGAGAGGTAGCCAGATCTCGTCCCCGCGCACGTAACAGAGGCCGTCGGGCCGGCCGAGGTCCCGGCCGCGCATGAGCACGTATCCCTGTTCCTCCAGCTCCTGCGTCGTACGGAAGAGGTGGCTGTCCGTAGACATATTAAATATACCCTGTTCAAAGGAAACTTTCCACGGGTTTTCCCCCGTGCGCTCGTTGACCAGCACTGGCACGCGCTGGTAGATCTTCTTCGTTAACTCCGCGTCCGCCATGGTGCGGAAGACGGGGCAGGTGCGGGTGTTGGGGTTAAAGAGGACCAATTCTTCCGGGCTCAACTCAAAGACGCGACGGCTGTCGTGCAAGTGATCGGTGTTGGTAAGGAAGAAAGCAAAGCGCGCCGGGGTTTTTTCTTCCCTTCTGCCCCGCATGGTGAGAAGGGAGAACTTATAGCGGCTATCTACAGCGGAGAAAATACCCTCCCGGTTTTCAAAGTCATAAAGGCTCACCAGCCGCCCGCTTTCCACCAGGTAGGCGAAGAAGTGCTTGTTGGTGTCGTCGGTGGCAATGCCCGTGGGCAGCACCACGCCGGCGCGGCCGCCCGGGCGGAGAAGCTGGGAGAAGAGCTCGGCAAAGACGCTGTAGGTGTTAATACGCCCACGTGCGGTCAGCGGGAAGCGGCCGCTGCCCCGCAAAAACTTGCTTGTGGCTTCAGCAGTATGCTTGGCACCCTGGTACTCCTGCCAAAGCGGGGGGTTCTCTTCAGGCAGCCTGTTGATCAAGCGCTGCCGCGCCGCCTTGTTTAAAGCACGTGCAACTTCTGGTGCCCACACAGCGAAGAATTCCTTTTCCTCAAGTTGTATTTGCTCCCACGGCGGGTTGCAGAGCACCACGTCAAAGCCGCCCTGGGCAAACACCTCGGGAAACTCCAGGGGCCAGTGGAAGAAGCGATGCTTTTGGGCCAGCTCCCAGGCTGTTCCCACCGCCCGCGGGTCGGGAGCACGGTTTTCCAGCTGGCGGAAAAGGGTATCGCTGGTGGGCACCCTGTTTTCCCGGACCGCTTCACTGCTGAGCTGGGCAAAAAAGGCAGCCGTCCAGAGGTGGCAGGCGGTCTGTTTTTGCCACCAGGTGCTCCCGCGCCGGCGCATGGCCCGGTAGAGCTCTGCCTTTTGGCGCACCTGTTCGAGGGTGTCGTCTGGTAGTAAGCTCAGCTTCCGGTGTTCGTCCGGCAACCGGCCGGTTTCCCCCTCCCAGGCAAAAGAAATTGGGTTTTCCCTTTCCTCCCGGTTTCTTCTTTTAAACGAGCGCGCGATGGCCTTTTCGTCCCCCGCCACAGCATCATATGCCTCGTCGGGAATGCCCCTGGCAAGCACGCTTTTGTCAAGCACCCCCACCAGGGAGTCGCCGCAGCGGATGCGGTGGTCGAGGAAGGTGAGGGGCTTGCCCGGTGCGTGCCCCTCAATCCACAGGGCCACCTGGCAGAGCTCTACGGCCATCGGGTTTTTGTCCACACCGTAGATGCAGTGGGCGATGACTTCCCGCACGGCCGACCTGACCTCTTCCGGCGCGGGCTCGTCCGCCTCGCTTGCGATGCGGGCCAGCTCCTGGCCCAGCCGCCGGGCCGCGGCCAAAAGGAAGTGGCCGGACCCGCAGGCGGGATCGCAGACCTTAATGGAGAGGAGGGCCGCTTTTTTCTCCTCCAGCGTGTGTTTGCCGGCCAATCTTTCCTGCATCACCGGAACCAGAGCGCTGGCCACCAGCTCCTCCACTAGGGCGCGCGGCGTATAGTAGGAGCCGGTGGACTTGCGCTCGGTGCCGGGGTCCAGGGCAAAATCCGGCAGGCCACCCTCTGTAAAAGTAATAACGGGGTGGAGGTCTAAAAGGCTCTCGTAGACGCTGCCCAGCTCCTCCACGTCTAATGCGGCGCAGTTCACCCGCCGCCATGGGGCGCGCTCGTTCTCCTTGTACATGGAGAGGTACCAGATGGCCTCCAGGAACGCCCGGTTGGTAAGATGGAGGTCGTTAAGGTCCCCCGTGGCCTGGTCCTCGAAGAGCGGCCCGTTGAGCGGGGGTAGCCCGAGTTTCTGCCCCAGGACACCTCTGGCCAGCAGGCGAAAGGTCACTTTGGCGCTTTCCCAGAGGTCGCCGTGGTCGGTATAGGCCCGCCGGTTCTCGCAAAGACGGCGCAGCCGGGCCACGCTGTAATATGCCCGGTAGTGCGCGTTGGTGGTAAGAAGCCCGCGCTCTTCGGCCACCATGAGGAAAAGGAGGCGGTAGATAAGGCGCAAAAGCTGCTGGTAGTACTCGGCAGCACCAAGCCGGTTCGTGTGCACTTTTTCCCGCAGGACCTCGTTGGAGGGGTGCTGCAGGAAGGCCCGGCCGAGGATCTTGATGGCCTCCTCCACGCCGTCCCGCAGGCGGTCGCGCACCCGGCTGCCCTGCTCCACGGTTTCAAGGTAGTAACGTTCCAGCCAGCAATCCGCAGCGCCGTCTTTCGGCAGGCGGGAGCGGTGGGCCAGCCGGTAAAAAAGGGAGAAGTCGGCAAAGTTCTTACCGGCCATCATCTCCCGTAGGTCAAATTCAATGTAGGCGGGCTGGGTGCGGCGCAGGTTATCCCGCAGGAGCCGCAAGGTGAAGCCGTTGGTCACCACGCCCCAGAGTTGCTCGGTGCGGTTTAAGTATTCTTGCACCAGGGAGTGCGGGGCCAGGCGCGGCCGTCCCGTTTCCGGGCGACGATCAAGGGAGAGCCGGCAGCCCACCACGTGCACCGGCAGCGCATCCTCGCCTGTGCCGGCGCGGTGGGAAATGGCGTAAGTCCTGCCCTCCACCGCGGCGGCGCGGGGTGTATAAACCAGCTCGTAACCCAAAAGACTCAGGAGGGGGATCACCCACTGGTCCCGGGTGACGGTGGTGGCCGGGTCGGCCTCCGGAAGGCGCTCCAGGCGGTGCTGGAAGGCCTGCCAGTGCTCCAGCGCCTCCTGCCAGGCGGCAGCTATCTCGTTTTCCAGGCGGCCGCTTTGTCCAAAATCGGCCGGCCTCTGACCGGGTGCCGCACCCTCGTATATGCGGTCCAGGAGGTCCGGGGCCAAAAGCCCCCCTTCCACCTTCAAGCAGGGAAAACGCATTTCACCACACCACCCCTTTGGGCACAGGTAACAAAATCAGGAGCCCCAGCAAATCGAGCGGAAACTGCGGCTGTACTGCCAGGCCCCGGCGGATCATGCGGGCAGCTGCCCGCACCCGGCGGTGCGCCTCAAGTACCCGCTGCGCCCGTTCCTTTGCCTTTGCTTCGAGGTGTGGCAAGAGATCGTCCCACCACTTTAGCACCTCGGCCAGCACCTCCCGCCGCTCCTGCTGGGATATTGGCGCATCTGGTGCGGCCTCAAGGAGAAGCTGGCGCGCCTCGTCGTCGCTAAGAAAATGGGGGTGCGCGGGATTATGCCCCTGCAGTCCCAGCACCAGAACTTCCTCGGCCAAAAGCGGCGGCCGGTCCGGCTGCTCCAGGAGGTGGCGCAGGCGCAGCAAAAGAAGTACCGTGCGCCGCCCCACCCTGGCGGTGCGCACCACGCCGCAACGCGCCGCCGGCGCTTGCCCCCCGCTGGCCTGGGCGCTCTCCAGGAGCCACTGGGCCAGGGCGCAGACAAAGGGATGATTCCTGCCCACCCATGCAGCGCCTTTGGGAGGAGGGGAAATAAAGCACACCCGCCAGGGATTGGCCGGCATGGCCTGGCTCACCAGGGGAGGAGGGCTGATCCCCGGGGGAACGGAAAGCACAAATGTGCCGCCGCGCGCAGCCTCCATGCCCAGGCCCAGGCGCCGGCAGGCGTTGACGACAAAGTGCCGCACGGCCTCCGGATCGCCCAGGATATCGTCGGTGGCGCGCAATTCCCGCTCCACCTCTTCGGGCTTGATGCCCTTCTGGGCAAAGCGGGTGCGGCTTTCTTTCTCCCGGCCGGCGGCCTCGTCCCAGCGGCGGTGGAAGTCCAGGACCGTGGTGTCCTCGAAAAGCGTGAGCTGGTAGTAACCGCGCCGGAGTTCCTCCCCGCGGGTAAAAAGGGCTTTTAACACGGCCTCCATCACGGATTCGCTGTCCACAGGCACGGGCACGGCCACACCGAGGCTCTTTCTAATTTCCGCCGCTTTGCGCAGAAGAACGTCCAGCACGGCGCCGTCCACAGGGTTGTCGCGGCCGTAAAACAAAACGGCGCGGATTTTCAGTGCCTGCTGCCCGAAGCGGTCTACCCGGCCCTCGCGCTGCTCCAGACGGTTGGGGTTCCAGGGCAGATCGTAATGGACTACAGCCGTAAAGTGCTCCTGGAGATCGATCCCCTCGCTGAGGCAGTCGGTGGCCACGAGCACGCGGGGCGAGCTTTTGGAAAGTTCTTCCACTTTCAGGCGGCGGTCCTCCTCGGGCAGGTTGCCGGTCACGGCCTCCACCGCAAGGTGCGGAAAGGCCGGTGCCAGCCTGCGCTTAAGTTCGGCGGCCACATACTGCGCCGTGGCGATGTAGCGGCACCAGATGATGGGGTAGTAACCCTCGCGCAGGAGCTGGGCCACAATTTCAGCACAGCGGGCCATTTTCGTATCGGCATCCGTAGCCTTTATATTTTCCGCCAGGCGGGCAAACTCGCGGAGCTTGCGGCGGCTGCTTTTTGAAAGATCCATTTCGCCCTGCTCGACCACATGGGAGGGCTCCACGTCCACGGGCTCTTCATCGACAGGATCGTAAACATAAGAAGCGTAAGCCACATCGTCCCTTTCCTCAGACGCCTTACGCTCTTCTGCCTGCCTGTGCAGCGCGGCCACAGCCGCAGCCGGGCTGGACATCACGCAGCGCAAAAGGGATAGGGCCGCCCAGTAGCGGATGCGCCGCCGCCAGCCGGAGAACGTCTCGCCCGTGCGCACCAGTTCCCGGCTGAAGTTATAGACCCGGTTGAAAAGTTCCCGGTAGGCCGGAGAAAGCATGTAGGTTTCCTCGCGGCTTTCGCGCTCCGGGAAGCAGGTTTCTTCCTCCAGCCACCTGACGATATCGGCCCGGCGGCGCTGCACAAAGTGGCGGGCCACTGCGGTGCGCTCCTCTCCGGTGAGCCGCTGGAAGCTAAGATTGGCAAAGGAGGGCCGCAGCAGGGCCAGCAGGGAGACAAAGGAGTCCTCGATCCCACTGTGGGGGGTGGCCGTTAAAAGCACCAGGTGCCTCCCGGGGTCGGCGGCCAGGGCACGCAAGAGATCGTGGCGTTGCTGCTGGGACCGCGAGGTTGTGCCCGGCTGGGCGGCGCCGTGGGCCTCGTCCACAATCACAAAAAACGGGCAGTGGGTGAGGAATTCGGGCCGGTGGCGGTCCGATTTGGCGTAATCAATGCTGACCACGATATGCCGGTAGTATTTAAAGATGCTGTGCTCTCCCGGTGGAAGCCCCCGTTCGAGGCGGCTGACCGTTCCGGAGCGGATCACTTCTGCTTCCAGATGGAATTTCTCCGCCAGCTCCTTCTGCCACTGCTCGCAGAGGTGCGGCGGGCAGAGCACGCAGATGCGGTCGATCTCGCCCCGGTCGAAAAGCTCGCGCGCTATGAGCAAAGCCTCGATGGTTTTGCCCACGCCCACATCATCGGCTATTAAGATCCGCACCGGGTCAAGCCGCAGGGCCATGAGCAGGGGCACGAACTGGTAGGCCCGCGGTCGCACCGAGATACGGCCCAGGGAGTGGAAAGGACCGGCACCATCGCGCAAAGCTAGCCGGGCGGCCTGCCATAGAAGCCCGGCGCCTACGGCGTCCCCGGCGTCCTCCGGCGCTGGCAGGGGAAAAGTCGCCGGCTCCACTTTTTCCAGGCCCGCTTCCACAAGGGGAAGGTAGATTCCGCAAGTCTCGCCGTCGTCACCAACCAGCGGCCGCAGGCGGATCACTTCCGGTCCGTCCGGCGGCAGCACCACCCACTCGCGCCCGCGGCAGCGCACGATGCTTCCCACGGCTGGCTGCCCATTCACCTGTTACTCCTCCCCTCGCCGAAGATGTCCGCATAGGCCCGGATCTGTTTCTCCAGGTCGCGGTCGTAGCGGATGACCATCACCCGGTAGCCAAGTTCCCTTAGCTGTGCGCGTACCGCCTCATCATGCTTTTGTTGCGCCGGTTCGTCGTGCACGGCCCCATCGCAGAAAACACAGACGTTGGGCGCGTAGAAAAAGTCGGGTACAGCAGGGTAATCGGCCAGGGGCTTTTGCGCTTCATCCGGCAGGCGCCGGCCGGTCTGGTAGAGGTGGTCAATAAACCGCCGCTCCAGCTCCGAGCGCGAGTCGGTGAGCGAACGGAGCCACCGGTAGTGCTCTTCGTAGCTACGCCCGGCTACCTCTAAGTGCGTACGGCTAACCGCCAGGCGCTCCAGCACCTCCCGCACCAGGTGCCGGTCTAAGAGCGGGTGGTCCAACTGGTTGGTATATGAGAGAAGACACTGGTAACACGCCCGGGCGCAACTCCCGCCTTCTCTGTCTGGCACGAAATGGCAGCGCTCCAGGGCCGCCCGGGCCACGGCTGCCAGGGCTACCGGGTCCTGCACCAGCTGCCTTAAGACCCCTACGCCCCCCTCGGCCGCCTCCCAGTAGAGGATGGCGCGGTGATCATCTTCACCAATGCGTTCAGAGACAAGTTCAGATTCCTCCACCTGGAAGACGATATCCATGCCCCGCTGGAGGGCATACTGCAGGGTGGCCATAAATTCCTCATTGCCCTGCCAGGCCGGGTCGAGGAAGTAGACCAGGAGGAGATTGGTGGTGTCCCATACCACCAAACGTACTACCTCGCGCCTGGCAGGAGCCTTTCCGGGCAATTCCTCATATTCTTCCTCTTCGAGACGGCTGACCCAGAACTCGCCGCGGTCCAGGTCTACGACAAAGTGCTCGCCGGGCGGGCGATGACGCCAGCCGTTGTTGAGGCGGTAGAGTGTGGCGGAAGGGCCGTAAACCAGCCGCAGGAGCTTATTTCCTGCCTCATCGTATACCACCGCCGAGAACCTGCGCATCTGGCCGCCGGGAGCCGGAGCAAAATGAAAGTGAGTGGTTATGTTGTAACCGCGGCGCACCCGCTCTTCCTCATCACAGGTGATGCGCTCGCGCCGCCTGGTGCGGACGTTGGGCATGTCGAGCAGCACAGCCACTTCGCTGGTATAGCCATCAAAACGCGTACCACAGTTGAGACAGAGATCTAAAGTTTCGTCTTTGTGGAAAAAACCGCACGCCTTGCAAAGTTTGGCCAGCCGCCGCCGCTGCTCGAGGCCCCCCGGCGAACGGATGATGCCCCGCACCTCATATTTAGCACCGTTGTGGTAGATGATGTTGTGGGGGCCAAACTCTCTTAAGGCAAGAAACCGCGGCCGCGTAATGTACTCACCTTCGCCCCGCGGAATATATGCCCGCAGGGGCAGGCGCGGGAAATTGTACCCGGGCAGGAAGCCTTCACTGGCCAGGTAACGGTAGGGGTAGAAGTCCGACTCCTCCTGGGCCTTAGTCTTGTTGAGGAGCAGGTTGCGCTGCCGGTTGGCCTCATCCATGAGGCGGCGGGCTTCCTCCTGGTCCTCCCGCCGGCGGGAGCGCAAGAACTTTTCCTGGGCGTTCACAAGCTGGTTCATGGCCGCCCGGTAGAGCTCCCGCCACCGCTCAAAGGCCTCGTCAAAGGCCCGGTCTGCGTAACGCAAGGTGTTTTCAAGCCACTCCTCGCCGTACCAGCCACTATCCGCTAACTCCGGGCCACAGGCTGCCAGGACCGCCCGCGCCTCCTCCAGGCATTCGCGCAGGCGCGATTCCGCCAGATGTACCTGGGCCCGCACCTCTTCTTTAAGGGGTAGTTCCGGTAATTTTTCTACGTCAATTACTTCGTCGAGGGAGTTGCCCAGGGCACAGCCGGTCCTGGCCAGCCAAATGGCATGCACGTGTGCCCGCACCAGGTCTTCGTTGCCGAGGTCGAGCTTGGGGCTGCGCACCGCACCGGCCACCATTAGCTCGCGGTGACGGAAGAAGTACTGGTCGTGAGCGCTGCGGGCCGCACAATAGGTGAGAACCAGGGCGGGGTCACCGCGGCGCCCGGCCCGGCCGCTGCGCTGGGCGTAGTTGGCCGGCGTGGGCGGCACGTTGCGCAAATGCACCACCCGCAGGTCGGCGATGTCAATACCCAGCTCCATTGTGGGAGAGCAGAAAAGGCACTTGAGGTCCCCCAGGCGGAAGCGATCCTCGCGCTCCTGCCGCTCTTCATAGGAGATTTGCGCCGTATGCTCGCGGCCCTCGATGTCCCGCAGGTACCGGGCGGCGCTTTGGTAAAAGTCGCGGAAAAAGGCATTCACCTTCCGCTGAACCTCAAGGTATGCCGGGCCCTCCAAGCGCCGGGTATGCACGGGGTCCGGAGGAGGCGGGGTGCCGTCGCCAGGTTTCCATACGAGACAACCGGCCTCCAGCTGGAGGTACTCTTCCCCCCTCTCCTGGAATCTAAAAAGAAGTCCCTGGGAGCAGAGGATGTTTACCAGCTGGAAAATAAACTCCCAGTATTCTTCTGGGGAAAGGTTCAGCTCCCGTCGCAGGTACCGGCCGATACGACTTTTTTCGCTCAGGCTTTTCTTATAAAACCCCTGGGGGGTGCCAACCAGCACAAAGCGCGTGGCCTGCCGGAACCAGTCTTCCTCCTCCCACCACTTCTCGTCGATGTCCTGGTCCACCCGCCGCCGCAGCTGTTGCTGATCGGTTTCCCGCAAGATGGGGGCGTTGATGGCCAGGTGCCGGCGGAAATAATCAAGAAAGCTCTTTACCAGGAAATAGCGCTTCTCCGGTTCAAGGGAAGCAAGGACCGGACAGTTGCACCAGCGCTCCCCATCAGCGCAGAGTTCACGCAATCCCAGGTATTGGATCTCCAGGAGGCCGCATTGCTCCAGGTTCGGCTGCACGATACGCCAGACGCGCTGCAGGTCTTCGTAAAGCCGGTACTCCACAAGATCGCGGAAGGTGCGCCACACCCTTTCCCCCATTCTACTTTCCGGGACAAGATGTGGATTTTTGGCCACCTCCGCCAGCCCAATGCCCAGGGCGGCCAGCACTTCCCCGGTCACGTTTTCGGGATGCAATTCGCCCTTGACTTCTAAAGCCCGATAAAGGGCGGCGCGCAAAAGGGAAATGCGCACGAAGTCATTGAAGTGTCCCGCCTGAAGGGAGGCATCCTGCCGGTTGTCGGTAAAGCTTAAGACTTTGCGCTCCCTATCCTCTATCCCGTGCTGGGCAGCTTGCAGCAACGCGGCCACACCCAGTACGGTGGTGGCACTGCCGCGCCCCTCGCTGGAGAGCCGCCCCAGCTTGCGGAATTCCCGATCCCGTTTGGTGTAAACCTCGCCGCAAGCAAGGCAGAGCCTGAAGGGCTTGGGCTGGAAAAACGCTTTTATGGCGTCCAAGACAGGTGCGGGGGCATAGGTACCATCTGGACGGACCCATATTTCACTGGGAACCGCCAACTGGTACTCACTTTTCTTCCTTCCGCGTTCGTCGAACCACTCGGGAGGCAGATGTTCGCTATCCGGAGCCCAGTCACCCACTTCTTCGGCCAGGACCAGGTACCCCGCCTTGACTTCACCCTCTGGATGGAAGAAGTCGCCCTCGGGTTCGCGGGGCAATAAACGCTCTTCCGCTTCGTGGAGCCACACGTCGTAATACGCCTGGCCGCACTGGCGGCAAAATTCCAGCGGAAAAAGAACACGCTTCTGCTCTTCTCCCGGGGCGTAATACTGGCCTTCCAGGGTCAGATGCCGGGTAGAGGGAGGTTCAAGGGTGGCGTAGACCGCCTGTCCCTGGCTGATAAACTGGTGGAGCTTCAAAGCAAATACGGGGTTGCCATCGCTAAGCTTGAGGCTGCTGCCCAAAAGAAGTGCTTTGCTCAAGTACCCACGGCAGCGCTCCTCATTAAGGCCCGTTTCCTGAGCAAGCTGCCGCGCCGCCTCAGTAAGGGTAACAGGCGTACAGCGCTCCGTGCCGCCGCCGGGTGCAACTTTAAAGCCGAGGTGGCGTTCAATCCACCAGGTCAGGGGGTGCTTTAAAAGTTCCTCGGTCGTTTCGGGCAAGGGACCTTCAAGTGCAGCCCGCAGATCTTCAGGGTCCACGTCCTTTAGCAGCGAAAGAGGCTGGAATTGTTCTTCAATCACATTGGAAGGGAGAACGGGAACACCAAAAATCTTGCTGGCAAAGTCGGCCACGGCCTGGCGACGCTCAAGAGGTCCTACACCCTCGCCGCTGACCATCGTGGCGCTGGTGCCGATGCAGACGAGATCGGGATTGCCGCACCGCTGGCGGAGGCGCCTGATGAGTAGGGCCACATCGGCCCCCTGCCGGCCGCGGTAGGTATGTAGCTCATCAAAAACCAGGAACTCTATGCCGGTCACGGTGCGGTCGACAAACCGCCGCTCGCGAGGCCGCACGAGGAATAACTCGAGCATCACATAATTGGTCAGGAGAATGTGGGGCGGTGCTTCCAGGATCTCTTTTCGCTTTTCTTCCCCTTCCTGGCCCGTGTATTTTTCAAAGCGGACCGGCAACGGCTGACCGGTACGCCGCTCAAAAGCTTTAGCCAGTTCCTCCAGAGCGGTGTACTGGGAATTGACCAGCGCATTCATGGGGTAGACGATTATGGCTCGCACCCGCGGCTGTGCAGGCTCGCTGCGCAGCACGGCATCAAAGATGGGAATGAAATAAGTCAGGGTCTTCCCAGAGCCAGTACCGCTTGTTACCACAAAGGGTTCGCGCCGCAGGGCGCACTCGATGGCCGCCTCCTGATGGCGGTAGAGAGTAATGGGACGCCTCTGCCGGTAATCATAAAAGATCTCCGCGCAGGCCGGGTGAAGCAGCCCCCTGCGGCAAAGGTCAGCCACCGAGGAACCCCGGGCGTAAAGGGAATTGAGCTGGAGAAGCGGTTCCGGCCAGAGGCCTTCATTAGTGAAAAGCTCTTCTTCCACCAGCTCCCTTATCCGCTCGTCGGCCATATTAAAAAAGCTCCGCACGTAATTCTGGTAATCGGCAAGTACGGAAGAAGCGTACTGAAAGATGCTCACTGCTGCTCCCCTTTCATTCTTTCCTTGGGCAGGTCTACTCAGCAGGCCTTACTATTTAACCCATCTAAATCCAAATGGCATGATAACCCGGCTAAACAATTGTTCAACTATAGCGCTTTGATCCGTTTACCGAATGCATCTCGAAACTTGACTAAGTTTGCTATGGCCCAGTCTTGAAGATCGTTTAGTTCTTCCTCACCAGCATCAATGCTTCCTTCACGATAGATGGCTATGCGGCAGGCGCGGACATTATCCAGCCGCTCCCAGCTTAAAGCCATATCAAGTTCCCGCTCTATACTGTCCTTATGTTCGTAAAGCTGGTCAAAAAATTGCTTGTTTTTCTCTTTATCGCCGGTGTCGATATAAAGCTCCACGCCAAATCGCCCTTTTAACTTAAAAGCTGCCGCATACGCAAAACCGCTCCTGCCGGCGCTGATACTGCACCAGTTCTGGGGCAATCCCTTTTTAGCATTGGTCAAACCCGGTGCCCGTTCTTTAAGCTTTTCCAGAAAGGTTGTCCAAAAAGCTTGATAGGTTTCTCCCCTGGTGCTTGTGGCTCTGGCACTGGCAACGCTTTTCTGCCATTCATTGGGTTGGGAAACAAGCTTAAACAGGGGAGCAGGCCGGGAATCATCAATGCGCACCAGCTTGATTTCCACGCCGAAAAAGGCCTGGTCTTCGCCTGTATTTTCGTTCAGCCAGTCCAGGGCCTGGCGATGTTCTTCGCGAAACTGGGGGGAAATCCAAATTACTATTTTGGCCCCGCGACCGGCAGTATAGGTGAGCAATTGGCCCAGGTGGGTGTGATCGGTAGGCGCGAGTTGGTTTTCGATAATTACCGTGCGTCCCGAACCCAGGTCCTGTCCTACAAGATCCACGGCAAAAGGCCCCACCGGCCCTTCACGTTCAGTTATCTCAATATCGAGTTCCAGCACTTGATTCAGCCGGTCGATGTTTTCTTTTAACCAAGGGGTAAAATCCCTTGCTTCATTCCCCCAAACTTCCCGGAGATCAACCTCGGTAAGCGCGCCCAACTCCGCCATATTTAAATCCCCCCGGCAAAACTGTTATCCGGAATTTAAGCCCTATTATCGGCACCCCTCGCAGGGCTGGTAGCCGGCGTTTACCGCTTCTTCCCGCGTATTAAACTCTACGCGGTTACTCGGACTTATTTTCTGAGCCCACTGGCAGTCCGGGTAATGGAACTTTTTCGAGTTGGAGTTACCTATGTATTTCCCTGCGCTGCCGGCTTTTACCATGAGGAGAAGGTACGGGAGCGGGTACCGCTGCCGTCACGGCCGCCGTCCCCACAGGCCCTTCTTCGCCTCCCGCGCTTCCCGCTGGAGCTTCGCGAAAAGATCGGCGTACTTCACATTGGGCGGGACGGTCATCACCTGGGCGTAGCCGTTCAGGAGCAGTTCGGCGTTGTACATCCTGGCCCTTACTTCGGCCTCGCCGTCGTCCTTCGGTGGGGAAAGCCAGACATAGGCCAGCAGGCGGCCGTATTTGTCCCGCTCGGCCACGTCTTTCTCCAGCCAAACTTTACGTCCGTTCAGGCGGCTTTTGGTATAAGCCGCGGCCTCTTTGCCGTAGGGCTCGATCTTGTTAGTTGATTCGGGAGTATTTACACCGATGAAACGGACCTTCTCCTCCCGCCCGTTGGCCAGTACGACGTGGACCGTGTCCCCGTCCACCACATATGTTACGGTGGCCGCCAGCAGGCCCGGCAGCGAATCCTTCCCCGGAGCGGCGGGATTCTTATTCTGGCCGCCGCCTGCAGGTGTGTTTTCCGCCTGCCGGTCCTGTGAGTTCCCGGCGGGTACAGCGGCACCCTCCACTGCACTCTGCTTTTGCTGGGGCGGGGTTTCCGGCGCCTTACGGTGCACCTCCTGTTGCCCGCACCCAGCAATAATGAGCAGGAACCCCAGTACTAGTCCGACCGGTAATATGTACCTATTCGACTTTAGCACCCTTTTCCCCTCCCGTTTTTCCTCTGGACTGGAAACCTTGATTTTATTTTACACTATTCCCACAGACAAGGGGCCGTCAGGAAGGCAAAAAAATTTCAGCTTCTCGCTCACACCGCACTTCATGAAAAAGGGTCTGAAAGGCAGTACAGGCGTGTTTGGTAAACGGTCTGCTCGTCGCCCCTTGATCAAACTGCAACCCCTGCCTCCACCAAAACCGCCCATCAAGGAGGGAATTAAGAACGGGCCGGTGCTATTGCCGACCAAAAAGAGAAACCGCAGCTAACGCTGCAGCTCCACTGCGGGACTGCGCCGCCGCGCCCAGTTGGCTGTTCTACGGCTTTGAAGTTATAGATAAGCCCTGCAGTAAAAAGAACGGCTGGAAGCCCTGTTACTTAAAATATAGGTATTGTGAATTACTCTTCATCTACGGTTATTGACTGACAGTAGTAGCCTCTTATAAGATCGCGCCAGTCCTTATTCAACCGTCTGAACTGGAACCCTCTTTCCTTCCCGTTAAATTCCCACACGCCGGACAAAGAAAAAATGACACCCAAATGGCCGGCCAGCTGGCAATCGGTAGTATTCCATTTCAAATGTACATACAGAAACCGGCCGATACCTTCTTTCTCTTTCCTATTCTTTAACTTTTCGACGTTATTGGCCAGAGGAACCCACTGATTGACTGCCATGTACTTGTTTAAAGCCAAACCCCACCCTGGACTCCAGCTCAGCAACTATTTCAGGCTTTTCTTCCGAAAAATCCTTTGGTATTTTTTCTTTTATTTCTTTTTCATTTTCCGATATCTCTATCCAGGTTAAATAGCCTACGGAACTATTGGGGTTCCACCTTCCGGTAAATGAATAGGCGGTGCCGTTTTTATCAACATACTCTCTCCCCTGACCATCAGCTCTCAAACACCCCGTCTTCCAGGCGCCAAGGATTTTAATTCTGCCAGGATATGGGCGTTGTTCAACTACCAGCTCATCGTAAACGGAAGTCGGATATTTTTTAATGTCATAGGCATCCAGCCACTTTAAAACTTCATCTCTTTTTAACACTGTTATTACCTCATGCAGGTCAGGCATTCATTCTAGATTCCCGCCCGCCAGCCGCTCAAACAAATCAAGAAAATCCGGGTCGTATTCTTCAAAAACATGATCCACGTTCCAAAGGCCCGAAACCCTGACCGCCTCGTGCCGGGAGCTGTGGCCCAGCCAGCCCTCCGAAGGGAGGTCAATGCGCAACCTGGAGGCTGCACTCAGCAGCGCCACCGCATTGCGCTCTATGTACTTGCGCATGCTCGCCGGCCCGGGCTCATCATCGACCTTCAGCCAGAGGAAAGGCATCTTTCCTATGTACTCGCTTACCGCGCATTCCAACCCGTGTTCGGCGCGCCTCACTTCTTTCGGAGCGGAGCTGCCCCTACCCCAGCTCAACCTGACTGCATCGGGGTAATCTCCTCTTGCCAGGAGAGCTGTCCCGACATGAAGGCGGAAGATCGAAGCCCGGTGGTTGCCGCCTCCCCCCAGAACGCCACGGTGAGTCCGCAGGCGGTCCCAAAGGGTGGTGCCGGAACCCGAGGAAACGGCATGGGTTCCCACCCTGACGACTCTTAGCCCCGCTCCGGAGCACCTGTTCTCTCCGGGTTCGAAAAAGAAATATACTCCCCGCCGCGGCCAGCCCATCCGCCCGCTGCACTCTGATAGGCGACGCTCGCCGCCGACATGCTCTCTGATCGTATTCAAAGCTGCATAAAACCTTTCTAAATCCCTGATAACCTTGGCAGAATTCTTTATATCCACAAAACCGCCACCCCCTTAAGGTAGGCCGGGGATTTCTAAGCCCGGTGCTGCTCCCCGGCCGCCAGAAAATCCTGATACCTGATTATAATTCCGCCGTCCCTCAAACCGCTCGTTTTTGCCGCTTCGACAATCATATCGCAATTTGGCCCGCTGGAAAGGCATCTGTAAAAGGCACGGCCCAGAGCCCCGAGTATTGCAGTAACTCCCCTACCGCTTTCCCTGTAGAAGCAGCCCGCCTGGGCAGGCTTGAAACCGGAGCTGAGGGCTTTTTTTACCCCCTCAGTAAAAAAATAGCGGTATTTTGCCCCGGAACCGGACCAGCCCGGCTCGCCGGCAAAAAAGCCGTAAACCCGCTGGGGGCTGAGGACCAGACAGATGTCGCCGATAATATCGGCCAAACCGGCTTCACGCCAGTACCTGGCCACCCTACCCTTCATTTCAGCATCATAATTACGGGCGGGTTCAAAGGCATCCAGCACGCCATAGCCGGCTGATATAATGAATAGCCGGAGCTTTCCGGAATAAATAAGCTGTCTTGCCAGCCCGGCATCAAGGGCTGAATAGAAACTGCCGCTGTAAAGGTGCATTGCTGGTGTCGGCCTGGAACTGCCTTCAATGCAGTGCTCCATCCCCCGGCGGGCCACCACCAGACGAGCCCGGGCACGCTCCAGACCTCTATCGGGCCAGGCGTAAGGAGGTCTTTCCAACCCAACGCCCGCGCTTTTGCTGGAGCAGCACGGGATAAAACAAACCACTTCAAGCCCCAATGTTTTCATCTCCGAATCGCAAAATCTTCACATAGACTAAAACCGTGGCTCACCTCGATCAAGCCACGGCGTTTTAATTTTCAATTACTACATAATGTTAAAAAATCCTTCTTAAATTAAGTTTCAGGACGAAATTAGAAAAACGTAGAAAATAAACCATAGTAAGGTATAAACCTGCCTTCTTTCTCACTCTTCCCACCGCACCCGATACTCTTCACATAAACGTACAATATACTGCTCCGGATAGACACCGATCCCCCGAAGCAAGCTTTTGCCGCCAGCTCAGTAAGCCGCCGCGTGCACACTCCACCAACTCAGAAATCCGCCGCCATGCCGCGGGTGTAGCTTGTCCAGCAGTTGCCGCCACAGTTTGCGCCTGCCCGGCAAGGCCCGTCCCTCTTTTCAGAGCATGATAAAAGCCACCAGGTACTCTGCCAGGTACAGCCCGGCCAGGACCAGGCTGATATAAGCCGCAGCCTCAGCCCCCGGGCCGTCCCGGGCCTCCAGCCACTCCTGCGCAATCTTGATCAGCCTGTCCACCGCCCGTACCAGCCGCCGCATGATGCCGGGCCTTTTTGCTGCCCGGCTCCGTAATATAGCAGCCCTCATTAGGGCTCCGTGCAGCTCCCGATGGGCAGGCCCCGGTGCAACACAAGGTTGTAGATGATCTCCCTGACTTCCCGCTCGCTCATACCGGTGAGTTCGGCCAGCTTACGCTTGTGGATGGCCTTTTTGTGTGGATGTGGCCACCCGGCACTTAAAGCCCAGGGCAAAAGCCGTCTTCCACCGTGCCCGGGCCCTGGAAAAGATCGCGCGAGACAGGTTCGGGCGGCAGTTGAGGCTGATGTTGGAACTGTGGATTTGAGTGGTGGAGGCGGGGGGAGTTTGAACCCACCGTCCGGAAGAACGACCACAGGAGTTTCTCCGAGCGCAGGCTGTGCTTTCCTTTTCGCCCCTTAAGGCGGCCACAGCCAGCCTCCAAAAGGGGCTATCTACTTCGCTTGAAGCAGATGAAACTCGATGCCAGCAGGCTCGGTTATACGCTCGGATGCATCAAGGATTTCAATTCCAACCGGGTTTCCATCTTCATCATAATCAATAATTATCCCGGGCTTATCCTTATCGCTTTCAGCTACTGGCCTGTTACTGAAAACAATGGTCAGGGAATCCGTATGGGGATCATAGGTTGCTTTCAATTTTTTCCCTCCGGTATTTTTTCAATTTGCTGGTCTTGTATACTGTAACCACTTCCGGCGGTTTTCGATCCACATCCACTAAAACCCGCAGTAAATATGTTTTACACGGCTCCCCAAGTTGTATTTTGGATTGAAAAACTTTCCTCCCGGGACGTACATACTCCTCCTGCTCAGGAGCCTTGAGTACACTAAGTAAGCACCATGGCCTCATCAATTTGTCTTCTTTTCATCTCCAGTAAAGCATGCCTGCTAAATATGAATTTAACCGGCATTTAAAAGCCCCCGCAACGTTGATATAAACGTGTAATAAATGCGCCATTAAGTGCTCCGGTCCTTTGAGCAATCGGCTTGCTTTGGAGTGAACCCGTAACAGTACCCAACATACAAAAACAGACACCGAAATGAAGTAAACTTCCGGGTGTCTGTTATTGTTTCCTGGTGGAGGCGGGGGGAGTCGAACCCACCGTCCGGAAGAACGACCACAGGAGTTTCTCCGAGCGCAGGCTGTGCTTTCCTTTTCGCCCCTTAAGGCGGCCACAGCCAGCCTCCGGAAGGGGCTATCTCGATATATCTCCCGCCGGGCCTCCGAGAATTGGCCCGGCAGCAGCCCGTTAGTTTGACACCCTATCCCGGGTCACGGGACCCGACGCGGGTAGGATGTGGCCGCGTCAATTAAGCAGCCAGAGCGAGTTCTTGCTTGTTGGCAGTTATGCTCTTTCCACCGTTTTACGGGCTGGTGGAAACCCCGGCTCGCTGCTCCTGCCACCGCTTCCCCCGTCGAAACCGTTTCGCCCCCATGTTTAAATTACTGTTTTCCCCGCACGGCCCGCTCCATTTCCCTTCTGGCGTCCCGGGCGGCCATGTCTTCCCGCTTGTCGTAGAGCTTTTTGCCCCGGGCCAGGGCCAGTTCCACCTTGGCCTTACCCCGGTCGTTGAAGTACACCTTCAGCGGCACCAGGGCCAGGCTCTTTTCCCGGCTCTTGCCCAGCAGGCGGCGGATCTCGTACTTATGCATCAACAGCTTGCGCGGGCGCTTCGGCTCGTGGTTGAACCGGTTGCCCTGTTCATATGGACTGATGTGCATATTATACAGAAACAGCTCGGCATTTTCAACCCGGGCGAAGCTGTCCTGCAGGTTGGCCCGCCCCGCCCGCAGGGATTTCACCTCGGTGCCGGTCAGGGCGATGCCGGCCTCGTAGGTCTCCAGCACATGGTAGTCATGGCGGGCCTTCCGGTTCACCGTAACCATTTTGGCCACCATGGCCACCTCCCCACTGATAAATATAGCCCTACCGGAAGGCGGCCGGGCTACAACTGCTGGTTTACGGCTCTTAACAACATTATAACAGGACCCCGGGAATTGTCAAGGGGACAATTCCATTTACTGGTCGAAGGCAAATGATGGTAAATGCAAGGTCTTTTCCCGATCTCTGCCCCGCCTTGAAGAATTCGCTCAGCTCTTTACCTTGGAGATTCGGATGCGCTTTAAAAAAACTGACCATGCCGCTCCGGATTCATATCACCTTGTGAATCCCGCATGGATTGCTCCTGCTGACAGGATATGGTATAGTATTAAAGCGGACATTAAAAATTATGAGAAACACAGCTCGTTAAATGCCGGTTGGAGGGTTGAATGCCGTGGACCCCCAAGTAAAAGAATGGCTTGAGCAATCCGAATATGACCTGGACACGGCAAAAAGCCTGTACCGTGCCCGGAGGTACCTTTACACCATTTTCATGTGCCACCTGGCCATTGAGAAAGCATTAAAGGCTTTAATAGTCCAACAAACAGGTAAAGCACCGCCTAAAACCCATAATTTAATCAACCTGGTGAAATTGGGAAACGCTATTCTAACTGATGAACAAATTAAATTCGTCAGCCGGTTGAGCCTGGCGGGAGTTGTTACCAGGTATCCCGAGGAACTTAAGCGGGCCATTGCTGAATACCTGCGCCATGTCACCCGGGATTACTTAACCCACACGAAGGAAGTGATAAAATGCCTCAAACACCAAATCGAGTAAATGAAATTGTCAGGCGATACTTATCCGTTCTGGCCCAAAAGGGCATCCCTGTTCAGGCAGCATACCTGTTCGGCTCTCAAGCCAGGGGCACAGCCGGTCCTTATAGTGACATTGACCTTATAATTGTTTCCCCGGCCTTCAGTGATATGCCCATATGGAGGCGCTGGGAAATCCTTGGTGATGCCCTGGCAGAAGTTATGGAACCCATAGAAGTGCGTGGTTATGCACCGGAAGAAATTGATCGGGCACAAAAACAAAAAGCCAGCTTTCTTTACGAAATATTGTCAGGTCCGGAAACCGTTGAATACAGGCTGTAACCCCAAACCCGTGCCATCACCGGATGCGAAGTGAACCTCCGAAACAAGCTCTGGAGATAAATATGGCAAGAAGATATTCTTCTAACGCCCGTCTAACCCGTTAAGAACCCCGCTAACGACGCCAGTCAGTTCTCGTTTCCTGATAGATAGGTTCCAGGATTATTGGCCTGGACCGCCTGACGCCCGGCCCTGCTCCCCGAAAATTTATCAATTTCCCTGTTTTCCCTATTTCCCTTCCCCGGTCAAAAGCCGGGTGCCCCTGTTCCGAATGAAATTTTCCGCCTCCTGCCGGGTGCTTACCTGGCCGTCCGCCCGGGCGGCGTCCAGTTCTTCCAGCAGCCGGCCCACCAGGGGGGAGGGTTTGATGTTCAGAATCCGGCAGACATCCCGGCCGTTTAACAATGGGCGGGCACGGCCGGCAACAACTGGCTCGTTGAAATAACGGTGCAGCAGGCCGGTGATGAATTCCCGGTATTCCAGGACCTCCGGCAGGGCGCCGGAGGCCAGCCGGCTGCCGGCAATGTCCGCCAGGCTCAGGAGCAGGCAGCCGGGGGACTCGTCCCCCAGCCGGCGGAAAAAGCGGTAGGCCGCCCGGCCCCTGACCGGGCGGGCCTTGTACAGGAAGAGGGGGTCCATGTGGCCCCGCACCAGCCGGGACAGCAGATCCGCCTCCCGGCCGGAAAGGCGTAGCCGACGCCCGATGGCGGCCGCCAGGTGAGCGCCGGCAGTGTGGTGATTGTAAAAGGTGAACCGCCCGCCGGCGCCCGCGGCCCGGGTTTCCAGCTTGCCGATGTCGTGGAAGAGGCAGGCCAGCTTGATCACCGGCAGCCGGCTGCGGGTGCGGGTGACCGGGGCCTGCAGGTAGTCACCCACCGGGCCGGCCAGGTGAGGGGGAAGGGCAAGGAGCTGAATGATGTCTATATCGGCGCCGGAAGGGTTATCTTTAACGGCACCGTCCGGAACGGGATTAAGTGAACTCACAATGACTTCGAAGCAGCGCAATGTCTTCAAGCTGTGCACCCACACATTATCCACATGATGGCCGTTTTGCTCCATCTGCCGCATGGGATTGATTTCCGGAAAGATCTGCGCCAGGACGCCCAGTGCACGGTCCAGCAGGTCAATAACCGTCCAGGCGGCGGGCAGGAGCAGAATCTGCACCAGTTCCTCCAGAATACGCTCCGGGGCAGCTTTATTCACCGGCACGGGCATGGTACGGATAAGATCCACCGTCCCCGGTTCTATACGAAACCCCAGCTGGCCGGCCAGGCGGGCCGCACGCAGTGCCCGCAGGGGATCGTCTTCAAAGGAATGGAGACCACAGGCCCGGATGATACCCCGGCGCAGGTCGTCCAGGCCGCCCAGGGGATCGATAAGGGCCACCTGCAGGGCAACGGCGGCAGAAGGCGGTACGGCTGCAGGCAAACCGGACGGCCCCACCGGGAAATCGGCGGGGCATTCAACCGGCAACGGGCAATCGCCTGCATCCGGTAAAAGCTCAGCACCCCGGAAAGAGTGCCGTCCCGTGTCCGGCCTTTGCAATAGAAAAGCCTCCAGCGGCAGGGCCATGGCATTGATGGTGAAATCCCGCCGCTTAAGATCGATAACCAGGTCCCGGTCTCCCAGGCCGGTAATATCGTACTGGCATACCCCTGCACCGTTTTTTACCACCACCCGGCACACATCCTGCCCGGGGTCCAGGGAAACAATGCCGCCTCCCACCGCCCCGGCCAGAGCCCGGGCCAGTTCCTCCCCCCGGCCGGACACCACCAGGTCCACATCCCGGGATGGCCGCCCGAGCAGTAAGTCCCTTACGAAGCCGCCCACCAGGTATACCTGCTGGCCGCGGGTGCGGGCCAGTCGATTTAACTGCAATAATATGCCTGTCATGTAAACACTTGTCTCCCGTCACAGCCGTTAATACCCTGTCGCGGCAATCCCGGATATTACAATTGAGCAGTAACACTTAGCTTAGGCGTTCAGGACCCATTTTACTCAAGGATTGCACCTCTGGCAAGGGTCATAATAGGAACTCATAACCGCTTTCCGCCTTTTAAAGTTTAAAGTGCACCCGGGAGGCGCAGTATTATCCAGCGGCCCGCCGGGTTCATTCACGGCAAAGCCGGGGTTCTTACACCGGATATTGAAGATATTCTTCCAACAATCTCAAACATTTGTAAGCGGTATAATAAAACGGATGAATTTCGGCCAATAAAAACGGATGATTTTTACCATCTCCTCTCAGCCAGCAGGTATAATTACTGGTTGGCAGGGGGTGGAATAAAAATTGACGAGGTGGAAAATGTACGCCGAGATTCATCAATTAAAAGACATGGGGCTAAAAAAAGCCCAGGTGGCCAGAAGGCTGGATATCGATGTAAAAACGGTCATCAAAT
>NZ_WHYR01000029.1 GCF_009428905.1 Desulfofundulus thermobenzoicus | reverse complement strand
CTGTTGGGATGTACACCTAATTTTTTTGCCGCTTTGCTGATGGTTAACAGTTCCATAATTTTATGGTAGCATTATTGTTATATTTTGTCAAGTATTATTGGGATACTGGTAGCTGCTGCAAACCTCCCTCCGGGGTGATTTTTGGGCTTCGATGTACTTGCGAATAGTCTCGGCGCTTACGTTGCCAGCAGTGCCAATATAGTAACCCCTGCTCCACATCCCGCTGCCCCAAAAGTATTTCTTTTTAAGGCTGGGGAAAGCGGCAAATATTTTGTTGGCGGTAATGCTTTTGGCTTCCTGACAATATCGGTGGGAGCCACCGTGGGCGGGGCCGATAGGAAAATGTGTAGGTGATCCGGCATGGTTTCCATCTGAATGAGAGTGTATCCGTAATCGTTGCAGATTTCCTGAATTGTCAATTTTACGGTATCTTCCACCCCGCCGGTGATTACCTTATGCCGGTATTTGGGGCAAAACACGCTATGGTAATTGATGTTGTAGACGCAATGGTTCGTTTTCCCTTCCATGGTTCAATTATACCATGAGAGCAAATGTTTGGACATATTTTATCGCCCTGCCGGGCGATGCCCCGCTCGATCCACCCCACAAGGGGGTGGGTTTTCAGGGGCGGTTTCTATAAAAGGGGGGCCGGCTATTACCCGGCCGCCCTGTATGATTTAGCGCACCAGCTTTAATAAACCGTAGATCACGCCTGTCCGGCCCATCCAGATCCCGGATTGTCCCGGACTAAAACAGGCGCAGCTGCCCGCCCAGATCCTCGCCCCACTCCACCCGGCCGGCCCCGGGCACGCTGGCCCGGGCAGGTTCCACGCCTACCCGGTAAATACCCGGCTGGCTTTCATCCACCGGGATCATCCGCTGCTGGCCGCTCAATGTCGGCCTGGGTACCAGGCTGTACAGGACGTTAAACTCCCGCATGATTTCGGTCTGGCGGTGGGCGGTAACGCAGAAAAGCTGCGCCCCGGTCTGCCGCGCCACGGCCATGACCATCTCCAGGATATGGCCGCTGGATGCCCCCCCGAAGGGGTTATCGGCAATGATTACGCTGTGCTGCTGCCCGGGATTGCGGCGCTGGCGCAGGTGGGCCATCAATACCACGAATACGGCAAAACGGGCGGCGTAGCGCTGGCCCTCCGACCAGCTCAGCAGGGCATCCCAGCTCTGGTAATCCCTGTTCTGGTAGGGCTGGCTATCGGAGCGGGGCTTTAAGACGGCGAAACGGATTTCCTCCAGTGGCACCAGCTGCTGCACCAGGGCGGAAGAACGCACCGCTGCGGCCAGGCCGGCACGAATGCTGTCGTCATCTTTACCGGCCTGCCGCTGTTGCACGGCATCGTCAATGGCCCTGTGCAGGTGGCGCCGGATGCTTTCCCTGGCTTCCTGCACATCCGGCTGGCGCAGGTCCACGCTGATCAGGGGAACCTTGTCTCCCCTCAGCTCTACCCGCGACTTTGTCTGGAGCATTTTCAGCTCATCCAGAATGGCCGCCGCCTGCCGGTAGGAGCGGTCCACCATCTCTTCCATCACCTGGTTGGCCTCAGCCAGGCGGCGTTCCACCTCGCTTAGAGCATTTTGAATCACCCGGGAGACATGGGTCAGGCTGGCGGCAACGGGGACGGTGTCCCTTTCCCACCCCGGCAATTCCGTTCTGGATTGCAGCTGGCGGAAAAACTGGTCGATATCCCGGTTGTTCAGCACTGCCAGTTCCTCCCGGCAGGCTTTCACCAGCTGCAGCCATTGGCTGTGGCTGTGCTCCACTGCCTGGCGACATTGGGCCAGCTTCCGGTTTGCTTCTCTAACCGCTGCGCCGGGCGCCCCGGGATCCCGCCGTAATGTTTCCTTTTCCTGCCTGTTATCCCAGGCCGGCAGCCCGCCGTCACCCACCCCGTCCGCAGCCAGATCGGCCGCAGCGTTAGCATAGGAGTTCCTCAGTTGAGCCATAAAATCCCGGCGCCCTTGTAGTTTTGAATCCGCACCGTCCAGTTTCCGCCTCCGGTTCCTTAAATCCAGCCGGTGCTGCTCCAGGTCTATCCCGTCCAGATCCGCCGGAGCCCGGCCATATTTGTCCATTACCCGCTGGTATTCGGTATTGTAGGCACCGGTGGCCAGGTCAACCTGTCTCTGGGCCTCCCGCTGCTCTTTTTCGGCCTGTTCCAGTTCCCTGCGTAAAACTTCTACCTTCTGCCGCCAGGAATCCAGTTCGTCATCGGTCACCGGGCGGAACAGATCCCGCACCACTTCCGGCGCCACCCCGGTTTCCCGGATCTCCCGGTCCAGGTCTTTTAATTCTTCCGCATACTCCCGGATGCGTTTTTCAATTTCCCCAAGCTCACCACTTCCCTGGTCCAGAACGGCTATCTTCGCCTTTAAAACACCCGCCATTTCCGTATACTCTTTCAGGCAGGCCGGGTCCGTTACCGGACAGGTGGTCAACTGATCTTCAACAGGTGCCCCGGCATAACCGGGTGGGAACATTTCCACCCCATCCTGTTCCATTTCCTTTATCCTGCTGGCGGTGGCCCTGGCCTGCTCCTTTAATCTTTCCTGCTCTTCCTGCAGGGACTCCCGCTGCCGGGCCAGGTTGTTTATTTCCCCTGCCAGCGCGGCCTCTTCCATGAGGAGGTGTCTTTCCTGTTCACACCGCTCCATTTCCAGCGACCATTCCGCATTGTACTCCGCCAGGCGCTCCAGCAGGGAACCCAGCCTGGTCGCCCGCATTTCCATCCGCCGCTCCTGCTCCTGTGCCGCTGCCAGTTCGCCCGAAAGGGCGGCCATTCTACCTGCCGCTGCCTCCAGGTCCTTCTTCAACTGTTCCAGGGCACCGGCCTTTTCCCGCAGTACCAGTTCCCACTCCTCTTCCCGGTTGTAACGGTGGCCTTCCTGCCACTTCTGCAGGGCTGCCGCCGCCTGCCGCCGGCTTTCCATATCCCGGCCCAGGCGGTTGATTTGTTCTGACAGTTCCTCCCCCTGCGCCTCCATTTCCTGGATAAGAGCGGCGGCCCGGGCGGGGTACACAAAGGGCTCCAGGCCTTTATTCCGGAAAAAGTAAACCTGTGTTTCTTCCCCGCCATCCAGCTGGAGGCTGCCACGGGCCGCCACCGGTACCGCCGCGCTCAGGTCTATTTTTAATTCCACCCCCCGCTCTACCAGCCGGACGATTTGCTCCCCTTCAGCGATCAGGGCGTAGGGCAGCCAGGGGAAACGGGTCACCCAGGCCTGCCGCCGGGCATCGCTGTCCAGGCCCTGCAGCCAGGACGCACCCGTTACGCTCTTTACCCCGTACTCCTCCAGGACTGCCTGCAGGCGGGCCACGTCGGCATTGGGCAGGGGACCGCCAGCACCGGAAAAGAGCAGCCGCCGTTCTTCCAGCCGGTTCTTTTCCACTTCCAGGCGCACCTTCCCGGCCTCCAGGTGCGCAATCTGCCGGGCCAGTTCTGCCTTTAAACCCGCGGGATTCGCCACCGGGTCGGGTGAGACGACCCCGGCCAGGGCCAGTGTCTCCCGCAGGGACAGCAAATCCCTGCGCCAGGCTTCATATTGTTGCTCTGTCTCACGGATCTCCTGCTGCAGGACGCCCTCCCTGGTCCGCAGGCCCTCCAGTTCCTTCCTCACTGCGTCCTGCTCCCGCCACCCCGTGGCGGCCGTTTCCTTCCAGTGTTTCAGGGCTTCCTCAGCCAGGTTCTTTTCGGCAACCACCCGGGCTTTAGCCGGTTCCGGCTCCTCCAGCGGTATGGCCAGGCCTTCCCTGCCCATTTCCCGGGCCACGCTGTCTTTAAGCTTAACAAAACCTTCCCGCAAACCCAGCAGGTTGGCCCGTTTCTCCCGGCATTCCTGCAGCCGCGCTTCCCTGCGGCCGATTTCCCGGTCGATGGATTGCAGTTCCCGCTGCAATTCCTGCAGGCGGTCCTTTTCCAGCTGTTCCCTCTGCCGCCAGCCATGGAGCAATGCCCGGTATAACGGCCACACCTTTTCCCGCAAGGACTGGATTTCCCTTTCCTGCTGTTCCCGCCCTACCATCAACTGCCGTTTACGCTCTTCTTCCTGCCGTAAACTGGCTGTCTTGTCCTGGTATTTTCCCCAGTAACGCCAGGCTTTATGGCGGCGGTAGGACTCTTCTGCCCGGTCATAATCCCGGCGTACGTCATTAAACCGCATGGTTGCCTTTTCCAGGTCAACCTGCAGCCGCTCCTTTTCCCGTTTCTTTTCTTCCACCACCAGGGAGTCCATCTGGAATTGAATCTCCTGAATCCTGCCGCGGCATCTCTCCCTGGCCGCGTCCAGGCGCCGGATGGCCAGGTCCAGCCGGGGTATACCCCGTTCCAGGGTGGCATAAAGGGAACAGCGCTCCCCCTCTGCCTCCTCTACCTGATCACCGGCCTCCCTGACCTGCTCCAGTGCCTCTGCCAGGCGGGGCAGGCGCTGGCTTAACTGTTCCAGCGCCCCTTTGTTAGCCTTCAGTTCAGGCAGGCGCATTAACTCTTCCGCTGCCTGCTGAAAAGCCCGGGTCAGGGAGTCATTTCCATCAGCGGTACGTCCCAGCACACCATCAAAGGCAGGAATCAAAAGTCGCTCTAATAGCTGTGGTGTTTTGCTGCAGGACTCAAAAAATTTGCCCACCCCGCCCTCCGAGGAATTGGTGATCAGCACCTGCTCCCATTCCCAGGGGTCAATCATGTAGCTTTGCAATTCCCGCTGGTACTCCCGGCGCCGGTCGGAGGCAAAGGTACGCACCCGGGAGCCGCTGGCAGCCAGCCTTTCCCTGAGCTGGCGATAATTAAGGGTCCGCCCGTCTTCACCCAGCAGGGGAAAAGACTCCAGATCCCAGGGATTGCGCTCGCCATATTCGGTAAGGTAGGTAAAATAATCGATATCACGGTGGGCGCTGCCCAGGTTCTCGGCAAAACAAAAACCGGTCAACAGGTACCAGTAGCGGTTGCCGTCCAGCAGCCATTCCACCAGGACGTGCCCGGTGAAGGGTACTTCCTGCACCAGGCCCGCCAGCCTGCGGCCCTGCAAGGGCACGTTTGGACAAACCACCTGGGCGATCAGCTGCAGGAGCAAGGTCTTGCCGCCACCGTTGTGCAGGAGCAAGAGACCGTTATACCCGCCAAGGTTTAAGATGAGGTTATCAAAAATGCGGTTGCCCTTATCATAGCGTATATTATGCAGGCGTATCCGGTTGATCCTGGGCATAACCGGCACCTCCTCCACTGCCCTGGAGCAGTTCCAGGATCAGGTTCTTGCGTTGCTGGTGGTTGTAGTAGTGGGCCACCATGCTGTTGAGCCTGGGCAGGGGGTAAACCTGGCGGTTGTCATATATCTTGACCAGCCGGTGTTCCTCCAGAAAAGCAAGGGTGCGCAACAGGTAGCCCCAGCGGGTATTGGTGCTGCGGGGACGCACCGCCTCCGGCCGCTGCAGGGCCAGGTCATTCCATAGACGGGCCGGCTCCACCAGGTTCATCCTGGCCCTGTTCTCCAGTTCCTCCACGTCCTCCCGGGCCAGCAGGGCCTGAAAGTTGCTGCTGACCAGGCGTTCCAGTTCCGCCAGGGGGATAAAGTCCCGGGAAGGGCCGGTGGTATCGTCGCTGTTGTAAAGGGCGGCCAGCAGGGTCAATACGATAAAGGAACAGAGATACAGTTCGGTGTTTGTATCCACCTTTAATTGATCCCGCAGTTCCGCGTTTGAGTAATTAAAAATACTGTCTTCCTCCATACCGGCGGTCAGGTAAAATTCGTCGCCGGCATGAAGGAGTTTAATCCCGAAGACCGGTTCCAGCACCTCCTGCCAGAGGTTGAGCACATCCGGATCCTGTTGCACCCGTAAGATCAGGCTGCCGTTGTTTTCCCGGTTGACCACCGGCTCCTTTAACAGCTCCCGCAACAGGGTCAGTGCCGTGGTTACTGTAGACTGTTCATACTGCATCCCCATCCCCCCGCCTTAAAACCAGATCTGTGATTTCTATGCCGTAAGGAAGGGTCACCGTTCCTTCCCCGGCCGCCACGGTCACCACACCCAGGCCGGCCAGGGAAGGTTCCTTTTGTAAAAGTTGATAGAGGGCAAATTCGGCCAGGTCACTGCCCCCGGGAACATAATCCCAGGGCAGATAAGCCGGTATTTTACCCGCCTGGTGCAAAAGAAGCACCAGGTAAACAAAGGCCCGCACCTCTTCTTCCGGCCAGCCATCCAGGGCCGCCCCGGCAAGCACCCTGCTTAAATGCACTGCAGATCCCGTGGTCAATGGCTCCAGCAGGAGCCGCAGGCAACGCTGCAGCAAGTCTACAGTCCTGGCCTGCCGTTCCTCCTCCGCGGCCTCCAGTTCCCGCCGGGCTGCCTCGTCCATTTCTTCCGGCACCGCCTCGGGCGGGCGTTCCCGTTCCCGGCCGATCAGCGCCTGCGGTCCCAGGAAAGTATTCAGACCTAAAAGCCGCGGCAAGCGCACCCGCAAAAGAGGCAGCAGCCCCACCCGGGTTAAGACCTGCCCCGGGGGATTCTGGCGCAGCACTTCGGCCAGAAACTCCTTTTCCAGGTGAAAACGCACCGTCAGGGTGCTGCGCAGGCTGGCCAGCAGGGCCTCTTCCACCAGCAAGTTCAGCTCCAGCTTGTGGTTAAACAGGTCCAGGTGCCGCTGGGCCACCTCATAAAGGCGCCTGTCCAGGCGCTCCACGCTGGCCAGCCGCTCATCTTCCCCGGAGGAGGCAGAGGCCAGGTTCCGGCGCGTTTCCCGTACCAGGGAAATCAGGTTGGCAAAAGTTTCCCGTTCCCGGTCCAGCTGCTGCTTCATGCGGTTGATCAGGCGCTGGTAGGCGGGTGCCTCCACCGCTTCCACCACATTGCGCCGGATCTGGTCCCGCAGGGCCTCTACCTCCCGTTCCATGGTTGTTACCGCTACCCCCAGCTCGTTAACCGTCTGCAGCGCCCCTTCGAAGGTACCCCGGCGAATCTGCTGGTCCAGGTACAGCTGCATTACCGAGAATTGCAGGTCGCGGTAAATCTCCCGGGACTTGAAGAGAAGATCCAGCCCGGTCTCAGTCAGCCGGATGCTTACCGTATCCCGGTCGGGCAGGGAGAGGGGTTGCTGCTCCAGCAGGCGAAACTTTATTTGGTGGTCCTGGCCGTCCAGCGGACTGTGGAATTCATAGATAAAGGGCCGTCCCTGGTTGGTCAGCTCGTCCAGGAGCTTTTGCGTGAGTTGAACCCCTTCCGTCCGGGAGATCTGCTTCCCCGTGAGCCGGGGCACCACGGCGGCCACAAAACCCTCGGCATCCTCGTAGGTACACGGCTCATAGTGGAGCATTTTTTCCAGGATAAAAAGCATAAGACACAGCCCCAATTCCAGTCCATGAAATTCCCGCAGGCTGTGCTTATTCCTGAGATCATACAGGGGGAAAACCGCCGCCAGGGAAGCCAGGCGATCATCAAAGCTGGTCAATTCCGGCCGCGGGCCGGGGAAGGGCGACGCCGGCCGCGGGGGCAGGGCGTTTAACGCCGGCAGGCCGGCCACAGGCACACCTCCCCTCTAGCTGCCAGGATGCTGGCGGCCAGGGCCTCCTGGGGAACCACCAGGCCATCTTCCCACAGGCGCTGAATACGTTCCCCCAGGTCAGGGGAACAGCATTGGAAAAAGCTCTGCATTTCCTGCGGGTTCACCCGGGACTGGTCGCTGGTCAGGGGGCGGCTGCGCCCCGTTTCCAGCAACTGCAGGTACAGGGGCTCAGCCGGAAGCACGGGAAAGGGCCTGGCTCCCTCTTGCCCCCCGGCCACCGCCGCCATTAGCCCGGCACAGATGGCCACCCCCTGGGGATCCAGGTCGCCAAAATAAAAGAAAGTTGGCTGGATATTACTAGCAACGCATTCAAAAATAAACGGCCAACTGTGCAGAATTTTCTTCCCCTCGCCATAAATCAGGAAATGCACCGCGGGGACAGTGACCAGTTTACCGGCGGCCAGCAGCGTTTTAAAGGAAAAAAACGTATCCTTGTTCTCCACCACCAGGCAAAAGACGTTCCCGTCCCGGGCTGGAAGACCGGTGGACCAGTAAAAAAAGGGTTCCGGTGCCGGCAGGCAATGCAGGTCCTCCAGCGTGAGCTTAAGCCTTTTTAAAAGCTGTTTTCCGGAAGTACTGGCCAGGAATTTCTCATCGCCGGTCAGCCAGAAGGACCGCTCGTTAACCGTATCCCATACCAGGGGAGGGCAACCGGCCTTTTCCACCAGGTAGCTGTCGATGCTCTTTAAAATTTGCCGCACAGGTACATATTCCTGAGGATGATCCAGAAAGTAGGCCAGGCTCATTCCCGATTGATAGGTGGTCAGCATCTCCTGGACGGCCCAGGAATAATCCTCCAGGGAGGGCGATAGCCTGCGGTAACGTAAAGCCAGTGGGGGCCGGCGGCCGTTTTCCCCGGCTGCCTTTACCGGCCGGAGCAACCCTTCCTGGACCAGCTGGTTGATCGCCCGGGCAAGGGCCTGGTACCCGCCGGCATTTTCCCAATCCCGGCCCATTTGCCGGATCAGCGGCTCCTCAATGTCCGCCACCAGATCCAGCATTTTATGCCGGCTGGCCGCCACCACCCGCCGCACCCCGTCAAGCATAGTCACCATGCTCATCCCTTCGCTATGGGCTTTAAACAAAAGCGGGCGGGAACCGGCCCGCCCGGCAGGTGAATTTCCGTTTCAAGCCCCATAATACACTCATCAGGTCAGGGACCAGCCCGCTTTAGCTCAAAGTTCAATAACGCCACCGGTACCCCGCTATGGTGCCTCGTTATCCACGCTATCCAGTGCTCCGCAAGGTCGTTGCTTTGGACAACGCGGCACCATGCTGATAGTAGCGGTTTTACTGAACAATTACGTCTTACTTCACCTTCCGGTCCACTTCCAGCAGTTTCGCCAGTTCATCGTACTCCTTCTGCAGCTTCATCAGTTCATCGGCTATGTTCAGGGCCGTGAGCAGCGCCGCCCGGGTCAGCCCCAGGCGGGGGTTGCGGGTGATCACCTGGCGGATCTTTTTATTGACATACTGGGCCAGCATGCGCAGGTATTCTTCCGGCGCGTCGCCCTTCAGGGTATAATATTCGCCAAATATCTCCACTTCCACCCGGGTTTCCTTCTGGGTTTCCTTTTCCGCCATGGCCGTTTCCCCCCGGTTTTTATTGGTTTTTATCTTCGCCCTGAAAGGGGAAACTCCTGCCAAAATGACAGATTTTTTAACTCCGCAATTCCGCCCCCAGCTGTTTGGCCAGGGCCGCGGCAATGGCCGCCGTGTGGGCCATCACTTCCTCATCGGTCAGGGTGCGGTCCTCCGCCTGGAATTTCAGGGCAAAGGCCAGGCTGCGGTGGCCTTCCTTAATCTGCTCCCCTTCGTAAACATCAAACAGCTGCACCGACTGCAGCAGGTGCCCGCCGACCTTGCGGATGATCCGCAGCACATCGGCGGCCGGGATGTCCCGGCGTACCACCACGGCCAGGTCCCTCTCCACGGCGGGGAAGCGGGGCAGGGGGCGGTAGCGAGGCACGGCACCGGCCAGGGAAAGAAATGCCTGCAAATCCAGCTCGCAGCCGGTGACCCGGGTGTCCAGCCCGTAGTTTTCCAGCACGTTGGGGTGGATCTCGCCCAGGATGCCCAGCCTTTCCCCGTTCACCTGCACATAAGCGGTGCGCCCGGGGTGAAAGGCGGGATTTTCCCTTTCCGGCTGGAAAACCAGCCGGCCCAGGCCCATTCTCTCGCCCAGGGTTTCCAGCACACCTTTAAGGTAATAGAAATCCAGGGGTGTCCCGGCCCTGTTCCAGCCGCCGGGCAGCCGGCCCATGGCCGCCATGGCCAGCACCGGCCGTTCTTCGGGCAAGGGTTCTCCTTCCCTGGAGAGGAATACCCTGCCGATCTCAAAAATGGCCCCATCGGTCACCCGGCGGTTGAAGTTGCGCTGCAGCACTTCCACCAGGCCGGGCAGCAGCATGGTGCGCATCACCGACTGGTCCTCACTCAAGGGGTTCTGCAGACGGATCATCTGACGCAGTGGGCTTCCGGCGGGTACTTTAAACCGGTCCGGCACCGCCGGGCTGGTGAAGCTGTATGTAATCACCTCGGAAAGGCCGCACCCGGCCAGCAGGTCCTTTATCCTTTTTAACAATACCTGTTCCCGGGTCCTGGCGCCCCTGGTGGTGTTGCCGTAGGGCAGGGTGGCGGGGATGCGGTTATAGCCGTAAAGGCGGGCCACCTCTTCAATGAGATCGATTTCCAGGCCGATATCCACCCGGTGGCCGGGCACATCCACCAGGATTTCACCGCTATCCGCCCTTTTCACACCAAAGCCCAAGCGGTTTAAAACATCTCTGGTTTCTTCCGGGGAAATGTCCGTTCCCAGCACATGCCCCACCCGCTCCGGGCGTACGATGACCGTTTTGCGCTGGGCGGGCTGCGGGTAGTTGTCCACCACTATGCCGGCCACTGCCCCGGCGCCGATTTTCTCCAGCAGGTGGGCGGCCCGGTTGGCAGCCGTCAGGCATCCCTCCAGGTCGATGCCCTTTTCAAAGCGGGTGGAGGATTCGGAACGCAGCCCCAGGGCCCGGGAGGTGCGGCGGATGCTCACCGGGTGGAACCAGGCCGATTCTAAAAGCACCGTGGTGGTGTTGTCCGTCACTTCGGTGGCCAGGCCGCCCATGACCCCGGCCACGGCCACCGGCCCGCCGGGATCAGTGATGGCCAGCATTTCACCGGTCAGGCGCCGCTCCACCCCGTCCAGGGAAACAATCACCTCCCCTGGCCGTGCCCGGCGGACAATAATATGGCCCTCTTTCAGTGTGTCATAGTCGAAGGCGTGCAGGGGCTGGCCCAACTCCATCATCACATAGTTGGTGATGTCCACAATGTTGCTGATGGGCCGGATTCCCGCCGCCCGCAGCCGCTCCTGCATCCACAGGGGGGATGGTTTTACCTGCACATGGGTAAACAGGCGGGCCACATAGCGGCGGCAGAGGTCCGGGTCGGCAATGTCCACCCGCACCCGCCCTTCCAGGGTGGGAGCGGGCACCTCCCGCACCGATGTTTCCGGAAAGCGTAAGGTGGTGCCGAAGAGGGCGGCCACTTCCCGGGCTACGCCGATCATGGACAGGCAGTCCCCCCGGTTGGGCGTCAGGTCCAGCTCCAGGATCACATCGTCCAGGCCGATTACCGGGTGGATATCCAGGCCAATGGGGGTGTCGCCGGGAAGGATCATGATGCCGTGGGCCTGGTCGGCAGGCATGGTTTTGGGGTCCAGGCCCAGTTCCTGGCCGGAGCAGAGCATGCCCCGGGATTCCACACCCCGCAGCCTGGCCTTTTTAATCACCAGCCCGCCGGCCAGGTGCGCCCCTTCCACGGCCACGGGCACCACATGGCCCTCCCGCACGTTGGTGGCGCCGGTAACGATCTGCCGCAGTTCCCCCTCACCGGTGTCCACCATACAGACCACCAGTTTGTCCGCATTGGGGTGGGGCTCGATTTTTACAATGCGGCCGGTAACCACATTGGTGATCCCTTTTCCCGGTTCCTCCAGCCCTTCCACAGCCACCCCGGCCATGGTCAGCCGGTCGGCCAGATCCGCCGGGTTAACCGGTATATCCACATATTCCTTCAGCCATTTCCACGAAACCCGCAAAGCAGTAATCTCCTTTCCGGTTAAAACTGGGTCAAGAAACGCAGGTCGTTGTCAAAGAACAGGCGCAGGTCGTCAATACCGTATTTGAGCATGGCGATGCGCTCTATGCCCATGCCGAAGGCAAAGCCAATCACTTCTTCGGAATTGTAGCCGGACATTTCCAGCACCCGGGGGTGGACCATGCCGCAGCCCAGGATCTCCAGCCAGCCGGTGTGGGAACAAACCCGGCAGCCGCGGCCGCCGCACATGACACAGGAAATATCCATCTCGGCGCTGGGTTCGGTAAAGGGGAAGTAGCTGGGGCGGAAGCGGGTGCGGGTGTCAGCACCGAACATCTCCCGGGCAAAGACATCCAGCACGCCCTTTAAGTCTCCGAAGGTAATTCTTTTATCGATGGCCAGGCCTTCCACCTGGTGAAACATGGGTGAGTGGGTGGCATCGTCGTCCCGGCGGTAGACCTTACCCGGGGCGATGATCTTCACCGGCAGGGCCGGGGCGGTGCGCTCCATGGTCCGCACCTGCACCGGTGAAGTATGGGTGCGCAGGAGCACCTCCGGGGCAATAAAGAAGGAATCCTGCATGTCCCGGGCGGGGTGATCCTTGGGCAGGTTCAGCGCTTCGAAGTTATAGTAGTCCAGTTCCACCTCCGGCCCTTCGGCAATGGAAAAACCCAGGCCCAGGAAAATATCCTCAATTTCCTCCTGCACCACGGTCAGGGGATGCTTTTTCCCCGGGAAAAAGGACGTCCCGGGCAGGGTAATGTCGATGGTCTCGGCCTGTAAACGCAGTTGCCCGACCTTTTCTTTAATCTCGGCGGTGCGCCGGGCCAGTTGCTGCTCCAGTTCCTCCCGGATCTCATTGGCCAGCTGCCCTATTTTCGGCCGCTCTTCCGCCGGCAGGCTGCCCATACCCCTTAATATACGGGTCAGTTCGCCCTTTTTGCCCAGGTAATGGATGCGGATTTTTTCCAGTTCTTCCAGGCTCCCGGCCCCTTGTAGTTCCTGTCCTGCCTTCTCTGCCAGATTATGTAACTGTTCCTCCAAAGCAGGAATCCCCCTCCTTACGACATATTTTTCCCCAAAACACAAAAACCGCCCCTTCCAGGGACGGGAATCTAAATTCCGCGCTACCTGCGGCCGGCAAACACCACTTCACCAGCATCCTTCACTTCCCGAACCGGTATAAGCACGAAAACCGGATACCCCTATCAAACGTCCCAATTAAACTGTCCTGAATGGGGCTTACCCTTTTTATCACCATTGGAACCGCAGCCACCTAATGCAGTGCGAACCTCCTGTACAGTATATAAGCCCGGATGGAGCCGGTTGCTTCGAACAGCCTCCAAAAAAATTCGGCGGTTAAAAACATTTAACCACTACCTTTCCTGTTTTTTTGGGGACCCTTCGCAGTTGATTATATCACAAGCCCCCTGTGAAAACAAGAAAGTTTCCAGAAAAATCGGTTAGGACTGCCGCTGGCGCACCGCCTCGTAAAGCATGATGGAGGCGGCCGCGGCCACGTTCAGGGACTCGGCCCGGCCGGGCATGGGAATAATTGCTAGGTGCGCCGCCCGGTCCCACCAGTAAGAAGAAATACCGGCCGCCTCACTACCCACCAGCAGGGCCGAAGGCCGGGTCAGGTCCACGGTCCACAGGGGAGTGCCGCCCCGGGGAACGCCGGCCACCACCTGGATGCCGCTGGAATGCAGGAAGGCCAGGAGTTCCTCCTCGCCGGCCGGCACCACCGGCAGGTGAAAAAGGGAACCCATGGTGGAGCGGATGGTCTTGGGGTTGTACAGGTCCACCGTGCCGGGCAGCAGAACCACCCCGCCGGCCCCGGCCGCATCGGCACTGCGGATAATGGTGCCCAGGTTGCCCGGATCGGCCACACCCTCCACCAGCACCAGCAGGGTGGGTGCGTCTTGAAACAATTCTCCCAGGGTGTACCCGGGTCTTTTCACCACCGCCAGCACACCCTGGGGATTAACGGTATCGGTTAGCTCCATCAGGAGCTTTTCCGCCACCGCCACCGTCCGGATGCCCTTCTGCCGGGCCTGTTCCAGAAGACCGGCGGCCCTTTCCTCCACCACGCCGGTATATAACAATACCTCCACGGGCCAGCCGCTGGAGAGCGCTTCCTGCACCAGGCGCACCCCTTCCAGCAAAAAGCGGCCTTCCTTTTCCCGCTGCCGGCGGCGGGACAGGCGCCGCACATACTTGATCAGGTTATTGCCGTGGCTTTTGATCTCCATAGTTTGGCCATATCCCCATTTTGGTAACCATACCTCTGCCGGGTGCCCGGTGGGGCCCCGCTGCTCCGGACAAACCGCGGCCGTCAACAACAATCACCGCCAAGCCATCACGGCCGGCCATTACCCATTTAACCGCCCAGGGTCTTCAGCTTTTCGTTCCGGCCCACCACCACCAGAATGTCGCCGTCATGCACCACCTGCTTGGCACCGGGGGAAATGATCACATCCCCGCCCCGGCGGATGGCCAGCACGGTAACGCCGTATTCCCGCCGGGCCGCCGATTCCTGCAGTGTCTTGCCCACAAACTCGGCCGGGGCCACCAGTTCCACAATGCTGTACTCCGGCGAAAGATTGATCTGATCCACAATATTTTTGGAGACCAGGGCATGGGCCACCCGCACCCCCATGTCCCGCTCCGGGAAGACCACCATATCGGCGCCCACCTTTTGCAACACCTTGCCGTGCAGGTCGCTGACCGCCTTGGCCACCACCCGGGGTACGCCCATCTCCTTGAGCATCACCGTCACCAGGATGCTGGACTGCACCTCCTGCCCGATGGCCACAATTACCACGTCAAAGTTGCGGATGCCCAGGGACTGCAGCGCCTGCTCGTCCATGGCGTCCACCTGCACCGCATAGGTCACTTCCTCGGTAATGGCATTGACCCGCTCTTCATTGGTGTCCACCGCCAGAACGTCATAGCCCATGCGGGACAGGGTCCTGGCCACGCTGGAGCCGAAACGCCCCAGACCGATTACGGCAAACTGTTTCATTGGGGATCCCTACCTCTATCAGTCATCGGTCGTCAGTCGTCAGTTGTTGGAAAAAACAGGTGCCTTGCAAGCCCCACATAAATATTACATATTTCCGGGAACTACCCCACCATTATTTTTTCTTCGGGATAACGCACCATGGTCTTGCGCCTTCTCTGGGCAAAGGCGTAGGCCAGGGTCAACGGTCCCAGGCGGCCGGCAAACATGGTCAGAATAATGGCCACCCTTCCCACCGGAGTCAGGGCGGGAGTGATGCCCATGGTCAGCCCCACGGTGCCGAAGGCCGAAGTGGTTTCAAACAGGGCGGCCAGAAAATTGCCCCCCTCGGTGATGCTTAGAATCATGGTGACCAGGGTTACCAGCCCGATGGACAGCAAAGTTACCGAAAGGGCCTTGTATACCTGCCAGGGGGGTATGCGCCGGCGGAAGAGCTCCACATCTTCCTTACCCTTGCTCAAAGAAAAGATGGTCACACTCATAAGCCCGAAAGTGGTGGTTTTTATACCGCCCCCGGTGGAGCCGGGGGAAGCGCCGATAAACATGAGAATGATGATTAAAAACTGGGTGGGCGGGTAAAGCTGTCCGATATCCACCGTATTATAGCCGGCGGTGCGCGGTGTGACGGACTGGAAATAGGAAGCCAGGATCTTCCCGTGCAGGGGCAGATCCTTTAAAATGTGGCCCCATTCCAAAAGGCCGAAGAGGAACGACCCACCCAGAATGAGCAGCCCGGTTACCCGCAGGACCAGCCGGGTATGCAGGGACAGGCGGCGGGTGCGCGGGTAGCGGTAAATTTCCATTACCGTGGCAAAGCCCAGGCCGCCCAGAATAATCAGGGTGGTGATGGACAGGTTCACCACCGGGTCACTCGCATAGCCGGTCAGGCTGCGGAACCCCCCCATAAGGTCGAACCCGGCGTTATTAAAAGCCGACACCGAGTGAAACAGCCCCAGCCACAGGCTCTTAGGCCAGCCGTAGTCCAGAGAAAAACGCAGGGCCAGGATGAGGGCAAAGGTACCCTCGGTAAGAACGGTAAAAATCAATACCGCCCGCACCAGGCGAACCACCCCGGCCACCCGCAGCTGGTTCAGGGACTCCTGGATGAGCAGGCGTTCCTTTAAACCGATGCGCCGCCCCATAATCACAAAAAAGAAGGTGGCCATGCTCATAAAACCCAGCCCGCCCACCTGGATGAGTAGCAGGATAACCACCTGCCCGAAGGTGGACCAGTAGGTGCCCGTATCCACCACCACCAGCCCCGTCACACAGACGGCCGAGGTGGCGGTAAACAGGGCGGTGAGAAAGTCGGTCCCCCGGCCGGAGGCGGTGGACACGGGCAGCATGAGCAGCAAAGCCCCGGCCAGGATCACCCCGGCAAAACCCAGCACCAGCACCTGGGGAGGACTCAAATGCAGGGGAAACCCCTTCGCCGAACCCATTTTGACCTTATGCTTTTCCCAACTCTGCTCCATGATGGACAAGGAATTATTCTCCATTCAAAGATTACAAGGGTTATTATAGAAAACTCCGGATAAAAAGTCCAGAAAAAACTAAGAGCATGGCGGACTGACCATGCTTAGTTTTTGTCTTAACAGAAAAGTTACTACAGTAAGCACCCCAATTAAGATCCGGCCCTGGACTTGGCCACCTCAACAAGCTGGCCAAAAGCCCGGGAATCGTTCACCGCCAGGTCGGCCAGCATTTTGCGGTTTATTTCCACCCCGGCCCGGCGCAGGCCGTTCATCAGACGGCTGTAAGTAATGCCGTTCATCCTGGCGGCCGCGTTGATGCGGGCAATCCACAGCTTGCGGAAATCCCGTTTTCTGTTCCGGCGATCCCGGTAGGCGTAGGCCAGGGACTTCATCACCTGCTGTTTGGCTATCCGGTAGAGCTTGCTCTTGGCCCCCCGGTAACCACGGGCCAGTTTAAGAATTTTTTTATGTCTTTTGCGCGATACCACACTGCTTTTGGCGCGTGGCATGACCATCTCCTCCTTTAAAAGTCATCGAACGACAGATGTCAGTCCACGGGTTAAGTGGCCCAGCACTCGCCGATGCATGTAATTTCGAAATGAAATGTGATTATGTGTGTATATTTTTTTAGCAACATCTGAACATCTGTGAGGGCTGGGCAGAATTACCTGCTTTTTTAAAAGACATTTCCATCCTTTCCGGTATCGCTATTAGCGACAGGGGTGACTCTTTATAAGTTCTTTATAAGTAAGGTAGGATGCGTTTAACCTTTCTGGCATCGGTGGCGCTCAATATACTGGATTTACGCAGCCGACGCTTGCGTTTGGCGCTTTTTTTCTCCAGGATGTGGCTATGAAAGGCATGATTGAATTTAAACTTCCCGCCGGCGGTTTTTTTGAACCGCTTGGCGGCACCCCGGTGTGTTTTAATTTTGGGCAAGGAAGGCCGCTCCTTTCTTATTCTGGATTAATTTCTTTGGTTTCCATCTTGATATCCTGCCGCGGTGTTAAAATCATGATCATGTTCTTTCCTTCCAGCTTGGGCTGTCTTTCAATAATGGATAAGTCCTTCAACTGCCCGGCCAGACGCAACAAGAGCTGGTGCCCCAGCTGGGTATGCACGATCTCCCGGCCCCGGAACATAATGGTGGCCTTGACCTTATCGCCGTCCTTTAAAAAACGGGCCGCATTCCTGGCCTTCACCTGAAAGTCATGCTCTTCGATATTTGGCCGCAGCTTGACTTCTTTGATATTTACAATGCGTTGCTTTTTCCTGGCTTCCTTTTCCCGTTTGCTCTGCTCGTATTTATATTTGCCGTAATCCATTAAACGGCAAACCGGAGGCTTGGCCGTGGGAGCGATTTCCACCAGGTCCAGCTGCCGCTCCTCCGCCAGACGCAGGGCTTCCCGGGTGGGCATGATGCCCAGCTGGTTGCCGGAGGTATCCACTACCCTTACTTCCCTGACCCGAATCTCTTCATTTACCCGGAAATCCTTGGTAATACTTATTCACCTCCTTTTCCAAATGAGTAAAATAAAAGGCGGGCAGACTCCACCCGCCAGTATTCTCCAGATAAATGGAACAGGCTTCCACCGGATGAGAACCCTAAAGACAGCCTGCCCGGCGTCATAGGGTGAGAAGCGGATGGCTTCTACTTGTCATGATCTGGTTATTCTCTTATCCCGCCTATTATAGCACGGCCCATCAGAAAACGTCAAGGGCAACCGCGGATACCTGCGGATACCCCCATCCCTTAACCAATGGCTTTGGTACGGATTTCTTCCTCCAAACGGGAAAGAAAATGGTCCAGGGGCAGGGCTCCCTCATCCCCCCGGGAGCGGTGCCGCACGGCCACGGTACCTTCGGCGGCCTCCCGGTCCCCCACCACCAGCATGTAGGGTATTTTCTGGGCCTGGGCATCCCGCACCTTGTAGTTCACCTTTTCGTTGCGGGCATCCAGCTCCACCCGGATGTCCCGGGCGTCCAGGCGCTCCACCACCTGCCGGGCGTAGTCCATATGCCGGTCGGCAATGGGCAGCACCCGCACCTGTACCGGCGCCAGCCAGGTGGGGAAGGCACCGCCGAAATGCTCGGTGAGAATACCGATGAAACGCTCGATGCTGCCGAAAACCACCCGGTGGATCATCACCGGCCGGTGTTTCTGCCCGTCTTCACCAACGTAGGTCAGGTCGAACTTCTCGGGCATTAAAAAGTCCAGCTGAATGGTGCCGCACTGCCAGGTGCGTCCCAGGCAGTCCTCCAGGTGAAAATCTATTTTGGGCCCGTAAAAGGCGCCGTCCCCTTCATTGACCTTATACTCCATGCCCCTGGCCTGCAGCGCGTCCTCCAGAGCGGCGGTGGCCGTTTCCCAGATTTCATCGGAACCCATGGATTTTTCCGGCCGGGTGGACAGCTCCACCTTATAGTTGAAGCCGAAGACCCGGTAAAACTCATCCACCAGGTCGATGACGCCGGTGATCTCTTCCCGGATCTGGGAGGGCAGCATAAAAATATGGGCATCGTCCTGGGTGAAGCAGCGTACCCGCATCAGGCCGTGCAACACTCCGGAAAGCTCGTGCCGGTGTACCAAACCAAGTTCCGCCAGGCGTATGGGCAGGTCCCGGTAGCTGTGCAGGCGGCTTTTATAGACCAGAATGGCCCCCGGGCAGTTCATGGGTTTAACGGCAAAGTCCGTTTCGTCAATACGGGTGAAATACATGTTTTCCCGGTAATGCTCCCAGTGCCCGGACCTTTCCCACAGGGTACGGTTCAAAATAATGGGGGTACGGATCTCCTGGTAACCCCGCCGCCGGTGCTCCTCACGCCAGTACTGCTCCAGCTGGTTGCGCAGCACCATGCCTTTAGGATGAAAAAAGGGAAAGCCAGGCCCCTCTTCCTGGATACTGAAAAGATCCAGTTCCACCCCCAGTTTGCGGTGATCCCGCCGCCTGGCCTCCTCCAGGCGGAAAAGGTGCTCCTCCAGCTGGGATTTTTTCGGGAAGGCGGTGCCGTAAATGCGCTGCAGCATTTTGTTCCGCTCATCGCCCCGCCAGTAGGCCCCGGCCACCCCGGTGAGCTTCAGGGCCTTCAGCCGGCCGGTGGAGGGTATGTGGGGCCCGGCACACAGGTCGGTAAAATCCCCCTGACGGTAGATGGAGATCACCGCATCCTCCGGCAGGTCGTCAATCAATTCCACCTTGTAATCCTCGCCGGCGGCGGCAAACCTTTCCCGGGCCTCCTCCCGGGACACTTCCATCCGGGCAAAGGGCAGGTCTTCCTGCACTATCTGCTGCATCTCCTTTTCGATACGCTCCAGATCCTCCGGGGTAAAGGGCCGCCGGACATCGAAGTCGTAATAAAACCCGCCGGCAATGGCCGGGCCGATGGCCAGCTTTGCTTCCGGGAAAAGCCGCTTTACGGCCTGGGCCAGCACGTGGGCGGAGCTATGCCGGAAGACGTCCCGGCCCTGCTCGTCTTCAAAGGTATAAAACTGCACCGCTGCATCTTTTTCCAGCGGGAAGCTCAAATCCACCAGCCGCCCGTCCACGGAAGCCACCAGTGCTTCTTTGGCCAGCCGGGGGCTGATGCCGGCAGCCACCCGGGACAGGGGGGTACCGGAGGGATATTCCCGCACCGAACCATCCTTTAAAGTTACCTTAACCACCTGAAAGACTCCTTTCCACAGGTATATGTAAAACAGGCAAATAAAAAACGCCCCTTTTCAGGGACGACTGAGGCCGCGGTTCCACCCTGCTTGGCCGGCAAAACAGACCGGCCCGGCTCCATGATGATAACGGCATCACCGGCCCCGCTTAACGGCCTTTCCAGGCTTTAGGCCGGGCAGTTCCGGGGTGGTTTTCGGCCGGCCCGGTCCGGAGGCACTTTCAGCCACGGTGCCTCCTCTCTGGGGACGGGTACCCGTGCCTCTCTTCCCCTTCATCACATTTACAGTGGTTATTATATTGGAGAATTAAAAGATTGTCAACAGCAACGCCTACGGTTAATACCCGGGGCACGGCGTTGGCTTAAAGCGAACGACCGGCACTCACCAGAAGTTACTCTGCATCCGATCTTAAATTTTATAATGCTACGAAAATCTTATACGCCAGTGAGTGCCGGGCGGAGCGCCGGTAACAGCACCCTTACGCTCTCTGGATATTTACGCCCTTCACTCCTTTCGACACAGGGGACAGCCCCGGCATTCCCGCACCCGGCCGAAAAAAACGCCGCGGATGGTCTTTAAAGTGGTCTCATGCTCCCCTGTACCGGCGCAATGAAAGACCACCTGCCTGGGAGCCAGGGTAATCAGGGCGCTGATCAACATGTCTTCGTTATTGATTTTTCCATCCACCAGCTCCATGATTAAGCCTTCCAGGGATTCATTGCTGATTACCTGTGCCCGCTCATCCAGCAGGTGGAATACCCCGCCGGGGTGGATGAGCACATGAACCAGGTCAATCCGGGACTCCTGAATTTCCACGAAATAGCGCAGCAGCTGAATAAATTCCCGGTATTCCCTTTCCATGAGAAAATCATCCACTGCCCGCTCTATGGCCTGCTGCAGCTCATCCACATAATCTTTTAAGCGGAAACGGATGAATCCTTCAATGATGATCTGGTTATGCTGACGTAAAAAGTCCATAATTTTTTCAATGATCGCCCTCTTTAAACGGGAACGAAAAATCTGACCCTGTCCGGGAACACCGCCGGCCGGATGCCCTATGTATCCCAGGGTATATTCAAATATATTCCGCCGCTCATCTTCGTTAAAATAATAGTAGTTTTCCCGGATCATTTCCTCGACCAGCAGCTTTTCCCACTGGTCCAGGATCAGTTCCGAAAGAAAATGGGCCACCCGGTATCTGAAAAGGGCTTCTTTATCTTTCCCCTTATACTTGTCTTTTCCATAACTGGTTACCTGGCAGGACAGAAAAGTATACCTGCCGGCCGGGCGCTCCTGCAGTTGCACTTTCAGCCCTTCCCCTTCCAGGGCTTTCAGTTCCCGCCCCAATCCGGCCCGGATCAAATCGACATGCCGGGCAGTACCGATGGAGATGTTTTGCGCCACGGCCGTCACCCCTTTTCTGTTTGATAGTATATGTGCCGCTAAAAAGGGGTATACAGCCAGCCTTTACCGGGATCACCACGGCTTGTGAAACCCCCGACTTTACTGGTGCCTTTTAACGGTTATAAATCGTTCATTTGCCGGTAGACAGTTGAAATGTACAGAAAAAGGGCCATAATAATGAAAAAAAGCCCACCGGTAAAATGATTAAAGGGCGGTTTACCCCATTCTGGCGGAAAGGAGGTATTCCGGCCGGCAAAGTTTATCCGGCCGGGAGAATACCATGACCGAAAAACTGGTAAAAGAAATCATGATTCCGGTAAGCGAATATGCCACCGTCTACAGCCACGACCCGCTGCTCAAAGCCATCAGGGTGCTGCGGGAATCCTTTCACCGGGATGAAAAGGGTGTGGTTGGCGGACACCGGTCGGTGCTGGTGCTGGATGAAAACAACGACCTGGTGGGCATTCTTACCATCAGAACCATTTTAAAAGCCATTGAAGTGCAGTCCATTGGACCATCCTGGGCCAGCCTCTTCGCCGGACCGGTAATCAAAAGCGGTTTGAACATGCCCGTGCGGGAGGTAATGCGCCCGGTGCTTAAACCCTCCGTACGCGTAAACGATACCGTAACCCGGGCCATCCACGTTCTGCTGCGCAGTCAGGTGAACATCCTGCCGGTGATGGACCAGGGCAAAGTGGTGGGTATCGTCCGCTCCATAGACTTTTTCGAGATCATCGGTGAGGTTCTGGGGAATGGGGAGGTAAAACAGTGGCCGGGGGGTTAAAGGCCAGTCCGGTCCCACGATCACCCGGCGCCCATCTTGCGCCACCGTTGCGGGACAGGTGTGAACAATGGGCTCCAAAGAGGGGTTGCTAAAACACATGAAAAATAGCCGGACATATTGGTCCGGCCCCTCACCTCTGCAGACCCGCTGTTATTTCCTCCTGTTTGGTCAGACGGTTACTTAACCTGCGGATATCTTCCCACACATATCGCAATTCGTTTTTAATGGTGGAAACATCCTTCTGCAATTTCTTTTGACCGTCTTCCAGTTTTTGCTGGCCATTCTCCAGCGCTTCAAGACGCATATTAACGCCATTACGGAAATCATACATCTCCTGACGGAAATCATACATCTCCTGACGGAAATCATACATCTCCTGACGGAAATCATACATTTCCCGGCGGAATTCTTCGAACTCCTGCCGAAAGGGTTGTAACTCCTGCTGGATAATAGCGCGCAGCATACTGGCCAGTTCGTTATTATCCGGCATCTATAAACCCACCCTTCCCGGTAAAAAAATGGTGGGCGGGGAGGGAATTGAACCCACGACCTTCTGCGCGTCAAGCAGACGTTCTCCCACTGAACTACCCGCCCACATTTCATTGCTCTTTTTCAAAATCGCAAATATATTATTACTCAAACCAGGGGAAATGTCAAGGGGGCAGTTTTTCCCCAACCCCAAAACAGCATCGCTTGGAACGCGGCGGTGCTGTTTTTTTGTTTTTAAGCGCCCGCCAAAGATATCTGCCAGTTTACGGTGCCGTTCAACCAGACCCGGTCCGTAACGTCATCCACCAGAACAACCGTAGCCGCCGCCACCACCGGGCTGGCGGAAAGGGTAAAGGGGGTGGTGGAGCGGCTGGCTCTGAACCCGGAACCGTTCAATCCCCCCACGTAAAAGAGGTATTGCTTCCGCCAGTAAACATCCGCCTGAACCGGTAAAACCAGGTATGCCGCGGTACATCCCGCGCGGCCACCAGATCCAGCCGGCCCAGTTCCCGGCCGTCCAGGCGGTAAACCGCTTCCCCCACCTTTTGTCCGGCCCTAACCGGGGCTTGGACAGGGGAAAGCAACTTTATTTCCCTCTCCACCCGACGCAACTGGTCCCGTACCGCTTCCACCTGCACAGTACCGGCGGTAACCGCGGGGAGACTTTCCACCTGGCCGCCGGTCACCTTCACCCGGGCCACTTCTTCCCCCGGCCGGCCCAGGGCCACCTGTTGTACCTCCGTAAAGCCGTAATCCAGCAAAGCGGCCGCATCCCGGTAGCGGTTTTGGCTGTGGAGCACCACGGCAATCAAGCGGCGGTCGCCCCGGGTGGCCGAGGCCACAAGACAATTGCCGGCCCGGGGGGTGGAGCCGGTTTTCACCCCGTCAATGCCCGGGTAGCCGTTGTGGCGTAACAACCGGTTGGTATTGGCCACCGGCTCTTTTCTTTTGGAGTCGCAAAAAACAATGGTATCCTCCCGGGTGGCGACCAGGCGGTTGAACACGGGATTCTGCAGGGCATAGCGGGTGATCAGCGCCAGATCCCGGGCAGTGGTGTAATGCCGGGGGTGGTGATAACCGTTGGTATTGGCGTAGCGGGTGTTCAAAGCCCCCAGGACTACGGCTTTGTGGTTCATCATGCTGATAAACCGTTTTTCACTGCCGCCCACATGCTCGGCAATGGCCACCGTGCTGTCATTGGCCGATATGATCAGGGCCGCCTTAAGCAGGTTTTCCAGGGTGATCTTTTCCCCGGCCCGCAGGTCCAGCACGGAACCCATGCTTACGGAGGCTGCATTGCGGCTGACGGTGACCACATCGTCCAGCCGCCCGTATTCCAGGGCAATGATGGCGGTCATGATTTTGGTCAAACTGGCCGGCTCCCGCCTCTGGGATCCCCTTTTATCGTAAAAAATCTGCCCCGTGCGGGCATCCATGAGCACGGCGGCATCGGCGGTAACACCGGGGGGGTTGGCGCCGGCGGCTGCAGGGAAAATCAGAAACAAAAAGAGGCAGAGGAACAGCACCGCCCGGCAAATCATGGCGAACCGCCATCCGGCGGCCATGGAATGTAACCGGCATATCCTGGTATAAAACCCTTCGCCGGTAATCGTCCGTTTTACTTTTTGAGCAATAATTTCCCCTCCGTACAAGGGCGAATCCCTTCCTTTTCCCTTCTTTAGTTTCCACCGGTGAAGAAGGCTTTTATGAAAGGGAAAATCTAGCCCCGGGGACAAAATAAGCCAGGATCCGCAATGATCCCGGCCGGAGGGCGGGACAACGTACTCGCCTGTTAATTCATTTGCCTTTAAGCTTGTTCCTACCGCTTCCGCCTGAAGAGGCAAGCCGCCAGAAGCACCAGCAAAATACCCACCACCATCAGGTCGAGCCGGTGGAACCAGTATTTTAAATCCTGCCAGTGCTGGCCCATCTTCAACCCCAGATAAGTCAGGAAAAAACTCCAGGGCAGTGAGCCCAGAAAAGTGTAAATGACAAACCGGGGAAAATTCATACCGGAGATGCCGGCCGGCAGGGAAATAAAGGTGCGCACAATGGGCATCAGACGGGTGAAGAAAACGGTAACTTCACCGTAGCGTTCAAACCAGTACTCGGCCAGTTCCAGGTGTTTGCGGGAAATACCCACGTACGGGCCATACCGGAGCAAAAAAGGGCGTCCGCCCCATAGTCCCAAAAAATAAGAAAAAATGGACCCCACGGTACCACCGATGGTCCCGGCCATGGCCGCCCAGAAAAAGTCCAGCCGGCCCGTGGACACCAGATAGCCGCCGAAGGGCAATATCACTTCACTGGGCAGGGGTATGTTGGCGCTCTCAATGGCCATGCCGATGGCTATGCCCCAGTAACCCAGGGCGGAAATAAAGGCCACCGTCCGCTGGATGACCGGTTCCAGCAGGGAAGAAAGAAAGTCCATAATAATACCTCCATTTTGTAACTATACAGTAAAACCGGTGCAGGCACGGCGTTGTCCCGCTCACTCCTGTGCTCCGCAATCACCGGTTTCAGTGAATATTTACCTCCCCTTTGTATCCATCCGGGCGCTTCAAGGGGGCGGGTGAGCACCCGCCCCCTGACGGTAAACGTACAATTACCCGTAAAAACAATTAACTGGCAAGTCCTTAAAGGGGTCTGAAACCCATGACACAAATTTGCGCTACCCCCGGCGGTTCTCCACAAGAATGCTTATTTCTAAAGCTTGAGGTTTTCCAGGATTTGGGCCAGCAGGGGATCGGTTCCCTCCAGACCGGCCAGGGGCGGTTTCCGGGTGGAGTAACGCCGGTCAAAGGCCACCAGGTCAAGGGCACGGCACAGGGACCGGAAGTTGTTGGATATACTGGAAGCCGCCACGTTATACTGCCGGGCCAGCTCGTGCTGGCTGATTTTTTGATCAAACTCCAGGCGGGCCATGGCATAAATCACCGTGGCCACCCAAAGAGCCGGCTTGCGAAAGGTTGGACGCACCTGGGAGCAATAATCATGCCACAGGTGCAGTGCACCCTCCACCTGGCCCGGCCCATAGCCCCGCAGGCGCAAATCTTCCACCACACCCCGGGCCACACGGGCATGAATTTCGGCCGGCCACTGATAATCCTCGGCTTTTCTGCAGGGTTTTGCCGGACAGGTATCCTCATTCTCCCTGTCGTCCGCCACCAAACCCAGTTTCCGGCGCACCTTCTGAAGATCATAATGGGGCTCCCCATTTCTTTCCCGGCCGGCCTCAATCAACTCCAGTTCCCTCAGCAATTCCTCCACCCGGGCGCGGCCATCGGGAGTACGGCAGGCCTGGCGGGGAGTCTTGCCTGAAAGGGCCTGCAGCGGCCGGTCAATCCATTTATCATAATAATCGTCCAGAAAGGCGTCGGTAATGCGCTGGGCAATCCGGGCCGAAAGGCTATCCATGAGCATGTCGGATATCATCCCGTTAAGCTCCTCTTCCTCCTCCCCTTCCACCAGGTGGGGCAGGAAGGAATAATTAAAACCCATCTCCACCACCATGGCGTTGAGGATATGGGAGCGTTCCCTGAGATAATCATCCAGCGCTTCCCTGGACGAACGCTTTTGCCTGCGGGCGAAAGCATGCAGATCCTGGCGCAGCTTTTTTAAAAGGGCGTTCTTGCAAAACCCCGGCAGGGCCAGGCCGCTGGTGGAAAACTCGTATTCCTGGCCCACCTTTAAAACCCGCATGAACAGGATGGCACCGGGCTGAATATCTGCTGCCGCGTTGACATCATGTATTCTTAATTCCTTACGGTGCAGCAAATCCTTAACCGCCACACCCTTTCCAGGGAGGGTATATAAAACTTCATAGAGAGAAACCCTGGCTGCGGCCCACTCTGCCAGCAAAGCCCGCTCCCATTCAGACAATCCCTGCTCCCTGCCGAAGGTTTCGACAATGGTGGAACCGCCGGGCAACCGGTAATCAAAGATAAACCATTCGAAACAACGCTCCATGTTAAATTCGTCATCCCGGTCCACCACCTCCGGATCCAGGCACTCCAGATATATTTGCTGGGCCCTGGCCGCTTCCCGGGCAAAGGACTGGCTATCGGCAAATTCACCCAGCTTACGCCGTAGCTGCTGACCGGTCCGGCGCCAGCGGTACTGCTCCAGGGAAACGACCTTTGACCTGGCCCCGCAACACTGGTCGTAGGGCCTGCCGCTTCCGCAGGGGCAGGGAAAATCCTTCACTCCGGTCATTCTGGCCACCTCCTTTACTGGCAAAGGGAACTTTACCCGCATATTTTCATTCTTATTCGGTCTTCTTCAAGAGAATTCAACACCAGCAGGCCTATTCCTGCTTTCCCGGTGATAATTCCAGTTTTAAATGTTCCTCCGGCGGGGAAACCGTCACCCCCAGGGTGGTGAAAAGGGAAAGGGGCGCGTACAGGCTGCCTGCCGGCGAGTATAAGGTGCCGCCCAGGGGCTGCTCGAGACCATTGATGGTGACGGTATTCCGGTCCACATGCAGCACCGCCTTCCGCCCGGGGGCATCTATAAAAACCAGACGCCCTTCTTCCTGCCAGCGTACCTGAAACCCCAGGGCTTCCAGGGTAAACCGCAGGGGGAGGTAAACATCCCCGGAACGAACCTGCGCCGGCAGGCCGCCGGGGCATTCTTCCCCGCCCACCATAACGGCACCGCCCTTTAAGTCAAAAATAACGGTCCGGGGTGCCCCGGGATGCAGTTCCTGCCGGGCGGCCGGCAACTGCAGGGCCGGGGTCAAAACCCACCGGTCGGGCGCCAGGCCGCTGCCGTCGATGGAGCGCCCACGGGGTGTCAGATAGCGGGCAACGGTGATCTTTAACGCACCCCCCGCTTCCAGGGGGATGATGGCCTGTACCACACCCTTGCCGTAAGTGCGGTCGCCCACCAGCACCGCCGCTTTATAATCCTGCAGGGCACCGGCCAGTACTTCGGCGGCGCTGGCCGTCATGCCGTCCACCAGTACTACCAGGGGTATCCCCGCAGCCATGGCCCTGCCTGCAGTATAATAGTTTTCCTTCCGCCCATCCCGGTCAACCGTGGTAACCACCAGCTGGCCGGCAGGCAGAAAATAGCCGGCTATGTCCACGGCCGCCTGCAGGTACCCCCCCGGATCGCTGCGCAGATCCAGGATCAGCCCGGAAATACCGGCGGGCTGCCACTTTTCCAGCACCGCTTTCAGTTCCTCGGCCGTCCGGGAACCAAAGGTACGGATATTAATATAACCGGTATTCCCCGGAAGCATTTGCCATTCCAGTGTGGGAAGGTTTAAATTTTCCCGGTTTACTTCCACGGTAAGGTCCTGTCCCCCGGAACGGCGGATGGTCAGGACCACCCGGGAACCGGCCGGGCCGCGGATTTTCTCCACCACCTGCTGCAGGGGCAATCCCCCTACTTCCTGGCCGTCCACCCGGATAATGCGGTCCTTCTCCCGGATACCCGCCCGGGTGGCCGGGGAACCGGGCATTACCTTCACCACTGCCGGGTAGGGCGGCCACCCTTCCAGCTCCACGCCAATTCCGGCCATCTCTCCCTCCAGGGAGCCCGTAAACTGGTCCAGGCCTTCGGGACTTAAATATTCCGTATAGGGGTCGCCCAGGTTTTCCAGCATGCCCCGCACGGCCCCATCCACCAGCTGGCCCACCTCCGGCTTACCGATGTGGTAACGGTGAACATAGTCCATTATTTCTTTAACCGTGGAGGCGCCCCGGTCCACATCACCCGCCGCGGCGGGCAGCACCGGCCAGAACAGCAGGGAAAGAATAAGGCACAGGGGGACCAGTCTTTTGAACATAAAAACCACTCCGCTTTTCATATCCATAACTGGTAATTCGCCCCCTTTTGGTAATCTCCTGCATTAAAACTTAAGGCGCCCAGAAAATCATTAAAGAGAAGGTATTGCCACCCGGGGTGGTGAAATAATTACGAAAAAAAAGGCAGGTGTACAGAATTGCCGGAAACCACCTTTCTAATTATAGACGGCAACAGCCTGGCCCACCGGGCTTTTCATGCCATACCCCACCTGGCCACCAGCCGGGGCGTAACCACCAACGCCGTATTCGGTTTTACCAGTATGCTGTTCAAAGTGCTGGACGAGATCAAGCCGGATCTGGTGGCCGTTTGTTTCGACAAGGGTAAAGTTACTTTCCGCCACGATCAGTACGGCGAATACAAGGCCCACAGGCCGGCCACCCCCGAGGACCTGCGCCCCCAGTTTCCCTTAATCAAAGAAGTGCTGGAGGCCATGGCCATTCCGGTGCTGGAATGCGAAGGCTACGAGGCCGACGACCTCATCGGCACCCTGGTGACCCGGGCGGAAAAGGAGGGCCTCTCCTGCATCATCCTCACCGGCGACCGGGACGCCCTTCAGCTGGTCTCCCCCATGACCCGGGTGCTGCTCACCCGCAAGGGCATCAGTGAGCTGGAGGAATTCAACGAAGGCCGGGTGTGGGAACGTTTCGGCGTTACGCCGGACCAGTTTGCCGATTTCAAGGGGCTGGTGGGCGACCCCTCGGACAATATACCCGGCGTGCCCGGCATCGGCAGCAAGACGGCCGCCGCCTTATTAAAAGAATATGGGCGGCTGGAGGAAGTGGTGTCCAGGATAGACGACCTGCCCGCCCGCCAGCAGGAAAAACTGCGTGATTACCGGGAGCAGGCGCTGCTGTCCAAACAGCTGGCCACCATTGAAAGGAACGCACCCCTGGAAATAGACCTGGATGGCTGCCGCTGGGCCGGGCCGGATTATAACCGGCTGCTGCCTGTTTTCAGCCGGCTGGAGTTCAAAACCTTTCTGCGGACCATCAGGGAAAAACTGGGACAGGCGGAGGATGGGAAGGACAAACCTTCCCCCGGGGAAAAACAGCTAAAAACCCACCGGGTACCCTTCCAGCAGGTAAAGAGGGGGGAAGATTTGTCTCTGCTGCTCCAGCTGTGCCGCCGGTCCGGCCGGGTGGCCCTGGCCCTCTGCGGCCGCCGGGGGGAAGGACCGGCCGCCGCGGCCCTGGCCCTGCAGCCCCCGGAAAAGGAGGGGCCCGGCCCGACCGTCCATTACCTGGACCTGGACGCCCCGGCACTGAGGACGGCCGCCCTGGAAACCCTGGGTGCCGTCTGCCGCGATCCGGAAATAGAAAAGCTGCTCCATGACGGTAAAACGGCCCTGTGGCTCCTGCAGCATCACGGAATCCCCCTCAAGAACCTGGCCTTTGACACCATGGTGGCGGCCTATCTTTTGAATCCGGCGGACGCCGGCCGGGATCCGGCGGACCTGGCCCTGGAACACCTGGACCTGGTCCTGCCCTCCCGGAGCGAGGAAGCCCTGGCCGCCCGGGCCGACGCCATCTGGCGCCTGTCGGCGGTGCTGGGGGAAAAGCTCCGGCTGGCTGAAATGGAAAGGCTGTTTTATGAGGTGGAACTGCCCCTGGTGGGCGTGCTGGCGGAGATGGAAATGACCGGGGTAGCCGTAAACGGGGAGCGCCTCAAGGAAATGTCCCGTGAACTGGAAGGCAAGATTGCGGCTCTCTCCCGGCAAATATACCACCTGGCCGGGGAGGAGTTCAACATCAATTCCACCCGCCAGCTTGGAAACATACTCTTTGAGAAGCTGGAACTGCCCGTGGTGAAGAAGACAAAAACGGGCTATTCCACCGACGCCTCGGTGCTGGAGGAACTGGCCGGCTCCCACCCCATTATCCCCCTGGTGCTGGAACACCGGCAGCTGGTTAAGTTGAAATCCACCTATGTGGACGGCATGGCAGCCCTGATCAACCCGGCCACGGGGCGGCTGCACACCACCTTTCACCAGACGGTAACGGCCACGGGGCGCCTTTCCAGTTCCGACCCCAATTTACAGAACATACCCATCCGCATGGAGGAAGGGCGTAAGATCAGGCAGGTCTTCATCCCCCGCCGGGAGGGAAACCTGATTCTGGCCGCCGACTATTCCCAGATTGAGCTGCGGGTGCTGGCCCACATGGCCGGGGATCCGAACCTGATAGAAGCCTTTCGCCAGGGCCAGGACATCCACACCCGGACGGCGGCCGAGGTGTTCGGCGTGGCCATCACCGAAGTGACTGCCGGTATGCGCGGCCGGGCCAAGGCCGTCAACTTCGGCATTGTCTACGGCATCAGCGATTTCGGCCTGGCCAGGGACATCAACGTCTCCCGGCAGGAGGCCCGGGAATATATCAACAACTACTTCACCCGTTACCCGGGAGTAAAGGATTATATAGACCGCACCATTCGGGAGGCCCGGGAAAAGGGATACGTCACCACCCTTTTAAACCGGCGGCGCTACCTGCCGGACCTGTTCAGCGCCAACCGCACCGTGCGCAGCTTTGGCGAGCGCACGGCCGTGAACACCACCATCCAGGGTACCGCCGCCGACATCATCAAGCTGGCCATGGTACGCATCCACCGGGAGCTACAGGAAAAAAAGCTGGCCGCCCGGATGATCCTCCAGGTGCACGACGAGCTGATCTTTGACGTGCCGGCGGAAGAGCTGCCCGTGGTGCAGGAGCTGGTGCGCCGGCACATGGAAAACGCCCTGGTACTGGACGTACCCCTGGTGGTGGATATGAAGGCGGGACCCAACTGGTATGAAGTGAAAAAAATTGAGGAGCCGGCGGGAGAACCGCCGCGGCAATAAAAAAGGAGCTAACCATGCCTGAATTACCGGAAGTGGAAACAATTAAGCGATCACTGGAGAAAAGTTTGCCGGGGCTGGTCATTGAGAAAGCGGATATTTTCCTGCCCAAAATCATAAAGGCACCGGGACCGGAGGAATTCTGCCGGGAGGTGGCCGGAAAAACCATCCGGAAGGTGGACCGCCGGGGCAAGTACCTCTTAATCAACCTTTCGGATGGGCTGGTCCTGGCGGTGCACCTGCGCATGACCGGGCGGCTGATTTACAGTGGGAGGGAAGCCCCCGTGCCCCGCTACACCCACCTGATCCTGCACCTGGACAACGGCCACCGGCTCTATTTTGCCGACATGCGCCAGTTCGGCCGCCTCTGGCTGGTGCCGGAATCCGGCCTGTCGGCCATTTCCGGTCTGGCCGGGCTGGGGGTGGAACCCTTGAGCCCGGCCTTCACCCCGGACTACCTGGCGGAAAAATTGAGGGGGCGCCACACCCGCTTAAAACCCCTATTGCTGGATCAAAGGTTCATTGCCGGGCTGGGTAATATTTACGCCGACGAAGCCCTGCACCGGGCCGGCCTGCACCCCCTGCGGGAGGCCGGCAGCCTTTCCGCAGCAGAAGTGGAAACCCTCTACCGGGTCATAAGGGAAGTGCTGGAGGAAGGGATAAAATGCCGGGGCACCACGGTGCGGGACTACGTGGACGGCACCGGCCGGGCGGGTACTTTCCAGAATAAATTAAGGGTTTACGGGCGCAGCGGCCTGCCCTGCCCCCGCTGCGGGGAAACCATCACCCGCATCAAAACGGGCGGGCGCAGCGCCTGCTTTTGCCCCGGGTGCCAGAAATAGTTGACCTCTTCAACAAACCGGGTAACCAGACACAAATCGACCGGTCCTTCCATAGAAATGATAGGAGACTTTAAAAAAGACCGGGAGGGACTGGTCAGTGGAACTGCTCTCCATCATCGTCTTTGCCCTCGCCCTGAACATGGACGCCCTTGGTACGGGAGTGGTTTACGGCGTGCGGGGCATCCGCCTGCCCTTCACTTCCGTACTCATCATCAGCCTTATGTCGGTTGCGGCCATCGGCCTGTCCATGACGGCAGGCCAGCTGGTGGCCCGGGTTATTTCCGAAACCTTCGCCCGGCACCTGGGCGGTGTAATTATAATTCTCATGGGCCTGCGGATTCTCATTCAGTCCGTGAGGGAAAGAAAAAGAAACAGGGGGAGCTGGCGGTCTTCTGACGGAATTGAAGATGAAGAGGAGCCCCAGCCGGTGGTCCAGCTTCGCATCCGTCCACTGGGGGTGATGGTCCAGGTCCTGCGGGAACCCCACCGGGCCGACCTGGACCGCTCGGGGGTCATTTCCGCCCGGGAGGCCGTATTGCTGGGCCTGGCCCTGGCCCTGGACGCATTCAGTGCCGGCTTCGCCTTTTCCATGCTGGGGTTCAACCTGCTGCTGACCACCCTGCTGGTAGGCATCGGAGACATGGCCATGATCTACGCCGGTCTCCTGGCCGGCCGGGGCTTCGGCACCACCGCCCTGGGCCGCCAGTTCTCAGCCCTGCCCGGGTGCATCCTGATCATGCTGGGGATATTAAAGTTACGATAACGAAACCCAGTGATTACCTTTTCATTATGGCATCAGCGTCCTGGAAAAGCGATAACAAAAGCAATCTATGCCCCCGGAAAGCAGAAATGGCGGGTGAGATCCCGCCTTTCCGGTTTCTTCCCCGTCTAACCCCCGTGCCGCTGCCGGACATCGACAGAGCGCGGATTTTGACTTTTCCGGTTTTTTCCCCGCCTACGTCCCCAAACCTCTACCTTATCCAACCGCTCTTGATGGCGGGTATTCCTTTTGGGTAAAATGATCAGGACACTCCCGTGGGCCTGCCCCACCGGCACCCGTGGAAAACAAGTCTAATGGGCCGGACACATCAACTGGCTTTCAGCGGCATAATTTTTACAATTAATTAATCTTCCCCGGTCGGGTACCGGGCAGGAACATGGCCCCGCAGGGCGAATTGGTTGTAAATAACACGGAGGGAAACCCATGACGGTTATCGGCCTGACGGGAAACATCGGCAGCGGGAAGAGCACCGTGGCACGCTATTTACAGGAACACGGCGCCGAAATTATCGACACCGACCGGGTGGCCCGGGAAGTGGTGGAACCGGGCAAACCGGCCTGGCAGGAGATTGTGGACACCTTCGGCCGGGAAATACTGCAGCCCGACGGAACCCTGGACCGCAGCGCCCTGGGCCGGCTGGTCTTTGGGGATCCGGCGGCCCGGGCCAGGTTGAATGCCATTGTCCACCCCCGGATCAGGGAGGAAGTGGAACGGCGGAAAAGGGCCTTTCACAACCGTCACAGGGATAACCGGAAAGTGCTGGTGGTGGAGGCCCCCCTGCTCATTGAAGCCGGTATGCAGGAACAGGTGGATCAGATCTGGCTGGTGGTGGTGGATCCGGAGGAGCAGTTGCAGCGGGTGATGTCCCGGGACGGCCTGAGCCGGGAAGATGCCCTGGCCCGCATCAATGCCCAGATGCCCCAGGGGGAAAAGTTACGCCATGCCCATGTGGTCATCGACAACAGCGGCACGCCGGAGGAAACCCGCCGGCAGGTGGCCGCCCTGTGGGCAAAGCTGAACGGGGAGCAAATTAGCAGGAGTTGCCCACCTTATCATTCCCTCTGCGAACAATGAAAACCGGTTGACCTGCCCGACACCTACAGGCATTCGGGATGGTGCTATAGAAAAATTATACGCGGATTAACATAATTTCAATTACCTTATTCCGGTGAGTGTTGGGCTACTTGATCCAACAACCAACGACTAACGACCGGCGGCCATCTTCCTGGGAGATCCCATTCGTCCATGACGGTAAAACTTGTTCATATACCGCTTTTTGGAGTGATGTTTTTTTGTCTTTTAGCCCGGCAAAAAAAGGCTTTCCGGTGCGGTTGCTTATTGTAACGCTGATCTTGCTGGCCATGTGGAATATTGATCACCTGGGGAGGATCTTTTACCCCTTTCCCTACCGGGAAACGGTCATGAATTACGCCGCCGGAAATGGTCTGGATCCCTTCCTGGTGGCGGCAATAATCAAGACGGAGAGCAACTTCAATCCCCGGGCCACTTCCCGCCGGGGCGCCCGGGGATTGATGCAGGTAATGCCGGAGACGGGCACCTGGGCGGCGGAAAAAATGGGCCTGACCCATTACCACCCGGACCTGCTCTACGACCCGGAATTCAATATTCGCCTGGGTACCTGGTACCTGGCCGACCTGTACCGCACGTTCAACCGGGACACCACCCTGGTGCTGGCCGCCTATAACGGTGGCCGGGGTAACGTTCAGAAATGGCTGGAACAGCAGCACTGGACCGGCGAGAAAAGCAAGCTGGACCAGATCCCCTTTCCCGAAACCAGGCAGTTCATCCGCAAGGTGCTCTGGAACTACCGGGTGTACAGTTACCTGTATGGAGAAACAACTGCTAAAAGCATGGGAGACGCACCGCCGGATAGAACGGGCATTTTTAACACCGGGACAACCGGCGCATTCCCCTTGAAGGACGCCGGCGAAACCAGGGGGATAATTATGAAAAAAAACGGTTGCGGCCGGGCATTTTCATTACATGTAAGGGGTGAGAATGGTTGAAAGAGATTATCAAGGCGGCTTTTTACGGAGCAGCAGTGGGCGATGCCCTGGGCGGCCCGGTAGAGTTGATGAGTGCTGCGGAGATCCGGGAAAAGTACGGGGTATTGAAGGAGATGGTGGGAGGCGGCTGGTTGAATCTGGAGCCGGGGGAATACACCGACGACACCCAGATGTCCCTGGCCGTGGCCCGGGGCATCCTGGCCAATCCTATCTTTCCCATCGAGGAGATTGGTCGCCATTTCATCCGCTGGTACCAGTCCGGCCCCAGGGACATCGGCAATACCACCCTCATGTCCTTCCGCAATTTCCTGCACACGGGAAACTGGAAGGAAGCCTCCCGCATCACCGCCCAATCCCTGAACAAGCTGGATTCCAACGGCGGACTGATGCGTACTCTGCCGGTAACCTTCGGTTACTGGCACGACCTGGCGGCCATGGCCCGGTGGTCGGTACAAATTGCCTACATGACCCACTACAGCCAGGAGGGGGCTGCCTGCTGCCTTTTTTACAACCTGCTCATATATCTCCTGGGTGCAAAGCGCCATTTAAGCCGCCGGGAAGCGGTTACGGAAGCACTGCACCTGACCGACCATTTCTGCCGCCAGCTGGATATTCAGCCTGCCAAATTTTTCTGGTACATCATCCACCATATTCAAAGGGGTGCGCCGGAAGCCGTCCCCCGGGGCAGTGCCCTGGATACCCTGGCCACTGCCTTGCAGTGCTTCCTTTTCACCGGTAGTTTTGAAGAAGCATTGATTGCCGCCGTCAACCGGGGGGACGATACCGATACGGCGGGTACGGTAACCGGCGGTATGGCCGGCACCTTCCACGGATTTGCCGCCATCCCGAAAAGATGGTTGAACGCGCTGAAAAATACCGAACCCCTGGATGAAGTGATTGAAGGCCTTTACCGCCTGATCAAAAGTCACGAGCATAACCCGGAACCGCCAGAACCGATAGACGAAGAAGAATACAGCACCTGGCCGTCCTGTCAAAGCTGAACTTAAACCGGCGGCGTTATGCCGGGTGGATCCCCCGGGGCTTACCAGCAATAATGTGATGATTTCTGACCATAGCGCAGGATATTTACCTGCTCGTGTCGAATTTAAGACCTGGTGAGGCTGATGCAGAGGATCTTTCTGGCAGGTGCCGTCCTGATTTACATTGCCGGTCTGGTTTATTTTACCAGCTTCTTTTCCGTCCCGAAAAACCATACTTCCAGGCCGGCCACCCCCATCCGCACCGCCACTGGCGAAGATAAACCGGGAGAAAAACTGGTTCCGGCAGGGCAGCGGGAAGATGAGCTTTCATTTCCGGCAGGGGTACCCGTTCTCATGTACCATAAAATCGGACCGGAGAAAAACAACGACGCAGTTATCTCGCCCGAAAGATTCCGGGAGCATATGACCTACCTTTATGAGCAAAACTACCGCCCCATTTCCCTGGATGAGCTTTATGCCTATTTAAACCATGGGGCCGGTTTGCCGCCAAAGCCGGTGGTAATCACCTTTGACGACGGTTACCGGGATACCTATGAAATTGCTCTACCGCTGCTGAAAAGATATAAATTTAAGAGTGTTTTGTTTATTCCGGGAATGGAGGTAGGAAAGAGCTTCACCCGGGATGAACTGCTGGACATGAAAGCTTCCGGCATGGAAGTGGCGGCCCACGGCCAGACCCACCGGCCGCTGGCGAAACTATCCCCCCGGGAGCAGGAGGAAGAAATAAGCAGGGTCAAAGAATCGCTGGACAGTGTACTGGAACAGGACACCCGTTACTTTTGTTATCCCTATGGCAGTTACGACCAAAATACAATGGAAATATTGCAAAAAAAAGGGTTCCGCCTGGCTTTCACCATGCAGCCGGGCTGGGTTCAACCCGGCGACAATCCCCTGGCCCTGCACCGGATATGGGTGGGCAACAGTATAGATCTCCGGCGGCTGGAGGAAAGGCTGACCCGGGAAAATTATTCCAGAATCTAAATTTGCAGCAGAAAGAAGGTTTTACCGGTTTTTAATCGAATTTTAACTTTTCGATCCTAAAATAAACGGTGACATCTGACAAAAGGTGGCTGCCATGCGCAAATTACGCATAATCGGCCGGGTGCTTTTCCGGTTCCTGGTCATCAACCTGATATTGCTCCTGCTGACCGGGCCAGTGGTGGTGCTTTACGGTCCCTTTAACAACATAAAGCGCAGTGTGGTGGGTGCCGTGTTGAATTCGCGCCACCCCCAATATATCACCTGGCTTCTTTCCGCTGAAGAAATCTCATCTATTCTGGGCAATGAAAGCGACACCCCTTCCGTGCGGCAGGATATATTCAGCTTCACCACCAGGCGCCATAATGACCAGTTACGGCTGGTGGACATTAAGGGAACCCGTTTTCAGGGCTTTTTGCTGGAAGTGCCCGATCCCACCCGGGTAAAGGTGGCCACCGCCCGGGACCTGCATGAAAAAGGGGATACGGTAAGCACCATAGCATTGAACAATAACGCCATTGCCGCCATCAACGCCGGTGGTTTTTACGATCCCCAGGGCACGGGAACGGGCAGGCTGCCCTATGGGGTAATCATTCACGACGGCCGGTTTCTGGTGGGTGAAGAAATAAAAGACCAGGTGGACCTGGTGGGCCTGACCCGGGAGGGAGTTCTGGTGGCGGGCAAGTATACGGTCCAGGAAATGAAAAAAATGCACGTGGCGGAGGGAGTTACCTTCGGTCCGCCCCTGATTGTCAACGGACGCAAAACCATCACCAAGGGCGATGGGGGCTGGGGTGTGGCTCCCCGTACGGCCATCGGCCAGCGTAAAGACGGCACCATCCTGCTGCTGGTGCTGGATGGTCGCCAGCCGGGATATTCCATCGGCGCCACCCTTTTGGATGTGCAAAATATCCTCTATGAACAGGGAGCCTACGTGGCGGCCAACCTGGACGGCGGTTCCAGCACCACCATGTTTTACAACGGCCGGGTGGTGAACAAGCCCTGTGATATGCTGGGGGAACGGATGGTCCCCACTGCCTTTATCGTTCAATAGGGGAGGGATCGGCCAGTGCGAAAGGTCTTTAAATTAGCCGTCTGGCTGGCGACAGCCCTGGTGCTACAGGGGGGTATATATTTCTACCTGGATCAGGTGTTGCTCGCTCCGGCCTCCTCCTTTCAGGTGGGCGGTGCCACCGGGGAATCGGACACCGTAACCAGCGGGAAAGTCTACTACTCCCGGGACCACCGCTATATGGCCCTGGTCAAAACGGACCGGGTGGAAATCTATGCCATGCCCAATAAAAAACTGGTTCGTACCGTAGAGATGAAAGACAAACAGGTTTCCTATTTCAAGTGGCTGGATGACCGGGATCTGGCCTTGATGGGTCTTTACCAGAGTGTTTCCGGCTATACCTATGCCACCCTGACCCAGCTGTTCCCCCAGGAAGGAATGCATGAAGTATCCACCACCATCAGCAAGTTGCCTGCCGGCAGCAAGATTACCGACGTAGCCTTTTCTACGGCTACCAATGTCATTTATATACAGGTAAAAACCGGCCGGGATACTTACCACATCTATCGTACCGATGCCAACCACACCCTGGCCCGCATCCCGTTAAACACCAGCCGCATCGGACGCATCACCACCATGTTTGACCGGGACTGCCTGATTTACGATGACCTGGCCAATAACACCGTAAATATACGGGAAGGGAACGGCAGCTGGCGGGTCATATCACCTCCGGGGGCCAAGTACCGTCTGGTGGGCGTGGACCATGAAAACAATATCTATATCACCAGACTCAACCAGGACGGCCTGGGCGAAAGTATTTACCGCGGGCGTCTGCAGGTGGGCTTTACCCACGACAGGGATTTAAAAACCCCCATGGACACCCGGGATTTAAAGCTGAGCGACATTACGGGATAAAACGGCCGCAGCAGTTCATTAAAACTGCTGCCACAGGCAGGATACCGCGTTGTCCAAAGTGGTATCCTTTTTGTTAAACAGGCCCCGGATCCCCCATCACCCGGTTCATGTTGCGCACGGCACACATCTCGCCACACATGGTGCAGCTGTCCTCCTTTTCCGGCCGGGACTCTTCACGGTAGCGCCTGGCCTTCTCCGGATCAATGGCCAGCTGGAACATTTTTTCCCAGTCCAGTTTGCGCCTGGCCTCACTCATGGCGTCGTCCCACTGCCGGGCGCCGGGTATGCCCTTGGCAATGTCGGCGGCATGGGCGGCAATGCGGGAGGCAATGATGCCCTCCTTCATATCCTCCAGGGTGGGCAGGCGCAGGTGTTCGGCCGGGGTGACGTAGCACAGGAAGTCGGCACCATGGGCCGCCGCAATGGCCCCGCCGATGGCGCTGGTGATATGGTCGTATCCGGGGGCGATATCGGTCACCAGGGGGCCCAGAACGTAAAAGGGCGCCCCGTGGCACAACTTCTTTTCCAGGAGCATGTTCGGGCCAATCTCATTTAGAGGCATGTGTCCGGGCCCCTCGATCATCACCTGCACATCCTTTTCCCAGGCCCTTCTGGTTAACTCGCCCAGGGTAATGAGTTCCTGAATCTGGGCGGCGTCGGTGGCATCCTTCAGACAGCCCGGGCGGCAGGCATCCCCCAGGCTGATGGTCACGTCGTAACGGCGGCAGATTTCCAGCAAGTCATCGAAATACTCATAAAAGGGGTTTTCCCGGCCGTTTAATTCCATCCAGGCAAAGAGCAGCGCTCCCCCCCGGGAAACGATGTTGGTCAAGCGTGGCGTTTTTTTGAACCGGGCTGCCGTTTCCCGGTTGACGCCCGCATGAATGGTCATGAAATCCACCCCGTCGGCGGCGTGTTTTTCTACCACCCCCAGGAACTCTTCCGGAGTGATCTCCCTTAAATCCTTGTCATAATAGCCCACGGCATCATAAACCGGCACCGTTCCCACGGCCACGGAAGACATGGTTATGAGCCGGCGTCTGAATTCCGCCGTTTTGCCGTAACAGCTTAAATCCATAATGGCATCGGCCTTTAACTCTATGGCCACCCGGGCCTTTTCCAGTTCGGTTTCCCCATGGCAGCAGTCCTTGGAAACGCCCAGATTGACGTTGATCTTGGTACGCAGGCCCCGGCCGATGCCGCAGGGGTCCAGCGTTTTATGATTTTTATTGGCCGGGATGACCACCTGGCCCCGGGCAATTAAATCCCGCAGGTTTTCCACCGCCACCCCTTCCTTACGGGCCACGGCCTCCATTTCTTTTGTGATGAGCCCCCGCCGGGCAGCATTCATCTGGGTGCTGTATTCCACCTTTACATTCCTCCCAGGTTAATCGTTGGTAGTCAGTCATTGTCACTGGACTTAAGCCGGAATTACCCCTGCGAATCCCGGATTACCCCCAAAGGGGTCTGACTCTGGAGGCCCTTTCCCAGCACATGGCTCAGGACCAGATCGGCCTGCTTGGCGGCGGCCACGGCCACACCCGGCGCCAGGGGCGGGCAGTCCGGACCTGCTTCCGAAACCAGGTCGCCCACCAGGAAGAAATTTTCCTTCACCCGGTGGATGACAATCCCGTCGCTGCGCCCCCACCCGGCCAGGCCGGAAGCAGCCACCACCAGTTTATCCAATCCCAGGCAGGTCTCCACCACCAGTTTTTTGTACTCCGGCCGGTCCAGGGCTTCCACCACCACCGGGCAGTCGTCAAACAGGCCGGCCACATTGTCCTTTTCAATCCTTAGTGCCAGCGACTCGATGAACAGGTCGGGGTTTATGCGGCGCAGGTTTTCGGCCAGGGCCTCCACCTTTAACAGACCCACCTGGCCGGCAAAGAAAAACTGGCGATTCAGATTGCCGGCCTCCACCCGGTCAAAATCCACAATCTTGAGCCTTTTAAAACCGGTGCGCACCAGGAAAGCGGCACAATTGGAACCCAGGCCGCCGGCTCCGGCAATGCCCACCTTCACCTGCTGAATGCGGGCCAGGTTTTCCGGCCCCAGGGTGGCCGCCAGGGTCGTCTCAAAGGCGTTCAAACTACCCACTCCTGTTTCTTAAAGATACTGCCAGTTTTTATACACCGGCTGGTAACCCTGTTCATAAAGCATTCTGGCCATGGCGGCCACATCCCGTTCATCGGATATTTCAAACTGGCCGGTGACCGGTGATTCCGCAATGCGCCCGCCCACGGCGGTGCAGGAACCGGCCGACATGCGGGTGGCGCCCAGTTTTACCAGGCGATCCCGCAGCCAGGCCCTTTCCCGGGTGGAAATGGTAATGCCTCCCCGGGGCATGAACAGGCGGAAGGCCACCATGTACTGCACCAGGTTGCGGTCGGTGACCTCCACCGGGGGTGAGAAACCGCCCAGCTGGGGCCTCATGCGCGGCGGCGAAATGCTTACCTCCACCTCCGGGAAGCGGTTCTGCAGATAGTCGGCGTGCAGGCCGGTGAAAAAGGCCTCCCGGCGCCATTCATTCAGGCCCAGCAACGCACCCACGTTCACCTCCCGCATGCCGGCCCGGCAACCCCGCTCGGGGGCATCCAGGCGGAAGCGGTAGTTTCGCTTGGGCCCGGGGGGATGCAGCCGGGCGTAAACCTTTTCATCATATACTTCCTGGTACATGGTCAGGCCGTCCACCCCGGCGGCGATTAGTTCGGCGTATTCCTCTTCCTTCAAGGGATAAATTTCAATACAGATGGCGGTGAAATATTTTTTCAATACCTGTACGCATTCTTTAATATAGGACACCGGGGAATCTTTCCGGGATTCACCGGTTAAAATGAGAATGTGCTTCAACCCGGTGGCGGCAATGACCCTGGCTTCTGCCTCCACTTCAGACGGCGAAAGTTTTCTGCGCTCCAGTTCATTCCCCGCATGAAAGCCGCAGTAAACGCACCGGTTGACGCAGTAGTTGGATAGATAAAGAGGTGTATAAAGCAGGATGGTGCGCCCGAAGTGCTGGACCGTCAGGCGGTGGGCCTTCTGGGCCATCTCCTCCAGATATGGTTCCGCCGCCGGAGAGAGGAGCGTCAGGTAGTCCAGGGGCTTTAGACGGTCCTTGCCCAAAACCCGCAGCACATCCCTACCGGTGACAGAGGAAAAAAAGCCTGCAAAGTCAAAGTCCTGATATTGCCGGTAGACTTCGTAGAAACTCATGGAATTCGCTTCCTTTCAAACAGGTAACTAAAATACATCACAGACCGCCGGTTAAGCAGGTGCTTAACAAATACCCGCACCCATACGCTTATAAAACCCGCTGCCGTAACTGAAGCTGCCCGGGCACCCGGTAAACTGCACCGTTGCCACAGGGGTGGGCGGATTTCCACTGCCGCAGGTAATGGGCCGGTGCGGCCGCAGTAAACCCCGGATCTCCTCCGGTGATTCAGGATGCGGTTAAATTTTCATCCCTTAAAAAGCCGGTCAGGGGCGATGAAGCCCGGGCGTACTGCTGCACCTCGCCCGGCCCGGCCAGGTGGGCCGCCCGGCCGGCTTCCACGGCCAACCCAAAGGCCCGGCCCATGGCCACCGGGTCACCGGCGGTGGCAATGGCCGTGTTCACCAGCACCGCGGCGGCACCCATCTCCATGGCCTCGGCCGCCTCGGATGGCCGCCCGATGCCGGCATCCACAATAATGGGCAGCGGTATTTCCTCGATTAAAATGCGGATCAGTTCCTTTGTCCGCAGCCCCCGGTTGCTGCCGATGGGTGCACCCAGGGGCATGACCGCCGCCGCCCC
>NZ_WHYR01000296.1 GCF_009428905.1 Desulfofundulus thermobenzoicus | reverse complement strand
AACTCCTCTAAGGACTTGAGTTCGTTAACATCCAGGCGGCTTAAAAAGCGTGTCCGGAACTCCTCTAAGGACTTGAGTTCGTTAACATCCAGGCGGCTTAAAAAGCGTGTCCGGACGGTGAGAAAAAATCTTTCAATTTTCCCCTTTTTATGTGGAGCTCCACATAAAAAGGGTTATGGAGAGTTAACCGTTATGTAGAGTCAGGCGTTAATTTTTCGATAAATAAAGCATTTATGGTTGACTTCCTCCACATAATCCTTCAATCTTAAGATGGTTCTTACAACCAAAAACTAA
>NZ_WHYR01000295.1 GCF_009428905.1 Desulfofundulus thermobenzoicus | reverse complement strand
TTGCTGGAGTGGTTACAGAATTTAGGGAAATAAATATCGTTATGTAGAGCCGATCCGGTTTTGATTCAATATCTTAACCTGTTTCAGGGGTTGGCTCTACATAAACTTTTACTCTCCATAACCCTTTGCCGCCGGAGAAAATGGCTGGGTATGGAGCAAAGAGCACCCCAGGGAAGCGCAAATAAAAGCCAGTTGCCCGCACCGGTAAACCTTCCCGTTATCGGTATAGAGCATTTT
>NZ_WHYR01000294.1 GCF_009428905.1 Desulfofundulus thermobenzoicus | reverse complement strand
AACTCCTCTAAGGACTTGAGTTCGTTAACATCCAGGCGGCTTAAAAAGCGTGTCCGGACGGTGAGAAAAAATCTTTCAATTTTCCCCTTTTTATGTGGAGCTCCACATAAAAAGGGTTATGGAGAGTAAAAGTTTATGTAGAGCCAACCCCTGAAACAGGTTAAGATATTGAATCAAAACCGGATCGGCTCTACATAACGATATTTATTTCCCTAAATTCTGTAACCACTCCAGCAA
>NZ_WHYR01000293.1 GCF_009428905.1 Desulfofundulus thermobenzoicus | reverse complement strand
TTAGTTTTTGGTTGTAAGAACCATCTTAAGATTGAAGGATTATGTGGAGGAAGTCAACCATAAATGCTTTATTTATCGAAAAATTAACGCCTGACTCTACATAACGGTTAACTCTCCATAACCCTTTGCCGCCGGAGAAAATGGCTGGGTATGGAGCAAAGAGCACCCCAGGGAAGCGCAAATAAAAGCCAGTTGCCCGCACCGGTAAACCTTCCCGTTATCGGTATAGAGCATTTT
>NZ_WHYR01000292.1 GCF_009428905.1 Desulfofundulus thermobenzoicus | reverse complement strand
AAACGGCCTCAATACCAGGCGCGAACGCCTGAAATGGATTGACTCCCTGCAGCCTCCCCAGGAGAAAACGGCCTGGGAGTTAGACAAGGAGGCCTGCCAGCACCGACACGTGCATGCCCCTGTACCAGGCTACCTCATGAGCCAGGACGGAAAGCTTATCGGCCGCCTGGCCGGGATCGGAAAAGTATACGTCCAGGTCGGAGTGGACTGCGCCAGCAGCTATGGCTGGGCACGGCTCTACACCGATA
>NZ_WHYR01000291.1 GCF_009428905.1 Desulfofundulus thermobenzoicus | reverse complement strand
GTGCCCCGCCGGTCACTCAATTGTACCACACGCGGGGACCCCGGCCGTCAAGACTTCCCTGACGGCGCCACTTTGATTAAGGTTAACCTCAAGGGCTCACCAGGAACATGTCAATAAGGGGAGCAGTGTGAACGGTCAATAATTTTGGATAAAAAATGGCCAATAATTTTGGACGATTTTTTCCAGTTAATGAACATAATATCGTTCTGGGTGGTATGGAAGGAGCCCGTAGGGCGACTGGAATACCGCCC
>NZ_WHYR01000290.1 GCF_009428905.1 Desulfofundulus thermobenzoicus | reverse complement strand
GGACCTGGCTTCCTCGAAAGACAAACCAAACCGATCCATGCTTTCCCTGACCAGCCAGTGAAAAAGGCATTTTTGTCCGACAGAATTCGTTTGGACCAGGAGATTTTGGCGGTGAAACCTGGGGCGTGTGAACGGTCAATAATTTTGGATAAAAAATGGCCAATAATTTTGGACGATTTTTTCCAGTTAATGAACATAATATCGTTCTGGGTGGTATGGAAGGAGCCCGTAGGGCGACTGGAATACCGCCCA
>NZ_WHYR01000289.1 GCF_009428905.1 Desulfofundulus thermobenzoicus | reverse complement strand
TTCCACCTCGTCAATTTTTATTCCACCCCCTGTCAACCAGTAATTATACCTGCTGGCTGAGAGGAGATGGTAAAAATCATCCGTTTTTATTGACCGAAATTCATCCGTTTTATTATACCGCTTACACCTACACCCTGAACATGAAGAAAGTGGAGAGCGCGGTCACGAACATCGTCAACGGACGGCCGGTGACCAACCGGGACGCCCTGGCCAATCCGGAATGTCTGGATTACTACGAGCGGATTCTGCCCCA
>NZ_WHYR01000288.1 GCF_009428905.1 Desulfofundulus thermobenzoicus | reverse complement strand
GAAACTGGTATGATAGCCTTGGGGTTATTCTATTTACGAAGTGCGAAGCCTACCTATGAGGAATTGAAACACTAAAATCCTCTCGATCTCCAAAAACCTTGATTTTAGTGCGAAGCCTACCTATGAGCACTCAAGCCCCCTAACTGTATTGGACAGTTTGACTTAAATCTGTTACATTATGCAGTAGGGGGGTAGTCCTGAATGACTAGAAAAAAGTACTCACCAGAGCAAAAAATGCAAATTGTTAAGGAGG
>NZ_WHYR01000028.1 GCF_009428905.1 Desulfofundulus thermobenzoicus | reverse complement strand
GCTTCCTCCGCCGCTATTCTTTTCACTGAATCTGGCATTTATACCATCTCCTTAATTCGTGATTTATAGGCTTTCTTATACCCGCACGACCCGCACTTCAATGCCGGCCGCCAGGGCGTCGTCGATGCCTTTCTTTTCTTCCCACACCGCCCGGCTGACCGCCAGGCCGTGCTTTTTCAGTTCCACTTTCAGTGTCAGGTATGCTCGCGCCACTTCCGGGTTGGTTTCCACATCCCGGTCAAGGGCGATTACTACTTCTTTTGCTTCAAGCGCCAGGACGGCCGGTATGGCCGGCCGCCAGGTGCAGGCGCTCAACGCGCCCACCACGACGGCGCCCAGGTGCTTGCTGGCGACGTCCGCCTTCAGCGGGCCTTCGGTGATCCAAACCCGGCGGTCTTTCACTTCCTCCGGCCTGGCCACGTGGGCCGGGGTGCCGCAGGAGCAGCCGCCCCGGCTTTGATGACCGCTGAAAAGCCTGTACTTCCCGCCCCGAGTGAAGTCCATGCGCCGCTGCAGGGCCTGGATCCGGCCCTTTTCGTCCCGCACCGGGATAAAATATCCCGGCTGACGGTCGAAGGTCCAGTAGGTGCCGCCTCGCGGCCCCCGGGCCTTGTAAAACCCGGGGATGCCGGCCAGGTCATAACCCATTTGGATCAGGCGCCTGCAGATCGACCAGGGTGCTTCGGTTTCGGGGACCGAACGGTAGCCGTTCTTCCGGATTTCCTCTTCCGTTAGGCCGCGCCGGTGGAGGTCTTCCATATGGCGCGGGTGCAGGTAAAGGAGTCGCAGGAAATCCCGGTACACCCGGTCACGGACTTCCACTGGTGCGGTTTGCGCCGCTGGTATCGAGTCGCTCTCTATCAGCGCCGGCAGGTTTATTCTGCCAGGTTCCAGCCAGTGCTGGTAGGCGGGTTTCCCGTTTTTTTGAATCACTGTTTTAAAAGAACCTTCCTCTATCCTCATGCAGCTTACCAGGCCGAAGCTTGTAAATCCGCACCAGTCGCCCTTGCCGCAGATGGGGCAGGGACGCCATGGTTTGACCGGAATGAAATCTTCATCGGGATAACGGTGCTCGGCATGCATCCCTGATCCCCCTCCTGTTGGCAATTTAAGCGATTTGTGTTGAACCTTTCCGGTACTGTTCGACTACAATCATATCCCTGCCCGCGTAGCCGTCCAGAATGTCTCCCCCTTCCAGGGTTAGCCGGACGTACCCGGCGTGCAATCTGTGCAGGACATCCACAACTTTTTTCCCGTTAATAAGGCAACCTTCTTCCACTTCTTCAATGGGGATCTTGATTTTCATTTTTCCGGGGCGGCGCCTGGCGCCGCCCCTTCACCTCCCTTGTGGTGATGGGCGGACCGGGCCGCCGTTAATCTTAGACCTCGCAGTCGGCCATTTCCCTTGCTTTGTTCCGGGAATCAACTTCCGCCACCAGGCGGCCCAGTTTCATCAGCAGTTTCCCCCAGGCTATTTCTTCCCGGAGGGAAATTTCCCGAAGCGCCGATACGGCCACCAGTGAAACGGTATCTTCACCGAGAACCTGTGCTTCATACACCCTGTAAACCGGCTTCATGCAGCATTTCCCCTTTCCTGGTTTTGGTTGCCTGCGGTCGCCCAGATGCGGTCCAGCACTTCTTCCACGTCGGCAAGCACTTTCATGACGAACCTGAGCGCCTGTCGCGGTTCACCGCCGGCGTAGCTCTGGATGTACTGCCACCCATGCCAGGCATAGCCCGTGTAACCGTAGATCTCGCAGAGCGTGCAGGCCACCGTTTCGGCAACCACTTCCCGCGCCGGATCCTGTCTTCCCACGAGCGGGCGGATGGTGTTATGCACCGCGTGCGCTAACTCGTGGAAGTACGTTTTAACGTCATGAGTGTGCAGGTTGATCCTTTTAAGTCCGGGCTGGAAACTGCCGTAGCAGCTGCCGTCGCCGGGGGCGTATTTGACTTCCCCCTTCTACTTTCACCGGGATGACTTCCTCATTCCGGCAAAAGTGCACCAGGTGGTCTCCGTCCACGGCCCGCGCGTTCCATACGGCAATGGTACCGCAAGCGTGGCAGGAACCGAGTTCCGGCCACGGTTGGGGGTCCGGTACTTTATAGAACAAGCGGTTCTCGTGCCACGGGGTACGGAACAGCACTCCCGGCTTGATCTTGTCGAATTTCACTTTCATGGGACGGACCCAACAGGCCCGCCCCATCCCCTCCTTTCCGTGGAAATGGTTTGGGCCGGTAGGCCAAGCTACAATAAGCCCCGTCCTTTTAACGAAACAAACTCCCCATCTCTGCCGACCACAACGTGGTCGAGCAGCTCAATCCCGAGCAACTCTCCCACTTCGGCCAGTTTCTTCGTTAAACCCATGTCCTCCCTTGAAGGAGTGGGGTCGCCGCTCGGGTGGTTGTGAACCAGGATCACTGCCGCCGCATTGCAGAGCAGAGCGGCCTTGAACACTTCCCGCGGATGCACTGGGGAAGAATTCAGGGTACCCACGCTGACCACGTGGATCGCGTTGGGTTCGTTCTTGGTGTTCAGATACACCGCCAGGCACTTTTCCCGGTCGGCATCCTCCAGAAAGTCCCTGACCAGGGCAACAACGCTCTCCGGACCGTTAATTCTCCGGGCGTCGTATGTCACGCTCGATTCCCTGACCATCTTCAAGCTCACTATTTGCACTCTCTTCGCGGGCATATTTACGGGGCGGACCGTCCCGGCCCGCCCCATTCCCTCCTTTTCATGAGAATGGTTCGGGCCGGGAGAGGCCCTGATGGTCTTAAAAACACAAAAAGAGGACGGTTAGGACATGAATGTCCTGTTTTCCGTCCTCTTTCTGGCCTTGGCGGCCGTATTCCAATCTTCTTACCTGCGGTATGCTTTGCTCCGATGGACTACCTCGGCAATATGAACCTCCTGGTTTTCAAACCGATACCGGAAGGTCACACGCCAGTCACCCACCCGAAGCCTAAAGCGATTATCCGCGTATTCCAGCTTAAGAACATCACCTTGGGGTGGAAACACCCGCAGGTTTCTTTCAATCGCCACTTTGATTCTTTCACGCACTTGTCTTTCTAAAGACTTGAGTTGCCGAATAGCCTTGGGGGAAAAGACTATCTTATACACCGAGTTCCCTCCAGACATCTTCGGCTTTTACGCCCTTACCGGCATCTATTTCGGCAAACGATTCTTCGATTTCAGCCGCTTCTTCCGGTGAAACCTTTTCAGTTGGCCAGGCCATGGAGTTAAGAATAACCCACAATGCCTGCACCTGTTCATCGCTCAACCGGTCAATAAGGGCCTTGACATGCTCCCTCGCAATAGCCATGGTAATCACCCCGAGATCATTATATCTCGTAGAGACCGTGTTTACCACTCCTCTTTCACTTACCATCGGCTTCCCTTTCACTCGTCTACCGCAAGGTCACCGCCAATGTGGCGATGATGCCGCCGAATCCCAGCAGCATGGTCACCAGAAGGCCGATTGACCAGCGGTATACACCGCGCATTTCCTGCCTGACTTCGTTTACATCTTGCCTGATCCCGCCAAGTTCTTGCCGAAACTCGCTTCGCAGGTTGTTCTCCATCCGGTCCATTCTTTCCACCAGGTAGAGAAACCAGTGCGGCGGCAACTCCGGCGGCAGTTCGCCGGTGGCCGCCGTTTCTTTCATGTTTTCCACGGTGATCACCCGCTTTCACCCCCCGGTTTATATCATCCCGGGGGTTATCCGGCAATCTCCACTTTTACGGCGAAGAGCTTATCCTTGCCCAGTGTACGATACCGGACTTTCGCCTGCTTGCCCACGGCTTCCGTCAGGGCCTTGCCATCGCCGTTTTTGGCGCAGATGCTAAATTTAACGCCATCAGCGTCAATTGCTTCAGCCCATACGGTGCCTTCCTTCTTACCGGGCTTGGTCCCATCAATGGTAAACAAGCCGCTTTTCAGCTCTTCTTGATCTTTTGCCTTTTGGGCAGGCTTGCTTCCGTCATTTTGCTGCGCCGGTTCCGGCTTGCCTCCACTCAGCGCCGCCAGCACTACCTGGGCGTCTTCCGCCTTGCCCGCGCCGATGAGGGCGGCGAGCAGGTTGATGGTGGCCACGGCGGCCGCCTGGCGGGAGCGCAAACATTCCAGTTCTCTTTCAGTATGCCCTATGTTGTTGCGGAGCTTTTCCCGGTTTTCGAGGTCCTGTTCGACCAAAAACTGGTCTTCCAGTTCGTTCATTTCGCCGGCGATTTTCTTGATTAACGCCGGGTATTCCATTGATTCTTTCACTAATTTTGCCAGCATGTCTTTCATTTTCCGGGCTGCGGGCCATCCAACCCGCGCCCATCCACCTCCTTTGAAAATGAATGGTCCTGCGGGCCGGAGGCCCTGTTTTCGTTTTTACGCTTTCTTTGCGTTATCGCACTGCCAGTTCGGAAGAAATGTGAAACTCAGCGCCGACATCAATGGTGCCGCGACCTTCAACATTTCCCTCCTTGAACTCCTTGATTGCCCGTTCCACGAAAACCTCAACGTCAAGGTCGTAGGTTTCTTCCCCGCAGCGCGGGCAATGGTAGTAAGGAATTCTTTCCAGATGCAGCACTGCGCCATCTCTTTTCACCGTTTCTTCTCTGAACCGAAGCTCGGCCTTTGGGAAGTGACATTCCGCGCAGATGTCAAACGACTCAAGCGGCTTTTCCACGATTCGCATCTCCTTTTACTATCGGGGCCTGAGGGTCCGGCGATCATTTTCCCAAATTTCCGGGTCAGGCTCATAGGCTGTGACCAGAATCACGGTTTTCCCGTGCAACGCCACAACCAGGTGCAGGATCCGTTCACCATTCCCACGGCCCATAATTACTCTCACGGGATCCGGATTGTTCCGGTACATCCCCGGCGCATGGCCCTGGATGATTTCCCCGCTTTTTATTACGCCGGCCAGTTCCTCCGCCGTTATGCCTCTTTTCCTGATCCGTTTCCAGCAATGCCTGGAAAAACGGATACGGGCACGGCGGATGCGGGCCATTTCTTCTTGCCACCGGTCTTTGCCGTCATACATTTCCCGGACTGCCTCCTTTCTTGCGAAATAGAAGCGCCCGGGGATTTTCCCGCGGGCGCTGGTTTCCAACGCCCGCGGAAGGGCTTGCAAAAAAGACAAAAACACCTTAACAGAGCAAGCCGGTTGCTTCTTGCTTTCGTCTGCCAAAGTGTTCTCCCTGGATGAGGGCGCAATGATGCCCTCACTTTTTCTTCTTTTCATGAACTTCCCAGTTTAACCATGCTGGGCCATGGACATGTCCGCCACATGCCTTTCCCGCCGCCGCGTTTATTTTTCGCCCTGGCGGCCCGCTCATAGTCCCAAGTATGTGGGCCACATATCCTCGGGGGTTAGCTCGGTATTTGGGTGTTGAGCGCACCTGGACAACCTTCTCTGAGGCTACTACGGCCGTCTTCGGGAGGGTGTCCAAATCTCCGCCGCCGCTGCGGGTATCAACCCGCTCACCCCAGGGGCCTCTGCAGCTCGGCCACGCAGGGCTAATCACCGCTCATCACTGTGATCGCGCCCCTTTGCCCGCTATGTCGGTTGGGTCCCACCGCCAGCCTCTGCTCATCGCTGAGACCAGGATATGGCGCGTCTGCTCATCGCCGTGACGCGCCCGCCATGAGAGTACACCCTGCTCATCGCGAGGAATTTTTCCCATGGCACCTTGCCAACGCATCCGCCTGCTCATCGCTGACGGCCGTTCCGGGGCTTCCACCCGTACCAGAAGAAGACATTCTGAATAGGCAAGGGGGTTTAAAGAATGTGTTTTTTTATTGATTTAAAATTAGCAGGTTGCCAGGCGGCTGTCAAGAGGTTCTCTGAAAAATTTTCCGGCGCAGTTCGCCCGGCGTGAAAAGCAATTCGTCCGCAGTGTACATTTTCCCCACCGGGGTCAGAGTTTTTCCTTCCCCGATGGTCGGGAAAATATATACATCAGCACCTGGAATAGGGTTCTCATCCCGGCGGGGGGCGTCAATAACCCACCGGGATATATTGTTGGAGACAGTGAATAGCATTTCCGCCGTAACGCCATTCTTTCCGTTTCGAGTCACGCGCCACTTGAATCCGGGTACTTCGTTTTTCGCCAGGGCATAGAAAAGACCCAGCGCCGCCAGGCGGCAGGCTTCTTGAGCATCCTTCGGCGGTCTGGCGTCGGCTGGATACCAAAGACGAAACTGCCCTTTATATTCCCCAATTTCGGCAAACACATTAACCCAGCGAACCATGCCCGACCACCATAGACTGGTAAACGCCGAACCGGCCACCTTACGATGGCAGGACAATGTGGTGGCGGCTGCCCCGGTAGTCAATGCCGTAGCTTCAGCCAGTATCTCCATAAGTTCGAAGGCTCTACCGGTATAATCTATGGATTCGCTGTCTCCTCCTCTGTACTGGGCCGCTCCCATGGAAATTCCTTTCGCGTAATTAACATTTTTACTCATGCCGGCTGCCAGTCTCCTTCCCCTTCCGGTTCTGGTTCAGGCCAATCTGCCGCGTATCTGCAGGTGCATTTTTTTCGCCGCCGGGTCGAACATCGTAACCATAACGGCTACGCGCTCACCTCTCCGCAGCAAGCCCCGCAGCGGGGCGGAGGCGATTCCCATCAGGCCGGGCTTCACTTCCACGAACACCAGACCGTCCCGCTGGGCCAGCACGGTGCCGGCCACCACGTCACCGCGCTTGTACTGGCCGGCCCACGGATCGCTTTCCAGGTCGGCCATGTTCAGCCGGATGACGCCGGTCTGCGCGTCCACCTGCACAACCTTTGCCTTTGCGGGCTGACCGGGACGGAAAAGCTCGGTCAAGCGGGCTGTCTGGTTTTTTGTGGCCTGGCTGCGGGTGAGTTCCACCAGCACGCCGCCGCCGGCGTCCACAATCAGGCGATCAGGTTTTTCGTTTGTACGTGGAAAAACAGCTTTAACCATCACGTCGATCACCATGTCCGGCTTCAGTGCGGCTAACAATTTCTCGGCGGCGTCCGTCACGGCCTTACGGCGGGAGCAGGCCGCAATGCCGTTTTCGCGATCAAGATTGATGATTTTTACGGCTATTTGCTGGCCGACAAAGTGGAGCATCAGGCTCTGGTCGTCCAGGCCGGATTCGCTGGCGGGGACGACGCCTCTTACGCCGCCGCCCAGGTCCAATTCCCACACGGCAGTGTCAAGGTTGTCCGGAAAGGTGACTTTTTCCACCTTAGCGGGGACGGTAAATCCGCGCCGCTTCGCAAAATACAGGTACTCCCATCGCTCTTGCTCCTGGATAAAACCTTCGGGTTTGATAACAGCCGACATTATGGTTCACCCCTTTTTTCAAATTCAAATTCCACTTTGCCGCCTTCTCCCAGGACCAGCGCGGCGTTGAAGTCCTTGCCGGCCCTGGATTTGAAGCCCTTGATTATGCCGGTTTTGCCTTTCTGGAGGAGTTCCTGGGCCTGTTTGGCTGTGATCTTCTTACCGGCTATTTCTTTCCAGATGACGAATTTGCATCCTTCCTTCCAACCAACACAGCCGAAACCTTTTTTCCCCTCGATGATGTCCTTGCCACATAAGGGGCATTTGCCCAGGGCCTGGGCGGCATGGTCGGCAAATTCGAAGTTGACTTTGCCGTCTTCCCCCAGGGTCAATATGGCGTCGAAACTCTTGCCTGCTTTGGATTTGAATCCTTTGAGGACACCGGTCCGGCCTTTCTGGAACAGTTCTTTTGCCTGGTTGGATGTGATTTTCTTGCCGGCGATTTCCTTCCAGACGGCGAATTTGCAGCCGTCCTTGTACCCGCTGCAGCCGTAGGATTTGGCATATTCCAGCACGTCCCGGCCGCAAAGGGGACATTTACCCAGCACCTCCTTTTGTTGTTTTACCCCGTCATTCGCTTCCTGCTCTTTGGCCATTTGCACCACCTCCCAGGTGAAGTTTTTGAGGCCGACCAGCCACAACCGGGCGTCATCCAGCCCCTCCTCTATACGCTGCAGCCCGTCTTCCCACCGCGCGGTCAGTTCCACCGATTTCAGTTCTTCCGGCACCAGGTCTACGAGCGTTTCGCCTTTCCGGGTGGGCACCAGGGCTTTTTTCTGCCGCTCGATAAACCCCCGTTTGATCAGCGTTTCAATGATTGCCGCCCGGGTGGCCGGGGTGCCGATGCCGCCGGCGGCTTTGAGGGTTTCGGCCATTTCCTTGTCTTCCAACATGCGGCCGGCGTTTTCCATGGCCGCCAGCAGGGTGGCTTCGGTATAACGGGCCGGCGGCTTGGTTTGTTTTTCGGGAGTTTCCGCTTTCTGCACGGCTACGGCTTCGCCCTCGATCAGGGGCGGCAGCGACTGTTCTTCGTCGTCCTTTCCGGCTTCCCGGTCGTCGTGTTTGCCGTATACCGCCTTCCAGCCCGGGTCCAGTTCCACGCGGCCCTTGGAGATGAATGTATCTCCGTTGGATACGGTGGTTACTCTGGTTACAGCGTATCTGGCGTCTGGATGGAAGATTGCCAAAAAGCGCCGGGCCACCAGGTCGTAGACCAGGCGTTCGTTTTTGCCCAGGGCGGACAGGTCCGGTTTGACCGCCGTGGGGATGATGGCGTGGTGGTCGGTGACTTTAGCGTCGTCTACGTAGCGCCCGCCCGGGGCAGGCGGGTTTCCCGGGACCAGGCCGGCGTATTCGGGCGCCGCCGCCAGTGCGGCCAGGCGTTCTTTCAGGGTGTCCCGGGCGATGGCTTCCGTCAGGTGCCGGCTGTCGGTGCGGGGGTAGGTTAAAAGCTTGTGCTTTTCGTACAGGGCCTGGGCCGCGTCTAATGCCTGCCGGGCGGTGAGGCCGTATTTTTTGTTTGCTTCTTTTTGCAGGTCGTTCAGGTTGAACAGGGTGGGAGGCTGTTCCCTTGCTTCCTTCTGCTCCACCCGGGTAACTTTGCCGGTGGGGCCGATTGCCCGGGCGACGGCCGCCGCTTCTTCTTTGTCGAGCAGCCGGTCCGTTTTCTCACGGATCCATTTGCCCCGGTAGGTTTCGCCGGTGTCTTTCCGGAAGGTGGCCCAGATTTCCCAGTACGGCCGGGGTTTGAATGCCCTGATCTCCCTTTCCCGCTGCACCACCAGGGCCAGGGTGGGAGTCTGCGCCCGGCCGACGGAGAGCAGGGTGTTGTGTTTCACCGAGAAAGCACGGGTGGCGTTGATCCCCACAATCCAGTCGGCTTCGGCCCGCACCCTGGCGGCGGTGGCCAGGTTGTCCAGTTCGCGGCCGTCACGGAGTTTTTTGAAGGCCTCCCGGATTGCGGAGGGGGTGGCCTCCGAAAGCCACAGGCGCTTGACCGGTTTTTTACAACCGGCAACAAGGTAGATGCGGCGGAAGATCAGTTCCCCCTCCCTGCCCGCATCGCAGGCGTTTACGACGGCGTCGATGTCATCGGAATGCAGCAGTTTCTTTAGTGTGTTGAGCTGTTTCCTGGTTTTTTGGATGGGGTTGAGTTTGAACTGCTCCGGCAGGATGGGCAGGGCCGCCAGGTCCCATTTTTTCAGCGCCGGGTCGTAATCTTCCGGTTCGGCCAGTTCCACCAGGTGGCCGAAGGCCCAGGAGACGACGTATTGCCCGTTTTCCAGGTAGCCGTCCCTGGACGTGAAACGGCCCAGTACACCGGCGATGTCCCGGGCCACGGACGGTTTTTCGGTGATGATCAGGGTGCGCACTATTCCCTCTCCCCCTTCCCCCGGGTTATGGCCGCCAGGTCCGGGTTGCTGGTGACCACCGCCTTTTCCACCTCGCCCCAGGCCCTGAACCTGATCACCCTGCCGGCGTTCCATCTCGCGCCCTTCCCGGCGGGCAGCTTCCTGTTGTACGGCCAGTCTTTCAGCCACAACGCCGGCACTTTGTTGAGCAGGGCCGCCGCGAGCACTGGGTCGTCCTCGAAAACCGCCACGACCTGCAGTTCTTTCGTGGCCACCTCCACCTTCCCCCGCCTGTCCAGGCCGCACAGCACCTGGTCCGCCGGGAAGCCGTGCTTCTGCAGCCAGCGCACGGTGAGAAAAAGGGCGTCACCGGGGCGGGAGCTGATGTAGGCTATGCGGTAACCCAGCTCCGCCAGGGTCTTCAGCGTTTCGGCCGCGCGGGGGAACGGTTCCGCCTTTTGGAACAGTTGCATGCCTTCACTGCCGTAGAAGAATTCCGGCGGCACCTCCGGGGCCGGGTATTTCTTCAGGGATATTTTGAACATCCGCACCAGTTCCAGGTTGGTGTTTGCCACGGTGTTGTCCACGTCTACGGCGATCCACATGCACTTTCACCCTTTCTTCTAGATGCGCCAGGACCCGCCGGGGGTCCACGCCCGCCAGCTCGAATATGCCGCGCTCGTAGCCGTCCTCCCGAACAGCCTTCCGGATAAATTTTCGAGCGTCGCCTTTGATATGCCTGGCGGAATAGTCACGGTCGTTCACCCTGATTGGATTAACCGCGTCTTTTACGGCCTGGATTATGACGGCCTGCGCCAGGCGGACGTATGCCGGTTCGAACATACCAACACCGACCTTTCATCAAAAATTTCCAATAGGATATCCCTTCCCCTAAGAATTAAAGCTTCAGGAATATCGCTGGGTCGATACGTGGTTTTGATTTTTGTTTTTCCGACTCCACCGGCGCGGGCGCCGGGGCGGTAATCCCGCCCGCCGCCAGGGCGTCCAGTTTTTCTTCAATTCGCGCCAGGCGCTCTTCCAAACGCAGGGCCAGGTCGATCCACTCTCTGATCCTGGCCGCCCGCTGCCCCGGGGGATATAACCATACCGGATGGTTTACCGGTAACCGCAATTCCAGTCGCCGTAAGGTTTTATTCGCCACACATACCCCTCCGTTGCCGGTAATTTTGGTTTGAGTTGTTGCCCTTCATGTTCAACATACCGGTATTTATTCACTGATTTACTGCGGTTTCCTTTATTCAATGCGGCCTGATATATACCGGTACATATTACGGTCTTTCACTCTTGTTGTACCGGTAAATGTTCACCGTTTTGTTGTCTTTTTCTTTATGCGATATGGCTTCACGCTTACCGGTACTTATTACGCCCCGCCAGCTTTCAAAAAACCTCTGGCGTTGGCCCACTGGGCGTCCGGCAGGATTTGCGCCGCCGGGAAAAGCTCCCGCAGCAGGGGTAGCGCCTCCGCCCCGCCGCCGGCCAGGTATACCTTGCGCACGAATTCCCCACGACTGCCCCAAAGCTTGAATACTTCATCGGCGATTGCCCTGGCGGTTTGCTTCTTGGCCTTTTCGATTTCCCCGGTCAGCTCAATTCTCTCTCCGCGGTACCAGACGTACCCGGTGCGCATGGCCTCCAGCGCTTGGGCATGGGGCAGGAGCGTACCCGTTTTGTTCTTAAAGCTCTCCGCTACGGCCTTTTCCAGGGCGGACGCGCCAAGGTTTACACTGCCGCACATGGTCTTTTCCAATCCGGTGGATACCCCGTTCTCTATCTTTACTGCCACGCAGTCGGTCGTCTTCCGGCCCACGTCCACCAGCGCCGTCACACCATCCTCCGGCAAATCAGGGGCGGTCAACAGGGCGGCGGCGCCCTGGGGGTAGACAAGTGGATAGTTGAAGGAAATCCAAACCGGTTCGCTTCCATCGACGGACACCCAGCCGGCCAGGCCGGCCATATGACGGGCCAGTTTTTCATGGCCTTTGCTCCAGTCGCCAGCCGGCAGGCCAACCACCAGCTTGGGTCTTACGCTTCCGGAGGACCAGAGTGCCGGCCTGCGCGGCCAATCCCAGCACAGAGCTGCGGCGGTGAGCAGTACCACGTCGTGCATCGGATGCTCGTGCTTGTTCCGGTCCAGGGTGTGCTGGACATTTTCACCTTCCCTGAGCGCCAGGTCGCCGACGAAGTAGGCTTCCTCCGGGCCACCTTCAGTTCCCCGGATAATTTTCACCAGGTGGCCTACATTTGTATCCCGCAAGTTTACACCTTGAAATGCTTCAAGTGCCAGTTCCCTGGCTGGAGCGATGACCGAAGGAAAGATGATTTTTTTGCCAAGGGAAGAAATTGCCTTTGTATACCCGTACCCCACGTCGATGGCCAGTACGGCCGGTTTGGCGATTGGTTCGGTTGCCAGCATGTGATCACTCTCCTTTTTAAAATGAGCCTAAAAAAGAAGAAATCCGGCCGAAAGGCCGGGATGCCATTGCGTTTATAGAACTGTCGTATTTTGTTCAGCGTAACAGCTGCAGCACTCGTCAGGGTATGATAGGATTACCAATTCCTTTATTTTCCCCCGTTTTGTGGGGTCTGAATTAATTGCCCTGGCCGCGCTAATGGTTTTAATGTTGCAGCCGGAATAAAGCTTCCGGACAAAATCGGTGTTGGAATTACTCAACATGATATAACAACCCCGGGCGGCCAGTTCATGAAACACCTCCCTCAATCGCTCGTGCTCTTTTTTGCCGAAAGATCCCCGTGTATATCCAGTGAAATTAGCCGTAGCGGACAGAGGAACGTAGGGCGGGTCCAGGTAGACAAAATCACCTGGCCGGGCGTTATCCAGAACCAACTGGAAGTCTCCCGCCATAAGCTCGGCGCACTTAAAGGCAATGCTGGCATTTCTCAATGCTTCCTCATCCACGATTCTGGGGTTCTCATAACAGCCGAATGAAACATTGAATTGGCCCTTGCTGTTGACCCTGTAAAGTCCATTAAAGCACGTTTTGTTTAAGTAAAGAATTCTGGATGCTCGTTCTATGTCCGACAATTTAGAAGGATCTGTTTGCCTAATCGTGTAATAGTAATCCTCATTATATATATGCTTTTTTGATATGTTTATTAACATTGAAACATTGTCCCTGACAACTTTATATAAATTTATAAGCTCCTCAACGAGGTCAGAGAGAAAGGCTTTGGCATTTCTTGATTTCAATGCTGGAAAAAGATAAAAGAACAGTGCTCCGCTACCCACAAAAGGCTCGTGATAGTTGTTAAATTCTAAAGGCAAGTATTGAGAGAGTTGTTTAACTACTTTAGATTTGCCACCTGCCCATTTAACAATTGGCTTGTACTGCCCAAGACTCATAAATAAAAACACCCCGCATCTATAATATTCTACAGGAGCGGGGTATCGCAAATCCGGTTTAAGATTACCTGGGATCATTTTTGATCATTTGCGATCAAATAGCGGGATCGTCTCTTTTTTCCTTAATCTAGATCTTTTTTCTGGATCTTTTTATGGTCTCCTGCACACCAGACACCAACTCTGATCGCGCCTATGCAATTGGTCGGAATCCGGCCTGCCTTCGGGGCCGAAGTCCAGGCTTATTTTTACTTCCTCGCAATGAGGGCACCATTTAAGCAAATACTCGCCATCAAATCCGACTATATTGGTTACCCGATTTCCATCCGCATCGGTACCATTGTGTCTTTGGCCGTCTCCGAACTCAAAAGGCTTTTCGTTACCGTTAATCACCCGACCATTGTCCAGTACCACCGGAAATCTTACTATCATTGCTCTTGCCCCCATAACGTTTTTAAAAATTATTTCAGAAGATGGAACCAATTGCAAGGGGAACACTGTCTAATCTTGTCGGGGCGTTAACCCCTTCCCGGTAACCATTCCCATCGCCTGCAACCTTCCCCAGGCACCCGGACCACTTCCACCGGAGCCCCGTCGCTCCTATTGACTGTTATAGCAGATTTGCTATAATAATTTTGGAGGATAAAATAATGGTTGAAATTGAATATTTCCATCTTTCAAGCGGGAAAGAACCAGTCAAGGATTTCATTAATGCTTTATCGGCAAAGGACAAAAGCCGCATTTTTCGCGGCTTTTCCCTGCTCGAAGAGTTTTGGCCCCGGCTCGGCCAGCCCCATGTCAAAAACATTACCGGAGAGCCCTCCCTCTGGGAATTAAGGGTTCAAGGAAACAGAAACACCTTCCGCATCTTCTTCGGCCACGGAAAAGGCAAAATAGTTCTGCTCCACGCAATAACCAAAAAGGGCCAACGAATCCCTCTTAAAGACATCCGGTTGGCCGCCGAACGACTAAGACAATGGAAGGAGGCTTAAAAAATGACCACGTTTAGGGAACATCTGAAAGAGCAACTAAAAGACCCAACCTTTTGTCAAGCCTGGGAAGAGGGCGAGCTTAACTACCAAGTTGCCCGCGCCTTAATCAAACTGCGCCTGGACTTAAACCTCACCCAGCAAGAATTGGCCCGCAGGGCTGGGGTTCCGCAATCGGTCATAGCTCGATTGGAGAGCGGGAAGCACTTACCTTCTCTGCGTTCGCTTGAAAAAATAGCTAAAAATTTGGGGTTACAGGTTAAACTGGACCTGGTGCCGGACGCGGCAAAAACGGGAGACGTTCCCGCTTTTTAACCAACCCGTAACAAAAGTTTTCGTGAAATAAAAACCGGACACCCCCGAAAGAAGCACCCGGCCTTTGGTAAACTACCTGCTCACCGGCCCGAACAACCCCAGCAGAGCATCAAACTGCACACCTGGCCCCGCCATCTTCCCGGCCGTCCTGCTGTCCACTTCCCCGCACAGAACCAGCCGGCACAGCGCCCCCAGCCGTACCTGGGGGTCGGGATCGTCCACCAGAAAGAGCGCCAGGTATTCCGGGCACCCTGGGTGGCGCACCGCATGCCAGCGCATCTTCGGATTTTCGGATAACGCCAAGGAAGCGAGTTTTTGCAGAACAGCACCGTCCGATTCCATCAGTTCTTGCTCCCCCCTTGTATCGCCCACACTCCGGCCACAATCAACACCAGCCCTACCCCCTTCGCCGCAGTGAATGGTTCTCCGAAGAACGCCGTCCCGGCTACCTGCACCAGCACGAAATTCAACGCCAGCAACGGGTACGCCGTGGAAAAGGTACCCGGCTTATCATGCTCTCTTTCCGGCCCTGCTTTTATTGTTCCATGCCGCCGCGCAGGTTTTGCTGCAGAACTTTCGTTCCGCATTTTGGTTAAAAACTCTACGCCGCAGTTGAGGCATTTAAACCGCCTCCAGTGTCTCTGTCTCTCCGGCGGCACGAAACTGCCGTACAGGTATTGCCGAAAAGAGTGATAAAGTCGTCCACGTCCAGGACAAGGCATAGCAAGAAGATGCCAAGCCAGTAACCGATCTCGAATTGAGTCGAATTATGGTGAAGAAGATCTATTATCGGTAGCAGGATTCAAAAGCAGCGGTAAGGAAAATGAGATAATAGCCGCCAGCAGTCCAATTGTAACTGAGATTTTTAATGAGGCGAAAGGAACCAATGCAGGCAGCCAAAAGCATGTGAACATGAAGGTTAGCCATGAATTTATCATACTGCATTGAATACTCCTTTGCATCCGAAACATACAACATGTATTCACAAACTTCAAAATTTCCCGACGGTATACAATACCACTATATATTGCCAATACCCAAAAGCATATGTAACTTGTCCAGTAAACCACAAGGGTCCAGAAAAACACGTAAACCCAAATCCCGGTTTTGAATAGAGCAAGGTCTTTTGTCAACCGTAAAATAAACAGAGCAATGTAACTTATCGACATTACAATCGTTGTTGTTAATTGTAAATTAACCATGACAATTACCTCCGGAGGAAAAAGATAAAAACAGAGAAAGACCCCCTTGTGCCTCTTTTTGTTGCCATCGCTCTTTTTATATTCACAAACGAAATGGGCGCTATTTATGGTTTTTTAGCGAATCAGTTGTATGGGATGCTCGCTGAAGCTTCTTTGCCATTTTATATCCCACCTCCTCATATACAAGAAACAGTGCTTAAAGCATCACTAATTGATCTGCTTATTTCTCCTTCAACCTTTTTGCAGGTCATGAAAAGTATTCGTGATATTTCTTCTACATTATCAAGCAACGATGCCTTCAAATTCCTACAACTGCTTTTAAATATATTTAGCTTGCTCAATGTTTACCTTTCCTGGCGATATGAAACCTATCTGTTTTCATTGATATTGTCTCTTTCGCTGGCAATAGCATATGTTCAAGTGGAAGTTCTCCTTGTGAAATATCTGCTTGAGATAATTTCATTATTGCTTGGCAGTATTCCTGCAATACTTTAAATAAACCATAACAATGCCCAACCATAACGAAATAAATAAGAAAGTAAGGCTTATAAAAAGACACAAGTCAATACAAGAGGAGATGGTTTCATACGCTCGATTGTGAAAGATAGTTTGAGTTTGAATGGATGCGACATTAAGTGAAATTCCCAAGGAAAAAAAGAATAAAGAACCTAATAAAAATATGCTCAGCAATTTTTTAAGATAGCACATCTTGTTTCCTCACCACTTTTTCCACACCTATCTTTTTCGTTCCAGTTAACACCCGAACCACTTCCCGCGGAAACCCCTGGCCTGTGCTACATTGGATATAGGTTGACAGATTGGAACTAACTGGGATATAAATCAGCCACCCGGCCTTGCCCCCCAGGTGGTTGAGTATCCACAGCGCTCCCCTTATAATGGTAATTGCCACATCAACAGAATAAGGGGGAACAGATGTGTATACTCATCCTACAGCATTCACGTATCTGCGTAGCCGCATGGTGAAGTAGTAGACGTCTATGGACCGGGCCTTCCCGGCAAATGCCGGGTTGACACCAAACCTTTCCCGGCGCGGTAGCCCCTGGCTTTAGCCATGGGGAGGCTCAGCCCCAACAGGAAAACCGGACGCCCTTGGGGAAAAGGCATCCGGCCCCGATCAACGATGGTAATTCTCTTCCTGCTTCGCTATCTTGCAACGCTCACGGCCCGTGTCGCAGGATCCCAGCCGACCTTGTTAACTTGCTGGACCGATTTTCCACTGGGTCCCACTTCCACTGATGTACCAAAAATCAAAAACTACTTTATCCGGCACCCGGGGGAAGACCGGAAAAAATTCCGCCGGGTAAACGCCAGTGCGTACCCCGAAAGTGGGGGAGTAACCCAGGATATAATTCCCGCGGTTAACGTAATCCCTGGTATCGAAAGTGCCGTGGGTCGTAATGTATTTATAAGGCTTTGGTTGGTAGTAAGTTTTGGTAAAGCTCGCCTCGGTAATGTTTATATCCAACAATCGGTACGTAATACTAAATTCCATACTTGTACTGCCGAAGGGCGGCAAAGTTACGAACGGCACCTCCTTAACTTCCCTGTCGGAAAACTCTCTATAATCGCCCGTATCCGGGTCATAATCCCGATAGGTATAGTCTATTATTACCGCCCCCAGATTCCCTGACACAGCAAATGGCGTGCCGTTCTTTAATGTAAGGCTTACAGTATTGCGAGACGTTATGCTGATTTCCCCGGTAATGCTTTCAGCACCTGGTGCGCTTATCCTGTACCCTGGCACCACGTCTGTACGCAGCTCACCTTTGTTAGGGTTATCCGGGGAAGGGATAAAGGTGTACTTCCGGGCAAAGGCGGGTTCGGCCACAAGCAAACCGGGTCCGGACGGGCTCCAGGGCAAGCGTTCGAGGATCCACCTGCGCCAGTCTTCCCCCCACAACTCCATGCCAGCCTCCACGTTTTCATCCCTGCTCCAGGTGCGCCACAGGTCAATCCAGGGTATGTTTACCGTAGGTTCCACGTACATACCGCTCTCTGAATAGGCATAGAACGGCCCTTTGCGATTGCCGTCGTAGGAGTTGCCCCGGTCCCAGATCGTCCCTTTATCTCTGTATAATATCGCCACCGGCATGGAGTAGGCCGGGATTGTTTCTGTATAAGCGAAGGGGTCATGGATGGCTGTCATATGATATTCCCCCTGCCAGGCCTGGCTCAGCTGGGCGGCATCGGCCATGGTTCCGGTGCCGGTCACGGCCGGCCAGGGTGTCTTGACCCAGATCTCGCTCCGGGGCGCGATGGTAAATCCCCCATTACCTCTGTTGTTATCGCCGCCATTCACGTCGACGGCGGCCCGGGTATCGTTTCTGAATTTAACGACTGCCGTCTTATCCTCCGCAATTTGATATGGCCAGGGCGTATTGGCGTTGGTTTGCGCCCCGTTGGAACTGTCGCGAGATAAGCCGTTTAAACAGATCGGCCCTTCCACGGGTTCTAAGTTGATCTCTTGCTTGCCCTCGTCAAGGTCGGCCCAGGTTGCAATATCATAACCGTCCAAAACCTGTTCCTCTTCCTCAACGTACTTGCCATAGTTAATCCAGGCCCTGCCCTGCCCGCCGGCGTCCTTGACGGGCTTTCCTGTTGATGGGTCGTAAACAACAAAAGCCGGGGTCCCGCCGACATCAACCCAGCAACCGTAAACCTGTTGCCCGTTAATTACTTGCCATTCCGGTGTACCGGCGCCAGCCCACGCCGGGAGGCTAAAAATTAGCGCCGCCAACAGCCCCAGAGCTGTTCTTTTGGACTTAAGCCGGAGCAACAGAAATTCCCCCTTTCAAATCTTTATAGAAATCCGCCCCTGAAAACCCACGGGCTTATCCCGTGGGATGAAAGGGGCGTCGCCCGTTAGAGCGATAAATACTTCACAGTCATATGCCCCCGCCCGTTTTTGTCACCTTTGTACCCATCTGCCGTCCGGCAACTGCTCCCAGTTATCCCCGTCGGGTCTTAGCCTCACGCGTATCTTCGGTTCCGGCGCGAAGTTAACCGGCACCTCCTGCCAGTCATCCTGCCAGACCCGCCTTTTTTCGGTACGGTATCTGGGCGTCTTTTCCCATTTCACGGGCCAGTAATAGCCCGTGGCTTTATCGATGGTAAAGCTCTTTTCCGGCGGTTTTGGCGGTTCCTCATCCTTCCCCGTTGAGGCCTTATTGTCCTCGTAAGTAGTTTCTTCCTGGCTTGTGCCGTCATTCCGCCGGTACTGTTCTTTCTGCCAGGTGCCGCCGGAATAGCTGTAGTCAATTGAGGCTATGATGATGTAATTCGTCAGGTTAAAAGCAGGAATTGATTCAACAAAATCGCTGTTTGGCTCAATCAAGCGATCCATTACGCCTGCAACATATGATATATTGCCGTTTTTGTCCTGCTTGTAGAAACGGATATTCACTTTACCGCCAACGGGAAAAGTAGAACGGAAGTAGCCGGTTATACGCGAGCCGTCATACTCTACCCTGGTAACCGCAAGGTTGCCGGGTAGTACCGGCGGTTCCCCGCCGCCACCACCGCCGCCTCCGCCTCCGGGCGGCGGAGCGCCCGTGTCGGAGGCCCGATCTATGTTTTCGTTGTAGCCCCGGGGCAGGGATACGCCTAAAATGGACGAAGCCCTGTCCCACATTTCTTTCGTTTCCCCCGGGGGCAACCCGGGCGGCGCTATGGCGCCATAGAGCTTCTTGCTCCCGTATGTGGCCGTCATTCCGTAATCGATGACAGCCGAAGGAAAGGATAAATGGCCACCCTGGATGTTCAGGTTGACGTTGGCCGTAACTATCACGTCGTAATCTTCGGCCGGTTTGGGCACGTATGTGAGATGATTGGGTTTCGCCGCCACCCAGTTGCCCATTCTCTGATGCGCTATGTCTTTGTTGTTTCTTGATACCACGGGTCTGTCGTCGTCAAACTGGTAGAACGGGGGGATGTCCACGTTGGCATACGTTGCCACCAGGTTCCACGTCCCGGTGGTTTTCCCCCGGGTGTATACCCGCACGGTGATGCCTTTGAGCCACAGCGGAGTCTGGTTAATCACAGACCAGTCGTACAGGGCCGATTTGCCGTCATCCGTATCCGGCACCTTTTGCACGTCGGTCACGAAAATGTTGTACGGGAAGGATACCCCGCACTGGCCGCGCCAGGTTTTTTCGGGGTACCACTGCGTGGGATAGCCGGGGGCCGTGCTCTGGCCGTCGCCCGCGCCCCTCCCGATGTTGTTGGCCATCAAAGCGGCGGCTTCTTTCTGGGTCAGGTTCGTCGGGCCTTTGGGGTCGCCGACGAAAACCCGGGCCTTCTGCCACAGGCTGGGCGTGGAGCCGCTGCCCATTTCTTTGACGTAGTAGGATTGGCCTTCGAAACCGGAGCCGTCGTTTTTGATGCAGTCGATTTGTTCCTGGCCTATGTCACCGGGCGGCGTAGGAGGGTTCCACGCCCTAACCTGTTCCCCCGGGATGTCCTGGACCGTCACGTCCAGCGGCAGGTCCCGGATGGCGCTGGACAGGGGCCAGATTGGTTTTGTGTAATAAGTCGTCCCCGGCACAAGCACATCTTTCAACAGATTCTCGTTGTAGTCCATGGAGATCAAGTAGTAGCCGCTGTCCTGCGGAATCTGGAACCCAAGGAGAAAATTCTTGATATCCTGCAGGTTTTGCGACCGGTACGGGTTGTTCAAGTTCGTGTCACTCACCGCCGGGTAGCCGAAGGACTCGTGCGCGCCCACGTATTTGTCGAACACGTCCACCGGGTAGAGGCTTCCTACCCACACGGCCCCGTCCGTGCCCAGTTCATTGCCGTTGTAGTTGATGAAAAAGTCTTCGTACTGGCCCCGGCTGTAGGTGTTTATGCCATTGGCGGCATAGGCGGCGGGGGGTTGGTGGTTACTAACCTTATCCCATTCAGCTGCAAATACAGGTGATACAGTGTTCAAAATAAGGGCTACCAACAAAACCAACACCAAAAATGTTTTCCATGCTTTCCACAATGCGAATCTCCCCTTTCTTTAAATTTGTCCATAAAAAAGAAGAGCATCGTTTATTTCGATGCTCTTCCAACGGTCATTACAGTGATCTCCAAACTACGTGTGAATTTCCGCTCCATACGGCCGTACAGGCACTTGGATTAATCTTTCTCCTGAAACATGGGTGGCTCTCTTGATTCGGTCCATCTCCAAAGCCACCTCAGCATCGAAGTATTGTTCCCCGCATTGCTCACAAACATAAGCAGGGACGTTCGTAATAACCACCAGCTTCCCACGCCAGTTCCGCTGTACGTCCACCGTTTTAGGGATCGTTTTCCCTCCGCAAAATCTACAATCAGTCATTGTTATCTCCTCCTGGTTCTCTCGTCTATCCACTTGGGCTCTTCCGGGTGGTAAGCGGTGATAATTACCAGCTTTTAGGGCATGGTTGGTTATACGCCATTTCTTATCTTTTACGCACTTTTTTATGATTGCCATGTCCAAAAAGCAACCTCCTCCATTCCAGACATTAGCAACCGGTCTATCTTTGCAGGGGATCTAGTGCCTTTATTTTACTCAATTTCAAGGCAAGTAACAATACTGAATTTATTGTGTCTCAGAGGGTTTATAATCGATCTCCGTATGGGCTTTTCCCGTCTTAGCATCTAGGTGTCCCCCTCCGTGCCCATTAACCACTGCCGGCTCAGTTCTTGATGCAAATAACAACCAGATATCCGATACAGTTCCGATGCCTACCATCGGTACGCCATCTTTTACGAAAAGGGGATAGTCCAGTAAATCATTTGCTACCCAGGCTTCATCAAGATGCTTCGTAAAATTATCCGCGAATCCCTTGCAAACCCCGTTTTTCGAACCGACAGTCAATATCTTATAATCCTCTACATGACCATAGAAACCCCACACCCCCAGGTGCTCCCCGTCCCAGACGATGTTCCCCCGGGGCACACCGAAGGCTTCGGCCACGGGAATGAAGGGGACGTAGAAACCGGCAAATCCTTCTGCAACTACATTGTAACCCTCTTTATAACATGCAGGAGTATACTTTTTGATAAGTTCCACATCTTCTTTGTTTGGAGAAACCATAACCGGCTCCATCCCCAAATCCACCTGAAACATGCCCCCGTCGAACCTGGTGGCCGTGGCGTACCGGTTGCCCACCTCGAAATCCAGCCGCTTGATCTTCGGCTCGAATCCCCACTTGCTCGGCGGGGCCACGGCGTTCTCCGGCACGCCCAGGGTGCCGTTCTTAGCGGCGGTCAGGTCGATGGGGCCGTCCTGACTCAGTTTGTTCACGGGCGGTTTGGGCGGTTCCGGCAGGTTACCCTTCGGTCCCACCAGCACGGCCCGGCTTTTGGGCTCCCAGCCCACTTCGTACCCGAAGGCCTCGGCCACCCACCGGGCCGGCAGGTACGTCCGGCCCTCCCTGATCAGGGGGGCAACGTCCATGGTTTTCGCCTGGCCGTTGACGTAAAGGGTCTTGCTGCCGACGACCAGCTTCAGGGTGATGTCGTCCATCGCCAGGGTGACGGTGTTCGCCTTTTCGTCCCAGTCGATGTCGCTGTCCTTTACCCCCAGGGCCAGGGCCAGGTAGCGCACCGGCACGTAGGTCCGGTCGTTCCCGATGAACGCGGCGGCGTCCATGGCCTTCTCCTGGCCGTCCATGGTGTATTTGCTCTGGCCGATGACGAACACGGCCTTATGGGTGGGGGCGGCCAGGGCCGGCAGGGCGAAGGCCAGCAGGGCCAGAAGCAGGCCGGCTAACAGGATGATTGGTTTGCGCATGAGCGTTCACTCTCCTTATTTGTTATGTTATATGATTAGACGCTGAATATGTTGAATTTGTTCCCAAATGTCACCTTCTTTCATAAAGGTAGAGTATGATTGTCCCGATGAAAGAATTGGCCCGGCGGAACCGGGCACTAATCTATGGATAAGTCAACAGCGTATTCATATGATATTTCTTCGCCTTGTCCGGTAGATAAATATGCCTTTTCTTCATGAGAATAACTGGAGATGCGCCGAGAGCCCCATCCTTGAAATTGTTTTAATACATCTTTAAGCGTTCGCAACTCGTCTTCAGACAGAGAAGAGCCTCGTTCTGCCACAGGTATGATGCGCTCCGCCAGATAATCTCCAACCGGCACGGGTTCGATTTTTATTTTGTGTTCCCATTCAAGTTCCCCTAAAAGAAAGGTAAAGTTGTCAGGAACAGGCCCTAAAGGCAAATGAACATATACCGCTCCCGAGATGCCTACTCCATGACGTTTGAAGTGCAAGAAATCGGCATACCAGAGCAATTTTAAAAGTTTGGTTTTGAGCAGTGGCGCTTCCATTGAGGAAAACCACAAAACCATGTCCCGGAATTTCTCTACAGAAAATGGCACAAAACCGGTAAACACATTAGCCTCGCATTTTTCTTCATGCCTAATTTTAGAAGGATGATTGCACTCTCGCGTCAGAGCGTCAATTCGTTTGAGCAACCCGTCCATTTCGTCTTTTTCGAAGTTTCTCTTTGTCGTTTCCAGCAATCCAAAGGCATAGGATGGATTCGCTTTCAGCGCGGCCAGCACCGCCGCATGGGCTTCGCTGGGCAGTGCGCCGTTTTCGTACCGGTGCAGGGTAACGTAACCCCACCCCAACAGTTTGGCGAAACTACGCAGACTGAGACCGAATTTACCCCGCAGTTCTTTTATATCCTCCGGGGCGGGGATGTTTTTCCGGCGGCGGTATTCGTTATACGCCTCCTTGAGCGCCGGGCCGGTCAGCTCGTCGTCAAACAGTTCCAGCCCGCAACCCTGGCAGCGCCATACTTTTGTGACGACACGAATGCGTTCCCCCCGAATGTCGTAGTTTTCTTCCCGTTCCGCTACCGAAAAAACGGTTTCCCCGCCACACTGGTCGCAGTATTTAATCATTGTCATTCTCCTTTCTAGTTGGGGAATTTTCCCTGAATGGGTAGCGGCCGATAGGTTTTCCCGCTTCGTGAAAGGAAAGGCACCTGACTTGGTTTCCAATGATTTTCAGCTTTACGTAAAATATCGTTTGTTCAATTGTCGGGGCGAAAATCCAGACGGGATCTGGATAATTTGTATCCCTATCCGGACATGGGCCGTCTACATAGTCCTGAACTGTCAGGGCAAAAATGTGGGGCAATATGTCCCGCGTGCCTGTATATCCGAGGCGAACCATGGCGGCTTTGTTCTTTTCGGTCCAGACAAGATCAAAGCTCGTTCCGGCAATTATTTTCAGCCGCGTCAAGAAAAGCAAGACATCTTTCTTGGTGCTCAAGTCTGCGCCTCCATATAGCATATGCATTCTGTTATCAATTTATAACAGAAACTTAAAAAATACAACTTTTATATTCTGGGTACTATTACTTCTTTTCGGGGTCATGCTCCACTTTTCTTCACTTTGTTCTCTATATCTCCAGCGTTCCCGCTTTAGGGGTGGCGCAGGCTATCCTCGCTCACCGCCGGGTAGCCGAAGGACTCGTGCGCGCCCACGTATTTGTCGAACACGTCCACCGGGTAGAGGCTTCCTACCCACACGGCCCCGTCCGTGCCCAGTTCATTGCCGTTGTAATTGATGAAAAAGTCTTCGTACTGGCCCCGGCTGTAGGTGTTTATGCCATTGGCGGCATAGGCGGCGGGGGGTGTGTAATTTTGGGGATCTTTCCATTCCAAAGCTAACGCCGGCTGTACAATTCCAACAACAAACATTACCAGCAAAACGAAAATTGAAACCGCTTTCCGCAATGACATTCTCTCCTTTCCTTGCAATTTTCCCATAAAAAAGGAAAGCGCCGGTGTTACCGGTGCTTTCCTGAGACATATAGGATTTTTAACGAAGAGCTAAAGTTACAATGGTACCGATAAACCCGGCGATTACCGTGATTACCATTCCGATAACCCAAAAACGGAGGTTGTCTATGCGTTCACTTAGCTTCTCTTCCACATGGTCTATCCGGCCAGTCAGCTTACTTTCGACACCAGTCAGCTTACTTTCGACACTGTTGATCCGGTCAGCCAACTTGCTCTCCACGCTATTGATCCGCTCAGTCAACTTGCTTTCCACATGGTTGATCTGTTCAATTAACCTGTTTTCCACCCGGTCAATCCGCTCCGTAAGTTTCTCGTCCAGGCGATCAACCCGCTGAAGCAGGAAAAAGAATTCCTGCGACACCAGATGGCGCGGCGGTTCATTGCCGGGCGGCTGTTCGCTGGTGGCCGCCATCTCCTTGATCGCTTCTTCCGGCATGGCCATCACCTGCCTTTATCACCCCCATTTTACAATATTGCTAAGCAAGATACAACACTTTAATGTGAGACCCTATGATTGATTTCGGTATAAGCAGTGCCCGCTTTTGCATCCAGATGCCCTCCGCCTTCCCCATCAACTATCGACAGCCCTGCGTGTGGTGCAAATAACAACCAGATATCCGATACAGTTCCGATGCCTACCATCGGTACGCCATCTTTTACGAAAAGGGGATAGTCCAGTAAATCATTTGCTTCCCAGGCTTCATCAAGATGCTTCGTAAAATTATCCGCGAATCCCTTGCAAACCCCGTTTTTCGAACCGACAGTCAATATCTTATAATCCTCTACATGACCATAGAAACCCCACACCCCCAGGTGCTCCCCGTCCCAGACGATGTTCCCCCGGGGCACACCGAAAGCTTCGGCCACAGGGATGAAGGGTACGTAGAAACCGGCAAATCCTTCTGCAACTACATTGTAACCCTCTTTATAACATGCAGGAGTATACTTTTTGATAAGTTCCACATCTTCTTTGTTTGGAGAAACCATAACCGGCTCCATCCCCAAATCCACCTGGAACGTGCTACCGTCGAACCTGGTGGCCGTGGCGTACCGGTTGCCTATCTCAAAGTCCAGCCGCTTGATCTTCGGCTCGAATCCCCACTTGCTCGGCGGGGCCACGGCGTTCTCCGGCACGCCCAGGGTGCCGTTCTTAGCGGCGGTCAGGTCGATGGGGCCGTCCTGACTCAGTTTGTTCACGGGCGGTTTGGGCGGTTCCGGCAGGTTACCCTTCGGTCCCACCAGCACGGCCCGGCTTTTGGGCTCCCAGCCCACTTCGTACCCGAAGGCCTCGGCCACCCACCGGGCCGGCAGGTACGTCCGGCCCTCCCTGATCAGGGGGGCAACGTCCATGGTTTTCGCCTGGCCGTTGACGTAAAGGGTCTTGCTGCCGACGACCAGCTTCAGGGTGATGTCGTCCATCGCCAGGGTGACGGTGTTCGCCTTTTCGTCCCAGTCGATGTCGCTGTCCTTTACCCCCAGGGCCAGGGCCAGGTAGCGCACCGGCACGTAGGTCCGGTCGTTCCCGATGAACGCGGCGGCGTCCATGGCCTTCTCCTGGCCGTCCATGGTGTATTTGCTCTGGCCGATGACGAACACGGCCTTATGGGTGGGGGCGGCCAGGGCCGGCAGGGCGAAGTCCAGCAGGGCCAGAAGCAGGCCGGCTAACAGGATGATTGGTTTGCGCATTAGTTTACGCATGTTTACCACGCTCCTTTATGAAGTTTTCGCCGGGTTAACAGCCCCGGCGGATCGGGATAAAGTTGACTACGGGATACATACCCTGATACAATAAACAAAAACGATTGAAAGAAGGGTATCGGCCGTATGCTACCCAAAAGAAAAATGGACGATTATGAAAAAGATTTAGTAAAGGCGCGCATCCTTTCGGAAAGAATTGCAAAAAAAATGAGAGCCGCCGGTATCACCCAGGAACAAGTAGAGAAGGATGTACATGAAGCTTTTCGTGAAATCAAGCGAAATCGCCGTTCCAATCGTAATTGATACGAATGTGCTGATCCCCTCGCTCTACATGGCCACCCCCTTGTTGCATTTTATTGACCTCCTATATAATGACAAACTGCTTCCGAAAAATCTCAAGCAAAGTGCCGCAATCGGAAATACGCAAGGCCGAAAATATTCTACGCGAGTTTTTGCAAACGAAGGAGGGAAAATAAATTGACAAAGTTCGTCACTATGAACGAAATTGCCGAGCGTCTTGAAAGCAAACCGCATATCATTGAAGAAATGCTTAACGATGAGCCTCGCTACCAGATTGCCAGGGCTATTATTGCCGAACGAACCAGACGCGGCTGGAGTCAGGGAACCCTTGCCCGTAAGGCCCGTCTGACACAGGCTCAGGTATCCAGGCTGGAAAGGGCGCGTATTGGAAATTTCGTTACCGTCTTAAAAACCCTTGATGCACTAGACCTTAAATTGGAAATTGTACCATTAAAGCACCATAAGGTATAATTTACACCGGCCGCAGTCCTGGCACCAGAATCACCAGCAACGCCAGGAAAACGACGAACAGGTAGAACCGGAACATTATGCCTTAACCATCTCCTTTTAGAAAAGACACCCAATCTTGCAGAAAATCCCCGGGGGTACCGACGGCAAAGTTCACCTTTCCTTTCCAATCCCCGCCAAGGAAATGCTTATCCAGGCTCAACAGCCAATCTGCCTTGCCGGATATGGCCGCCGCCGGTATGGGGGCGTCCTTCTCGTTTATCAGCGACCTGGCGTATTCCAGATCCTCATCGGTAGGATCTACAATTTTGAACGGCAGGACCTTGAACAGGGCGTAGTAGCTGTCCACACAGCCGGGCAGCTTTTTTTTGGACGTTCCTCAGCACCTCGCCCACCACATCTTCGGATATGCAGGGAACAATTATCCCCAGCTCGGCCAGGGCCAGCACCTCATGGGGACCGCCACTCATTGAGGCAAGGGCGGCTATAATTACACTGCTGTCCAGAAACACCTTAATCTGTCCTGTACTCATGACTGCCCTCTCTCAACTCGGCCAGCAGTTTTCTTCCATGGAACTGATAACTGCGGCTCGCCGGCAGCGAGTAAGCCTTTTCACGATTGTAAAGGGACCCCTCCTTTCTTCCGGCAATTCTGCGAATATAAGTTCCAACCTTTCCACATTTTCATCCAGTTTGACAATAACGATATGCCGTTCCGTCTGTTCATCACTATATAAATCTATAGCTATTTCCCGGGGAGCGGTAAAGGTATAGGAGTAGCAATTTCCTCGAATTTTTTCCCCACTTTTCAAAGTTAAAACAACCTGTGGAACTATTTTCTTTTCCCTAAGTCTTAACAGTTCTGCATCGAGAAAAGAGTCTGCGAATATTTTCGGCTTTCGCCTTCTACGCCATGGTGGGAATCGACCTTCATTCGATAACCTCGTGAGGAACCCACCTGTAATACATGACCCATAAACCAATAGCACAACGTATAATGTGACGGAAGACATCGATACCGGCTTCTCCAAGAGAACCCGCATACCTTTAAGAACAAGAATCATGAGACCGGCCAGCAATTCCGCTAGCTCTTGATAGTGATGAGATATTAAGGCAATTGACGACCAGATCAGCACTGTGAACACAAAAATTAACAGTCCGACCATAAAGGCGTCCATAAGCCAGAAATATACGGGTCTCTTTTCCTTGAATCCCTTCGCTGACCAAATATACATTAAGCCGGGCAATATAATTAAGTAGAAAAGAGCCCCGGGTATATTAACCCATTTTGTTATGTCCACCGGAATCACCACCGAAACTAGAAAAATCAAGATATCCTCCAACCAGTTCTTCCTTGGTCAGAAAGTCCCAACAATTTTCTTTTTTAAAAATGAGCGAGTTGATAGCATATATTAGCGACACCACCAATGCGCTCGGGATAGCGGGAATTATCCAAAGCGATGCGAACCATGCAGGAGCAAAATAAAACGATGAAATAAGTACCGTGAACATTAAAACCGAAATCAAAACTGTCGCTTCCATTGGTTCAAGGTGATTTGCATAATTACGCAATGCTGATCCTGCAATAATAAGCCAGAATATTGTATATAGAGCATAAACAGGAAATTCAGCGGGCATTTCATCGCCAAGAATCCACGCCCAGTATCTCTCCCGAAAATACAATAGAGTTTCCATAAACTTCTTCGACATTATAATTTTCCCTCCTTCTTATTCTTCACATAAAAAATAAGGCCGGGTTTCCTCGGCCTCCATTGCTCTATCCATTTTGCCCCTGTCCGGCCTGCCCGCCCTGGTTTTGCGCCTGTTCCGGCGCTTTCTCCCAGCGCACCGCCAGCGCATTGTCCCCGCACTTGCCGTACACTTCATCGCCATACCCCGGCGCAAGCCCATTCAGGATCTGCCTGCTTTTTCTGATATCTTCCAGACACCTTTCCGCCTGCTCCGCAGATTTCCCTTCCGCATCCATGAGGGCCAGGTTCAAAAACTTAATTGAAACGGCCTCATCCAGCGCAACCCATTCGAGCTGACATGGGTTATCCATATCAGCCGATAAAACGCTTTCCTTTCCATTCCACGAAAACCGGAGGCATTCACCTTTGATTGACGTGCCGTTTTTTAACGCGATTTCCAGGTGTGGCCGCTTCCCGGCTTTCCGGAACCGAACAAAGACATCAAGAATCGTATTGGCTGGTTTCACCCGAACGCCGCTGGAACAGCCAGCCAAGATTCCACGAATAACCACAAATAAATGCCCGGCAAATCTTACGACACGGCCGAAAAATCCTCGCCTGAACAAGTTGCGCGCCCATCCGGGAGGCGTGTAAAAACCGGTGATTAAGAAAAGTTCCAAGAATCCGGCTACGCACGACAAGGCATAACACATGGCGAAAACGGCGGCCACGGCTAATAAATCCATTGAGCCATTCGCTGAACTCCCCTCTGTTATCGCCGTCAGAGTAGCGGTGAATCTTTGTAAAATACTGGACCTGCCGGTTAAAGCAAAAACCCAGAATAAGCCAAGAGTTGTCGCCAAAATAAAAGCACCGTAAAATATCGATGCCGGAGCGGCACGATCCTGTTGTTTTCTGCCGGCTGTTAACAACGCCAGGTTTCCCGGCAAATAAACAAGAAGCAAAAACAGCAGCACCGCAAGAGTAAGACCGCTTACCGCCATTTACGAGCACCACCTCTCAAAATCCAAATTTTCACCAATTATTTCTTGAAAAGTAATCGTTTTTCCTTTTTCTCCACGGCGTTCCCTTACCATGTCAACCCAGAAGGCAAAAATATACCCCGGGAAAATGCCGCCAACGCTTATGACCCCTGCCCAGAACATCATTTTGAGCATGAAATTGACCGGCGCGGCATTCCCGGCACGACAACCCCACAGAAAAACCACTATCAGCGCCGGGACACATAAAAACAGCAATAGCAAACTAACGCTGCTCAAGCCTATAAACGGTTTCATCCACCACTCATCCCACTTGCCGAGTATCCAATGTTCCATCATTTTTTGCGCCGTTTCATTCACCATGCATCCCCCCTATGAATCGACAAGGGCCGGGTTTCCCCGGCCCCTGATCTACTGCTTTTGCCCCTGCTGCCCCTGCCCTTGCGGTGAGTTCCAGTGCACCGAGACGGCCCTGTCCCCGTTGACCAGCAGATCCACCTGCATCCCAGCAGAACCAAAAAGAAGGAAATGCATGGTGAAGTATCGAATCTCTTGGAAAGTTAGGGGAGTGCGAGGGGGCAACTAATCAAGATATCAACATCAAAAGACAGGTGGTAAGAAATAACCCGGTCAAAACAAAATCTCCTATATAGGTCCTTGTTATGTAGTTATTGGTTACCGTACCATATATGGCCATTAGAGATCCTACCACCAATTCAATACGTAGCAACCACATGAACCATTTTTCAGGGAGAATTGCAAAATGCCATACAAAAACAAGTACAAAAATATAATAAATTATGTGAAACCATTTATTAATCAGATAGTCATAGCGTTTCTCCATGTTGTACTCACTTTTATCCACTTCTCGTTTGTATTTATGGGTGTCATTATAACATTGTTTGGCATTGGCGGAGCATTCTTTTTGATATTTTGTCATTTCATATTGACCCTCCTTGGTTACCCATTATTTATTGTTTTAATCAAAAACTATTTTAACATGCATTTATCATTAGAAATATTTTTATTCGGTCCATACGTTTATGTATTTATTTATTACGCCATTATGGTAATGATTAATAACATATTTCACAGGATAAGTAAAACGCATTATTTATATGCCTTCTTGTCGTCGCCTTTCTGCTTCTATTTCGCGTTAAAAATTCTATCTACCGACAAAACTTCACTTATAATTCCTTTAAATTGCCTTTATATGGAGATGCATTTACCTGTAAACCTCAAGTTTAAAAGAAATCCTTGCCTTAAAGATACGCTGGTGAATGATGTGCACTCTTACATCCATTTTCTTCAGAAAGCAAAAATTATTCGCAAAGTAATTATATATACTTATACACCTCTTGCAGTTAAAGGGCTCCTAAAAATAGCAAATACAGATTTAAATATATCCTGCATCGCAACCCCGACGCTAATTGATCCAGAGAAAGCAATGTCAGTGCGGCCAACCAAAAAGAAATGGTATTTCTACACTATTACTTTGAAACAATGATAAAGGCCGGGTTTCCCCGGCCCCCCTGCACTGCTATTTTTGCCCCTGCCCCGGCTGTTTTTGCGCCTGTTCCGGCGCTTTCTCCCAGTGCACCGCCACGGCCTTGTCCCCGTTGACCAGCAGATCCACCTGCATCCCGGGCTTCAGATACCGGCTCAGGTCCGTGGCCTGGCCGGGCTTGCTGACGAAGTTCATGCCTTCCTGAACATTGGTATACCGGTCCGTTTTCACCGTGATGGTCTTGCCCTCGAACTGCGGATCACCGGAGTGCTTCACCTTCACGGTGATTTCGTCCGGCTTTACCGAAACCACTTCGCCGCTGCGCACCATTTTGTTCAGCTGTTCCTGCTGCTTTTTGGCCATTTCCATCATTTTTACTTTAGGCCGGTGGTCGGCCAAATACCAGTGGCCACCAGCTCCCAACCCGGCCCCTACGATCAGGGATGCAATGACGATAACCGCTAAAACACTCTTGCGCAAGTACAGCAATGGGTATTCCCCCTTCTGTTCACTTTTGCCTTTCCCGGAGATGGGCAAAACAGCTTACCGATCCTTATCAAGTTATCGAAAAATAGAAGCAGCAGAAATCCCGCACCTGTTCGAAGAAGGATCCCACCAGGCGCATTTTTCTTCGTACCAGGGACCGAAGTAATTTCTGCTGTTGACGGACCTCTGCCTCAACGATTCGAGAAAATCCACGTTTGAAACCCTCCATTTAGTTGAATTTTGGCACCGCCTGTCCCGTTCCCTTAGCGCTCACCGGTATTTTGTAGTAGGATCGGTCGCCGGTCATCATCGCGGCGGCCGCTCCGGCCCAGGGGGCTTTCATCCGGGCGTTTGCGGAGATGTAATAGGAGTCTTCGCTTATCTGATCCCCCGTCCATCCCCCGAGTTCCACCCCCTGCTGCGGAAACCTGCCGCTGTTGGCGGCGAAGGCGGCCCGGGCTTCACTTTCCGCCTTCGTTTCGTCTTTAATCACGGCCTTCCATTCGTGCACGATCTCCCGCACTTCTTTGATAACTTCTTTGGTCTCCGTCTTTTCAACCATAACGGGGTTCCCGTTTTCGTCGAGTATGACGTTGCCGTTTTCGTCCGTAGCCGGCACGGTGACGGTCTCCTCTACGGTCTCCGTGATGGGAACGTACTCGATATCGACTGGGACGGGCTCGGCGGTGAGGGCCGCCGCAAGTGCTCCGGCGTCGGAAGCCGTCTGCAGTTCCGCCCTGGCTATGTGCGCCCGGCCGAAGTCTACCGCGAGTCCCCAGGCGAAAATTATTATCGGCAACGCCAGGGCAATGAACAGGGGCAAGAATCCATCTTCATCCCGCAATTTTATTGCACCTCCCGCTTAAAGACCGCGTAGCCGCCGGTTGTAATGTACCGGGACAGAAAAGACGCCCGTTTGTCCAGCAACTTGGGCAATCCGGGCACGGCGTTGGGCATGTGGTAGTAAACCCACGCCCGGCAGTAAGTGCCGTCGTCCTGCAATACTACGTCCGGGTGAGACGGGTTCGGGCTGTAAGGATCGAAGGCCTTGCGCGGTTCGCCCGGCCTGGAGCCCCCGATTCTTGCTCCGGTGTAAAGGGTGGTTTGAATCACTTCGGCGGCCCGGGATTTGGACTGGTTCATGTCGTGCGTCACCGCCAGGGTGCGGGCCGCCTCCCTGGCGGCGCTGATGCACACGCTCTGGGAGTTGGTGTACATCCCGTAAACCAAAATCCCAAAAACGCAGTAAAAGAGAAAACCCATGAACAAAACGAATTCGAGGATGTATCCTTGTTCGCTCTTGAGAAATCTCGTTATGGAAACCACCTCCAAAATAAAACCGCCAGCACGCAGGCGGCATAGTAGGGCGCGAAACAGTGCTTTTCCCCTTCCGGCACGATTCCCGCCCGGATTTGCGCCAGGGCGGCGAAATGGCCCCGCACCCAATTTTTTAAGCGACCTCTTCGAAACTCCCGCGCGGCGACCATAACGGCGCACAGGACCGTACCCAGCCAGGCGGCCAGTCCCGCGTCGTGAAACCCGATCAGGGACGATACCGCCGCGCTGAGTTTAGCGTCCCCCATGCCGCCCAGACCGAGAAGCGCAATGGGGAAAAAGAGCAAAAAACCCGCCGCCGCGTCTAATGCGGCGGACCGCCAGTCAGGGCCGGCAAGCAGTATGCCGGCCACTATGGCGGGCAGGGTCATGCCGTTGGGAATTTTTTTGTCCCTCCAGTCCACATAGGAGACTACGACCAAAAGACGTAACAAAATGATCAACTTTACGGCTATGATAAGCTATCACCCCCCCAAAAAAAAAAGGACGGGATTGAAATCCCGTCCCTTCGCTTAGTTGCCGTTGATGCCGGCGTTAAGGTAATTGCCCGTGCTACTATAGGCGTCGTAAGCAGGGGTTTTAATATATCTCTGGTAGCCCCAGTAACCCAGTCCGACCATGATTGCCGCAATGAGCAGCCATTGCAGGATGCCGCTTTCGTCCAGCATCAAATCCGCCAGGCGCTTCAGATCCTTGAGCAACCGGTATCACCTCCTTTCCAGGCGGTCGATCCCCGCGCGGCAACACTGGCTTTCAGCGCCAGATTTGCAGGAAGTTCAGTGTTACGCCGCCAACCATGAAGATGCTGCCGGCGATGACGCAGGCCGCAGTGACCACGATGGTGACCTGCACTTCCGCTTTCTGTATGGCCGCAATATCTTCGGCGTCCCGGCGGGCGTCCAGGGAGCGGGCCAGCCGGCGCAAACCTTCGGCCAGCCCCTCCCCGCCGAAACGGTCCGCCGCCGCCAGCTCCGCCGCCAGTTCGTGCGCTTCGGGAAGGTCAATGTTCCTGGCCAGATCCTGCATCGCCCCGGCCAGGGTTTTCGCCCCCCTGGACACGTCTTCCAAAACGACTTCCATTTCCCGCGCCAGGGGGTCCCGGTGCGCTTTGGAGGCCATGTCCGCTACGAGAGCCATCAGGGATACCCTTCCGGCCGTTCCCACCGCCAGCTGGCGGATGAAATACGCCAGACTGCGGCGCATTTTCTTCCTGGCCTTTTCCGCCCTTTCTTTCAGCCATACGCCGGGAAGCAGCACGCCGGCGGCCAAAACCGAAAGGGCGGGGATGATTCCGACCCCCAGGACGATGCAGAGAATGGAAAACACCAGGGAGCACCCGGCCAGGAGCAATCTCAATCCCTGGTATTCGTCCGGGGTCAACCCAAAGGGAGACCCGGCCATCCTCAACATGACGGCCACCCGTGGACCGCCGACCAGATCCACCAATACCCGGGGCGCACGCCGCTGCACGGCGGACCCCAGTTTGCGCAGGCGTCGAATCAGGTTCTCTTTCGCCTCAACCTCCATTTTTTCCGCCTGCTCCTGAAGGGGGTTGCGGCCCATCCAGGACCAGGCGGCCACGAGGAGGCAGAATATACTGAGGCCTGCCAATACTGCGTAGAACATGCTTTCCCCCCCCTATTCCGACATTCCCACCCTGCGCAGGATGGCGAACGTTATTACCCAGCAGGCGACGAGCGTAAGAACGGCCACGGCCAGCAATGTCCTGCCCTGGGCGGTCTCCACCATCACGCGGTAATCTTCGCCGTAACCGAAAAAAAACCAGAGAAACATGGCCACGGGCACTATGCTGGCCACCGCGCCCTCGACCCTGACCTGCGTAGTTTGTGCTCCCACCCGGCGCACCCTTGCCCGCCGGGCCGCGATCTCGTCCGCGCAGGCGTCAAGCAGATCCAAACTGTTCCGCCCTCCGCCCGCGCGGGAAAGCTGCCTGACGGCGTCGGCCAGCATCCAGGCTTCGGTGATGTTCACCCGCCCGGCCATTTTCTCTACGGCGTTTTCAATTTTCCCTCCTTTGCTATCCTCGACCACGCGCATAAATTCGCTGCCGACAATACCCCCCACTTCTTTGGCGGCGTATTCGAACGCCCTTTTGAGCTCTGTGCCGCCTCTCAAACCCCTGCCCAGCGCCCTTACCGCTGCCCCGAGATCTTCCGCGAATGCCATGCGCAGGCGGCTCTGGATCAGCTGGCCGTAGAATCGCGGCGCGGCAACGAAGGCGGCGGCGCAAACAAGAAGGGCCAGGTGGGGGCGCAGAAACATGATCGCCAGCCCGCCGGCAACCGCCGCCGAGACCACGGCAACTTCAGCGGCGGGTTTTTCTTCAATGCCGTATATGTCCGTACACCACAGCCGGCACCAGAGCGACGGTCCGGCCCGCCTCTGGTCGTCATTCTGCATCGCTTCCGCTTGCTCTTCCAGCGGGTTTCGCCGCAAAAACAAAACAATGCCCCATGCCAGCAGGCAGGCGGCAATGAAGGCCATCACCCCCGTCAACAGTAGAATCACACCACCAACCCCTTCCAGTTCCGGTAAGGCCGCTTTTGACGGAGCATTTCCATGCCGTTTCCGGGCAGGCGCTCCAAACGGTCCCCGTATCCCAAACGGAACAAAGGCTCGATCACAGGGTTGCCATCGTAACCCACGGCGGCGATTTCCACCACCCGCCGCTTTCCGTCTATTTTCCCCATCTGCACCACCACGTCGATGGCCATGGCCACTTTGCGCTCCACCGACTGCCTGTCCTGGTGCGCCTGCCCTTCCTTTGAGAGCATCACCAGGTCGGGCAGGCGGTCCAGAATGGCGTCTCTCGGGGTTTCGGCGTGAAAGGTGGTCATGACGCTGTGCCCGGCGGTGGTGGCCACCAGCACGTAGTAAGCTTCTTTTTCGCGGGTTTCGCCTATAATGTCCCAGTCATGCTGGTGACGGAGCTGCTCTTTAATTAACTGGTCAAGGGTCACCGCCCCGGTGCCCTCGATGGTTGGGGGTTTTTCTTCCAGGCGGCGCACGTCGCGGCGGCGGAACTGCAGCTCCACCACCTGTTCGCAGACGGCTATGGTCTTGTCCTGCCCGATGAGATCGGCCAGGGCGTTCAAAAGGGTGGTTTTCCCCACCCCCACGATACCCGTGACCGCAATGTTCAGACCCACTTCCACCACTTGTTTGAGATAAAAAGCCGCCTCTTCCGTCAGGCTCCCCCGCGCGATCAGTTCCTCCATGGTCAGGAATTTGGGAAACTTCCGGACGCTCAGGAACGCCCCGCTGACTTCCAGCGGGGCGATGCTGGCGTGCAGCCTCGACCCGTCCGGCAGCTTGCAGCTTATGACAGCTTCGCTTTCGTCGATCCTCTTCCCGGACAGGCTTACCAGTCCCCTGATGGTGGTGAGCAGGTGATCCATGTCCCTGAAACGCACGTCGCTCATGATAAACCTGCCGTCCTTCTCAATTTTTACCACGTCCGGGGCGTAGACCTGTATCTCGGTGACCAGGGGGTCTCTCAGCAGTTCATATAAAGGGCCGTAGCCCATGACGTCCAGCGCAAGGCTGCGGGATAGTTCCCGCAGTTCGACGATGGACATGTCCGGCCTCTCTCTTTCCAGCTGTTCCCGGAAAAGCCTTTGCAAATAATCCCTGTGCCCTTCCGGATTCTTTAACGTTTCCCGGTTTTCTTTGCGGATACGCTGTATCACTTTATAGCGTACTTGTTCCAGTTCCACCGTTTATGCCCCCTTCTTGAAGACATTCATAAATCTGCTCCAGAAGCCTCTTTTTTCTTCGCCCCAGAGTTCGCTGCCCACCACATGTCTGGCTATTCCCGATACGGCCCGGGCGAAATCCCCGGCGGGATACTTAAGTACGGGCGGCTCCCCCTTGTTTGCCGCCCGGTCTACGTTTGGATCTTCCGGCAGCGCCGGCGTCAACAATGGCACTTGCACATATGCGGCGATGTCCTTTAGTTTGTATTCCACTCCCCGGGATCGCCGGTTCAGCACCAGCCTGATCCGGGCCAGGTCCAGGCCCCACTTGTTGACCAACTCCTCCAGGTCCGCCTTAATGCTCTGAATTGTGGGGTAATCCGACCTGGAGACAAGCAACACAATGTCAACCATGGAAAGCACGTAGGGCACATAGTTGTTTTCCTTGCGTATGGAAGTGCCCAGATCAAATATTACTGCGTCGCAGTGCCGGTACAGGGTTTTGTACACTTTTTCCATCAGTTCCTGGGTTACGAACTCTTCGTCCGTCGCCCGGATGGAGCGGGGCAGATAGTACAACCCGCTCGGCTTGTGCAGCAGCAAGTATTCCTTTACCGTGTCCCAGCTGGCCTTATCCGGCATATCCAGCCACGCCGGGAGGGTCACCCGCGGTTTGCTGCACCCGAGCCAGTAACTTAAATTGCCGCCGTCGGCGTCGGCGTCCACCAGGGCCACCCGGAAGTCTTTTCTGAGATTTAAGCCCCACCGGGCCAGCATACAAGAAAGGTTTACCGCCAGGGCGGTTTTGCCGACTCCTCCCCGAGTGCTCCAGCACGCCAGGGTCAGTTTTTCGATTACCCTGGTTCGCTCCCCCCGGCCGATCATCTCCCTTTGAGCCTGAATAATGGCCTCGATGGGTACCGGATCGCGCTTAGGGGAGGCCGTTCCGGGTAACATTGCGGCTACCTCGGCGGCAGCCCTGTCGGCGGACACGGGGACGATCCCGCGTCCGGCCGCCCGCCGCCAGAGGCCTAAATCCGCCAGGGAATCCCGGTCCAGCGCCACAAAGATTCTGCGGTCGCGATGCAGATCGGCTATTTCCATCGCAAAGGACAACCCGTCCGGAAAGCCCACCACCACGGCCCCGTCCCCTTCCGCCAGAACCTCCAGCGCGGAAGAAACGTCGGTGGCCACGTTGACCACCGGCGGGGCTCCTTTAGGCCACCCGGACAAAAAATTGTCCACAAAGTCACGCGTCCCCATAACAGTCACGTTGTTCAGCTCACACACCCCCTACTTTTTGAGTACGGCGCAAGCCACTACCGCGCCGTCCGCCATGGCTTTGTTGTATTTTTCGTTTTCAGGGGCAGTTAATCCAATAACCACTCCTTTATCATTTACTGCCAGAACGGGTATGTTGTCCGCTATCGTCTCCTGTCGGCCTTCTTTTCCCTGGCCGCTTTTGTAACGCGCCACGACGCGCACCAGATCCCCGGGGCGCACCGTGCCCGCCACGTTGGTCTCCACGTCGGCCTTTACGGCAACAGCCAGCCGGTCGGGGTACTTTGCGGCAAGTATGCCGCTTACCCCCGCCTGGTCGGGGGGCAACAGCATCCCCTGCCGCAAAACGGTCCCGGCGGGTATGAACCCCCTGGACACCCAGCCCACAAGCCGGTCGGCCGCAGGAATCGCGTCCTTATATAGTGCCGCCCGGGGCACCGGGACCACCTTCAGGTCTTCGGGCGCCAACAGTCTCTGTTGGTCTATGTCCCGGGCGGCCACCACGGCAGGAAGGGCGCCGATTTTTTGATTCACCGTGATGATTGCGCCAGCCGCAGCCAGGATGCCGCATATCAAGCCCACAACCAGCATTAACCGGTAGTTTTTAAGCAATTGTCCCGCCCCCTTCCATAAGTCCGATTGCCGCCGCAATCTTGCCTATGCCTATGGCCACGGCGGCGCTCCGGAACAAGGCCGGCTCTCCGGCGGCCAGGGCGGACCAGCAACCTTCCAAATCGTTTTCGACGACGATTAAATGGCGTTTAAGTAGGTTTTCAATGGCGGCAATGGGAACACCAAAAGCGCCGCTTTTGTTAACAACCGCAATGCCGTTGAGGGTTTCGCCGTATGCTGCCGTTATCTCCACTGCCTGTACGCCCCGATCCAGCACCACGATCGTTTTGCCCGTCTTTATGCCGCCATTATGAAATCCATTTGGGTCGTTTAAGATAATCGCGTCGTGCTCAGGTACCAAATCTGCAATAATTGGATCGACGGCGTCCGGGTCCGGCACCACCAGGGTTCCCCAGCGGGTGTCGTACACCGCCGGGGCCTCGATTTTGGCCGCGTCCGGTACCCCCAGGTGGAATCCGGCGCAAGGCGGGTTGCCTAAATCGACCAGAGCCATTTTCAGCCCCGCTTCCGCGGCGTGGGCGGCTAAAGACGTGGCGATGGTGGTGGTGCCGGACCCGCGCTTGAAACTCGTAACGGCGATCAGTCGTCCGGTGGAGTGGTCATATGCTCCCGGGGTAAAATTGGTCACCGCAGGCGGTTCCCATACGGTTTGCGCAGGCATATTCGTTATCGGTTCGTCAGATGCAGTTGGGTTACTTATTGGGCCATTTGCCGTGTTAACAGACAGTGTAGCCTTACCCGCGCCCCCCTTGAAGTCAAACACCGTTGGGCAGTCAAGCTCCAGCGCGTTTCCGGGCGACCACACGGGGGGATCAAGGTTCACTTCGCTTTCCATTGCCCGGCGGATAGTTTCCGTCAACCGCGATGCCCGGATGGTTTCCCCCGGCGGGCAGGTCAACAGCCATTCTCCGGGTAGGCCCAGGTCAACCAGTTCACGGCGTATCTTTTCGGTTTGCTCGTTTTCTTCCCCCAACACCACCAGTACCGGCACCGACCAGCCGGTGGCCTCCAGGGCGTCTTTTACCACAGTCGTCCTGCCGGTGACCACCACGTCCGGCGGGTTAGCCGGATCAATATCACCGGTGGCCACTTCCACGTCTTTCAAATTGCGTTTGAGCCAGTTTGCTGCCGGACTGTTATCCAGCATGAGCAAGACTTTTTTCAGAGCGCTTCTCCCCTTTCCTGATTAGTTTCTTGAAAAAGCTTCGCAGCCTGGACAATAAGCCGCCCTTCGGGTGCGGAGCCGCGTTGAAACCGGGCACCAGCGTTCCGGCCAGGTTTTCGATAGACTCCTTCAATAGCGAGTTCTTTTTCAAAAGCACCGGCAGGGTATGCTGCAGAAAGGCTGCTTCGTCAATCGCCTGCCCGTCTTCCGGGATGACGAAGGAGAGTTCCAGGCCGGCCATCCTGGCCACTTCTTCCGGCCGGCGCGGGGCGCGGGGCCGGTCCCGGTTGACTATGAACCTGACCCGTGAAGGATCTACCGGTTTGCCCGGGCCGACCACCTGGTCGACGGTACGCACAGCCCCGGATATGGACATCTCGTCCGGCGTGGCTAACAGAAACACCACGTCGGCCATGGATAGAGCTTTCCTTTCGCGGTGCTCCAGCGCGCCGCCGGCCATGTCCACCACAATGTAATCAAAATGGGCGGACAGGATGTCCAACGCCATCCCCATCAAGCGATTCGTGACCACATTGACCTGGTAAGACGCTTCAGGGGATGGAAGCACGTGCATGCCCGCCGGGCCGGAAGCCAGGAAACTTTCCACCGCCAGTTTATCGGAGGCTTTCTCCAGGGGGAATTCGTCCCACGACACGATATCCACCGCTGGCCGGGAGTTGGGAAAGAGGTAACTCGTCGCGCTGCCCGTCTTAATGTCCAGGTCAACCAGGCATACGGCGTGGCCGTGCCGCCGCAGTACGGCCGCTAAGTTCATGCTCAGCGTGGTTTTACCCACGCCACCTTTGAGGCTGTACACGGCGATGATCGTCGCCCGTTTTGTTAAATCGGGCAGGTTACTTTCTGGCGCCTCGTTAATTTCACAGGAGATTGGGATATCCGGTTCCTGCACCCCTTCAGTCGCTGTTTCAGATTTCTCTTCTTTTGCAATTTCTTTTGCAACTTCTGCTCGGGTTGACCGAACGTTTCTGCCCGGTTGTGGCGCCGGGCCTTTTGTCCGTCTTATCCGGACACCCAGTTTGGAGGCTACTGCCACAGTACTGCCGGCTACCGTCACGCCACTGCCGGTGGCGGCACGCCAGAGGGCCAGGGATGGGGGATTGACCAGAAACACCCTGGCCGGCAGGTACATCCGCGCGGCCTCCAGGGATTCGTCCGTAATCACCACGTCATCCTGACCGGGGGTCCCCCGCTCCATTATGCCGTCAAACGTCTCGCGGCAATGACTGATTAGCTCTGGGCTGCCAAACACGTAAATGTTTATGTTTGATCACCTTCCTTTTCATAAAATTGCCCCGCAAAAATACAGCCGCCGGCTTTCTGTGAACGGTCAATAATTTTGGATAAAAAATGGCCAATAATTTTGGACGATTTTTTCCAGTTAATGAACATAATATCGTTCTGGGTGGTATGGAAGGAGCCCGTAGGGCGACTGGAATACCGCCCAGAACGGTGGCCGGACGGCTGCCCGGCCACTTCGGGCTAACCGCAAAGTATTGTGTTCCGGTGCTTTAGCCGGTAACTGTCACCAGTCATGTTAAATAATTCGCTGTTATGCACAAGCCGATCCAGAATAGCGGTGGCAATTACCGGGTCCCCAAGGAATTCTGGCCATTCATCAAACCCCTTGTTGGATGTGATGATTATTGATGTGTTCTGGTATAGTTTTGATACCAGCTGGAAGAACAGGTTTGCCTCCGGCCGTGAAATGGGCAGGAAACCAACCTCATCTATGATCACTAAATCTGCCGTTGTGATTTGTTTTAACCGCCGTTTGCTTTTGGCCAATATTTCCGCTGTTTTCAAGGTGCGCATCAGTTCGTCCATGGTGATAAAGCTAACATGATAACCAAGCTCCACCGCCCGGATTCCCAACCCTACAGCTAAATGGGTTTTCCCGACTCCCGGCGGGCCCAGAAACAAAAGATTAAAGGCTTTTTCCACCCAGTGCAAATCCAGCAGTTGCTGGATTTGCCGGCGGGTTACAGAGACTTGAAACCCAAAGTCAAATTCCTCAATAGTTTTCTGATAGGGAAAGGCGGCCTGTTTCATCCTTTTTTCAAGAGACTTGGCGTTCCTGGCAGTCACCTCTTTTTTTAATAACCGGTGCAAAAAATCCAGACAGGAAAGGTTCTCCAATATCGCTGGTTTGAGGAATTCTTCCAGGCTATCCCGGATGGTGGTTAGCTTTAGTTCACCAAGGATGACTTTGACCTCCTGTACCTGGCCGGTTTTCACGACTTTTCACCTCCGGTAAGCCCGGCATAGACCGCAATATCCCGTTGGGCAGCTTTAATCCGGAGATGATCGGGCAGGGAACCTGCCTTCCCCGACACGATTGCTGCAGTTGGTTGCTCAACTCGGCTCAGGAGGTATTCAGCAACACTGCGGCAGTCAACTGCACTGTAGAGCTGGTATGTCAGGCAGTAGTCAATGGCCCGGGCCACCAGATCCGGGGAATACTTTTGCGCCAGCTTTTGCATCAGGCCGAACTGCTCCCGGACATAGCGTGCCTTTTCCCGGCGTATGGTTTCCAGGAATGTAGCGGCATTGTTGCTTCCATCCAGTAGCTTTAGCGTTGTGGCGAAAAGTTCATCGATTCTTTTGGTGTTGTCCCGGAGGTGATGGTTGTTTTGGATTAATACCCCTTTCTCCAGGCTGATTTTATGCCTGGCAACAACTGAACCGGTTTGCGGATGGCGAATGGTCAGTATGCCTGCTGCTTCTTCTACTACCAATTCCAGCCCGGGTTCGTAGGTGCCAATGGGCACGGAGTAGCGGTTGCCCTTGTACAATATGGTGTTGTCTTTTCGCACCACCCTGGTTAAAATGTCTTTAGGGATTGTTCTTGTACAGGGTATCGGGCGCAGGTATTGCCTTTCTACGAGGAATACTTCTGCCGGTACCTTTTTTGTTGTTCCATGGATCTCCCTGTTGGCTGTCCGTTCCAGCCAGTCTTTGCAACTTTTGTTCCAGGTGTTGATGTCGGTAAATGGCCGGTTGGCTGCAAAATTGCCCTTCATGTACTTGACCAGGGCTTCAATCCGGCCTTTGCTTTCCGGGTCGCCGGCCCGGCAGAGCCAGACTTTGAAACCCATGGCCTGTTTGAAGCGCT
>NZ_WHYR01000287.1 GCF_009428905.1 Desulfofundulus thermobenzoicus | reverse complement strand
CTGGGCGGTATTCCAGTCGCCCTACGGGCTCCTTCCATACCACCCAGAACGATATTATGTTCATTAACTGGAAAAAATCGTCCAAAATTATTGGCCATTTTTTATCCAAAATTATTGACCGTTCACAAACGGCCTCAATACCAGGCGCGAACGCCTGAAATGGATTGACTCCCTGCAGCCTCCCCAGGAGAAAACGGCCTGGGAGTTAGACAAGGAGGCCTGCCAGCACCGACACGTGCATGCCCCTGTACCA
>NZ_WHYR01000286.1 GCF_009428905.1 Desulfofundulus thermobenzoicus | reverse complement strand
GCATGACCCGTGAGCAACGCATGGCCCTGATCGAATGGGATAACCCGGGAATTCCCATTGCAACACAGGAGGAAAACCCACATTTATCTACCCTCCTCCCGCCATAGGTGCCGCAGATATACCCTACTGTGAACGGTCAATAATTTTGGATAAAAAATGGCCAATAATTTTGGACGATTTTTTCCAGTTAATGAACATAATATCGTTCTGGGTGGTATGGAAGGAGCCCGTAGGGCGACTGGAATACCGCCCA
>NZ_WHYR01000285.1 GCF_009428905.1 Desulfofundulus thermobenzoicus | reverse complement strand
TGGTATTCAGGAATAACATGGTAGTCATGATGGTCATTGTCACTCGTAGTCATGGCTGGGGAGCGGCATATCCCCAGCCAATAAGACCCTCTAAAAATCCGATGTGGGGTGATTGCATGGGACGCCCTGTAAGCGGTATAATAAAACGGATGAATTTCGGTCAATAAAAACGGATGATTTTTACCATCTCCTCTCAGCCAGCAGGTATAATTACTGGTTGACAGGGGGTGGAATAAAAATTGACGAGGTGGAAA
>NZ_WHYR01000284.1 GCF_009428905.1 Desulfofundulus thermobenzoicus | reverse complement strand
CCGTGGCTTTTCGCAGCTTACCACGTCCTTCATCGGCCCAAAGCGCCAAGGCATCCACCGTATGCCCTTCGTATCTTGACCTCGACGAACTTTCTCCCACTGTGAAGTTTTCAAGGAACAGTTGGTCCTTCAAAACCGAACAGCAGGTTAAGATGGCTTCCTTCCAGAAAGCTTCGCTCCTTAGAAAGGAGGTGATCCAGCCGCACCTTCCGATACGGCTACCTTGTTACGACTTCACCCCAATCACCAACCCCACCTTCGACGGCTGCCTCCTTGCGGTTAGC
>NZ_WHYR01000283.1 GCF_009428905.1 Desulfofundulus thermobenzoicus | reverse complement strand
TTCAAAAGGAGGCTTCTTGGAATGGACAGCAGTTAAATTCGTTTTTTAAAATAGCAAATCCACCATTAAATTCCAATTAGATGGTATTGTCTACCAATACAAACTGGTTGGGAAAAGGAATTATGCTATTAGTTGGGGTTTATCGACTGTCTCTGGTACAGGGTCTGAATAAACCGTTCAGTGTAACCGTTGGTCCAGGGGTGCTTCACCTTGGTGGTCTTGTGCTTAACACCCAAGATAAGGCATATAGCACCGTAAGTGTGTCCATAGGTGGGTTCGGACGAGCCGTATTCCCTGCCGTTATCCGTA
>NZ_WHYR01000282.1 GCF_009428905.1 Desulfofundulus thermobenzoicus | reverse complement strand
GTCTTACAAGGGCATTCTCTCTGAAGAGGGCGACAAGTGGAAAGTGGACTGGAAACCAAATCTCATCTTCCCGCAAATGGAGAAAGGAGATACCATCAAGGTCAAATCAGACCCTGCTGTCCGCGGAAACATTGTCGATCGAAAAGGACGTACGCTGGCAGAAACAACTGGTGGAAACGCACTTGGCATCATCCCGGGCAAGCTCGGAACAGGAGAAGAAAAAGAACGCAATATCAAAAAAATCAGCAAAGCTTTTGATATAGAGGAAGAACTAATCAACAATCAGCTGAAACAAGCATGGGTCACAGACGACACGTTTGTCCCGCTCAAATCGATGTTAAAACAAAAGCCAATTCCAAAGGACGTCAATGGCGTTACC
>NZ_WHYR01000281.1 GCF_009428905.1 Desulfofundulus thermobenzoicus | reverse complement strand
GACCCATATCTCCCGCTTCAGCGGATTGATGTTCAAGATAATGTTTGATCACATACAAAACTGTGGCAGAGGACATATTCCCGTGTTGTTTAAGTACTTCTTTTGATGAAAAAAGCTGATCCTCTTGTAAGGATAGACTTTCAATATAGGCATCAATCACTTTTTTTCCTCCAGGATGGGCAAGAAAAACTGATAGGTCTTCTGCCGAATACCCTTGCTGCTCTAAAAATTGATCGACTTGCTCTTTTAACCAGCCTGAAATAATGGAAGGAATGTCACGGGAGAAAATAACCCGAAAGCCGTCACTTGTAAATTCCCATCCCATCACATCCTCAGACTCTTTCATTGTGACGGATTGTGTACCAATCACTCTAGGAAC
>NZ_WHYR01000280.1 GCF_009428905.1 Desulfofundulus thermobenzoicus | reverse complement strand
CTTTCAATCTATACGTTCCAATATATCATATCGGCTTTGTGCCATGCTGATAAAAAATTAGCGTTCTCTTTGATAAAACCACTTTAGGGCCGATAAGAAATTTTTTTGAAATTGTTTCAGATGATGGCCCTCCCCTTGTTCGATGTGATATTGCAGCTGCCTTTTTTGCATCCCTTTCAGTAATAAAAGGTCACGCAGTTGTTTGTTGAATAAAGGCATGTGCTGTTGAGCAGATGTTTTGCCTTTCCCTTCTTCACTGCCTACAGACAAATAAATAAAGTGATCCACACACTGAATGCTTTGTTGTTTAGCAAACGGTAGAAAATCTTGATACCAAAATGACCCGGAGATCGATGCGATGTTTTTAAAAAGATCAGGGT
>NZ_WHYR01000279.1 GCF_009428905.1 Desulfofundulus thermobenzoicus | reverse complement strand
GGGAAAAGTATCGCACTTGTGAGTGATGCCGGTTTACCAACGATTTCAGATCCAGGGGCTGAAGTGGTTCGAGATTTTACTAGCATCGGAGGCTATGTCATTCCGTTACCTGGCGCAAATGCTGCACTAACAGCACTCATTGCATCAGGAATCGCGCCTCAGCCATTTTTCTTTTATGGTTTTCTCGACCGTCAGAAAAAAGAAAAGAAAAAGCAGCTTGAAGCCTTGAAGAAACGTCAAGAAACGATCATTTTCTATGAAGCGCCCCATCGGTTAAAAGAAACGCTGACTTTAATGAAGGAAGTGTGGGGGAATCGGAACATCGCAATTACGAGAGAACTGACGAAAAAATTCGAAGAGTTTATTCGTGGGGATTTAGA
>NZ_WHYR01000278.1 GCF_009428905.1 Desulfofundulus thermobenzoicus | reverse complement strand
TTACTATATATCATCTAGGTATATGAAAAGATACAGCATAAACCTTAACAGTTTATGAATTTGACCATCTGCCATCAATTCGTCACATTCATTTTCAAAAAATTGGATCTTCATAAATTGTTAAGAATTGGGCCGTATATTGATTCATTGTAAGGATCGATGAATTGATCCGCATTACATTTATCATAACAAGAAAAGGAGCATGGATATGAATGCAAACAAAGTAGCACACGGACAACCGATGAGTCTGCGCGAACGGGTTCATTTCTTGGACATCGTACGAGGATTCGCCTTAATGGGGATTATTCTAGTCAATTACTTTTTGATCGTGGATTCAGCCAAGGGATTTGACATGCTGTCAAATGATGTCTTTCACAATG
>NZ_WHYR01000027.1 GCF_009428905.1 Desulfofundulus thermobenzoicus | reverse complement strand
TGTCGGTGGAATGGGGCAGGGCCATGGCCGCGGCAAAGCGGTTCTGAAAGTCCGGTTCAATGGCCGTTTCCACAAACTCCACCTGCCGGGCAATCCAGGCCGCCTCTTCCCGCTTACCCACATCCAGAAGGGCCAGCTTGGCGCCGTCGCCGGCCGCGTTACCCACGGCCACCACGTCTTCCAGGGCACAGTCCGGGAACATGCCGATGACCATGGCGCTTTCCCGGTCGATATAGCTGCCGAAGGCCCCGGCCAGGGTCACGCTGTCCACTTTATCCACGCCCAATCTTTCCATCAGGTACCGGGCGCCCACATACAGGGCCGCCTTGGCCAGCTGCACCGCCCGCACGTCACCCTGGGTGAAGGTGATATCTTTACCGATGGAGGTTTCCTCGGCCCAGGCCACCACAAATTCTGGCTTGCCGTCTTCACCCTTTCTCACCCGGGGGTGGTCAATTTTCATGTTAAAGCGGCCGCTCTTATTGATCACCCCGGACAGGAAGAGCTGGGCCATAATATCGATGATACCGGAACCGCAGATCCCCTTGGCCTCGGTTTTCTTGATTTCCGGGTACCACTGTTCCTGGCCGATAACCTTGTAGGTAACATCCAGGGTTTCGGGATTGATGCGGATTTTTTCAATGGCTCCCGGAGCGGCACGCATACCAAATTTAATCTGCGCCCCTTCCAGCGCCGGGCCGGTGGCGCAGGAGGTACACAAAAGGCGCTTTTCATTGCCCAGGTCAATTTCCCCGTTGGTGCCGATGTCAATGACCAGGCGGATTTTTTCCTTTTCCCGGTAGGGTTCCTCGGCGATGAGCACGGCCACGTTGTCCGGGCCCACAAATCCCGATTCCACCGGCAGGGTATGCACCATGGCCGCCCGGCAGATATTGATACCCAGGTCCCGGGCCTTGATGTTCCGGGAGGATTTGGTTCCCGGGGCAAAGGGGGAACGGCCCAGGAATTTGGGATCGATGCACAGGGCGATGTGCTGCATGGCCGTGTTGAAAACCAGGGTCATGTCGGCAATGTCGGCCGGTGAAAGGCCGATCTTTTCGGTCATGCGCTGGGCCAGGGTGTTCAACCCTTCCACGATGGCTTTATGCATTTTTTCCAGACCGTCGTCATTCATCATGGAGTAGGTGATGCGCGAGAGCACATCTTCCCCGTAGCGCACCTGGGGGTTCATCATGGAATCCACCACCAGCACCTCACCGGTGCGCAGGTCACACAGGTAGGCGGCCACGGTGGTGGTGCCGATATCCACCGCCAGGCCGATGAGGGTCTCCTTAAGGCCGGGTTCCACGCGGATGATTTCCCGGTTGTTCCACACGGTGGCGGTTACCTTCCACTGTCCTTCCCGCACCACGCCGGGCAGGTCCCGCAACACATGGTAGTCTATTTCCAGATCCGCAGGCAGGTCGTATTTCTCGTGCAGGGCCTCCCGCAGCCGTTCATAGTCCCCCCGGTGGTCTTCCAGGGTGGCCGCGGCCATTTCCACGTAATACTTGCGCACGGCCGGGTCCAGTTTGAAGTGGCGCTCCTTGCCCGTTTCCAGCACCACCTGTTTGGCGCCCCGGCTTTCCTCGGGCACAAAGACCAGCACGTCGCCCAGCACTTCGCAGCAGCAGGCCAGGCGGTAATTGTCCGCTATCTCCCCTTCGGTCAGGAATTCCTTTTCTTCCTCCTGCAGGGCGGACAGGTGACTCATATAGGACTCAATGCCGAATTTTTCAAAAAAGCCTTCCTCAATCTTTACCTTGCATTTGCCACAAACTTTAACTCCTCCGCAGACGCTCTCAATATCCACGCCCAGTTCCCGGGCCGCCTCCAAAAGGGTTAAACCGTGTTCCACTTTTCCCCGCCGGCCGGAGGGCTGGAAGATTACCTGGTGCTGCACTTTTACTCTATCCTCCCCCACAACACTCTAGCTTCCTTTGCTGCCACATCTTCTAAAGCGAAGGGAACCACAGGGGGCCACCGGCTTTCAGTGGCCAAATAACCAATCCGTTTACATATCTCTCAATGAGGCAATCATATCGATGGCTTCCTTCAGGGCGTTGCTGGCATCCTTGGCGTAACCGTCGGCGCCAAAGCGGTCGGCGATTTCATCGGTCACCGGGGCACCGCCAATCATAATGCGTGCCTTGGGGTTCTTTTCCTTGATGGCCTTGATAATGTCTTTCATGCCCACCATGGTGGTGGTCATCATGGCGGAGAGGGCCACGATTTCCGAATCGGTTCTGAGCTGCTCTTCCACAAATTTCTCCAGGGGCACGTCTTTCCCCAGGTCGTGCACCTCGAAGCCGGCCGCCTCAAACATGATCTTCACCAGGTTTTTACCGATATCATGCACGTCGCCCTGCACCACACCCATAACCACCTGACCCTTGGGCTTGCCTTCCTCACCCGTGGACTTCATGTGGGGTCGCAGGATATCCAGACCGGCATAAAGGGCGTCGGCGCACATGAGGAGTTCGGGGACAAAGTATTCCTGGATTTCATACAGGCGACCCGCCTCTTTCATCCCGGCCACCAGACCGTCAAAAACCGCCTCATTGGCGTCGATACCCTCGGCCAGCACCGCATTGGCCGCCTCCCGGACCTTGTCTTCATCATAATTGAGCACCCCATCCGCCAGCTGTTCCAGCAACTCTTTTTTCCTTTCTTCCGATGCCATTGTGCAATTCCCCTTTCCCTTGTTTTTATGGTTTAATTTTTGCACTTTACAACCGATACAAAATTCTCTGAATACTGGATCGCTGCCTGCTCCCTGTAGATTTTCGCTCTTCCGCCATAACCGCGATTATTTTTGCCTGTTTCTTCCTGCCCCCTCCTTTCCAGCAATGGTTCAATTTGTGTTATAGCGTTTATATTAATTGCTCTGCTACTAAACTTTTATCTGCAAACCACCTTTTTGAGACAGCTGTTGCAAAAATTTTAATGCACCATTGCTCCCGAAAAAAGTTTTAATCGCCCAATGGAATAATTCCCATGCCGAACGGTCGTTACTTCATCCCGAATGGTTTACCCCGGAACTCCTGACACAGGTGGGAAATCCTTTCCATCCCTTCAATCAGCCGGGGACCCGGCCGGCAGAGCCAGTGGCACGGGATGGTAAAAACCATTCCCTCCTGCACCGCAGCGACCCCAGCCAGAAGGGGATGATTTTTGATCTTTTCCACATCCCGCATACAGGGGGGATTTTTCAGTGTGCAGCCCGGGCACCTTTTGCGGGGCGGCGCAAATGGGTTCTGGCCGCAGGCCAGTATGATTTCCGGGTCAAAGCCGGTAATATCATCCCTGGATAAAAAAATGGCGGATTTATCTTCCCCGGCCGGCATGAGGGCTGCACCGGCCATGCCCAGGGCATCATATTGTATGGAAGCGGGGCCGGGAGTAACCAGGGGTTCTTCCCCCATGATAAACATAACCCGCGGCCGGGGGAAATCCCTTACCCTTTCCCGAAGGAGAACCACCCTTTCTTTAAGTCCGGCCACCAACCGGTGACCCTCTTCCCCGGCCCCGGTTATTTCCGCCAGGTCGTCCATCCCCTGGAGCAACTCCTGTACCGTACGGGGAGCAAAATGAAAAACCCTTGCCCCCATCTGCAACAGCTTTTCACCGCAGTCATGATGTATGGGCCCCCCGGCCAGGACCAGGTCGGGGCGCAGGGCCATAATTTTTTCCGGCTCCGGACGGTTGAAAAAGCCTACCCGATCTTTAGCAGCTACTGGAGGCGGGTAGTCACAGTGGGCCGTCACCCCCACCACCTGTTCCCCCAGCCCCAGGGCAAAAAGGATCTCCGTGTGCGCCGGCACCAGCGATACTATGCGCATTTTCATTTACCACCTGCCCTAAATACGGAATGCCGCAGCGGCGGAAACCGGCCGCCTGAGCGCCCCCATTACCCAAACCCGTTCCGCAGCCACAGGACTAAAACCCGGTTCAGCTGAAAAAAACTATTTTTCAGAACAGGTCTTTTATTTCTTTTGCTTCAATTCCAAACCCCGTGCAATCACCGATTGCACAGCCGGTTTACATCAGCGGCCGGTCGGGTTTTTGGTCAGGCATTGTTTACCCGTATTGGCCCCGGTATGTTTCTGGATGTCGATCAGGGAGGAGCAGCAACCCTGCTGAATGTGGTTCATTATTTCCCAATCCGTCACCCCGGCACAGTAACAGACCGGCACCGGGCCGGTGTGCTCCTTGAACCATACCGGCACTTTTAGATCCTTTTCGTTAAACACAATGTCGCCGTTAAAGTAAGCCACCGGGCATTGCGGTGTGATACACAGATGAAATCCGTCCCCTGTGGTCAAAGGAAGATATTCATCTTTTACCAGGGCGGCCACCGTCACCTGTTTCACCGGTAATCCTGGCCGGCGGCACCGGGGACAGGACACTCCCGCGGCGCCGGACGGACCGGAACCACAAATATCATTGGACACGCTAAATCACCTTCTGGAATTTTTCTTTACACTAACTTACGTTTTCATATAGGCCTGCCGGTTTACCTCCCCCGTTTTGACAAAGCCAAAATTTTTCATCACATCTTCCACCAGGGCCATAACCTCCGGGGGTGCGATAAACACCAGCACGTTCCTCTGGTTTTCCTTAATGGGCTGCCCGTACTCCTCGAGGACATACCGGCCCATTACATTGTTATAAAGATAAGTCTTCCCGTTCTCCCGAATAAAACCCTTGGCCCGGACCACCCCCGGGGGCAATTGCCCGCTCATATCCTCAATGGCGGACAGGGGGCCTCCCTTCCAGAAGAAAGAAGCAGAAATGAGCAGATCCGGGGGTGTGATGGAAGCACGGGGATCGGATAACATATCTTCCACGTACTGTTCCAGTTCCACATCGGTCATTTGTGGAATCACCACCGCCCACTCCTTTGTGGTGGAGGATTCCAGGGAAAGCAGATCCCGTACGTCAACCCGGGCGTAGGTGGTTTCCATAAACTGCGGGTCCGGGTGATAGCGGGCAATTAGTTCTTTAATTTCTTCAATTTGTTCCCGGGAGGCCAGATCTGTTTTGTTGATAATAAATCTGGTGGATGAAGCGATCTGGTGCTCCACCGAAGCGTAGACCTGAAAGGCGTCCAAAAAGTTGGCTGCGTCCACTACACAAAATTGCTCCTTAAACCGGAAAATCCCCTGAAAGACGGACAACTCCAGATCCTTTTTCATATCTGCGGGGTTGGCCACACCCGTGGCCTCAACCAGTAAAATATCCGGCTTTATTTTATGGGCGATCTCGTAAAGCCCTTTGATGAAGTCGGTTTTCACACAGGCACAGAAAATGGACCCCTTGCTTACCTCCAGGATATCCAGATCTTCCCCTGCCACCAGGGTGCCGTCAATGCCGATTTCCCCGAACTCGTTCATTAAAATCATCAGTTTATAATCTTTGGGCATCTGGCCGATTATCTGATTTAAAAGGGTGGTCTTGCCACTGCCCAGAAAACCGGTGATCAGATAGACATCTATGCTCTCGGCCATAGGGGACCCTCCCGGTTCAATATAATGTTTCCACCCGAAAACTGTCGTCGGCGAAGGCCATAATGTTATGACAGAACTTGCATACGGCCATACCCTGATCTTCTCTGCTCAACAGGTTCCACATGGCCCGGTAACGGTGTAAAACGTTTTCGTCCAGCGCCCCGGCCAGTTCCTGCGGGGCTTCCAGCTGTCTGATGCGGTCATGTTTGCCGCAGTAGGGGCAGATGACGCCAAACAAAACCACATCCGTTTCGGGGAGGCCATGATCAAGGATTAAATTTTTAAAGTCTTCGATGATTTTGAGATCCATACCATCTCCACCCCTTTACAACAGGTTCGTCACTTTTATCCCGGGAGATCATCAAAGTCATACCTTTGTCCCGGTATCATTGTCGGCCCGGGCAAAACATAAGGGTGACTCCAGGGTATCGTCAAAGTACGTCTGTCCACCGAACATCCAGTGTTTGCCGGTGGCGACTTTGACGTGGTCCTGGAGTGACTATGACAAGATCCTGCACATTTACCCGCCCGTCAGGTTCTCAGCAGCACTTGTAGGCCCTCAAGATCCTTTCATCCATCCGGAAATAAAACTTGGCAAAGGACGTGCCGTCATTACGGGCGCGTATCCCGTGCAGGGTATCGGCCAGTTCAATGGTGCTGCGCAGGTGGGTAATCATGATCAGCTGCCTGTTTTCGGCCAGCCTTTTGAATAATTTCTGCATATGGTGGTGATTGGTCCAGTCCAGCGAGGGCTCCACCTCGTCGAACATGTAAAAGGGGCTGGGCAGCTCCTCAAAAAAGGCCAGATGCAAAGCCAGCGAACAGATGGTTTTTTCCCCGCCGGAAAGGAGGATGGAGTTTCTCATCCCCTTGCCGGGAAAAGCCATTTCCACGATCAGACCCGGCCCCCGGCCGGTGGCCGCCAGCAAAAGATGCCCATCACTATCGGGAATTAGCATTTTCAACATCTGTTTAAACCCGTTATTCAGTTTTGCCACCAGATCATCATTGACCGGGCGGGGGTGGAACAGATCAGCTAAATATTTCAAGCGATCCTCAGGGTCAAGGGCGAGAAAGTTGTTTATTTCCTCCTGGCGGATTAGCGTTTTTTTCGCATTGAGCAGCCCGGTTTCCTTTATCCGCTGCTGGTAGTCAACCTGGGCAATTTCCTCCTCATCAAGTAAAAACCTCTCCCGGCCAAGGCGATCCCTCTGCCGGGTCATTTGCATCCCCGGCGCCTTTTTCTCCAGACCCAGCTTCAGGGCCAGGGTTACGGCTGCCGTTTCTGCCGGAGGATATTCCCGGGTGCCGCTGAAGAACAGATCGGTGTCACTGTGGCAGCGCAGGCGATGCAAGTCACTTTCCCCCAGTGCCCAGGCAATGGCATCCAGGATATTGGATTTGCCCACACCGTTGCTGCCGATGATCACCCCGATTCCTGGTTTAAAGTTGATAACGATCTCCGTGGCATAGGACTTGAAACCATGAATTTTCACTTCTTCCAGATACACCGGGCTTCCCCTCCCCAAGCCACACTCGCTGGTCATTAAACAATCCCCAGCTATAACAATTTTCAACTGGATATTCGCTTTAATATTGCGGCAATTAAATCTTCCCGGGGCGGAATGGCGGACTCATACACCAGTTCACCGTTAAGGGCAATGGAAGGTATGACCTTTGCTTTTAGCTCCGCCTTGCGCTCGATACCTTCCCGGGTTTTGACATTCCAAATATGCGCTTCAATGAGATCCTGAATTTCCTGCGGTAAAGCCTTTACCGCTTCCGCCATGTAGGCTCCCGATGCTCACTGGTCGGTTAATAAAATGTCTACTGTCACCCTGGCCATACAGTTTACCTCCAGTCTTGATGAAACGATCATAGCAGATCCAGCTGCCCCGAAGGGACATCCCATCCCGGCCATACTTGGCTTTACCGGATTTTACTTATGTCGTTCTTTGATGGCGGCAATCAAATCTTCCTGGAGAGGTATTTCCGCTTCAAAAACCAGTTCATTGTTCAGGGCGATGCTGGGCAGGGATCTGGCCTTCAGTTCCATAAAACGCTTTATCCCTTCCCTGGTACGCATATCCCACTCACGTACCTCGATTATATCCTGTATCTCCGGCGGTAAAACCTTTACCGCTTCCGCCATATAGACACAGGCCGCTCATTGACGAAAATCAGTCAGCAGTACATCCACCAGTACCCTGCCCATCCTTCTCCCCCCTTACGGGCCGTTACCTCAAAGGAATCCTATTCTCCATGCCCACCAGCTAAACCATTTCAAAAGATACCTTCAGCTGTTCATTCTCCCAGGCCAGCAGGGCATATTGATAACCTCCGTTACCGGCCACGGGCCCTACGTTGATAAAATCCACCTTTCCCAAACGCTCATGCTTCCATAAACCGGTAGAGGCAAACAACAACGTATCCACGGAAAACTGTTCGGTCATGGTGGTCAGCGCCGGATAAACCGTTTCGTTGCGCAAATAGTCCGACAAATTGGCCACCATGAGCAATTCCAGGGAATAGGGGGCGAAATCGGAAAAACCGCTCAACTCCTGGATGAAGCCGCCGTAAAAGCCCAGGACACGTCGCCCACCCAGTTGAAGGCGCAGGTACAGGGGGGCCTGCAGGAGGTAATCCTGATTTTTGGGGTCGGCGCAGAACAGGGTGCGGTCAAAGGGGCCCAGCAGGGAAACCATTTTCTCCCCGCGGGCCAGTTCCACCACCCGGTCGTTTTCCCCGTCCGGCCCGGTGAGGTTGCCCAGACAAAAGACGCCGTCCGCCGGCCGGGAAAGCAAGGCCTGCAGTGCCTTTACACTTCCATTGATATCGGCGCATACCACCACCCGCTGGTATGTCCCGGGCGCATCGTAAACCCTTATGGATTCTTCTTTCAATTCCCCGGCCAGGGCCATCTGCACGGCCCGGTAGAGCTGATCCGGACAGGAAGTGTCATTGCGGCACTGAATACCCTTCATCAACGGCAAAACCTTTTCGATCTCCTGCCCTTCCAGCAGCCGGCTGATCAGCCGGGCATTGCCCCGGCACCCGCCGCCCACAAAACGCACGCTGGTTAAAATATTGCCGGATAAGTCAAAGTGAATTTCAGGAGGGCAGATGCCCTTTGTCCTGTATATATACATAACTAGCCACCTGACTGTAAAATATCTTGAATGGCCTTTTGCAATTCTTCCACCGGCGGGGTAATGTTAAAATAAAGCCGGCCGTTTAAGAAAATGGACGGGATGGGGGCGGGTTTTCCCAGCTGTTTTGACAGCTCCCGGTAGCGCCGCCCCCCCTCTTCCCGCCGCAGGTAAACCAGCTGGATTTTCACCTGATCACCGAAGCCGGCCACCGCCTCTTCGGCGGTTTCCAGCATGTAGACGCAGGGGATGCAGTGGTCGCCCTCATAGATAATTTCCAGCAGTACGCTTTGCAATTTTATCCCCCCGGACCGCTTTTTAGATCATTCCGCATTCCTGCAGGGCGCTGACCAGGGTTTCCCTGTCGGGGCACACGCCCATGATTCTCACCAGATCGCCCACAATTACAGCCGGGGTGGCGGAAATTTTCAGTTCCTCCAGGCGGGAGGCCGGCCCCCTGTGAATAGTTATGTCCACCTTTTCGCCAAATTCCCCCTGGATACCCTCCAGCAACCGGGACAGAGCAATGCCACCGGAACAGGGGGGTACGGACAGGAAGGCCTCAATACTTACTTTAGACATAATCCACCCTCCCTCAAGGCGTTAAGCAGGGTAGAACGGGTGGGCACAACCCCTTCGATTTTGATATAACCGTTAATCACCACCGCCGGAACGCAGAACATATTATATTCGTTAAACTTCTCCAGCCCCTCTTCACCCACATACTTTTTAAAATCTATTTCTCCACCATACTCACCGGCCACCGCCTCACAAAGTTTTAAAATCTCCAGGCAACCGGGACAGGGAGGATTACCGCTGAAGACCTCCATTTTAACGGACACGTCAATCCCCCATTTCCTTCCTGATCAGCTCCACCAGTTCCGGTTCTTTAAGCAGCCTGCCGGCAGATACCACCCTGCCATTCATCACCACGGCGGGAGTAATCACAATACCGTATTTCTGCCCTGTTTCCGAAAGGGCGTCCTGCTTTTCCACCGCCACCTCTCCCGGGGGAAAACGGGCCGCCGCCTGCCGGGCCTCTTTTTCGGCCTGCAGGCATTTCTGGCATGGTGGCGTGGTGCCAAAAATCAGTATATTCACCCTTTTTCCCATATATCCTCTTCCTTTACGGCGTCGTATTATCTGAGTTAGCACACATTATCAAACATCACCGGAATCACACCCGTACCTATGTCACAGGGGAAAATGATCCTTGCAACTGCAGTTGCCAGCCTTACCGCGCATCAAGGGCTCCAGCAGCCTGTGGAACAACAGGGCCGCCAGGGACCCCCCCACCAGGGGAGCAAGTATATAAACGGTAAAAAAACCGCCCCGGGGACCGGGAATGGCCACCTGCCCCCAACCGGCCAGAAAGGCAAACAGCCGGGGGCCGAAATCCCGGGCCGGGTTAAACCCGGCCATGGTCAGGGGAGCAAAAATGCTGATCAAAACAGTTACGGTTAATCCGATTAAAATGGGCGCCACGTCGCTGGAGGGCCGACCCACATTGCATCCTTCCGTCAGGGCGAAAATAACCAACACCAACCAGAAGGTACCCAGGGCTTCCACCCCAAAGGCACCCCCCAGCGAAACGGAACAGGTCACGGGAGAAGAAGGATTGGGGTAATATTCGCCGAAAAGCATGGCGGTGAGCACAGATTCGGGAGCACCGCGCACAATATGCCGGGCCGTCTCCACAGCGGCCATGGAAGGGGAAAAAACGGCGTAAACGGCGGCTCCGGCAAGAAAACCACCGGTTAACTGGGCCAGCCAGTATACGGGCAGTTTGCGCACGTCCATACGCCCGGCAATAACCATGGCCAGACTGACGGCCGGATTTAAATGGGCGCAGGAAAGATGCCGGGTGGCATAAATGGCCAGGGTCACCCCAATCCCCCAAACCACGGCCACCTGCAAAAGTCCGGTGTGGGCCGCAAAAAGCACCGTTACGGCCACCGTGCTGCACCCGAAAAACACCAGCATAAAGGTGCCCAGCAATTCACCGGCGAAACTGTGCCCGTAATCCCCCGTCATTTTCCGTTCCCCCCGCGGCAAATGAAATCTTCGATGCTCTGCGCCAGTTCCTCCACTGAAGGTATGCGGTCAAATACCATCTCACCGTTAATAAAAATCGACGGAATGGGTGCGTGACAGTGGAGCTTTCTCACATCCTCCTCCCCGTACAGGGAAACGGAAAGTTCATAAAAACGCCGGGCGCCGTCTTTTTGCAAGATATAAATCTTTTCCCATTCCACCTGGCGGGGGAAAAGGGGGACCACAGCCTCCACCACCTTTGCGGCATAATAGCAGGAAAGGTTGTGATCCCCAGCATAAATTACTTCCAGGCGCAAGGGCTTCATTCCACTTTGGAATCCCTTCTGGTATGCTGACCGGCACCCGCTTTTTCCAGGTTCTCCTTAATTCTGTCGAAATCGAAGCCCACATCCCGTAAGGACATGATCCGGTCCTTCATTTCCGGTGTGGGGGCTCTTTTGGCCAGTTCGTCAATCAGTTCTTCGTACTGGGGAATGACACTTTCAAAGACCAGATCACCTTCAATGCAGATGGTGGGCAACACCCGCCCCTGCAGCTCCAGGAATTTTTCAATGCCCGACTGGTTCTTGATGGACCATTCCTTGTATTCAATCATCTCCTGCACGTCGGGGGGCATGGCCGCAATGGACTCCATCATGTAGCCACAGGCGGCGCACTGCACGCTGTCCAGGGTAAGCACATCAATCTTGATTTTCCGCTCGGACACGTTTTACCCCCCTTTTTTACCAGGATTCGGGATACTTGGCATAGTACTTTTCAAACCATTCCCTGGCTTCCAGCACCTGCTCCATGTGTTCCGCCGGAACATCATAGGGCATGTCTCACCCGGGGGCGAAGACGTAACCGTGGGTACCGCCGGCAGCCAGGCTGACAATTGCGTCCTCCCGGGGGGAAATAATACCCAGGGAAAGGGCCAGGGTCAGCTTGAGGTTGCCGCCGAAACCCACACCGTACTTCCGGGCCAGGTCCCGCACAAAGGTCAAGTTCAGTTGCTCGTCAATGGCAAAGCCGTGGGTGCCGATCTGGCAAACCGACTCCAGCACTTTTGTGGCGTCGCCACAGATAAAGAAGGTGGAAGTTTTCCCCCGGTCATGAATGATCTTGATGGCATCCTGACAGTAGGGGGTGACAAACTCTTTGAACGTGGCGTCCCGGATCTGTGAAGCCACCGGGTCCACAATGGCGATGATATCACAGTCCATGTCACAGTACATTTCCACCGACTTGGTCACAACCCGGGAACAAAAATCCAAAACATGATGGGCCTTTTCCTTGTTTTTCACCACATCGGTAAAGATGCGCACACCGGCCAGGTGGCTGGCCAGGGTCAGGGGCCCGCAGGCCAGGCCCATCAAGGCGCAATCCAGTTCGTCCAGCTGGGGTTTGGCTATTTTGGCCGCTTCAAACAGGACGGGCCACCGGCCGTCACCGGGACCGGGCACTTTTAAACCGGCCTCTTCCACGGTTTTATCGGAAAGAGGGTGGGACTGCACCGACGGTACGTTATCCTTCCAGTATTTGATTTCCAGGCCCATGGATTCAGATTCCACTGAAAGGTCGAAAACCAGGGGTATACCGTCGGCCTTATATTTCCTGGCGGTTTCCACCACCCCTTTGGCCAACAATTGGGGATCCTTTAAAAATTTGTCGGCCGGTTCATTAATGACAAAGGCGCTGTGCACGCCGGAATAGGGCACCCAGGGCGGCTTGGCGGTCCTTTTGCCCCGGATGGCGTCAATCAATATTTGCTTGGCCACATTTTACCCCCCCTTAACCGTTTTGAACATTTTTCCCTTGTCCTCGTTTCTGGCAATTTCGACTTTTTTGTTTTTTCACCCCCCGCTGAGCCGCCATGTGGGAAACCTTCTTATGCTGCCCACCCGGACCTTTAAGCCCGGGCTCCCTTCACCCCTGATCCGGAGTGAAATCCCATACTAGAAAGTTTACCAAAGACATTTATAAAAGGATTATTATTATTATTTCAAAACGTTTAACTAATTTGCTCTCTGACTAAACTTTGAGCAAAAAGAAAACCTTTTCGAAGCTGCTTTTATATAAGGTTATTTTATAAGGAATAGCCGGCCATGTAAATTTTTCTCCCATGAATGGGCATTTATAGACACCCAAAGGTTAAAAATCCTCCCCCAATGGTCGCCACCCCTAGCCGGCACTATAAACGGCCGGGTTGTTTTTTATGGACACCAGGAGATCGATGGCCGCCTTCAAAGCCCGGGAAGCGTTGGGAGCGTAACCATTGGCCCCCCAGCGGGCGGCTATTTTTTCCGTCAGCGGTGCCCCACCTACCATCACCTGCACCCCCGGATTATCCTCCTTTAGCCTGGCAATAACCCGTCTCATTTCCAGCATGGTGGTGGTCATCATGGTGGAAAGGCAGACCAGATCGGGTTTTAAACGCCGGTATTCCCGAAGAAAAGTATCCAGAGGTACGTCCCGCCCCAGGTCGTAAACCTCGAAACTGGAAACCTCAAACATCATTTTGACGATATTTTTGCCGATATCATGGATATCCCCCTCCACTACACCCATCAGCACCCTTCCCTTTATACCCACATCTTTTTTTTCCACATGTTTTTTCAGCAATTCCAGCCCTTTATAGAGGACATCGGCACACAGAATCATCTCGGGAATAAAGTAAACTTGCTCTTCATAAAGCCGGCCCACTTCTTCGATACCCGGAACCAGGCCTTCAAAAATGGCCCGAGCCGCATCCACTCCTGTTTCAATACATTCCCGTGCCGCCCGAACCACACCTTCTTCATCAAAATTAATCACCGCATCCCGCAGGTCGGCGAGCAACTCCTTTTCCCTTCGCTGACACATCACGCTACCTACCCCCATCCCGAATTTTTATGGTCCTTTTGGGCAATAATGGTCAAGCCAGAATATTTTGAATACGGCTCAAAACGCTCCTGCCAGTATCTTCTACGGGCACCAGGATGCATCAGCGGCATTTTTGACAGAAAGAATGATTTCCACGGCCTTTTTTAAGGCCTGGTGGGCATTGGGCGCATACCCGCAGGCCCCCCACCGCCTGGCCATATCCTCGTTTAAAGGGGCGCCCCCCACCATCACCTTCACCCGCGGGTTGCGTTCCTGCAGCACTTTAACCACCTTTTTCATTTCGGCCAGGGTGGTGGTCATCATGGTGGAAAGACAGACTATATCCGGACGCACCTTGCGGTGCTCGGACAGAAACCGCTGTAGAGGCACGTCCCGCCCCAGATCGATGACCTCGAAACCGGCCCCTTCCAACATCATTTTCACCAGGTTCTTCCCAATATCATGGATGTCCCCCTCCACCACGCCGATAATAACCGTACCCCTCACGCCGAGATCCTTTTTTCCCATGTGTTCCTTAAAAATAGCCAGCCCCCGGTATAAAACCTCGGCACAGAGGAGGAGCTCCGGAATAAAATAAACCTGCTCCTCGTAGAGGCGGCTTACCTCCTGTATGCCGGGGGCCAGTCCTTCGAAGATAGCCTTTTGGACATCCAGGCCATGGCGAAAGGCCTCTTCAATGGCAGCCACCAGCTCTTCTTCGTTATAATCCACCACTGCTTCTTTTAAACGGGATAGCAGCTTTTCTTCTTGTTCCGGATCCAACACCCACCCCCACCTCCGGATCCCTTACATCCTGATCGTAAAGGGTAAAAGCACCCACTGACAATAGCCGAACCATCAACGGCCTAAATTTAACCCCGAGAGGTTGCCGGCCGGCATGCTGGTTTAAAGCAGCTGGCGATTCTGTTTAAAAAACTGTATAAAATTGAGTATATATTTCATTTCATTGGCTTCAAAATCCCTTACCGCCCGCAAAACGGCCTGCACATTGGGGTCCCCCAGGGTTTCCAGAACGTCGGGGTTCATGGTGGCCAGCAGGTCTTCCACGTCATCCTGTTTGGTTAAAAAATAACTGACTGAAGTATGCAACGCCCTGGCAATGCTCTCCAGAGTATCCAGCAGGGGAGTGGTTTGTCCGTTTTCAATCTGGCTTAACAAACCGGGGGAGACTCCTGCCTTATCTGCTAAGGCTGCCACTGTCAATCCCTGCTTTTGTCGCAACCGGCGCAAACGGTAGCCCAAACTATGGGAGCGGTCGGTTTGTTCCAGAAAGTAGCGCAGGCTGATGTTCAATGCGGCGGAAAGCTTCTTTAAATCCTCCAGATCGGGAGAGGCCTGGCCGTTTTCAAACTTTTCCAAAAGCGAAACCGGCAATTCGCTTATTTCCGCCAGATCATCGATGGACAATCCCCTGCTCTCCCGGATAAATCGCAGTTTATCTCCCGTAAGGGCATCATCATTGTCGCCGACCAGGTATGATACCGAAACATTAAGAGCCTCGCTAATTTTGTTTAACATGGGGATGGACGGCTTGCGGATTTCCCTTTCCACAGCGCTCAAATAAGAAGGGGATATATTTAACTGCCGGGCCAACTCGGTCAGCGTAATGCCCCGCTCCCGGCGGAAATCCCTGATTTTCTGCCCCAGACTCATCCCGCCCACCCTTTTCATTAAACGGTTTTGTCACCGGGTTCTTGTGTTGATGCCATCATAGCACAGCACCGGAATGGGATCAAGAGGCCTTCCCGAATTCCATTATGAACCGGCGGTATGAATCGTACATGACCGGCATTAAAACCTTGAAGCGATACCATTTCAGAAACAATCCTCTTCAAATCGCACCAGCAATAGTAATAACAAAACCGCCGGCGGATTATGGTGCAGCCAAAATCCACAGGCGGGAAAGAAAAATATTTCGAAATCCCTGCCGGCAATGAAGGTGCCGGGCCCGTTTGAGCAAATAGATTTCCAATATTGCGCTGTTACTAAACCAAAAGACATTCTGGAGACTCCAATATTGGGATGGCCACTCCCCATCACACCCTTTTAGAAGTGGCATTCCAGTCAACATCCGGCATGTCGTCGCAGACCCGGTATCCGAACACCATGCGGCGATCACCACCATGGAAACGGGAACTGCTCCTTTTTCCGGCGCCGCCGATGGAGCGGGGCTCATCCACATGCAGGCAATCCAGCAGGGCGGCGGAAATCCGGCCCACCGCCAGGTCGGAGCCAATGACCAGCACCTTGCTTTCACAAAACCGGCCGTTAACCGGGGAAAGAACAGCGCCGGAGGGAAGGTAATCCAAACGCACCCACCCCTCTTTGCAGTAGAAAATGCCCTTGGCCCGGGCCACCTGACCCATGTCCGGCCCGGAAAAATCCTCCGTAAGGCGTAAGAGTTTCTTTTGCGAAAAAAGGCCGTGAAACTTGCGGGAAAAACTGTAGTAGCTGGGTATATCCCCGGCATTCTGGGGCCCAATACCCTTGAAGGGCTTTTTAGCGGCCAAACGACTCTTTTCAATAACTACCTGCAATTCCGCCTGATCCACCTGCCCGTAACTGGCACAAAGACATGGTGCCCCCGGATTGACGGCCTGCAACCTCCCGGTTATATCCAGCACCTTTTCCCGCGGCAGCAAATCGCATTTATTTAAAACAAGCACATCAGCCCGGCTGATCTGGGAGCACAAAAAATAAGGGTACTGGTTATAGAGATCATCGAAGGCGCGGGCGTCAATCAAGTGGGTAATATTGATCCGATAATTGGTCAAAGGGCGACCCAGAATCCGGATGGCCGCCAGCAGGCCCTGTACCGCGGCGGTCCCCGGGTATTCGATAATAAGCCTGTCCGGGGCCAGGGATCTGGCCACCAGGGGAATTTGCCTGGCCAGGTCGGCGCTCAAAGTGCAGTAAATGCATTCGCTGCCCAGTTCCAGTACATCGGGAGTATCCTGGGCCAGCAGGGCACCATCGATACCCACCTCTCCAAATTCACCCACCAGAACGACCACCCGTTCCCGGGGGGTCAGTTCCCTCACCAGATGCTGGATGAAGGATGTTTTTCCACTGCCCAGATAACCTGTTACAATATTCACTAGCATACGCATAACACCCTGTCCGTTCGTTCTGGCCGTAAAGGCCGCCGTTAGAAATAAGCGTAATGTAAATTAAACGGAATGGGAAAATACCGGGGGAAGCCACACCCCCTTTTCGGCCAAATACCGGGGCGGATTTACCTGGTTAAATTTTTGTACTTTATTTTACTGCAAATATATACCGCCTGTAAAGCTATTTTCCGCCAACGGTCGGAGTTTCCGGCAGGTGGAAGCCGACGCAATCTTCAGGCTTCATGTCGGCCGCCCCATAGGCGGCCAGAATATTTTCCACCCTCATCCCGTCAATCAGGCCGCTGCAGGTGCCGAAGATGAACCCTCCGCCGGGGGCGGCGGCGGCAAGCAGTGAATGAACCTTTTGTTGCAGCTCCCGGGGGCTGCGGGGCAGGATCAACTCCTCCGGATCCAGGTTGCCCCACAGGCACAGGCGGTCACCATATAGCCGTTTGATCCGGCCGATGTCCATGCCGGCCGCCGGTTCCAGGCACTGCAGGCCGTGAAAGCCGGTTTGAACGATGTCCTCCAGCAGATCATTCAGATTGCCGTCGGAGTGAAAGAAAACCGGTACCCCCAGGGCAGCCGCCCGGGATACCTGCCGGACCAGGGAAGGGAAAAAATGCCGGCGCAGGACGGCCGGGTGGGCCACCGGGCCCCGCCGGTAGGCCATGTCATCGGCAATGAGCACGCCCATGGCCCCCATACCGGCAGCCCGCTCCACCAGCTCCAGGTTATATTTTTCCACCATGCAGATCAGGTCCGCCAGTTCCGTGGACTCACGGGCCACGGCGCAAAAAAACCGTTCGTAGCCCCACAGCCTGCATCCCCAGCCGAAGGCCCCCTCCAGCAGGACGAAGACAAAAAGGTCGGTCTGCCGCACCCACCGGTCCAGATCCGGCCAGGACACTGCCGCCGCTGGGGGCATCCCACCGCCGGCCGCCTCAAGGGGATAAACCGGGGACAGGCAGATGATGTCCAGTTCCAGGCGCCGGGCAAATTCCCGGCGCTCCTCGAATCCCACCGCGGGGCAGCCCAGAAGGCGCCGCACCACGGCATCGTCAATGTATAACTCGCCCCGGGGCACCCGGTCGGGTACCCGGTGGGCAATGGCCAGGGCCACCCTTTCTTTCCCGTGCATAAAATGCCCCCGCATTGTAGTGGTACGTCCCGCTGCACAGGCCTCGAAGCCTTGATTTACGGGCATTTTACTTTTAAAGGTTTCAAATCCCTTTGAGGCCCGAATATTTGATAGGCGAGATCATGTACATTTAAAGGATTAACAGTTTCAAATCCCCCGGACCTGTGCAAAACTGCCGGCATTGTTTTGCTCCGCCACCAGCGGGGGAAAGATCAGTTCGGACAAAAAGGTATCGTTAAAGGCCGGCGCCGCCGTAAGTTCCAGGTATTTGACCCGCCGGGCCACATCTTCCGCCCGCCGGCGTTCGGACAGGGAGAGCAGGGCCAGCCGGGCGCCGGTGCCGGCGGCGTTGCCCACCTGGCGGAAACGCTCCGGGGGCAGGCCGGGAAACATGCCGATGGCCAGGGCGCTGCTCAACTGCAGGTGGGTGCCGAAGGCGCCGGCCACCACCACCTGTTCGATATCATCTTCTTTTAAACCGGCCTCCTGCAGCAAAAGTTTCGTTCCGCTGGCGATGGCCGCCTTGGCCAGCTGGATTTCGTTGATATCCTTCTGGGTGATTACCAGGTCGTGACCGGCGCCGCTTTCCGCCGCCGGCACCAGCAGGTATTCGGCAATCCCTTTCTCACCGGCCAGGCGCACCCGGGGATGGCTGCGATCCAGACGGCCGTTGTCGTTGATCACCCCTTCCCGGTACAGTTCGGCCACGGCGTCCAGCACCCCGGAACCACAAATGCCCAGGGGAGGCTTCCCGCCGATGGTCTCCCAGAATACCTGCATGCCTGCGCCGGACAGGCGCACCTGGCTGATGGCGCCGTCCACCGCCCGCATACCCTGCTGGATGTGCGCCCCTTCAAAGGCCGGGCCGGAGGCACAGGAACAGGAGATCATCTCCCCACCCCGGGCGAGCACAATTTCCGTATTGGTGCCGATGTCCAGCCCCAGGGTGACCGGACCCGCCTCATCGATGCGGCTGCCCAGGATCATGGCCACGTGATCGCCGCCCACAAAACCGGCAATGGGCGGCATCAGGTAAACCACCGCACCGGGGGCCATGTCCAGACCCAGCTCCCGGGCCTTCACCTCCACCGGCACCGTGGCCGCAGGCACGTAGGGCGCCCGGGCCAGTTGCTCCACGGGCAGGCCCAGGAGCAGGTGGTGCATGGCCGTATTGCCCACAATCACCGCCTCTTCCACCGCCTGCAGTAAGACCCCGGCCTTTGCGGCCAGGGTGTGCAGCAGGCGGTTGAGCCCGTCCCGGATTACCTGCGTAATACGGCGGTAATTCTCCGCCCCTTCCATGACATAGGCCAGGCGGCTCATCACATCTTCCCCGTAGGCGATCTGGGGATTTAAAATCCCTTCACCGGCCAGGGTGGCCCCCCTTTCCAGATCCACCAGAAAACCGGCCACCTTGGTGGTCCCCAGGTCCACAGCCAGTCCCAGAGGGGCGGTGGGTGCACCGGTGAAAAAAATGTTTACTACCTCCCGCCCCCGGACGGTCACAGTGGCCACCCCTTCTTCCGCCAGGGAAGGAGTCAGGCGTATCAAATCCCCGTCCACCCGCACCTCCGGCAGACCGTAGTCTTCCCTCAGGGAGCGTTCCACCTGCTGCCAGACGGGCCGGGGATAATTGATGGTGGTAGCCTGCAACTCCAGCCTGTGACGCCTGATGTTTGGATCGGGAACAACGGTAATATCCGTTCCTTCCAGCTGCAATTCCTGCCGGCCGGTGAGGGATTCGGCCGGCAACTCCACCTTCACCGGTCCCAGCACCGCCGCCTGGCAGGCCAGGCGGTAGCCGGCCGCCAGTTCCTCTTTTTTCAACAGCCTCTTTTCGGACTCAGTAACGGGGGATAATAATCCTTCCGGCACCCTTACCCGGCAGCGGCCGCAGAGCCCTTTGCCGCCGCAGGGGGCAACCATACCGCCGTCACCAAACAGGTCCATACCCCGGGCCGCTTCCAGGATGGTTTGCCCTTCTTCCACCCGCACCCGGCGGCCCACGGGCTCAAAGTCAACTGTAAACGGCAATTACTGCACCCCATTCCACTGCAAACACAATTCCACACCCCGGCGGGCGTCGGTCACCCACTGGTCCGCCCCGGCGTAGGCCCGCACCCGTTCATTGACCAGGCCGCCGATAAGCACCCGTACCCGCTGCTCCCGTTCAATCATCCGCACCAGGCGCACCGTGCGCTTCAAAACGTCAAAGCAGGAGGTGAGCAGGGTGGACAGGCAGAGGATCTGGGAGCCGGTTTTGTTCAGCCAGTAAATAAACTTGTCCGGCGGCACATTCACCCCCAGGTCGTAAACCTCGAAACCGTGGCAGCGCAAAAGGGAAATGGTTATATTCTTGCCGATATCGTGAATATCCCCTTCCACCGTACCGAAGACTATTTTACCCGCCGTGGCCGGTTTTTCCCCACCCGCCAGAACGGGATTCAGAATGTGCATAATTTCCTGAAAGATTTCCCCCGATAATACCAGATCTCCCAGGAAATACTCCCCCCGGGAATAACGTTCACCCACCGCGGCCAGACCGCTTTTACACTCCTCCACAATATCCAGCGGCGGCACTCCGGCAGTCAACTTATCCCGCACCAGCTCTAAAGCCAGTTTTTCATTTAACTCGCTGAGGGCCCAGACCAGCGACGGCAATTCAATCACCCCCCGTTAAAGGCCGCACTTCCGAAACCAGGGTATACCGGTCACCGCGGTAGACAAAGAAACCATAGCCCACCGGGTTATCATCGGCGGCGAAAAGAACCTGCTCCACACACAGGACCGGCGACCCGGGCGGTATCTGGAGCAAAAGGGCATCCTCCTCCGCCGCCACCCCCGCCTGCAGCATCATCCGGCTGCGTACGGGCAACACCTCGTTGTGCAGGGCAATCACTTCCGCAAAAGCCCGGTACTGCAGCTCGTTTTCCAGCACGGGGCGTCCCCGGTTGTAGCGCATGTATTTACGCTCCAGGGCCACGGGAATTTTATCGGCCAATAACAGCCGGCAGAAGTGCAGCACCCGCTCGCCCTCCGCCAGGGCCAGCCGGGCGGCCACCTCCCGGGTGGCCCGGAGCACCCGGGCGGCGATCAACCTGGCTTCCGGCCGCAGGCCGCGGCGGTGCATATCCTGGTGAAACTCTTCCATGGTAAAAACGGCCCGGTCCAGAGCCGGCCTGGAAACAAAAGTGCCCCGCCCCTGCCGGGCGTAAACCAGTCCCCGTTCGGCCAGCACATTAAGACACTTACGCACCGTCATGCGGCTTAATTCGTACTCTCTGCCCAGATCCGTTTCCGAAGGCAAAGAATCGCCGGGTTTCAGCTCTCCGGAGAGTATCTTCCGTTCCAGAATGCGGGCCAGCTGGTAATAAGGCGGTACAAAAGAGTTTTTGTCAATCTTGTTACCGGCCAAATACTTTACCTGCCCTCCCCCAATATTCTACGAAAGTTAATCAGCTATTCCATCTTAATCATTATGGCCGCCGCCTGTCAACCCGGCTGGCCCGGTCCGGCCCGGCTCAGGGGGCAGCTGCGCTTTAAACTGCAGTAATGGCAGTGATTATCTGCGCTTTCCGGCAGGCTGCGACCCACGCCCATAACCAGGCTGACGGTTTTTTTCGGTAACATCAGCCCGCTCTCCAGGATGCGCACGCCCATGGCCTGCGGCTGCAGCAGGTCGTAGATCACCCGCTGGTCCTGCAGGTCCGGCCAGTAAGAATGGCCCGGCCCCAGGGGAATGGTGGTTTGCAGGTCCCGGGCGTGAAACTGTTCTCCGATCCGGCCGGCCAGAAGGCGCCCGGCGGCATCGATAAAGGCGGTGCCGGCGGCATCCAGTACGTAGGCCTCCGCCGGCCGTCCCTGCCGGGTATACTCCTGCACCCGCCGGTCCAGCTCTTCGCCCAGGGTACAGATGATCAGCACCAGGCTTTCCGCTGAACCGGCCAGGCGGGCCAGCAAACGGCTGGTCAGCGTACCGCCGCCGGCCAGGCGGATTTGCCGGCCGTCGGCCCCTTCCACCGCCACCGTCCGGCTCACCCCCCGGGGACGGACCAGCTGCCGCGCTTCCTGCAGCATTTTCAGGTGCAGTTCCCGGGTGGCCGGCGGGGGTGCCTGCCGGTAACTGGCCCCTTCGGCGCGATAAATATCCTTTACGGTGATGTCCACATGCAGGTCGTAATAATCTATCGAACCATTCATTGCGGAACTACTCTTCCTGACCTGTTAAATAGTTAAAGTACGGCAAAAAGAAGCTCTATACCTTTAACTTTCCCTGCTGGTAACAGCGGATGTACTGCATGCAGAACCTGTCTTTATTCAACAGCGCTTCCGTGGCATACACCAGCGCCATCAAGGTGCTGTCCAGCGGGTCGGCGATGACGGCATCAAGCCCGCTGGCCATACTCAACACCACGTAGGCCCGGTTCAGGTGCCGGCGTTCCGGCAACCCGAAGGATACGTTGCTCAATCCCGAAACAAAATGCAGGCCCCTGAACCTGGACGACATTTCTTCCATGAGGCGCAATGTCTCCACCACCGTTTCTGGATTGGTGGCCACGGAGCGCACCAGGGGGTCGAAGTAAATATCGTCAACCGGTATCCCGGCATCCAGGAGGTCGTTGACCAGTTTTACGCCAACCTCCAGAGCCCGGTCTTTATTGGCGGGGATGCCTTTTTCGTCCATACAGAGGGCCACCACGGACGCACCGTACTCCTTCACCAGGGGTAATACTTTTTTATACCTTTCGGTTTCCCCGCTGATGGAATTGATCATTGCTTTACCCCGGTGCACGCTTAAACCGGCGGCCAGGGCCTTGTAATTGGGGCTGTCAATGCATAAGGGGACATCGGCAATTTCCTGGACGGTTTTCACCAGCCATTCCATGGTAGCCGGCTCTTCCCGGGCATCCAGGGTGCCGCAGTTTACATCAAGCATGTGCGCCCCGGCGTTTACCTGATTTAATACCTCTTCGCGGATAGATGCGACATCTTTGGCTCGAACCGCCCTGTCCATGCTTTTACGGGTGGAATTGATTCTCTCGCCGATAATTAACATAACATAACCGCCTCCCGGCATTGCGCCCCCGGCCGGAGCAATCTCCGGCCGGGGGTGTTTTGGTTTTAAGAATAAATCTTCTTACAAATGTTAACACCCGTCATGGCGTCTTCCGCATAATAGTCGGCGCCCGTAAACTGCCGGACCTGCTCATTGCACGGGGCTCCCCCGATGATGATGGTCACCTTATCCCTTAAGCCGGCTTTGGTAACAGCTTCCACCACGGTTTTCATCTCGGGGTAGGTGAAATTGAGCAGGGCGCTCAAGCCAAGGACCCTGGCCCCGGTTTCTTTGAGTGCTTCTACAAATTTTTCCGCAGGCACGTCCACGCCAAGGTCGGTGACCTCAAAACCGGAACCGCGCAAGAGATTTGCCACAATGTTTTTGCCTATATCGTGAATGTCGCCCTTAACCGTACCTATGACAACCTTCCCCACCGAAACGCCCGGCCCGGATTTCGGCATAACGGGCTCCAGCATATTCATGACATTTTTAAAGATCTCCGCAGAAAATATCAGCTGGCTTAAGAAGTACACCCCCGAGGAAAACAGCTCACCGACACCAACCATCCCTTCATTGCATTCAGCAATTATGTCCAGGGGGGATGTGCCGTTCTTTATTTTATCTTCAACCAGTTGATAAACACTTTTTTCATCCAGGTCTTTAAGTGCTTGTGCCAGTGCTGACATTTCTATCTTCCTCCTCATTGATCATTGAATTTTGCCCGCCCCCCTACAGGGGCCGGAATACTTTTTCCCATTAGAGCAACCATTGCCAGATCCACGTATAGCCCATGATCTCCAGCAATTCCCACGGCTTGCGGATCAGGTCCTCATCACCCAGCACGCCTCCGAGCTCGGCCAGTTTTTCTTCCCATGGGGTCACCATTTTGAGCCTGACCGGGGCCTTTGACCCACCCGGTTGCGAAACCATGGGCGCCGGGGTTATGCGCGTATCATACGTCCCGTACTCAATTATGGCATCGATCATCGCCCTGTAATTCTCCGGCTTTGTATCGTAGGGTATGTTGCATCCCCCGTTGATGATAAATCCCCCATCCCTGCCCACTGTTTCGCAGAGAAGCTTGACCCTTTCACGTATTTCCTGCGGTGTGCCCAGGATGAACATTGAATCCGGTATCCCGCCGGCCAGGCACTGGTGATTTCCTATTACCTCTTTCGCTTTAAAAACATCCCCCTGGTTGTCGATATCACATAAAACCTTCCCTTTCGGCAGCTCCAGCATGTGATGCAGATGGTGTCCCCAGTCCCCTTCCAGGTACGCCCTGACGGTATATCCCGCTTCGATCAGGCGCTCCATGGTTTTCTTAAACGAGGGCCAGTAAAATGTATCAAATTGCTTGGGCGACAGGAAGCACGCCTTGTGGGTTGGTACGAAAATGGGATACCGCTTCAACGGGTCCGCCGTTGACAGGGCAAGGTTCACCATTTCATCGACCAGAACATCGCAGGCCTCCAGCACCCTGTCCGGCTGGCGGTAAATATCAAGCAGTATTCCCCGCAGGCCCCTCATGGCATCGGCCAGGGCATCGAAGGGTGCCAGGAAGAATCCGGTCATGGGCTGGGGCATGCCCAGTTTTTGCTCCAGGTAAACCGATCTGTTTCTCATGATCTGGGACATCATCACCTGGGCCATGCCGCCTTTTAAAAGAGCCATCCGAGCCCGGATAGTACCTGGTTCAGCCAGCTCACCGAGCAACCGGGGGAGAAGGCGGTCCATCATAAACTCCACCGGGTTGTTTATGAACACATCGTACTCATCGGCTTTCATGTATTCGTCTTCGACAAATTGAAACTGTGTCCCGGGGGGCAGGTCGCGCCCGGGAAGTTTATAGGTTTTGCAACCCACTGCATCGTACAGGGGCCCCCAGATCCTGTTGTCACGAAGGACGTCAACTTCAGGAAAGTCCCGGATGAAAGCCTCTTCCGCCCGGAGCCACTTTTCGCTGTCATAGATGGTCTCCTGTTTTGTGTTTCCCGAATATACCTCGGCAAAATAGTTGCTGCCCGTTGCTATGGGCATCCGGTCAGTCTTTTCCAGGGCAATGGTGGCCTGGTAGCGACCAAGCCTTTTTTCGTAGAGCTGTTTAATCTCTTCCGGCATTGCAGAACCTCCCATTAATTAATTTTGGATTAAGCCATAATACGGTCTGTCCCCCCGCAGGGTCACGCACAGGTTTTCCTTTTTACAGAAAGCTTGTCGCTGTAAAAGCCACTTCAAGATTTACCTCCTTTCAGTCCAATTTAAATTTGTTATAACCGTTTATTTTCCGGTCTCACAGGGAGCAGTAGCAATATACCAACCAGGGGACCGGCGGCCATAATCCACCACACCGATGCAAAGTTGCCCGTGAAATCGATTGACCAGCCGAGTACCACGGGGCCAATCATGGACGCCAGCTGGAAAATGAAATTGGCCGTTCCGTTGGCCGTGGCTGCCCATTCCCTGCCGGCAAACTCGGAAATCATCACGGTAAGATGCGGGTTGGCCAGGTAGGAACAGAATCCGAAAGCAAACCCCAGGATGGACAGCATGGTCATGGAAGTCTGGTAACCAAAAGCTACTGTCAGGGGAATGATCAGGGCATAGGAAACAATGAGGATGTTTTTTCTCTGGCCTATTTTGTCGGAAATGTAGCCGGATACCAGCGGGGCCAGGGCACCGCCTATCCCGTAAAAGATCATCACCAGACCTGCTGCCTCTACGGAAAACCCCAGCTTCTTCACATAGGCGTTTGCCCAGGTGGCCGTGCCCAGCTCCACCCACATCAGGCAGAAACCTGCCAGCGCGGTAAGAATCAGGTCTTTGCTCCCAAAAACAACTTTGAACCCGCCGAAAATGCTTCCGGTGCTTTTAATTTCATCGGAAGTACGAACCAGAATAAATATTAAAACACCCACCACGGCTGTGGCCAGGCCGATGGCCTGGAATGCGCCCTGCCAGCCGAACGATTTATTCAGCGCCGGTACAATGTAATTTGACAGGACGATACCACCGGAAGGGGCCGCCAGCATTATCCCAAAGGCAGTACCGCGTTCCCTGGCGGGAAACCATTCCATCAAAGCACGAGAACAGGCGGCATATACGGCTCCCGCGCCCAGACCGGTGATGACCCTGAGCCAGAACCCCGTGTCAAATGTGGTCATATAACCCATGGCAAAGGTGCTTATACCTTCAATGATCAGGCTCATTGCCAGTATTATCCGGACCCCGAAACGGTCTGCCAGTACTCCCGCCGGGATCTGGGTAATAATGTATCCAAAATAAAATGCGCTCATAAACGCCCCGGCCTGCGTCATCTTCATACCCAGAGCCGGCACCACAACCGGAATCAGGGGCGGCCAGGCGAACCTGGTTATGAACGTAAACAAAAAACAGCCGACCATAAGAGCAAGGATTACCCACCGGTATTTACTTGCTTCTTTGGCGCCGGCAGAGACCGTTGTTGCCATGATATAATCCCTCCCAACTCTATCCCGTGGCATCCCGGATCTGTGGTCGTAATGCCATGAGAACCATTTCCAAGCGTTTTTCATTTTTTCTCCATAATACATTTTTTCGCCATTATACATTAGACGCCCATGCCGCTTATAAGCGGCACCAGCAAAGGATGAAAACAGGTTCGTACCGAATTATTCCTTTTTGGGTTGACGACAGATATTGGGTGATCTGTTGCATTTTGGGACGATTTATTTTCGGGGCAGAAAATTTTTTAAGACGTAACGATGACTCCCTTACTGCAGGCCTCCCTCCCATATTTCCAGCGTCATATTAAAGATTTCAGCGAATTAAGAGCTCTACCATCACCTCCACAATTACCCATACTTACTCTGGTTGGGGATAGACGTATATACGACTATACCTGAGCATTCGACATGGCTTCTTCAGATTCCTTCTGCATGCAATAAATTTTAAAAAATTTTTTCATGGTTCGTCTAGTTCCCAGGAGCGGGAAAAGAGGCACCTTAGATTTCTCAACCGGCAGGTATGATTACCGGTTAACAGGGGGTGAATAGAAAGCAGAATACTTCCCGGCCCGGGTTGCTCAACCGGTTGAAGCGGCCGTGTCGGGTAAGGTGGGTCCCTTGCCCGGTCACCTGCGGATTAAAGACGTCCACCGGGATGTGGGACCAGAGTGGCCAGGAGGCCGGCCGTCGCTTTGGGCGGTATTCCAGCCGCCCCACTGCTCCATCCATGCCGCCAAAACAATGCTGTGTTCATTGACTGAAAATCTCGTCCAGAACAACTGATTATTTTTATCCCAAAATTATTGACCGTGCATGCAGGGCACCGGTATTTTACTATTTCCCACAATTCCATGATAATTTTTCCGCATTCCGCCTGTATATTTTAAGTGTGGCGCCACATAACCACAAAACATGTACTGGGGGAACGAACCACGAGATTCGCTGGTCACGCTGCAGGTGTATGGGATTGTCATGCTCATCATGCCTCATTAGATCTGCAACTTAACCGGTATTACTCAGATAATCAGCCGGTGAATGAAAGGAGAACATGACAGTGAGACCGAAACAAGGTCAACGTTTCGATATGATCCTGATAGGCATCGCCCTGCTGTCCGCTTTTTTGAATATTTTCAACATCTGGGAAGACCGGTACGCCAACGCCTATTACACGGCGGCGGTTACCAGTATGCTGCAGAGCTTTCACAATTTTTTCTACGCTTCGTTTGATCCGGCGGGATACGTCACAGTGGACAAACCGCCGGTGGCGCTCTGGGTCCAGGCGGCATCCGCCCGGATTTTCGGGGTTCACGGCTGGAGCGTAATCCTCCCGCAGGCCCTGGCCGGCGTCGGTTCTGTCTTTCTGGTATATCACCTGGTCAAGCCAACTTTTGGCAAAACAGCCGCCCGGCTGGCGGGCCTGATTACGGCCTGCACACCGATCGCTGTTGCGGTGAGCCGGACGAACAATATTGACAGCCTGCTGGTGTTTACGCTCCTTGTGGCCACCTGGATGTTGTTCCGGGCTGTTCGCAACCGGAAGCCTTCCTGGGTTCTCGGGGCCTTTGCCGTGATCGGTGTCGGTTTTAATGTAAAAATGCTTCAGGCTTACATGGTCGTGCCGGCTTTTTATGTGTTTTACCTGCTTGCCTTCAAAAGCGAGTGGAAAAAGAAAATGGCCATCCTTGCGGCGGCAACGGTGATCATGGCCGGGGTGTCCGTGTCCTGGGCGGTCGTCGTAGATATGACCCCACCGGAAAACCGGCCATACATCGGGGGCAGTAAAACGAACTCCGTACTGGAGCTTGCCTTCGGCTATAACGGGATATCTCGCCTCACCGGGGGCATGGGTCCCGGCGCAGCGCCAAACCAGCGACAAACGCCGCCGGGCCCGGGAGCCGTGCCGGTCCAGCGGCAAATACCGCAGAACGGAAACAGTGTACCCCGCCAGCAGCTTGTGCAACAGGATGGAAACAGCATGCCCGGCCCGCAGCAAGCGCCGCAGGGTGGAAACAATATGCCCGGCCCGCAGCAAGTGCCGCAGGGTGGGAGTCTCATGCCTGAAGGCTTCGGCCCGGACGCAAATGGTAGACAGGGGCCAATGCCCGGCTTTGGCGGGGGCGGGCCGCAGGGGCGAAGGGGCGGCGGTGCGTTCGGTACCGGTCAGCCGGGGCCGCTGCGGCTGTTTCAAAGTGAACTCTCCGGACAAATCAGCTGGTTGCTGCCCTTTGTAGCGTTCGCCTGCGCCGGTTTGCTGGCAGGCATTCGCCCAAGAAAGCAGCTCAGTGATAAACAAAAAGAAACCTTGTTCTGGCTGGCCTGGCTGCTCCCGGCGATGGGGTTTTTCAGCGTAGCGCGCTTCTTCCATCACTATTACCTGATCATGCTCGCCCCACCGGTTGCGGCGCTTGCAGGAGCGGGCTGGGTGGAGCTCTGGAACCAGTACCGGGACAAAGAAGGCTGGAAAAAGTGGCTCTTGCCATCGGGCCTTCTGGCTGCTACAGCTTTTGAACTGTATATGCTGCAGCCCTACCAGGAGCAAATCGGCATGGGATGGCCGGTTGGCATCGGAGCGGCGGGAATCGGGTTATCGCTTGTATTGTTCCTTGCCGCAAAGAAACAGAAGCTGTCTTCGATCGCTGCAATGGCCGGAATGCTGGTATTGCTGGTGGCGCCATTGTACTGGGCGGCCACTCCGCTTCTGTATGGCGGCAACAGCATGCTGCCGCAGGCCGGTCCCAATCAACCGGGGTTCGGTCCGGGACAGGGTATGGGGGGCGGGATAAACTCCCGTATCAATACGAAATTACTTGAATATGTAACCAGGAATAATACGGGGGAAACTTACCTTTTTGCCACTACCGATGCCAATACGGCAGCACCGTATATCATTGAAACCGGAAAAGCTGTCATGGCTATGGGCGGGTTCAGTGGCTCCGACCCCATTCTCACGGTCGAGAAATTGAAACAAATGGTGGCGGACAAAGAAGTGAAATATTTCCTGATCCCTTCGTATTCCGGTTTCGGAGCCAGAGGAGGCGGCGGCAACAACGAAGTGATGGATTGGATCCGGGCAAACAGTACGGAGGTTCCAAAAGAAGAGTGGCAATCAAACGCTCCGCAAGGTGGTCCTCCGGGAATGGGGAACGACAGGACTTTATACAAAATCAACAACTAAGCCCAAAACGTAATGAGGATGAGGTGTAATGAAAGGAAACGTCCGTTACTCCATTATCATTCCAGTTTTTAACGAAGAAGCCGTTATTCATGAAACATATCGCCGGTTAACACAGGTCATGCAATCCATCGGTGAACCGTATGAATTGTTGTTTGTCAACGATGGAAGCGAGGATCGGACGGCAGAAATAATCAAAGGATTTGCGGAAAAGGACGATTGTGTAAGCCTGCTTGATTTCTCCCGCAATTTCGGGCATCAAATAGCGATTACCGCAGGCATGGATTATGCGTGCGGGGACGCCATTGTGATTATCGACGCCGATTTGCAGGATCCGCCCGAGCTGATCCCGCTAATGATTGAGAAATGGCAAAAAGGATATGAAGTCGTCTATGCCAAGCGTTTAAAACGGAAAGGCGAGACACTGTTCAAAAAATTGACCGCATCCCTGTTTTATCGCACACTGCGCGTGTTGACAGAAGTCAACATTCCACTTGATACCGGCGACTTCCGCCTGATCGACCGGAAAGTGTGCGAAGCCATGCGCGGTATCCGGGAGAAAAACCGCTATGTCCGCGGCCTGGTCAGCTGGGTGGGCTTCCGTCAGGCGGCCGTCGAGTATGTCCGGGAGGAACGATTGGCCGGAGAAACCAAATACCCGCTGAAGAAAATGCTGCGCTTCGCGATGGATGGGATTACCTCTTTCTCCAATAAACCGTTGAAGTTGGCCACGTATCTCGGTTTTGTGATCTCGTTCGCAAGTTTTGTCTATCTGGTGATCTCTTTGGGTCAAAGATTATTCACTGCCAGTACAGTTGCCGGGTGGGCGTCGGTAATTGCCTCCCTGCTGTTACTGAATGGTGTGATCCTCATCATTTTGGGGATCCTGGGAGAGTATGTCGGCAGAATTTACGATGAAACGAAAAACCGGCCGCTATACATTCTCCGGAATAAGCAAGAAGTTGAAAATCGAAAGCCTGAAGAGGTGAGCTGGAGTGTGCAAAAATAAACACAAGGCTCTCCAGTTCCTGCGTTTTTGTACCGTAGGTTTGGGAAATACCGTAGTAGACTTTACCGCCTTTTTTCTTCTGACTCTGGGCGGGGTGCCGTACCTCCTTGCCCAGATACTCTCCTATTCATCCGGTGTAGCGAACAGTTTCTTTCTCAATAGAAAATGGACGTTCCGGGTTGCGCGCAAAGCGAGCATCCCGGAGGTTGTGAAGTTTATCATCGTGAACGGGCTTTCCCTGCTAATATCATCCGGCTTGCTTTTCATCTTGCACGATGTAACTCACCTGCAACTTTGGCTCAGTAAGTTTGCGGCCACAGGGTGCGGTATCGTTGTGAACTTTACGGGAAGTCGATTCTGGGTATTTACAGAAAACCCTGGAAAAGGCGGAGAGAATCAGGTGACAGATGCGCTGAAGGAAGTGTGTCATGACCATTCAATACTCGCACTTCCGTTTGCAGGGAGAGGTTACCATGACTGAGGAAAAAATTATCGGTATTCGGTAAAGATTATGCAACACCGGAATCCTCCTGGTGATAAGGCAGCTATTGCCCGGACTTTAAACGTTTTTACAATTTCCCATATTTCCTTGATAATTTTTCCGTATTCCACCTGTATATATGTATTTAAGTGTGGCGCCACCTAAATGCTAAATATTTACAGAAAGGGGTGTGTATGAAACAAATGAAGAACAAGTTGCATCAAGTAACATAAGGGGTTTGTTGGAAGCAATCTACGGATCATGCCGGAAGGAAAACCACCCCGGAATAACGGTGGCGGCGCGACGGAAGAGGACCGCCCCACCCCCGCTTCGCAAGCTACATAATTGACCGGTTCTCCTGGCCGGGGGTAAATGTTCGGGACGGGGATTATTCTTGGACCTGCAGAGCTGTTTTTTGCCGGCGGGGCGCGCCCCGGATTGGTGGGTGGAAGCTTGCCAGATAATGCCTGACCGACGGTCAGGGGGGAGCGTTCTGGCCCGGCTTTTGATATAATACGTGGTATAATACAGAAAAAGAGAGGGGGGGCTGGCGCTTGTACCGTGTATACCTGGTTGAAGACGAAGTAAACTTGAGTAAAATACTGGTTTCCTACCTGGAAAAAGAGGGCTGGGAAGTGCGGTCCTTCTATGACGGGCAATCGGCCCTGCAGGCCATGGGAGAGCGTCCCCACCTGTGGATACTGGACATCATGCTTCCCGATATCGACGGGTACCAGCTCCTGCGCAGCATCAAAGAGGTGTCGCCGGACGTCCCGATTATCTATATATCGGCCCGGGATGCCGATCTGGATCGAATTATAGGGCTGGAGATGGGAAGTGACGACTACCTGGCAAAACCTTTTTCGCCCCGGGAACTGGTTATCCGCGTTCACCGGCTCCTGGAACGGGTTTACAAATCAACGCCGGGAAGTTCCCTGTTCAACCTGTATCCCTATGTTCTGGATGAAGACAGGCGGATGGTTCTTAGGGGGCAGGAAATGATTGAATTAACATCCAAGGAATTTGACCTGCTGCTATTTTTTGCCAGGAGAAAGGGGCAGGCCCTTTCAAGGGATCAGATTATCAACCACGTTTGGGGCGTGGATCACGTCGGCAGCGACCGGTCCGTAGACGATCTGGTGCGGCGTCTGCGGAAAAAAATGCCGGACCTCCGCATTGAAACCATATATGGTTTTGGATACAGGATGACGGTTTAATGTGTGATCCCGGACCAGGGCACCGGATATAATCCCCACTCCGATACCAGTGACCAAGATCGGCCTGAACCAGAAAACCAGGATGGCCCGGCAAACCGAACCGGACGCTTGTGGATGCGTTTGCACACGGGAAAATATGCCGGCCTGTCTACCATTATTTGCGATTTCACGGCACTGGCATTGATTATTACTACATCGACCGGGTTCTATATGTATTTTTGCCTTTTATTCAAAAGAAAGCAACTTTAATCAATTTCCAATGTTTTGCGTGGTTTGCGAGGAGGGCCGTTCCTTGACCTGTACTGTTTTTACGCCGGTACCGGCATTCTGCGACTTCTGCTTCTGTTCAGGGATGATAACCCGATGAAAAAAATCTCGCTGACGGTAAAAATGTGGCTGGCCCTTTCGCTGGTCAGCCTGCTGGTGTATGTGATTGTCATACTAATCATGCCCTTTCTGATCCGCAACTTTTTTACAGCCAGCATGATGGGGCCTCAGCCACCGCCGGAAAAACCGCCTGAAAAAAGTGCCGGGGGGGGAATGATGCCCCCCGGACCACCGCCCGGACCCCCTGTTCTGGGCAGGCCGGACTTCCGGATTCGTGATTTTATAGTTTTAGCTGACGGGACAACCATACCCGCAGAGGCCAAACAAATGTTTTCATCTGCGTTTATCCAGGAAATCCTGCAAAACGCAATGTCCCAGAAGACATCCACCAATCTTTATGAATATAACGGTGGCCAGGAAAAGATGCGCTATGTCATAAGAAAAGAGGAGGCCTACGGGCGCCCCCTCTATCAGGTTGCCCTTATAAGAAAATCGGAAGAGGACAGGTTTATAAAATCATTATTGTTTAACTTTATGGTATTCACCGGTATCGCCTTGATAATCAGCTGGTTTGCTTCCCTTTTTATTGCCCGTTACCTGACCCGGCCGCTGCTTCAAATGGAAAAGCATGTTAAGCGAATTGCCGGCCGCAACTGGCATGAACCCCTGGATGTGAAGCGTGGCGATGAAATTGGACGGCTGGCCCGCTCCATCGAGATTATGCGCCGGCAGCTTGTTCGCCAGGACGAGATGCAGCAATCGATGTTGCAAAATATCTCCCACGAGTTGAAAACGCCCGTCATGGTAATCCGCAGCTATGCCCAGGCCATCCAGGACGGGGTCTACCCCAAAGGCGATCTGGACGGCAGCATCCAGGTGATCGACGAGGAAGGTGCGCGCCTGGAAAAACTGGTCAAGCAGTTGCTTTACCTGACACGGCTTGATTACCTGGCGACCAGGGATCAGGTTCAAAAAGAGGTGAAATTGGACAGATTGGTTGAAAATGTAGTTCAGCGCCTGTGCCCGCAACGGCCGGAAATAGCATGCCTGCTGGATTTAAAGCCGGTGAGTATTTCAGGGAATGAAGAAGTCCTCCGGGTGATGATTGAGAACCTGCTGGAAAATCACCTTCGTTATGCGCTTTCTCGCCTTGAGATCAGCCTCGGGCTAAGCGATGAAAAAAGGGAGATAGTCCTCTGTTTCTGGAATGACGGTTCCAGGATTGAGCCCCACATCCTCGACCAGCTGTTCCAGCCTTTCCATAAGGGCCGGGAGGGCAAATTCGGGCTTGGGTTGACTATAGTGCAGCGGATCGTAAAAATGTACCGGGGAGCGATCAACCTGAAAAATGAGAGGGGCGGTGTATCTTCGACGGTTAAAATCCCATCAGGGGACGTTATTTAAACCGGTTGCCAACTGGAATACGAGGAGTTTCCGTTACGGAGAGAACAAGAGAGATTGGCCTGCGCATGGCCGTGGGGGCCACCGAAGGCAATATCCGTAACCAGTTCCTGGTAGAAGCCCTGATTCTCTGCTTGATAGGGGGAGTTGTGGGAATTATCGTTGGAATCACTGGCTCCAGGATTATTTCAAAAGCTTTCGGATGGCCGACGTTTGTTACAGTGCCTTCCATATTGTTGTCCGCGGGTTTTTCAGCAGTGGTTGGCATTTTCTTCGGGTATTACCCTGCCAGAAAGGCGGCGGGGCTGGACCCCATCGAAGCACTCCGCTTCGAGAGATAGAAAATGTTCCGAAAATAGAGGTAAAGTTATACCTCGACTGTCCGGGAAGCAACATCTCAAGGGAGGCAATATTTTAACCGGCTGCATTTGCGCAACCGGCAGACTTCCAGATCCATTCCACCTGTACCGCCGGGGCCCCAATTTTTCGATCCGACCGCTGGCCAGGGCCTGCACCCAACGCTTACGGTCCAGCAGAAACAGGGTGATATCCCCCTTCCGGAAAATCATTTCAATGACCTGCTCCGCTTTCTTTTTTTCTTCACAAGGGGAAACTCGATATTCAATTGCCGGATTACCCGGGTTTGCATCTGGCCGAAAAAAACGGATCAGGTCCTCTTCGCTGTCGGCAAAGAGTTCTTTTATGGTGGTATCGTATTTGTCCTTTGGCAGGCCGCCGTTCATCCAGATCACCAGCATTATCGTACCAGAAAATAGTCCAGCAAATAAGATAAAAGGACTTCTTCCATATTCCGCACGAGCTTTAAAACTCAACCCCCCGCTGGGCCTTAATCCCTTTTTTATAGTGGTGCTTTATTTCCCTCATTTCCGTCACCAGGTCGGCCCGGTCGATGATTTCCGGGGGAGCGTCCCGGCCGGTGAGCACCAGGTGCAGGTGGGGCGGCTTTTTATCCAGCAGGGCCAAAACCTCCTCCATGTCGATCAGGCCGAACTTTAAGGCGTAGAGAATTTCGTCCAGGATGATCAGGTCAAAATTGCCGGCGTTTATTTCTTTGTTGGCTTCCTCCAGGGCGTGCCTGGCCGCCTCCCGGTGGTCCCCCATGGTTTTGCCGTTATCCGCCCGGGTAAACCCTTCCCCCAGCTGGCGGATTGCAAAACGGCCCCCCAGCCGTTCGGTGGCGTTCAGTTCACCGTACCGCCAGCCCCCTTTAATGAATTGCAGCACCAGCACCCGCATCCCCTGGCCCCAGGCCCGCAGGCCCATACCCAGGGCGGCGGTGGTTTTACCCTTACCGTTACCGGTAAAGACCAGGATCAACCCTTTGGTTTCGCTCATCCTTTTCCTCTCCCTATATCTTTTCTCCATTATTCCATTATAGCACTGCCCGTGGCCTTAAAACAGATTACACAAGCAATCGAAAAACGTGTCAAAGAACCGTCCCCTGACACACGGGCAGGCCAAAGAGCCGCCGGGCGTTTTCCGTGGTGGCCCGGGCCACTTCCTCCACGGGAATACCCCTTAACGCCGCTATTTCCTCCGCTACGTAACGGACGCAGGCCGGTTCATTACGCCTGCCCCGGCGGGCCTGGGGAGTTAGATAGGGACAGTCCGTCTCCACCAGCAGGCGGTCCAGGGGAACCCACGCAGCCACTTCCTTGGGCCGGCGGGCGTTGGGATAGGTTACCGGCCCGGCAAAGGAAATATAAAAACCCAGGGCCAGGCAGGCTTCGGCCATTTCCCGGCTGCCGGAAAAGCAGTGCATCACTCCCCCGGCCGGGCTTACGCCGTCTTTGCGCAGGATGTCCAGGGTATCGGCATGGGCGTCCCGGTCGTGGATGATTACCGGCAGGTTCAATTCCCGGGCCAGGGCCAGCTGTTCCCGGAAGACCCTTTGCTGCACCTCCCGGGGGCTTAAATCCCGGTAGTAGTCCAGGCCCATCTCCCCGATGGCCACCACCTCAGGCAGGCGGGCCATCTCCCGCAGCTGCTCCAGGTAATCCGCCGGCAAACCTTCCGCATCGTGGGGGTGAACACCCACCGCCGCAAAAACAAAAGAATAGTGCCGGGCCAGGTCCACCGACCGGGCCGACGAAGGCAGATCATAGGCCGCATTGATGATTTGCACCACACCCGCCTGTTGCGCCCGGACCAGCATTTGATCCCGGTCGGCGTCAAACTGCCCGTCGTCCAGGTGGGCGTGACTGTCGATCAGCTTAATCACCGGATTCCCCTTTCTGTCTGTTTGGCCCTTTCCCGCCGGGTTCGCCGGCAGGGGACCATATTTCATTTCAATTATTGGCGATGGCGAACGGGTTTTGTATTTATTTTTACCCCTTCCAAACACTGACCATGGTTCATATCTTCCGTCCAGAGGACCGGGCAGCCCGGTTCTTTTGCATTGCAGATAATCAGTGCATCCCGGATAGATATCTTATGCCGCCGGTGAATGTTAATTGATTCCAGCAAACCGGATACGCCGGGCACATGCATCTTCCACTGGGATAAATCATCAATAACCCGGGCCTCCCCACGTGAAATAGTGTACCACACACTTACTTGGGGCACAATATTCTTCTGTTTCATTTTTGCTATCAAGACCCCCATGTCGCCTGCGGCGGCACCAACAGAGGAACGAAAATGTATTTTCAGGGCAGTATTATCATATAGATAGCAACCTGACAGCAAAAGCAGGCCGAAAGTTCACGCTCTCCGAGGGGCCGGGTATCCCCACCCGCCCGGCTGGCGGGGCAGGCGGACCACGGGATCCTGGAGTCCCGCCCGAAACAGTGACCGCCGAACCGGTACGACATCCGGCAACCCAGAAGGTGTTGCACCTGATATTGCCATCATGCAATAAATGAGCTATAGTGTATATGTGTGGATTATCACCTGTTTGATTTTCACTTCGGCGATGTAGCGGTCCATATTCCAGATCCTGAATATGCTCCAGGAGAATTACACGGAGGCATAAAAGAACTGAATGCCAAAAGAACGAAAATTGACGATCTTCTTGTTGAGCGCAGAAAGTGCATCTATACCTATGATTTTGGGGATAACTGGGAGCATGAGGTTGTCCTGGAGGAAATACTGCCCGCTGAAGAAGGCCGGCATTACCCCGTGTGTATTGCCGGTGCCCGTCACAGGCCACCGGAAGATGTGGGCGGTGTTCCAGGATACGAAGAATTTCTGAAAGTTATCGGTGATCCGCAACACCCGGAGTACAACAACTATCTGGTTTGGGCCGAAAAGGATACAGGCGGCAGAAAGTTTGATCCGGAGTATTTCTACATCAACGAGGTAAACCGGGCATTGGCGAAGATAAAGTAAAAAGCAGGCGTATAACCTGCCGAAATCGGGGGAATGTAGAGCAAGGAGGGGGTTAGCCGGCGTTAACATTGTCCGGCAATATTTTAACCGGGTGCATTTGCGTAACCGGCAAACTGTTCCAGATCGAGCATGTTTTCCGCCTCCGTAAAATCATTTTTCTGCGTCGGCTTCGCACAGGTATCTATAACTATGTTTAACGATTCGCTCTAAAAGGTCTTCAACCCGTGCATTGCGGGCAGCTTTTTGCAAATAATCCATGTCGATATCCCCTTTATGCAACGCTATTAATTTTGCCGCCCATTGGGCATCGGCCGGGCTATTCCAGAACTTAGCTGCCGCGAGGCGGTCGATTATCAGATCCTCTATACCGATAATAAAAACTTCCAGTCCGTTTATATCTACCGTAACCAGTTTATCCAGAGATCCGGCCAGAAGTTCATCCGGTATCTCCAGAGCCAGGTCCAGCTCTTCATGATACCAGTGTCGTTCACCGGTTCGGCGGATAAAACCCATTTCGGCCAGGATGGCCCTGGCCTGCTCCCTACCGTTAACGACCAGATCCATGTCTTTGGTGGCATAACCGCCTAAAGTATAAAATTCCAGAGCCCGACCGCCTACCAGGATGGGTTTGATGTCCATGGATTTGAGCGCTGCCGTAAGGATGGCCAGTACATTCAGGGCCTTCTTCAAAGGATCTTTCTCATGGATTGAAGCGCGCAATTTTTTCTTTAAGCTTTCATCCATTCCACCTGTACCTCCGGGGCCCCAATTTTTCGATCCGACCGCTGGCCAGGGCCTGCTCCCAGCGTTTACGGTCCAGCAGAAACAGGGTGATATCCTTCCCGGGATCCCGGGGCCTGGAGGAAGGTAAGGTCCGTCCCTTTTTAGCTGCCCACCGGGTGTACAGCTGCAGTGACCTCCTGCGTAATTCCTGGATGTATTCATCATAGGATATTTTGCGCATTTACCATAGCCTCCGGACTTTTTTTCCTTGATTATAAATTTGGCGGGGAAAAAAGGCAAGCAATATTTTCCATTTACTGGCAAAGTCGCCCTTTTAAGTATACCCGAACCCCCCTAAAACTGCTGGCCTTTCTCTGAAACGATCCCTGCCCTTGCGGCAGCGGGAACACCAGTCATGCCGGATCACTTGCATATTTTCATATCAGCTCCACCCACGGTGGCACCTACAGATATTGAACAGATCCAGATCGTTCAAGTCCTTATGGAGGAAACCCCCTTGCTTCAAATCGACCGGTGTCGGGCTCTGAAGTAATCCCTGGGCGTACAAATAAGAACGCCCTGGATACTTTTCCCCCGGTAAGCATTAAAATGCTGTAGATCCCCTGTAATTAAATGGGTGGCGCGGGTCTGCACGGCAGCCAGAAGCACCGGTTGAACCTTTTCCGGCAATACCACCGGGCAGGGCAGTTTCCGGGAGATCAAAAAATTTTTCTCCCGGCAGAAATTTTCTGCGGTATGCCGCCTGGACCGGGGCCGGTCTTTAACCGGCCGGTCCGGGCGGGGCTTTAAGCGGGTCTTTGCCTGTTCAGCGGCCCTTTACATCAATGCGGGGGAAGAGGGCTTCGCCCCGTTTCACCTGCAGACCGGCGGGCAGGCGGCCCCAGGTGAGGGACTCCCAGGTGTGCAGATCCGGCCGGTCCGCGATGGCCAGCTGCGGCCAGATGCGGGGTGGGGTATTGGGCAGGAAGGGTGTGACCAGCACACCGATGAAGCGCACGCTCTCCGCCAGGTTGTAGAGCACCGTATGCAGCCGCTCCCGCCTTTCGGGGGACTTGTTTAAAACCCAGGGCTCGGTCTCGTCCACGTATTTATTGGCCCTCCCCACCAGTTTCCAGATGGCCGCCAGGGCGTTGGACAGCTCCCGCCGGTCCATCAGCTCCTCCACCGCCGCCGGGGTCTGTTCCGCCAGGTCAATCAATTCCCGGTCCGGCCCTTCCTCCGGCCCGGGTGCGTTTAACACGCCGCCGGCATACTTTTCGATCATGCCCAGGGTGCGGCTGACCAGGTTGCCCAGGTCGTTGGCCAGGTCGGTGTTGATGCGGTGGATCAGCGACTCCTCGGAATAATAGCCGTCGGCACCGAAGGGCAGTTCCCGCAGCAGGTAGTAGCGGATGGCATCCACGCCGTATTTATCGATGAGCACCAGGGGGTCCACCACGTTGCCCCTGGACTTGCTCATTTTGCCGCTCTCCAGCAACAGCCAGCCGTGGCCCACCACCTGCCGGGGCAGTTCGATGCCGGCGGCCATGAGGATGATGGGCCAGATGATGCTGTGGAAGCGGACGATGTCCTTGCCCACCAGGTGTACATCGGCCGGCCAGAATTTGCGGAACAGGCCGTCGTCCTCACTGCCGTAGCCCAGGGCGGAGATATAGTTGGTCAGGGCATCCACCCAGACGTAAATCACGTGTTTGGGATCAAAGGGCACCGGGATGCCCCAGTCAAAGGTGGTGCGGGAAATACATAGATCCTCCAGCCCGCTTTTGATAAAGCTGATCATTTCATTGCGCCGGGAGGTGGGCTGGATGAATTCCGGGTTTTCCTCGATATACTGGAGCAGGCGATCGGCATATTTGGACATGCGGAAGAAATAGCTCTCCTCTTCCACCAGTTCCACCGGCCGCCCACAGTCCGGGCAGTTCCCTTCCTCCAGGCGGCTTTCCGTCCAGAAGGCTTCGCAGGGGGTGCAGTACCAGCCCTGGTAGCTGGCCTTGTAGATGTCCCCCTGGTCGTACAGCTTCTGGAAAATGGCCTGCACCACCCTTTTGTGCCTTTCCTCGGTGGTGCGGATAAAATCGTCGTTGCTGATGTCCAGCCTCTTCCACAGGTGCTGGAAACCGGCCACAATTTTATCCACATATTCCCTGGGGGTCTGCCCCCTGGCCCGGGCGGTGCGCTCGATTTTCTGGCCGTGCTCGTCGGACCCGGTCAAAAACCAGACGTCGCAGCCGGTGAGACGCTTGAAGCGGGCCATGGCGTCGGCGGCCACGGTGGTATAGGCGTGGCCGATATGCAGGTTATCGCTGGGGTAGTAAATGGGCGTGGTGATGTAAAAGGTTTTACGCAAGAATTACTCCCTCCTCAAAATAATCGTCAAGTTTTCCCCCGGCAAAAGAAATTTATACAAAATAATCCAAAAACCTATTGACTTTTACTGGGACACCTGGTACCATTTACTTGTATAATATTTAGTTTTCATGTCGAACAAAGTAAAATGAAAGGGGAGGGACAGAACGTGAAATCCACGGGTATTGTCAGAAAGGTGGACGAGCTGGGCAGGGTGGTTATTCCCATTGAACTGCGCCGGACCCTAGGCATTGACGAAAAGGACGCCCTGGAAATCTACGTGGACAATGAGAAAATCATCTTGAAAAAGTATGAACCTGCCTGCGTTTTCTGCGGCAATGCCTCCGACGTACAGCATTACCGCGGCAAACTGGTCTGCCGGGAATGTGCCCTGGCCATGTTTGAAAACGCCAAGGCCATGTAATGGAATAATTTTTAAGGCCGGGGCCGGTATTGATGGGGCAATCCACCAGCCGGCCCTTTTGCTGTCCCCCGGGCCAACCCGCATGCCACTCAGCTTTCCCCCATATCCACCTTTACCATATGATTATATACCTCCCGCCGGGGCAATCCCCGCAGGCGGGCCACCTCCTTGATGGCCTCCTTTTTGGGCATTCCCCGGGCACAGAGCATATGCACGTGTTCGGCGGGGGTGAGCTTTTCCCACGGCTCCGGTCGTGCCCCACCGCCGTTACTGCCGGTCCTCCCCGCCACCACCAGGGTAAATTCCCCCTTTAACGGACGACCGCTGAAATATTCCCCGGCTCCGGACAGGGTGCCGCGCCAGAATTCTTCATGGAGCTTGGTCAGTTCCCGGGCCACGGTCACCGGCCGGTCCCCCAGCACTTCCACCATGTCGGCCAGGGTCTTTAACAAACGGTGGGGAGCTTCGTAAAAAATCATGGTCCGCTCCTCCCCCTTCAGCTTCTCCAGCCTGCGGCGGCGGGCGGGGGCAACAGCCGGTAAAAAGCCTTCGAAGCAAAAGGAAGAAGCTGGTAAGCCCGATGCCACCAGGGCGGTCAGGGCCGCGCTGGGGCCGGGACAGGGTACCACCGTGATCCCGCGGGCAATGGCTCCACTTACCAGATCCTCCCCCGGATCGGATATGCCCGGCATCCCGGCATCGGAAACCAGGGCCACATTCCGCCCGGATTGAAGCTGTTCCAGGAGATAAGCGCCCTGCTTCAGGCGATTGTGTTCGTGAAAGCTGATCAGGGGCGTATGAATATCATAGTGGGCCAGCAACTTGCGGGTATGCCGGGTATCTTCGGCGGCGATGAGATCCACTTCCCGTAACACCCGCAATACCCGCAAAGTAATATCCTCCAGGTTGCCGATGGGCGTGGCGCAAAGATACAGGGTGCCCGGTTTCACATGGAACCCTCCCGTTCCCTGCTCCAGAAGGCCTCGCAAAAAAGGCAGTCCCCCGTGCGGGTCCGGCCGAAATGCCCATGGCAGATATGAAAACCCCGGTTATAAAGATCCCGCAGCTCTTTCAGCCCCTCCCCGGCCGGGTTTTCCTCCAAAGGTTTACCGTAAAACCTGGCCAGCTCCTCCCGCAATTTATCGTTTTCCTCCGCCAGCAAACGGGCCTGTTTCTTTATTTTTTGCAGGTCATTGAGGAGCCCCTGCATCCTGGTCTCCAGTTCCCTGATCATGGCGGTGAGGGTTTGCACAGTGCTCACCTCTGGTTTTTGGGGTTACCTCCGCAAAGGGGTACTCCTTAATCAAGCGGCTTTCCTTGAGTTCCACCGTCAACGTCTTTTTAAAAATGTTTACCCCGGTGACCTTCCCTTCCCCGTCCGGGGTATCCACCCGGGCGCCAATTTCCGGGTGCTCTTCCCTGGCCTGTTCATACAGATCGTTCTCATACTTCAGACAGCACATGAGCCGGCCACAGATACCCGATATCTTGGTGGGATTTAATGACAGATTCTGGTCCTTGGCCATACGTATGGAAACCGACGCAAAATCACACAGCCAGGTACTGCAACACAACTCCCGGCCACAACAACCCAGCCCGCCCATCATCTTGGCTTCGTCCCGCACGCCAATCTGCCGCAACTCGATTCGGGTGCGGAACACCGCCGCCAGATCCCGCACCAGTTCGCGGAAATCGATGCGCCCGTCGGCGGTAAAGTAAAAGATGATCTTGTTGCCGTCAAAGGTTTGTTCCACATCCACCAGTTTCATGGGCAGTCCGTGGGCGGCAATCTTTTCCAGTCCGATTTGGAAGGCCCGTTTTTCCTTCTCCCGGTTGGCTACTATTTTTTTCCAGTCATCCTGGGTGGCCGGCCGGATCACCTTTTTCAAAGGAGCCACCACTTCTTCGTCGGGCACTTCCGTGGGCACTATGACCACCTGGCCGTGCTCTATACCCCGGGCCGTTTCCACTATAACCGTATCCCCCCTGGACAGGTTATACTCCCCGGGGTCAAAATAATAAATCTTACCTGCCTGCCTGAAACGTACTCCTACAACACGGCAGGACATTTCATTCCCTCCATTCCACACCGGGCACCTCACCCGAGGGCCGCGCCGGCGGCAACCGCCGGCGAGCCGGTTCCGGCAAGACCCAGGAATAGCATTTCCAGAGCCAGCCTGGTATTCACATTCACTGCCAGGGAGTTTCTGGTTTCCTCGATGGCTCTGATGCGGGACAGCAGCCCGCCGCGGTCGTAACGGGCGGCCTCCCGGGCAATGGCCTCCCGCCGGTCCCGGTTAATGAGCATTTCCCCGTCCCCGGTTTCCCTCCAGACCAGCAGGTCCCTGTACCACATTTGCAGTAATTCCAGGCCCGCCAGAGCCCTTTGTTTATCCTCCGCCCAGGAGGCGGCCAGGGAAAGGGCCTCACCACCGGTCGCCCGGCCCATCATAACGGCCAGTTCCAGCACCTTTTCCCTTTCCGCCCCATATCCTCCCTCCACCGCAGCCATCTGCAACGCCCGTCCCGGGCAACCGCCGGACAGCCGGGCCAGCGTTTGCGCTTCCGCCGGGGGCAGGGATAGCTCCCTGTCCAGGATGGCGGCCACCGCAGCCACGGACAGGGGGTGGAAGGTAAATACCTGACAGCGGGAAACCACCGTGGGCAATAAAGCCTGGGGACGGGCGGTGATTAAAATCAAAACCGCCCCCGGCGGAGGTTCTTCCAGGGTCTTTAGCAGGCAGTTGGCCGCCCCGGCGGTCATCAAATCCGCGTCCATCACCAGATGCACCTGGCGCTCCCCCTGATAGGGCCGGAGCACCAGCCGGCGCAGCATTTCCCGCACCTGTTCAATTTTGATGGAAGAACCATCCGGAAGAATCCGGTGCAGGTCCGGGTGGTTTTCTCCGGCCACCTGGAGGCAATCCCGGCACTGGCCACAGGCATCTCCCGACCGGGGTTGGCGGCAGAGCAGGGCGGCCGCAAAGGCCCCGGCCACGGTGGCCTTGCCCACCCCGGAGGGGCCGGCGAACAAATAGGCGTGGGCCACCCGTTCCTCCTCCACCATCCGCCGGAGGGCGGTGACAATATGTTCATGCCCGATAATCCTTTCCAGCTTCACTTTAACCTTTCCTCCACCACCCTTAATATGCGCGCGTGCAGTTCCAGGGGCGGTAAACGGCCGTCCAGGAGCAGGTAGCGCTGCGGGTCCCGGAGACGGAGCTCCAGGAAACCCCGGCGCACCCGCTGGAAAAATACCCCGCTTTCCCTTTCCAGCCGGTCCGCCCTGGCTGGCAGGCGGGCCAGGGCCTCTTCCACGGGCATGTCCAGCAACACGGTAAGGGCGGGAACCAGGGATCCGGCGGCCAGGCGGTTGATGCCGGACAATGTCGGCAGGTCCAGGCCCCGGCCGTAACCCTGGTAGGCCAGGGTGGAGTCTACAAACCGGTCGCTGATCACCACCCGGCCCGCTTCCAGGTGCGGGATGATTTTACGGGCCACATGCTCCGCCCGGGCGGCGGCGTAAAGCAGCACCTCCGCCAGGGGAGTCAATCCGGCCAGGGCCGGGTCCAGCAAAAGCCCGCGTATCCTCTCCCCGGCCGGCGTGCCCCCCGGTTCCCGGGTCACCGTTACCGCCCATCCCTTTTTTTGCAGCGATTCCGCCAGAAGTTGCACCTGGGTGGTTTTCCCCACCCCGTCCATACCTTCAAAAACAATGAAAAAACCCTTCACCCCACCACCACCCGCAGGGTTTCCAGCCCGGGATCGGCCGGACCCTGGACGGCCGATCCCAGGGTCTTGACCCATTGCAAATATTCCACCGTCTCCGGCGCAATTTCCTCCCCGGGATAAAGCAAAGGAATACCCGGCGGGGAAATGCTCACCCATTCGGCGCTAATCTCACCGGCGCACCGGTCCAAAGGAACCGGCCGGGCTGGGGCCAGCCAGGCTTCCCGGGGGCTCAGGCGTCCCACGGTGGAAGGAGGCGGCGGGGGCAGGGGAAGCGGGGTCCTGCCCGCCCGGCC
>NZ_WHYR01000277.1 GCF_009428905.1 Desulfofundulus thermobenzoicus | reverse complement strand
CTGCCACGCCCACTGCGCCCCGTCACCTTGCGCGCGGCGGCGACGTAGTCGGAGAACGCTTCGCGGAGCGCGTCGGCGTTGTCATCGGTGAGGTCGATCTCGTAGTGACCACCGTCGAACGAGAACTGCACGGTCTTGCCGGTGCCGTCTTCGATGGTTTCGCCGGTGAGGTCGTCGATGAGGTTGGTGGTGACCTTCTGCGCCACGGGATGCTCCTTTTGGTCGGTGATAGGGGCCACCAGTGTTGCAGAGGAGCGCGCGAGCGCAACGAAGCTCGGCGTGAATAAGCCGCATGCAAACAGGGGGATCGTGTCGGGTCAGCGAGGCCGACACCCCGGACATCGTCGCCGTCGGCGTGTTCAACTCGGCGCCGTGGTGAGC
>NZ_WHYR01000276.1 GCF_009428905.1 Desulfofundulus thermobenzoicus | reverse complement strand
ATGTAGCACGCGCACGAACTCTTGGCGTTAATCTGCGAACTGTTTCAATGTTGTGATTTAAAATGTCAGGACGAGTGTCCATTAACGTCTTCAAGTTATCATAATTACCGCCCATATCTGAAGGGAGAACTTCAATGGTCGTGAATGGGCTTTTTCTTCTAATCGCACGAACGGTTTCAGCGAACACACCTGCTCCGCCATCCTTTTGATCATCCCTTGCAACCGCTGTTATGACAGCGTGCTTTAAATTCATTAAGGCTACTGAATCTGCCACGCGTTCTGGCTCTTGCAGGTCAAGCTCAGTCGGAAGCCCAGTTTTCACCGCACAGAAACGGCATGCGCGCGTACAAACAGATCCAAGGATCATAAATGTAGCGGTTC
>NZ_WHYR01000275.1 GCF_009428905.1 Desulfofundulus thermobenzoicus | reverse complement strand
ATACTAAAGCCTGCTGCATATTGTTTTCCATTAACAGTAAGCTTCTTTTGGACAGAACGGTAAAGCTTTTTGACATTCGGCGCTTGATCTTCATCGATAGGCGCAAGAACGTTTGCTGCGATACCTCTTTGAATCGTATCGGGCTGTAAGATTAGTAAGTCATATGGTGGATTTTTTCCATTTGACGCTTTTAATTTTGTAAACCATTCAGAATCCGCCCCAGAGACGGTTTGCACTTTAATTCCTGTATCTTTTTCAAACTTTTCGAGGATTGGTTTGATATTCTTTTCCCAATCGCCTCCATATACGCCAACAATCACAGTCTGCTGCTGTTTGCCTTGATCCTTTCCATTTCCACCACAAGCAGCCAGCAGTACAACGA
>NZ_WHYR01000274.1 GCF_009428905.1 Desulfofundulus thermobenzoicus | reverse complement strand
TTGAAAGGCAGGGTGCAAATGTGGTCTTGGTAAAATGGCATAAAATTGTTCATGTTCAAACAGTGCATCTGCTTCGTGCGGGAATGTGAGCTCCTCGTGAAGCTTTTCGCCAGGTCTTTTTCCGACTACAAGAACATCTGGAGATTGAGCATTGATTTGAGCGGCATATTCGTGAAACGCTTTTAAAAGATCGGCAAGCTGTAAGGACTCCATCTTGAGAATGAAGGTTTCGCCGCCTTTCATCATAATTGCTGCTTGAAGTGTGAGGGAAACAGCCTCTTCAATAGACATAAAAAAACGTGTCATATGAGGATCAGTCACGGTCAAAGGTTTTTCATTTAATAGCTGCTGGAGCATGATTGGAATAACGGAACCTCTAGATC
>NZ_WHYR01000273.1 GCF_009428905.1 Desulfofundulus thermobenzoicus | reverse complement strand
TACTCCACCAGGTGGCTGAGGGAAATCGTCGATATGATGAAAGGGGAGATGGGACAACCCATTCGTTTTCATTTGAAAATAGACAGCGGAATGAACCGTTTAGGTGTGAAAACGTTAGAGGAAGTGAATGAAGTAAAGAAGCTTGTCAGCGAGCATTCTTATTTACAGCTGGAAGGAGTATTTACTCACTTTGCGACAGCGGATGAAAAGGATGAGAACTATTTTGATCGTCAGGTCGACACCTTTCAAACCCTGCTTCAGCCGCTTCATACGGAAAAGCTGCTCGTTCATTGTGCCAATAGTGCAGCAGGTTTGAGGTTTAAAGAAGTGTTGTTTAATATGGTTCGCTTCGGCATCAGTATGTACGGGCTGTCACCATCAGAG
>NZ_WHYR01000272.1 GCF_009428905.1 Desulfofundulus thermobenzoicus | reverse complement strand
GCGTAGACGGAGATATAGCCCAGCATGACCGCAAATCCAAAGTTCGTCATCACTTCCAGCAGCCAATTGTGCACTTCAACGACTTGATCTGTATCAAAGATCGAAAAGTGGGCTAAGTAGTAAGACACATTACCCGCTCCGACACCGAACCCGTATGAATCCGTAAAGAAATGCCATGCATTTTTGATCAAATTCGCTCTCGCAATGTTGGATGGGAGTGGTTCACTAAAAGAATGCGCGACCTGAGAAGCGAGAAACAAGTCATAAAAGACTGAATAAATCTTGGCTGAAAAAACAGCGATACAGATGACACCAAGTCCGCCTGCTGCGATGAGTGACCACTTTTTGAGAAAGCGCGGCATGAGCAGCCACACATAGATGGCC
>NZ_WHYR01000271.1 GCF_009428905.1 Desulfofundulus thermobenzoicus | reverse complement strand
GCTCTCGATTCAGCTTGAGCAAAAATACTCTAAAGATGAAATTTTAGAAATGTATTTAAACCGTATTTTCTTCTCTCCTTATGCTTATGGTGTTGGGAAAGCAGCTGAACAATTTTTCGGAGTCACAGATTTAAATAAACTAACCGTTGCACAGGCTGCCACACTTGCAGGTATGCCGCAGAGTCCTTCTGCCTATAACCCAGTGAAACATCCCGAGGCAGCGGAAAAACGCCGTAATATCGTTTTAAGCCTTATGAAAAAACAAGGCTACATTTCAGAAAAAGACTATGACGCTGCAAAAGCAACCCCTGTCAGCAAGACAGTTGTTTCAGCTAGTAAATATAAGAGCCAAAACTCTAGTAAGTACTCTGCCTACATTGAAGAAG
>NZ_WHYR01000270.1 GCF_009428905.1 Desulfofundulus thermobenzoicus | reverse complement strand
CGCATGGAAGTTCGACTCCCTATCATGTCAAAAATGCCTTGATCAATTAATGTCTTGATTCGATACTCAATAAAATCATCGCCGATATACTGATCTAAATAACCGATGATTTCTCCTATTAAACGTGGAGTTTTGATGAATTCCTCTTCAGGCTCAGACTGATGAACCCGCTTGGCCATTTTCACTAAATAAGCATCAAATTCATCTTCTGGTACGCTGATCACTTGTCCTTTTTTCCATATCCGCAGCGTATGATTTTCTTTAGCAAGTGAAAGCCATTCATTTTGTAATCTTTCTCTCTCTTCTTTTGTCACTGGGTGAATATGCTCTTTACTCTCATACAAAATTTTAAATTTTTCAGATGCGATTTCTCCGGAATGTCGAAT
>NZ_WHYR01000269.1 GCF_009428905.1 Desulfofundulus thermobenzoicus | reverse complement strand
CACGTCCAAGTGTTACGTTACCAACTGGTACTGAAATTGGTTTTCCAAGGTCTACAGCTTCCATACCGCGCTTCACACCGTCTGTTGATGCCATTGCGATGGTTCTCACTGTATCGTCACCTAAATGTAGTGCTACTTCTAAAGTTAAGTCGATATCAACTTCACTTTCGCTTTCCGCTTTATGCGAAACTTTGATCGCATTATAAATCTCAGGCAAGTGACCGTCTTCAAAACGAACGTCTACGACTGGTCCCATGATCTGACTGATGCGTCCTGTTTTCATTGCATTCCCTCCTGACAATTATTTCTATTCTAAGGCAGCTGCTCCGCCGACAATTTCTGTAATCTCTTGTGTAATCGCTGCTTGACGAGCACGGTTGTAAGAG
>NZ_WHYR01000268.1 GCF_009428905.1 Desulfofundulus thermobenzoicus | reverse complement strand
AATGATTATGTTTGAAAGGGATTGATAAACATCGAAGATTTTATTATTTCTTTAGCTGATGCCTTTAAGAACTTGTCATACTTTGGCATCTTCCTCGCATTATGCATTGAATTTGTACCTGCTGAAGTGGTTTTGCCTCTTGCGGGTTACTGGGTCTCAGAAGGGGACATGGCCTTTATCGGTGTTGTGGCGGCCGGCTCCATTGGCGGCGTGGCTGGCCCGTTGACCTTGTACTGGTTAGGACGTTACGGCGGCAGACCCTTTTTAAATAAATATGGAAAGTACTTTTTTATAAAACCTGAGTCACTTGATAAATCGGATGCTTTCTTTGAAAAGCATGGCGGATTGGTCGCATTCAGCGGCCGGTTTATACCAGGAGTCAGAAC
>NZ_WHYR01000026.1 GCF_009428905.1 Desulfofundulus thermobenzoicus | reverse complement strand
CCGGGAGGGTGACGGGTTCAAATCGATCCCCGCTTCTTGAAATTTCCGGCGCAGCAAACCGGGGGTAAATTCGTTGCCGGCCGGAAAAAGTTTTTTACCCGTAACGGCCAGACCCAGGCCGGTGACAAACTCTTCGATGTAGGGGTCCAGTTCTTCCACCACAAAAAGACGTTCCACGCCGGCAGCGAAGCGGCGGATCAATTCCGCCGGCAGTGGATGGGTCAGGCCCAGCTTGAGCACCGACGCCCCGGGCAGCACATCCCGCACGTACTGGTAGCTGATGCCGCTGGTGATCACCCCCACCCGGCGGTCGCCCCGGATGATCCGGTTCACCGGGCAGCTTTCGGCATAAGCCCGCAGCCTCTGCAGCCGCTCTTCCAGGGACTGGCGGCGAGAGCGGCCGTAGGCCGGCACCATCAGCCATTTCCGGGGGTTTTTTTCATATGGCCGCAGGGTATGCTCCCGCCGCTCCCCCGGCTGCACAAAACTCTGGCTGTGGGCCACCCGGGTGGTGGTGCGCAGCATGACCGGCAGGTCGAACTCCTCGCTCACCTGCAGGGCCAGGCCCACCATGTCATGGGCCTCCTGGCTGTCCGCAGGCTCAAACATGGGTATGCGGGCAAAGCTGGCAAAACGGCGGTTGTCCTGCTCGTTCTGGGAGCTGTGCATGCCCGGATCGTCGGCGGAAACCAGGACCAGCCCGCCGTTAACCCCGGTGTAGGCCGCCGTCATCAGGGGATCGGCAGCCACATTGACCCCCACATGTTTCATGGTCACCAGCACCCGGGCTCCGGCCAGGGAGGCGCCCAGGCCCACCTCCAGGGCCACCTTTTCATTGGGCGCCCACTGGGCTTTCACTCCTGCAAAGCGGGCGAAATTTTCCAGTATTTCGGTACTGGGCGTGCCCGGGTAGCCCACACCCACGGTAACGCCGTGTACATAGGCTCCCCGGGCAATGGCTTCATTACCCGTCATTAGCTCTTTCATGACGAACCTCCAGAACTTTTTGCTTCACATCTATTATCAATAACCCTTTTGGCCTTGCCCTGGCTGCGCTCAATGGAGTGGGGCTCCAGAAGACGCACCCGGGGGTTGATGGACAGGACTGCCTGTAACCGGCGGCGGATTTTCTCTTCCATGGCCTCCAGATCCCGGAAGCTGCCGGTGAAGGCCTCCTCCGTCATTTCCACCTGCACTTCCAGGTAATCCAGGTAGCCCTTTTTGCCCACCAGTATCTGGTAGTGGGGAGATATGCCGTTTATATCCATGAGCACGCTTTCAATCTGGGAGGGAAAGACATTGACCCCGGATATGATCAGCATGTCGTCGGTGCGCCCCACCACCTTGCGCAGGCGGGCGGTGGTGCGGCCGCAGGGACAGGGTTCGGGGTTGATCACCGAAATATCCCGGGTACGGTAGCGCACCACCGGAAAGGCCTCCTTGGTCAGGGTGGTGATGACCACTTCCCCTTCCTGCCCGTATTCCATGGGCTCCCCCGTTTCCGGGTCGATAATCTCCACCAGGAAGTGGTCCTCGGAAATGTGCATGCCCGGCGCCACGGTGCATTCCCCGCAGACCCCCGGACCCATTACTTCGCTCAAGCCGTAGTTGTCAGTGGCTTTCATTCCCCACATGGCTTCCAGTTCGGCACGCATCTGTTCGCTCCAGGCCTCCGAACCAAAGAGCCCCAGCCTCACTTTAAGGCTGCGGGGATCTATGCCCATGGCCCTGGCCGTTTCCCCCAGGTGCAGCGCATAGGAGGGCGTGCCCACCAGGGCCGTGGTGCCGAAATCCTGCATAAGCATAATTTGCTTTTCCGTGTTGCCCACGGAGGCGGGAACAATGGTGGCCCCCACCCTTTCCAGGCCGTAATGCAGGCCGAAGGCGCCGGTGAACAGGCCGTAGCCGAAGGTAATCTGCACCACATCTTCGCTGGTGACCCCGGCCTGGGTAACCATCCGGGCCACCAGTTCGGTCCAGGTCTCCAGGTCCTTTCTGGTATACCCCACCACAATGGGCTTGCCGGTGGTGCCGGAGGAGGCATGCAGGCGCACCACTTCTTTCAGCGGAACGGCAAATAGCCCGTAGGGGTAATTATCCCGCAGGGCGGCCTTGGTGGTGAAGGGAAAGCGGCGTATGTCGCTTAAGCTCTGCAGATCCTCCGGCTTTACACCGTGGGCCTCAAAAAGATGGCGGTAGAAGGGAACCCGCCGGTATACCCGGTGGAGGGTTTCCTTCAACCGCTCCAGCTGCAGTGCCTGTAATTCTTTCCTGTCCATGCACTCATGCTGTCGATCCCAGATCATGTACTCTCCACTTCCTTACTTTGAAGTAAAACCCGACCTTTCCGGAAGGCATCACCCGGACCGAAGGCCCTGTCCAGCACTTCCGCCGGCAGGGGAGGGGTGATCAGGCTGACGGCGGGCACCACCAGCAGGGGAATGATCATGGCCAGGCAGCCTACCATGGGGATCACACCCGGGTCCAGATGGAAATAAAGGGACGGTACGATGGAAATCCCCAGGCCGCCCAGGATGCCGGCCCAGGCACCGGCCGCCGTGGTTCCCCTCCAGAACAGGCCGTATAAATAGGGTGCCAGGAAGGCGCCGGCCACCGTACCCCAGGACATGGCCATCAGGCTTAAGATAATGGCCGGTTTGGCCAGGGCCAGGATTAAAGACAGGACGATGAAAAGCAGGCACAGGATGCGCAGGAGCAGCACCCCGTGTTTTTTGCCCAGTGCGGGCCGCACGGCCTGCACCAGGTCGATGGAGATGGCCGAACTGCTCACCAGCACCAGGGAAGCCAGGGTGGACATGGATGCCGAAAGAACCAGCAACAGGATCAACAGCGCTCCGAACTCCGGCAGGGTGTTGTGGATCAGGATCGGCATGAGCATGTCGGGTGTGGGCTTTCCAGTTGCAGGATCCAGGGGCAGCTTGTCAAAGAACAGATGGGTCAGGGCGCCGGTGAAGTAGGCGCCAAAGGTAATCACCAGGGCAAACAGGGTGGCCACCACCATGGCCGGGCGGATGGCCCGCTCGTTCCTGATGGCGTAAAATTTTTGCACCATCTGGGGTAACCCCCAGGGGCCCAGGCTGGTGAGAATCACCAGGGAAGCCAGGGGCAACCATTGCCCGCCGGGACCGGTCACACTCGCCAGCCCGGGGTTGATTTCCGCCAGCCGTTTTATGCCCGGCAGCAGGCCGCCCACCTGGGGAGCGGCCAGCACAAAATAGAGCAGGGCACCGACGCCGGCCAGCATGACCAGCCCCTGGATGAAATCGGTCAGGGCCACCGCCCGGTAGCCGCCCATTACCAGGTATACGGCCGTCAGCAGGCACATGAGCAGGGCGGCGTAGAGGTAGGGGATGCCGAATATCTGGTTGAACAAATAACTCAGACCCATATAAACCGAGGCGGAATAGGGAACCAGAAAAAGAAAAATAACCAGTGCGCTGAATATTTTCATTGAGGGGCACTGATAACGGGCTTCCAGAAACTCGGGCATGGTCATGGCTCCCAGGCGGGCCGTCATTAAACGCGTCCGTTTGGCCAGCACCAGCCAGGCCAGCAGGCTGCCCAGCAGGGTGTTGCCCAGGACGATCCACAGGCCGGCCAGGCCGAAGCCCCAACCCACCTTGCCGGCATAACCAATAAAAATAACCGCCGAGAAATAGGTGGTGCCGTAAGCAAAGGCCGAAAGCCAGGGACCCATGGCCCGCCCGCCCAGGAAGAAGTCATTCACCGTGCGGGTACGCACCATACTGCGGTAGCCGCTGTAGAGCAGGACACACACAAAAATACCCAGCAGCAGCCATTTCATAAACAACCGTCCTCCCATCCTGCTTTTAGATTGTACCCACCCGGACAGGGTCCGGGTGGGTATAGTATGTGGTAATTCTCCCTGCCGGGTCAAAATTCCTGCCGGCGGGGAAATATTTATAGAAAATTGCCTTTTGCAATCCTGTAGCCCAATGAAAGACGGGTGTTTTCAGTCATCCATAGCCGGGGCGGCAGGCACACTCGGAAGGCATTGGCAACCTTCGTAAAAAATCCTCCTGGTTTTTTCACGAAGACAGTGCACCGGCAACCGAGGCAATCCTCTCCGGCGGCGGTGTAGACCGGTGTGCCGTGGAAATCAGCCGCGGTTTCACTCCCAGGCGGCGGACAAACTGGGCCATGCGTTTCAGGGCTTCGGAAATATCCTCCAGGGAGGCGGCGTAGGAGCAGCGCACAAAGCCTTCGCCGCCGGGCCCGAAGGCATCGCCGGGCACCACGGCCACCTTCTCCTCCAGAAGGAGCTGCTGGGCGAATTGTTCGGAGGTGAGCCCGGTGGCCCGGATCTCCGGAAAGGCATAAAAGGCCCCCCCGGGCTCAAAGCAGTTGAGGCCCATGTCCCGGAAGGCCTGGCAGACCAGGCGGCGGCGGCGGTTGTATTCCCTGACCATGCGCTCCATCATGGCCCGGCCGTTGCGCAACGCCTCCAGGGCGGCCATCTGGGCGGTAATGGGTGCACAGAGGATGGAGTACTGGTGGATCTTGGTCATGGCGGCGATAATTTCGGCCGGGCCGCAGGCATATCCCAGCCGCCAGCCGGTCATGGCGTAGGCCTTGGAGAAGCCGTTTAACAAAATGGTGCGCTCCTTCATTCCCGGCAGGCTGGCCACGCAGGTATGCTCGCCCACATAGGTCAGCTTGTCGTAAATTTCATCGGATATTACCAGCAGATCCCGGGCCACGGCCACCTCAGCTATCTCCGCCAGGGTGCGGCGGTCAATGACCGCTCCGGTGGGATTGTTGGGGTAGGAAAGCAAGAGTATTTTGGTCCGGGGGGTGATGGCCCTTTCCACCTGGTGGGCTTTCAGGCAAAAACCTTTTTCCATGGTGGTGGGTATGGTCACCACCCGGCCCCCGGACAGCAGCACCGCCGGCGCGTAGGACACGTAGGAGGGTTCGGCCATGATTACTTCGTCGCCGGGGCAAACCAGCGCCCGCATGGCCAGGTCCAGGCCTTCGCTCACCCCCACGGTAACCAGTATCTCCTCCCGGGGATCATAGACCACACCGTAGGAACAGCCCAGGTCCCGGGCAATGGCCTCCCGCAGTTCCAGCAGGCCGCTGTTGGAGGTGTACATGGTATAACCCTTTTCCAGGGAGTAGATGCAGGCTTCCCGGATATGCCAGGGGGTGACAAAGTCCGGTTCACCCACCCCCAGGGATATAACCCCCCTGGTTTCCGCCACCAGGTCGAAAAAACGGCGTATGCCCGAGGGGGGCATATCCCGTACCACTGGATTGATCCGCTCGCAAAGGGATCCGGTCATTATTGCCAATCCTCCTTCAAGGTAACTTGTTAAACCAATGAGCTAATATTCAGGCCGTTTTCCTGTGATTTATTTCCGTGGCCGCCCGGCACTCGCCAAACAGGCCGTACTGCGAAGACCAAATCTGCCACTGCCAGTTGCCTTAACCCTGGAATGAGCATTTTTACCAGTGAGCGCCGGGTCAAGGGGTTACTTTCAGCCGGCGGTTTTCTTCCCCGTCCTCCACGATTACCCCGTCCTGCTTGTAGGTTTTCAGGACGAAGTGGGTGGTGGTGCTGATCACCCCTTCAATGGTGGCCAGCCTGGTGGCCACAAAGTGGCTCACCTCCCGCATGGTGCGCCCTTCGATAAATACAGCCAGGTCGTAGGCGCCGGACATGAGGCGCACGCTGCGCACTTCGGGATAACGGTAGATCCGCTCGGCCACCCCGTCAAAACCCACATCCCGCTGGGGGGTGATGCGTACTTCAATCAGGGCCGAAACCTTTTCTTCCCCCACCTTTTCCCAGTTCACCAGGGTCATGTATTTCAAAATGGTTTTATTTTCTTCCAGTGCGGCAATGGTTTCCCGGACCTTTCCCGCGTCCAGGTTGAGCATCACGGCAATTTCCTCGGGCTTGAGGCGGGAATTGTTCTCCAGAATCTCCAGAATCTCCTTGACGGCATCCTGCATTTTACCACCCCTGTTCTTTAAAATGCCTGTCCGGCCAATTAAAAAAGCCCCCGTCCCCATGGGACGAGAGCCAGGTCTCGCGGTACCACCCAGATTGGCCGCACCAGATGGCGCAGCCCCCTCCATACCCGGATAACGGCGGGCCGCCGGCAAGGCATACTCGGGCTCCGTTGACCCTTTCAGCCTGCGGCTCCAGGACGGCACGGACACTTCCCCGGCCGGGCTTGCACCCTCCCCGGCTCGCTGTGGCGGTTGACATGCCCTCAATCCTTTCACAGCCTGGTTGCATATCAATTCAGGTCTTATACTAGCACGAAGCCCGCCGGCTGTCAACGGAAAAGAGCACCGGATGCGGCCGTTTAACCAAAATTTTAAACAGTCCGGCGTTTGAAAAGGCCGGCCATACCGGCACATGATAAAACCGCCGTTTAAAGGGTCAGTATCCCCTCGGGACTGCGCACCACCCGCAAAACCTGTTCTTCTTTGCCGTCCAGGGCGTTAATGTAAATCAGGTAGGTGTCCTTGTCCAGCCGGCCTTGAAATTCGTAGGTCAGTATTTCTTTATCCGGCGCCACGGGAATCAGGGCCAGCCGGCCGCCGGCAACCTTTCCCAGCCGGGGGCTGACTTTCCGGCGCGCCTGGGCTGCGCTAATCCGCGGCCGGGGCAACTGGCGCTGGTGATGATTCATCAAATAGCCCGATGCCTCCACCCCCAGAACCTGCCCGTTGTCCAGGGCCACAGTCACCTTAACCTGGTCGGGATAAAGGATCACCCGGTCCTGGACGGCGGCAAAGTTAAAAATGGCCACTCCCCCCTGCTGTTCATAATAAACCGGCACCATGTCCCGGTAACCCAGGGCGACCAGGTACTGCCGCGCCTTTTCCCGCGCCCGGTTGATATCCCAGGTGGGATTGCCCGCCGGGCGACTCCCGGCCAGCCAGTTCAGGTGCCCGCCCTGCCGGGTAACGGCCACCGTGTAAACTTCGCCCGTGCCGGAAGCCGGTCTTAACTCCACCAGGTAGGAGGGGATTTTCCCCCGGGCCTCGGTCACCCGGCCCACCGTATATCCAGTTCCCCCGTCCACCATTTGCCGGGCCCGCTGTCCCGCCTCGTCCATGTTAATCACCTTGCCCGTCAATCCCCTGGGCTCGCTTTTTTCCAGGTGATCGGAAAAGGGCCCGTCATAAATCAGGGTGGGGAATGTTTCCATATGCTTTTCTATGGCGGAAAAGTTGCTGTCGGCCAGGCGGGACCCTTCCTTTTGCACCCCGCGGCCGCTCTCCCGGGCCAGCTCGCTTAAGTAAAGGCGGCCCTGGGCGATACGCGCTTCAATGTTATGCAGTTCCAGGTTCAAATCGGCTGACTGGCGATAAAGGTTCTTTAACGTTTCCCATTGTGCGGCCGATTTATTTTGCCCGCCGGCCGTCTGCCGCTGCAGGGAGTAGGCATAGTCCCCCACCTGGGTGAGAAATTTGGCCGTGCGGGCGGTCTGAACATCGGCCAGGGGTAGCTGGTTTAAATCCGCCTGGGCGGCATTGGCCCTCTGCCACAGTTCGGTGAAGAGGCGGCTGTCCTGTTCCGCCCCTTCAGCCACCAGGCTTTTGGAAAGCAACACCTCTATGTGCCGCACATTTTCCACCAGTGAGTAAAAGGCCCGGTAATATTTATTGTTCAGGGCCGTCTCCAGCCGCTGACGCAGGCTGTATTGCTGATATCCCCAGTAACCCAGCCCGCCTGTGACCATCACCGCGGCCACAACCGGCAGAAGCCAGATCCACCTTTTAGCTGACATTGTAAACATCCTTTCTGGTTGCGAGTTGCGGGTTGTGTGTTGCTGGTTCAGGATTACCGGTTTCGTGTCAAAGCAGGAGCTTCTGGCTCCGAACCCCTGACTGGAAACCCGGAACCCGGAACTGCTAATGGGCAAAAACATGCCGGCCAATTTGGGTAATCACATTCCGGCTCCATATCCAGGGGCTGACCGGTTTGGAGGGATTCCAGAAGTACAGGGCGCCGCCGGTGGGATCCCACCCGCTCATGGCCAGCATGGCCGCCTGCAGGGATTCCTGACTGATGGGGCGGTTATACTGACCATTGCTCACCGATTCAAAGGCGTGGGGCTGGTAAATCACTCCGGCCAGGCTGTGGGGGAAAGCGGCACTGCGGGTGCGGTTCATAATCACGGCGCCCACGGCCACCTTACCAGTAAAGGGCTCATCGGCCGCTTCCCCTTCGATCACCCGGGCCAGCAGGTACACCGCATCCCGGTTGGTCACCCCCCGGGACACTTCCGCCGGTTCCACCGGTGGAGCCGCCGCAACGGGGCCAAACCCCAGTGCCTCCCAGGTGCCCGGCCCCACCACTCCATCGGGCACCAGGCCGTTGTTCAGCTGGAAATCCACCACTGCCTGCTGGGTGCTGCTGCCGTAAAATCCATCCACCGGACCCCGGTAATAACCCCATTCCGACAGCCGGCCCTGCAGCCGCGATACATCGTCCCCGCTCAAACCCCAGTAAAGGGTGCGTTCCTGGGCGGAAGCCTGCCGGAGGGTCGTGATGATTCCGCCGGCGGTGATCATCATCACCGCCAGGAATAGAATCAATGCAAACCGCCGTCCATCCACCGGTCTCAACATCTTACCCCCCATTTTGCTACCTTTGCAGTCCATCTGATTTTTATTTTTTCTGAAACAATTCTTTTCTATGTACATAAAGCGCGGCGCCGCAGAGTCAAAACTCTGCGGCGCCGCCAGGTTCCCTCTCCCTATCCCCACTTCTACCCGGGGGTTCCATGCCGGTACTTCTCTGCCCGGGCTACGACGCTTCGCGCCCAGTCCGGGCAGGACAGGGCATGAATGTGGTTATAGGCAGCCAGTACGTTTTTATATACCAGCCCGTCACTTTGTCCGTCAATCCCATTGCCCCGCATTACCCGAAAGGCATAGCCCAATCCACCGTCCACATTGGTCAGACGGGAGTGGTGGAACTCATGTCCCCTGATAATCATTCCGCAGGGAAAAAAAGGATTTTCTTCCACCACCTGCACCACTTCGTAACCATGCCCCCGGGGCCTTTCTTCCATCAATACATCAAAGGGCAGGGCGCCGCACATTTCATAGGACCGCTCCTGCCAGGTGATCCTTCGTCCCAGGTACATCAAACCGCCGCACTCGGCGTAAACGGGCAATCCCTTTTCAATGGCCAGGCGCACGGACTCCCTTAGGCCCGCGTTGGCTTCCAGCCGGGGGGCAAACACCTCGGGAAACCCCCCGCCAATATACAGGGCATCCACCGGGGGCAGAGAGTTATCGGACAGGGCGTCAATGTAAATCAGCCGGGCTCCGGCCTCCTGCAGTGCCTCCAGATTCTCGGGGTAGTAGAAGGAGAAAGCCCGGTCACGAAATACGCCGATCAGCGGGCCGCTGTCCCGGCCGTTTGCGGGCATCCGGCCCCGCTCATGTCTTTCTTCCAGCGGCGGCACGTTGCGGGCTACAGCCAGGATGCCGTCCAGGTCCAGGCATTCCACAGCCGCCCGGGCCAGTTCCCGCAGTGCATGCTGCAGGTCGTCCCTTTCCCCGGCCGGGATCAGGCCCAGGTGGCGGTCGGGAATAGTCATGTTCCTGTCCTTGGGAATTACCCCCAGAACCGGTATGCCGCAATACCGTTCCAGCGCCTGGCGCAACATCCGCTCATGCCGTGCCCGGGCCACCTTGTTCAAAATAACCCCGGCGATGGTCACATCGGGGTCAAATTCCATAAAGCCTTTGACCAGGGGAGCCACACTGCGGGTCATCCTGGTGGTATCCACCACCAGGATGACCGGCGCCTTCAGGGTTCTGGCTATTTCAGCGGTGCTGCCGCTACCCTCGATATCCACACCGTCAAACAGACCCATGGCCCCCTCCACCACCGCCATATGGGCGTCCATACTGTGGTGAATAAAGGAAGCGCGGATGGTTTCCCGGGACATGAGAAAACCGTCCAGATTGCGGCACGGCCTGCCCGTTACCAGGGTCAGCCAGCTGGGATCGATAAAGTCCGGCCCTTTTTTAAAGGGCTGCACTGTCAGCTGCCGGTGGTGCACAAGGGCTGTCAGCAGACCGATGGTTACCGTCGTTTTGCCCGACCGGCCCCGGGGCGCTCCTATTACCAGGCGTGGTATGGTGCTGTTGTTGTTAAGCATCGTTTACACATCTCCTGCTGCTGAAAAATGCCCCCGGCAAAAGAACAGGCACAGCCTGTTCCTCCCACCCCCGGTGATTGTTCGCAGGCGGGCAGCAGATGCTTGTGCCTGTGATGGAACGTCTGAATGCCTGTCCCTTGTTTAATGCAGGGTATTTCCCGGCTCCGGATTACACGCAGCCGGTGGGTTTGGGCAGACCGGCCAGCTTACAGGCCCCTTTGGCCGGGCCGGAGGGGAACAATTCATAGATGTATTTCAGGCTGAAACCGGTTTCTTTGCACAGCTTGCGGATCATGGGAGCGATCTGGAACTGCTTGTAGTAGTCCCGCAGGTAGTTAATCACTTTCCAGTGATCGTCGGTCAGTTCCTGAATCCCTTCGGTGGCTGCAAAGGCCTTGGCCACATCTTCATTCCACAGTTCGGGGTCAACAATAAAACCGTCCTCGTCCAGTTCAATCTCAACACCATTAACATTAATGGACGCCATTTAAATAAGCACCTCCATTGATATTCTGCGCGGGTCTTCCCCAAAGGATTCCCCACTAAATCCATGTTATTGATTAATTACGGCGCACTTTCTATACTCCATACAAGCCCCAATTTCTGCCTGAAGGCGAGACATGCCCCGGGCGCCTGCCGGTGCATTCCGGGCCGCATCACCCCCCCTGCAAAAGCATACCATCTACCGGACGGCCAGTCAATGTCCAATCCCTTACTTCCATACCAGTGCCCGGCCTACCAGGTCAATCAGACCCTTTACTTCCACGCCCAACTGGTGTTCCTCCACCATGGGGTAGAGCTGCGCCTTGCAGATGGAACAGGGGGCGCAGAGTATACCGTTGCCGTCCTTGCCCACACCGGTGGCCCGCACCTGTTCGGCCTTTTTGGCCGAGAATTTGATGCGCAGCTGGTACATTTCCGGATCGTCAAAGAGGATGGCCGAACCGCCACCGCAGCAGAAGTTGTTTTCCCGGTTGGGACTCATTTCCCGGAAATCGGCCACACAGGCGGTGATCACCGTGCGCAGTGTCTCAGCCATGCCGCAGGCGCGCACGAAGTTGCAGGGATCGTGCAGGGTCACCGGATGGTCGTTTTTATTTTTGTCCAGCTTCAGCTGGTTGGTGCGAATGTAGTAGGCCACCTCGTCGTGCAGGTGGGTGATGGGCCAGCGGATGGGCCGGTCGGCCATGCCCGGGAAATACATCTTCCAGGCCCGCCAGCCGTGGCCGCATTCACCCCAGACTATTTTTTTCACCCCCAGCTTTTGCGCCGCATCCAAAAGACGGGTGAAATTGTGCCGGATGGTAAAGCGCTGGTCGAAAAGCAGCCCGAAGTTACCGGCCTCGGTCATGTGACTGGGTATGGTCCAGTTGGCACCAATGTAGGTAAAGAACATCCCAGCCCCCATCAACGTATAAGGGTTCAACAGGAAGTCCGCCGAGGAAGGCACATACAGGATATCGGCACCTTCTTTGTCCACGGGGAAAACCACGTCCACGCCAAATTCATCCTTGATTTCCTCGGAGAGGAACTCCAGGGTGTCCACAATGGCCGGTTTGGTCAACCCGGTGTGGTTACCGGTTTTTTCCATGGCACCGCCCACACTGGCGTGCAGTTTGGGCACAATGCCCAGCCAGTGCAGGATCTGGCGGCCGATCATGGTCACCTCGCAGGTATCGATGCCGAAGGGACACACGTGGGCGCAGCGGCGGCACTCGTTGCACTGGTAAAAGTAGGAATACCACTGTTCAATGATGTCCAGGCTCAGGTCCTCGGCACCCACCAGCTTGCCGAACCAGCGGCCCTCCAGGGTAAAGTAGCGCCGGTAGATCTTGCGCATTAACTCCGCCCGCATGGTGGGGATATTGTTGGGGTCCCGGGTGCCCAGATAGGTATGGCAGTTTTCGGCGCAGACGCCGCATTTGGTACAGGACTCCATGGCCAGAACAAAGGAACGGAATTTTTTACGCATTTCATCCATGTACTGCAGCGCCTTTTCCACTTTCTGATCGTCAGGCACCGGCTCGATGTGGATGTGACGCATCTCATCGGCGGTGGCTCTTGCTGGCATTTTCAATCCGTTAACTTCTGGCAACGGTCACACCCCCCTTTTAAGCCACATCGGAAGCCCCGGCAGGTAGTCCCGTACCCCTGGCCCTGGCCGCGGCCACATCCACATTGGGCAGGCCGGGGGCCGGTTCTTTATAAACCCGGTTTTCAATCCAGCGCATACCGAACATGCCAAACAGGTGCATCAATTTGCTGAAGGGGAAAACCATGAGCAGAACCTGCACCAGCAAAAGATGGGTTAAAAAGAGCGGGTTGTCGGGAATGGCTGCCGGCCGGAACATAAGCAGCGTGGTTAAATATTCTTTCACCGGTTCATACTCAATCCCGTAGGCCGGGAATAAACGCATAAAGTTGCCAACGGAAACAATGGCAATGAGCAGGAACAGGTGCAGGTAATCACTTGTATTGGATATCCGCCTCATTTTATCAATGGCCGCCCGCCGGTACAGCAGGTACAGCAGACCGGCCAGGAGAATCAAACCGAAAAAGGTGCCCAAAAGCTCGGACATGTGCTCGCTGAGGGCCTCTGACATGCCGATATAAACAAACTGCCGGCCCAGAAAATAAATACCCATGGCGTGCCCGCCCAGCACAAAGAACAGGGCCACATGCATGGGCCAGGCGCCGATCCATAACGGCAGGTCAAATTTAAAAATATTCCTGAAAAGGATAATTTCCCGGGCATAAATGGCAGCGACTTCCGCATTGGACTGGGGGAAGGGGGACAGGGTGATATTATGCACTATCCGGGATGCAGCCCACCGCCACAGGCGGTAAAGAACGCCGAGGATAAAAACCGTAACCGTGATGTACGGTAAGATTTGCGCGATGAAGTACGCCACCACTGAACACCTCCTTTAATAAAGTGGTCGGTTGTCAACCATCGGTCATCAGGTTAACCAGCCCGGCACTCACCGTACAAGGTTAATTCCGGAGAAATTTATGTTAATCCGTGTATATTTTCTCAGGTAACATCAGCATGTTTGTGAGTGCAGGGCAGATTTAACCGCCTCTTCCAAAAGACATTTTTGTCATCTTCTGGCACCGCCATTGGCGGCTACGGGGATTCCTTCTAAATCTTTTTCCTCCCCTTTACATAAAACCGGTCCTCTCTCCTTTTTCTCCGCCTCTTTTGAAGATAACCCCGATACAACACCTCCCGGTCCATCCAATCTGGCCATATGATAAAATAACCCGTTGGATTTCATATTCGTCAAGTTTTCTGCGATTCCTGCCTGTCGGAAAATTTCCTTATCGTTGACTTTGTCATTGTCCTCCCCGGCCGGCCCGGATCCTTTCCAGGGCCGCCCGGGCCACCTGGCCGACGGTCTGCGGGCAAACCCGCCCATCTTTATAGACACCGAAGGCCGACCGGTCCTCAAGGAGCTGTTCCAGTGGATTTTCAGCTTCCACCGCACCCAACCGGCCGGTGATCATGGCTGCCAATCCCCGCGTTTCCGGGTCGGCAGCGGCCAGGCACTGGACAAAATGGCCGCTCCACGGGCGCAGCAGGTCGGGCCTGATTGCAGCCACCCTTTCCAGCGCCCGCAGGGCGCCGGAGCGCATGGCTTCATCTTTTAAAAGCCGGATTAAATAAGGCAGGTATCCGGCATAATTTTCTGTGGAATGGCTGATAATCGCCCCGATGGCATCGGGTGTCCCCCGGCCGGACGAACCCGTATCCGCCAGGGAATTAATCAGGGATTTTAGAAATTCGGCAACCCTTCCCGGATCCTCCCGGGCAATGACGGCCGATGCCGCACCAATCATTTCCGCCGCCCGCAGGCGTAAGCTTTCATCCCCCGCGCAAAGCAACCTGCCCAGTCCCCACAGGATCTTCCGGTCATGCCGGGCGGCTTCCAGGAGGGATTCCACTTGATAGTCCCGCACCAGGGTTTCCAATTCCCCTTTGGAAATTCGTTTCTTTTCCCGGACCACGGGCGAGGGATTGTTTTTCCCCAAATAGTCTGTGTGGCAGCCGGTGGCTTCTCTGGAACGGGGTGACCTGCCCCCCTCCCCTTTCAACTTAATAAAATACAGGGCCCCACCAATTTTGCGGCCTTCGAAAAAAGCTCCCGGAATGATCAAATGATATTGCCGATCATAATTATGCACTATTTCTTCCCCGTAATCCTCACCGGGCAGCATATCCCAGGCCCGCTCCCAGTCCAGGCGGCAGGCAAAAACCAGAGCGTTAAGGAAGGCGGCACCCAGGTTGTGCCCGGTGGCATCATAGGCGTATACCGCGCCGCAGCGGCATTCGCCCACCGGCATTTCCACGGTTCCGGCCGCCGGTTCGGCGGGCCTGTCAATGTCCAGGCCACAAAAAGGACACACGGGTTTTTTTACGTAGTCCCTTAGAATAACCCTTCCCTCCAAATTCTTTTAACACAGCTGTTAATCGTCCGCCCCCGGTATTTCAATGGTGGTGCATGAGCTACCCGGAGCGCAGGACCTGGTGGTTACGCTGGGCTTGGTCCGGCCGGCCCCGGCCCGGCTCACGTAATTGACCCGGCTGATCACCCGTTCGCAGGTGTCGGACTGGCACCGGGGACAGCGAATGTCTGCTTTTTCAGAAGGATTGATAAATAGTTTTTCAAACAGCCGGCCGCAATGAAGACACCTGAACTCATAAATGGGCATGATTTGTTCCCCCTGTCATTGTTTGCCGGAACGGTAGGGCTCCATCTCCTTCAAAAATTCGGGATGAACGGCAAGGCCCAGTTCTATGGCCCGGTTTAAGTGCTTGACCGCCTCTTCCATGTTTCCCTTTAAATAAAAGGCGTAGGCCAGGTTGTTGTGCCCCAGGGAAAAGTCCGGGGCTATCTCCAGCATTTTCTGGTTGGTTTCAATGGCCCGGTCCACGTCACCCTTTTGCAGGTAGGCATTGGCCAGGTTGCACCAGGCCTGCACAATTCTGGGGTTCAGTTCTATGGCCTTCTGCAGCGCTTCTATGGCCTCATCGGTTTTTTCCCTTTCCAGATAGACAAAACCCAGATTGGCGTACCCCCGGGCATAGCGGGGTTCTATTTCCACCGCCCGGCGGTTGCATTCCTCCACCATGGCCAAATCGCCCTTCTTGTAATAAATATAACCCAGATTGACATAGGCCTCGAACATGCGGGTGCCGTCGGCAATGGCTTCTTCAAAAAGGGTCTGCGCCTCTTCCAGCTTTCCCTGTTGCATGAGCATCACGCCCAGGTTATACTTGGCACTGGCGCACCCCGGGTTTTCATTGAGCATTTGCACATGTTTTTGCACAAAATTTTCCCCACTGGCTGTCATCCCCGCGACACCTCCCCGGCATACAAAAATTATGGCCGCTACTCATAGCGAATAGCCAGCCATTTTGCGCTGCCATGAGAATGAAAAAATTACAACGGTGGCTTTAATTTACTTGTCTTCGGTGATACCCCTGCCCTTCAGGCCGTACATGGTGGTGCTGCCGGTGGAGAAGTAAATGAGCGTCCCTTCATTGATCAGCTCGCTGGCCGCCTTTTTGATGTCCCTGGCCTTCGCTCCGGGGATCTTTTCCTGCACGGCCTTTTCCATGTCCTTGAAGTAAAATTTGGTTTTTTTGCTGGACTCGGCAAATTCCACAATCACTTTCTTGATTTCATCCATAGGTAATCTCATCCTTTCTTATCCGGCAAAGGGGAATTGCCGGGCAGGCGTTTGGCCAAACGCCTGCCCGCCGGTAAACCTAGTCGATACCGCCGGCCGCCCGGGATACATTCCAGGAAGCCTCGGTGAACTTGAACTGGGTGCTGGTACGGAAGGTGTCATAGGCCAGGCGATAGTCGTCAATGAGATGTTCGGTAAAGGGAATGCCGGTCTTCTCAAAGAACTTCTCCCAGCCAATGCGCTCGGCCCAGTCGCCCAGACGCTCGTGTTTTCTGGCATCGGCGGCGTATACTTCGATGATCTTCTTCACCGTGTTCACCACTTCCGGGAACCGCGGGAAGTTATTGGGCTGGTAGGCCACAACCACCTTGGAGAACTTGGGCTCGCTGATGGCGTTGGACAGTTTGCCGCCCACCAGAATGGCTACACCGTCACCGTCCTTGTCGGCAATGGGCAGGGCCGGGCACATGGTGTAGCAGTTGCCGCAGAACATACACCGCTCGCTCTTGATCTTCAGCGTCCGCCGGCCCTCGGGGGTCTTGTCGGGCGAAATGGCACCCAGGGGGCAGGAGGAAATGACCAGGGGCAGCTCGCACACCTGATCGATTACTTCGTGGTCGATTATGGGCGGCTTGCGGTGGATGCCCAGCAGGGCGATGTCGGAGCAGTGCACGGCGCCGCACATATTCAGGCAGCAGGCCATGGAGACCCTTACCTTTGCCGGCAGGGTCATACCGGTGAAGTATTCGAACACCTCGTCCATGACCGCCTTGACCATGGAAGAAGCATCGGTAGCCGGGGTATGGCAGTGCACGTAACCCTGGGTGTGCACGATATTGGATACGCAGGCGCCGGTACCGCCGATGGGGAACTTATAGCTGCCGGAAGCAAACTTGCGCCCGGCCAGATCCTTTTTCAGTGCTTCTACCTTCTCCGGGCTGTCCACCAAAAACTCGATGTTGTTGCGAGTGGTAAAGCGCACGTATCCGTCGCAATATTTGTCGGCAATATCACAAATCTCCCGCACATGGGCGGCAGTCATCAGGCGAGCCGAGCCACAGCGTACGGTGTACACCCTGTCGCCGGTCTCGGATACGTGCACCAGCACGCCGGGTTCCAGCACCTCATGGTATGCCCACTTGCCGTAGTTGTTTTGAATGACCGGCGGGAAGTTATCCCAGTAATGCCGGGGACCGATATCTGTAATCCTGTCCTTGGTTGGATTCTGCGGATCGAATTTACCGAATTTACCTGTAGAAAGAGCCATCCAACAACCCTCCTTATATTTTACCTCTTATGTCTGGCCCTGAATTCCTTAATGTCCCTAGTAAATCCACCCTTCACATCCTCTTCCTTCCAGAAGATGTACGGGTTGGCCCGCGGCGTCTTGATCATCTGCGGAGCAGGCGGCAGGCCGATTATTTCCAGGAACTTGGGCAGGCCGACACGCTGGATGAGCTCTCCAATGCGCTCCCGGTTCTTGCCTTCTTCCATCCAGAATTCCCATATTTTCTCAATAACTTCCTTCACATTGTCATAGGGCGGTTCGGTTTTCATGAAGGGCACGATCACCTGGGCGATCTGGGCGCCTTCCAGAATGGGGGCCTTGGCACCCACCAGGAGGCTTACGCCGGTGTCCTTACCGGGTTTCAAAGCCCGCGGCATGACGTTGATGCAGTGCATGCAGCGCACGCAGTTTTCGTTATCAATCATTAACTTGCCGTCTTCCATCCACATGCACTGGGACGGGCAGAGGTCGATAACTTCTTTCTGAATGTCGAACTTGCCCCAGTCCCTGCCCTTCTGGGCGCCGCCCCTGGGTACAATGTCGCCGGCAATGTAGGCTTTGACCGCTTCCTGGTCGATACGGATGTCATCCCGCCAGGTGCCGATGAAGGCTATGTCGGACCGGGCAATGGAAGCCACGCAGCAGTTGGGACAGCCGTCGAATTTAAACTTGAACTTGTAGGGGAAGGCCGGACGGTGCAGTTCGTCCTGATAGTGCATGGTCATTTCATAGCACATTTCCTGCGTGTCAATGCAGGCAAACTCGCAACGGGCCTTGCCGATACAGCAGGAAGGCGTGCGCAGGTTGGAACCGGAGCCGCCCAGGTCCTGATCCAGCTCGTGGGTCATGTCATAAAAGATGGGTTCCAGTTGCTCGGTGGTGGTACCCAGCAGGATGATATCACCGGTGGATCCGTGCAGGTTGAACAGGCCGCTGCCCCGGTATTCCCACAGGTCGGCCAGTAAGCGCAGGAAGTCGGTTTTGTAGAATTTACTGGCCGGCTGGTTTACCCGCATGGTGTGAAAATGGGCAATGCCGGGGAACTTTTCCGGCACGTCGGAATACCGGCCGATGACGCCGCCGCCGTATCCGAACACGCCCACGATGCCGCCGTGCTTCCAGTGGGTTTCGCCATCTTCAAAGGAAAGCTCCAGCTGGCCCAGCAGGTCTTCCACCACATAACGGTCGATCATCATGCGGTCGTCGGCCAGCTTTCTCCGGCGCAGCGCCTCCTGCTTGGCGTCGGCCACAAAGCTGGGCCACGGACCCTTTTCCAGTTCTTCCACTTTGGGAATCTCGTGGCGGATTTTAAAGTTTTTCAGTTCTTCTTCCGAAAAATTATTCAGTTCCTCCTGGGTATAAATGCGTAATTCGTCGTACTTCAATTCCCTTTGAGGCCTTTTGGGTTGAAACATCATCACGCCCCCTTTATTCACGCTGATAATGTATCATTTTTCTCTGCGTCAAATCGAATAGACCGCGTTGCAGACGGCAAAAAACGTCCCTCTCCTCTCACCCCTCCTTTACTGTAAACTAAAAGCCTACCTCTCTTCCAGCGTTACCGCACCCGACGGGCAAACAGAAACACATGTCTCGCAACCCAGGCAATCGTCGGGATTGGCCACGAACGCCTTACCGTCCTTCATTTCCAGAACGCTGCCCGGACAGGAGTCGGCGCATTCGCCGCAGCCCTCACACTTGTCCCGATCCACCGTTACCACATACATTGCGAAAAACCTCCTTAATTAATTTGTTATTTTTTTACTAGACCTGTTATGGAGGACAATCACGGGGTCCGGGGCTGTCCCCCATACAGCATTCCCCACCGTTTAAAAGCATGATAAATAAGCTGGCCCTTTCTCCAGCCGGACCAATTTTTCTTGTTCCCTTGCTCACGAACCGGCGCCCAAGGCCGGCCCTTGAGGACGCTCAAATCTAATTAAAATATTTCGTGGTAATTTAAATTATTCCTTCCGTACCGGCTACATTTTTTCTAAAAATCTCAGAAAAATATATCCCTTTTAGTTATAAATTAACATCTAATGATGATAAGGCTCCCCCCGGTTTATTTTAAAAGCGCGGTAAATCTGTTCCAGTAAAAGGATTCGCATTAACTGATGGGGAAAGGTAAGCCGGGAAAAGGACAGGCGTTCCGCCGCAAACCGCAATACCTCACCGGACAGCCCCAGGGCGCCGCCAATCACAAAGACAATTCTGCTCTTCCCCTGCAAACCCAGCTCACCCAGCAGGGCGGCAAACTCCTCCGAGGAAAGCATGGTTCCCCGCCGGTCCAGGGCCAGAACGTGGGCGCCGGCGGGCAACCGGCGCAGGAGCCGTTCTCCCTCCCTGGCCAGCACTGCCTCCACCACGGCCCGGGACCGGGTGTCCCGGAAAGGCTCGTCCCTTACCTCTGTTATCTCCAGGCGGGTATATGGTTGCAATCGCTTGCAGTATTCCTCCTGGGCAGCTTCCAGGTAACGCTCCCCCAGCCGCCCCACACACAACAGGTTAATATGCACACCCATCACCTGCGAGGAGGACTTTGTCCATAATATACGCCCCCCCGTATTCCCTTAACCAATGGCCACACCCGGAGGTTCACCGGAAAATATTATAATTGGGCCGTCAGGCAGCCGGGCACTACGGTTTCACTTTTACCGGAATCGGACGAAACCCGCCAGACGCGGGCACCCAGGCCGGCCAGCTTTTTCTCCAGATTGTGATACCCCCGGTCAATGTATACTGTGTTGGCAATGTGGGTTTCCCCGGCGGTCATCAATCCGGCCACCACCAGGGCCGCGCCGGCGCGCAAATCGGTGGCCCGCACCTGGGCACACTGCAGGCTTTCCACTCCTTCCACCACGGCCACCCGCCCCTCCACTTTTATCCGGGCGCCCATGCGTTTTAATTCATCGGCCACCCGGAAACGGTTTTCAAAAACATTTTCCACAATCATACTGGTACCGGGAACAGTGGAAAGAAGGGCCATCATTTGCGACTGCATATCGGTGGGGAAACCCGGGAAAGGCATGGTCTTGATGTCGATGGGTTGCAGGTAACCGGTGGCCTGCACACGCAAGCGGTCTTCCTCCTCCTCTACCGTCACCCCCGCTTCCCGCAGCTTGGCAATGAGGGGCTCCAGGTGGCGGGGTATAACATTTTCCACCAGCACATCCCCCCGGGTAGCCGCGGCCGCCACCATAAAGGTGCCTGCCTCAATCCGGTCGGGGATCACACTGTAACGCAGGCAACCGCCCAGTTCGTCAACGCCTTCAATTTTGATGACATCGGTGCCGGCTCCGCGCACCCTGGCTCCCAGACAGTTCAAAAAGCTGGCCAGGTCCACGACCTCCGGTTCCTTGGCTGCGTTTTCAATGACTGTCTGCCCCCTGGCCAGGCAGGCGGCCATCATGATGTTTTCCGTGGCCCCCACACTGGGAAAATCCAGGTAAACCCGGGTGCCCACCAGCCGGCTGGAGCGGGCCACCACCGCCCCCCGCTCCAGGGTCATACGGGCGCCCAATCCAGCCAACCCCTTGAAATGGAGATCCATGGGCCGCACACCGATATTGCACCCACCGGGGAGGGAAATCTCCACCTGCCCGAACCTGGCCAGCATTGGCCCCAGGAGCAGGTTGGAAGCCCGCAATTGTTTCACCAGATGGTAAGGAGGCATGTCCGCCGGAGGACCATCCAGGTGCACGAAAAGCCCGCCCCCTTCGGTCCAGTGCACCCGCGCCCCAAGAGAACGTATGATTTCCATCATCACCCGGACATCCCGGATATCCGGTATATTTTCCAGCAAAACCGGTTCCCCGGCCATTACAGACGCACATAAAATTGCCAGGGAAGCGTTTTTAGCTCCGCTCACCGGCACCCGCCCCCGCAGGGCCGTTCCCCCGGCAATTACCAGCTTCTCCATACCCTTTTTCCTCCCCGCCATTAAGGAACGAATAAACTCCCATTTTTATTCTCGCTACCGGACGGCAATTCCTGCTTCAAAATTGCTTTTTCCGGCAACTCTCGGGTTTTGGGGAGTTTGGTTTTGCCCGGCCCACTGGCGCCATGCCGTGGTAAACCCTTCTAGATCCAGACCGGTAACCGCCTGGAGTGCCCGCTCCATATCCCATCCCTGACCCAGTTTTGTTAAAATTGTATGCAGGCTCTTTTCCCCGTAGACTGCCACCAGGTATTCCACAGCCGAAAAGGATTGCCGGTAGGCCAGATTCTGGTCGGGCAACCGGTCGAAGTCCCGGTCCATGGCGGTAAAAGAGTAGGGCGGCCGGTCGGATAAATCCTCCGGTACGGCGGAAAAACGAAATCCGGTCAGTTTATACTCCTCATACTGGGCCAGGCCTTCTGTAAACCAGCGGGGCACGTTGCCCCGGGCCTGGTAATCCACCACCAGGTGGGTCAGTTCATGGGCCACCGGACCGGCGGAAACAAAAATTTCTTCCACCTGCGCCGGATCCTTTGCCTCCACCCAATCCGCCGGTGAAAGGATACGTATAACCCCGGCCCAGTATACCCCCATGGCACTTTCACTGGCCGGCCAGCCGAAGGCGGCGTTGAGGGATTCCCTGCTGGGATGAATAATGAGCGGAATTTTTCCGGAAGGGGCCACGGGAAAATCCCGGAATACCGGCTCATAAAAACGCTCTGCCGTTTTGAGCACCAGACGCGCGCTGCCCGCATCCTCAGGCTGGTAGCGGACAATGAAATGGGGGCTGGAAAGGGTGAGCCAGTGGCGGGTGGAAAGCATCACCTGCGCCCGGGCCATCTCCCGGAATACGCCGTATAGATAACCCCGCAGCTGGCCGGACAGGCGCAGACAGAGCATCAGGGTCAAAAGGACCACCAGCGCCAGCAATTTCACTCCCAGCCAGAGAAACGGCCGTCCCCGGCCGGGAGCGGGAGCGGGAACAGGGTCCAGAGCAGGCTGCCAGTTCACCTCAATCACCTGCCTGATTGATTAATCGTATAATCAAAAAGGGCCTTTTCCGGCCCTTTTTGCACCAAAGGGTTGCCACTATATTATAACTTTCTCCGGTTCCCTTTCCTAGAGGAAATTGCAGGTGGCCAGCAAATATTTTCCACGGGAGCCATGCCGCCGGTAGTTACTGTTTCTTGAGGTGTGCCTGCCACTCCTGAATCATTTGCTTTGCCTTGGCCACGTCATCACCGTCTTCGGCCAGGTCCACGTACTTTTGCAACTCCTCTATGCCTTTCCGGTAATCACCTTTGCCCAGGGCCAGCACCTGGCCGTAGTAATAATGTGCCAGGGCATTGCCGGGGTTGCGCCCGATCTCTTCCTTCAGGTTGTCTGCAGCCCGGTCGTACTGGCCCAGCAAGAACTGGTCCAGGGCCAGGTTTACCCGCATTTCACTGCTGGCCGGATCCAGCTGCAGCGCCTTCTGGTACGCCTGGACGGCCTGTTCGATTTTGCCGGCATCCTGGTATGCCCGGGCCAGCTGGGCCGCTATAGCCGCGTCATTGGGATTGGCCTTTGCCCGGGATTCCAGATCGGCAATCAGCTGATCAGGCGCCTGCGGCACCGTTCCGGCCGGAGGGACGGAAGAGGGCCGGTCAAACAGCCAGCCGATGGATGTCCCCAGCAAACCCAGGGAAAGAAAAACGGTAAGAACGATAAACACCATCCGCTGGCGGCGTTTTCTGTGGGCACTATAGGAAAAAGCCACGCTTACAACCCTCTTTCTTTAAATTGCTTTCCCGCCAATTATACCACACTTCCCCGGGCAATTAAGACAGGACTGCCTGTCGTGCCTGCTCCGGCGTTTCAGCATCAAGCAACCGGTCGTAAATGCGGTCAAGGGTTTCTAAATCGGTTATCTGGTCGATGTTGTTTTGTAATTCGCTGGCTACGGATGCGAATCGTTTTTGCAGCAACCGGTTGATGGAATCGCGGGCTTTTTCTACCAAACCTTCAATCCTACCTTCAATCCTACCTTTAGCCATGCCTCTCTCTTCGGCTCCGGCCACCATAGAAATTTCGTCCCGAATAGCCTTTTCCCGCAGTTCGTAGAGGCGGCGCTCTTTCTCGCTCTTCTTGAAAATTTCTTCAATGGTCAACGCCTTTTTCAGTCCCGGCACTTCCACCGGCATCGCCTCCAGTTCCTCGCCCGGAAGGTTGTTCAGATACATTAGCCAGGCCTCCAGGGCGTTTTTAGGCATCCGGCCCAGCTTTTTCACTTTCTCCAGTTCAAGAAAGTGAATTTCATTGAGATTATACAACATCTGGCAGGCAAGTTTCAATATTAAAGGCCCGCCACCCCTTTGGGGCAAACGGGCCTCTTTGCTCAAAAATCTGCCGCTTTCAGGTTTTGTAGTTCCCGCAGCTTTATGGTGGGCCGGAGGAAGAGCGAGGTGTGCCAGGCACTCTTCCAGCTCCTTTTTCAGGCAGGCGATGGCACTCGGGTATTGGTCTTCCTTTGGATAGGTTTGGTTTTTTCACACCCTACCATTCTCCAAAGTGGGCTGTATACCTTATTTACAGGAAGTATAGCATATGACCAAAACTTTTTCCTGTAACTCTGCTATTTTTTCACACGAAACTCACGTAAACGGGTATAATCAACGAGCCTGTCCAAAGTCTTTAAAGTGAAAACTTTCCCCCGCGTGGCCAGGATTAGCTTCTTTATATCCTCCCGGCGCACGCCAAAACCGCGGCCGGCAATACAGGCAACAACTTCGAAGCGAAGAATCCCATCTGAACCACTCCGGGTACTCAAGCTGGCCAGGTGCTGTATGCGGGTTATCTTGTCCCTGGCCGTGCCGTCATCTTCAGTAATTTTGGCCTCAATGACTACCTGCGGGTTGAATTCGTCGGGAATTATAAAGTCGGGTGCCTGATCAAAGCCGGGAATTTTTTCGGCCCGCCTGGTTTTACGATAGCTGATTCCCGCCCTGGCAAGTATATCTTCAATGGCCGATTCAAGGCTGTCACCAACCAGTTCGAAACCGAATCACGATGCCCTGCAAATGGTCTTCCCAGCAACCGCTCATATAACAGCATGGCATAGGGAACTCCCAACCCGGCCAGGCTTTGCACGGAGTATATACCCTCCTTTGTATCCGCTTTTTCGAGCCGGTGCAACTCACCGGAGCCCGCTGTCAAAGGAGGGGAAAGCAGCAATTGTACCGCTGTTTCGATTAACGCCACCAGTCCTTGTTCTGTAACCTTTGTCAAGTGTAAAGGGGAAAAAGGCGCCATTCTGATTTTGCGGTCCAGGGCACGGGCAAAACCCTGGGTTATCGCCACACCCGTTCTCCTGGTAGCAATATATGCCCATTCCGGCGGAGTAAAACCGAGGATCGTGCGCAGGACAATCAAACAAAGGGGTGTCTTTCGCACTGTTTCAGCCAGTTCCGCTGAATCCCAGGTGGTAAAGCCGCAGGTTGCCCTTTTCAGCGCCTCGTAGGCCTTCTCAAAATCCGGGTATTCTATAAAACCGTGCCCTTTCGGCAAAACAAGAAATTCTGACTCCAGTGACGAAAAGATCATAGAAACAAAGGGATCGGGGTTGGCCATGATCTCGGCAAATGAAGCTTCAAAAGGGTATTTCATCCGGTCCATCTCCATAGCGTAGATCTCCTTCCCTGACCATTACCCATTTTTTTGAACGCACGTGCAAGTCCTCTGGTAAATGCATTTCAATTGCCCTTGGCCCACCCATTTCTTTTATAAAATTGGCAACCCGGTCCAGCTTGACCGTCCACCGGTCACCCTTATCCCAGCAGGGGCGAAGATGCCAGACGGCCAGGCGTGTCAGATGACCATACAGCAGGCAGCGGGCGTCTCCCTGTGTGGGTTTAACGCCACCTGCTTTTAATTGCTCCAGGTCTTCCAGCACAAGATTGGCAACCTGCGCAGCGTCCCTGGCCAGAGTACGGCGGGAAACCGTACCGGTAGCCCGGCTTACGAAAACCGTATCCACAATGGACGAGCCTGTGCCGTTAATATGAATCGAAGCACTCATCTCAGCAGGGCAGGGTATGGAAGCGGTACAAACAAGCCCGGCATCCAAAAGGGCTACTGCCACGGGATAGTAGGCATCGATAGAGTTATGATGAAAGGTAAAAACGAAGGGCAGGCCCGGTTTCAGGGCAGCCGCGAAGCGGCAAAAAACTGTGGACAGCCCTTCGGTAAAATAATCAAGCCCCCGATCCATGGTGGCATTACCTGTTAATTCATTTTCATTCCTGGTGGTTAAAGGGGCAAAGGCAGGGTCATCTTTGCCCATTAAGCGCCGCAACCATACATAGCAGAAATCCATTAATTCAGCGTATTGAACGTTGGCATAATACGGCGGGTCTGTGATTACCATATCCAAACTGTTTACGGGCAGTTCGGCAATAGTAGCACTTTCACAGCACAATTTTACCTTTTTACATTCGAATCCCCCGGCAGAATATCTCTTTTCCCCGATCCACTCCCCGGGGATATGAATAATCCTTTTTCGACCGTTTTGATACGCAACTTCAAAGGGATGCTGGCAATACTGCTTGGCCTTAAAAAATTTGTCCACTATGTTCTGCCAACCGCCGCTTCCAACATTGGTACCGCGATCGCTTTTTATCCCCAGAAGATTTGATTCACATTGAATCAGGCCCACCGGAAAGCCGTGTACGGAAAAGATATCCAGTGATTTCAGGGCATAAGAATCGTACCGGCAAAGCATATTTTGATAACGAAGCAGATCCGAAAGGTTTGTGGCCAATGCTTCCCTTATTTTGCGATCACCCTGCTTATCCACCAACCGGCAAATAAGCTCCATTCCCAATAGCTGCCGCTCGTTAAACATCTCCCGGTAGTGATGATAACCCCACCGGTGTAAACGGTCGGTTTCATCTCCCGGAGGGATCGGATCATCGGGCACGTAGAGGGGCTCTATGGATTGCCACATGTCCACGGCCTGCCTGTATCTTAAATAATCCTGTTCATCGGGATTTTTAAAGAAACGCCCTTGATGTTTGGGACGGCAACGGGGGCAGTGGTATTCAATGGCAAACAAGCGGTGTTCCGGGGGTCCTGATAATGCGTCGGGATAGTGGTTTTCCTTACCACAATGGGGACAGGTGCACCGGTTCCGGCCGGCCGGGCCGGCAAGAACAAGCCTTGCTCCGCACCCACTGCATTTCCCCGGCTGGCGCCTGTCATCTATCTCATTCAACAGGCCGCAATGCCAGCAAATGATCACGTTTTTCGGGTGCCGCCTGTTTTCCGCCACCAGATAGCCAGGGAAAAGGTCAAACTCCCGGTGACACGCCGTGCAGCGCTTTTTTTTGACCCAGAGAAAATATTTAACGTGAGCTTCCTGGTTGTTGCAGTATATACATCTGGTCCGGTATAAAAAACCTATCTTTCTTTCCAGCCAATCACCGGCAGCAGATGCTGCTTTCCTGTAGGCGTCCAGGTCCAGTTGCTGAATCTCCTGGCGGACAATCCAGTAGGCCATGGGGTTGATGTCATAGCCGGTAACGTCGCACCCCACCCGGTTGGCCTCAAGCAGGGGCGTCCCGCCGCCCATGAAGGGATCGGCAACCCGTAGCCCATTCAAATTGTGCGACCGGTAGTAATTGGTCCGCAAGTCCCCGCCAACAAACTCGGAAAGAATCAAAGCACGAAAAAGCGTGCCCGGCCGGCGGGCAAACCATTTGTGTACGGCAATAACCGGGCGGTAGTTTTGCTGGATCTGTTTTTCCCTTAATGCCAGTTCGGTAACAAAGGGAATGTCAAAGCAACGCTCAATCCCTTTGTACTGGCTTTTACTCTCGTTACTAACTGCATTTGGGGGAGAATTCATGGAATGAGAAAGAATGTCTTGCTGTATGTACGACAAGCAATTTCCCTCCCCGTAAAGGTCCTTAACCAACCTTAATCCTCCCAATCCTTACTATTCGTTCCGGTGGAATTTATTCCTGCCCTGAATCACGCCCGGGTGCCATGAATCTTTAAACAGTAAACCCACCCTGTACAGGATGGGTTTACATTGTTTTCCGGTTCAAGTGCCGGGGAGCCTTGCCATGCCGCGGCATTGCTGCAAGAAAACCCCTGGCATAAGTATACGCATGTCCCTCTACCGTTTAAAACCAGCATAACCCATATAACCAGGTCTCCCTTCCTACAAAAACCTGGCCGGATTCACGGGCCGCCCGTTTACCAGCACTTCAAAGTGCAGGTGCGGCCCGGTGGCATTCCCCGTGCTGCCCACCCGGCCCAGCAACTGCCCCCGTTCAACCTGCTGGCCGGCCACCACGCTAATGCTGGAAAGATGGGCATAGCGGGTGGTCACCCCGTCGCCGTGATATACTTCCACACAGTTGCCATAACTGCCTTCCCACCCGGCGCCGATCACCCGGCCGGCTCCGGCGGCCCTTACCGGGGTGCCGGTTCCGGCGGTAATGTCCATCCCCGTATGCAACCGTCCCCAGCGCTGTCCAAAGGGGGAGCTCACAGACCCCACCACAGGCCAGGCCAGGCGGGCGCCAACCCCGGAACGGGAGGCCAGCATCACCCGTGAACCCACCGCCACCACCTGATTCTGGCTTTCCCGGACCACCCTTCTGGACAGGACATCCCGTCTTACTTCCTTCCCGTTCAGGTATGTAACCTGATATGTTACCTCCTCCAGACCCGGCCTGCCCGGCTGCAACATCCTGGTTTGACCGCGGTACAGTTCGTCGTCCTTGCGTTGTTCCACCGCAAAGGGTATTTCTTCCTGTTCGGTCTGCTGCACGTTGCAGATCACGTTGATCACCGGTGCGGCGCGGTTTGTATTTATTACCTGCCCGATTTGCAATTTCTCCGGGGTTAACCCGGGATTAGCCAGTTGCAACTCCTCCATAGAAACCCCGCACCTGGAGGCAATGTCCCAGAGGGTATCTCCCGCCCGTACAATATATCTGGCAGTATTCTTTCCACCAGTCTTTAAAAAGGACAGGGCTTCGTCAAAATCCATAATGCGCTCCCGGGGTACCCGCACATCCCTGAAGGACACGTTACCGGCCAGTGTTACCACACCGCCGCCTACGGTGTACTCTTTCTTTAAAGCTTCCAGGAGTGCTGCCGCCACCTGCCGGTCCCGCACCACCAGTTTGGCCTCTCCATCAACCAGCAGCTCTGTTCCACCGGCCTGCGGGAACAGGTAAGCGGCCAGCACATCCTCCAGGCGCCGTTCGTCCGTAAAGAGGGGCCCTTCACCGGGCACGGCCCGGCGTATGACCAGCTGATGCACTCCGGCCGCCCCCGCGCCCCGGCCGGCCAGCCCTTCTGACACGGCCCTGTCCAATACCCCGCGGTTGGGAGAAACGGCCAGCACCCGTCCATCAACCACCAGCGCCCAGGAATTAAAGGCACTGGCCGTTATGGGCAGGAAGGTCATCAGCAAAATGGTTATGGCCACCAGGCAGAGCACCTGGGCCGGTGTAAGGGGATCGTCTATCATTAACCTTTTTAAAATTTTTTGTCCGGAATCGATTAAGTGGATATGTTCCAACGGCGGTAAAAGCCGGCCTTTTATCCAGCGGAGCAAGCAGCTTATACTCTTTTTTCCATTAAAAAAACCACCGACCGAACGGGAGAACATGAGCTTTCCTCCGGTGTAAAATATGGTGTCAAACCCAGACAACCGGCAACTCGTATTCAACGGGTGAGTTGTCTGGCGGTTAATAATAAAACAAGTCTCTTCATGGCCTATATATGCTGATATTACCATGTCAAGACTTGCCCAGTAAAAAGCCTTTCAAGTTGAATATGGTCGATTTTTCCCGGAAAATTGTTTGTTTTCGGCGGGTTATTACGCCGGACTCAGTAGAATAAGGAAAAGGGCATCATGCGGTCACTGCCTTTAGATAAAGGGCGCACTCAATTCTCTTTTTAACCAGCGCGCAGGCAACTTCATAAGGTTTAAAGATGGTGCCGTGAAAGGCATGGGCGTTGGCATGACATCCGCCGCTACAGTAAAAGCGCGCCCAGCATTGACGGCAGTCCTCCTTGCTGTACACGTGACAGGAACGAAATTCCGCCACCAGTTCAGGGTGAACCAGACCCTGCCAAACATCACCCAGGCAGTATCCCGGGCGGCCCACAAACTGGTGGCAGGGATATAACCTGCCATCGGGGGAAACGGCCAGGTATTCCCGCCCGGCCCCGCAGCCCGTCAAACGCCTGGGCAGGCAGGGCCCGCCGTCCGGATCGATGTTAAAGTGGAAAAAGTTAATCCTCCGGCCGCGCGCGGCCCGGTCCAGCAATTGCCCGGCCAGCTTTTCGTATTCCGCACAGATACGGGGCACGTCCGCCATTTGCAGGGCATAATCCTCATCGCAGGGGGCCACCACCGGTTCCATGGAAATGTGCTCAAAGCCCAGACCGGCCAGGTGCAGGACATCCCGGGTAAAATCCAGGTTGTGCCTGGTGAAGGTACCCCGCACATAATACTCCCCCCCCGGCCGGGAAGCCACAAAGTTGCGTATATTGTTCAGCACCAGGTCGTATGAGCCCCGACCGCCGGGGAAAGGGCGCATGGCGTCGTGGACCGGCGGCCGCCCGTCCAGGCTGAGCACCACCGCCAGCCCTTCCTCATTGAAATAGCGCCCTATCGCCGGGGTGAGCAGGACGGCGTTGGTGGTAACCGTAAATTTAATTATCTTGCCCAGTTCCCCCGCCCGCCGGCGGCCGTAGGCCACCAGTTCCCGCAGTACATTAAAATTGAGCAGCGGCTCGCCGCCGAAAAAGTCCACTTCCACATGGCGCCGGGGACCGGAAGCGGCAAAGAGAAAATCCAGCGCCTGCCTTCCCACCGTAAAGGGCATCAGGCCGCCGTCACCGCCGAAATGGCCCTGCCCGGCAAAGCAGTACCGGCAGGCCAGGTTGCAGTCATGGGCCAGGTGCAGGCACAGGGCTTTAACCACCTCGTTTTGTGGCGGGTCATAATGTCCGTTAAGGGGGTCGGGAGAAAACAAAAGGCCTTCCCCCACCAGCCCGGCGATCTCTTCCAGGGCCTCCTCCACCTCCACCCGGGGGTACCGCCGGGAATATTTGTCCACCAGCTCACGGCCATCATGTTTTTCGTAGTCATCCAGCAGGTGCCAGGTCAGCTCATCCACCAGGTGCAGCGCGCCGCTATTCACATCCAGCACCATACGCTGCCCGTTAAAAATAAACTTATGGATCATCTCCCGCTACCCCCACCCTATCTCACCATCACTGCCATGTCCCATTTGCAGCGCCGACAGTCCGGTCCCATTGCATGCCAGCAGTGCTGCCAGCGCGAAACAATGGAGTAAGCCCGGCACCAAACAAGAAAAAAACCTCATCCCGGAAGGGATCAGGTCTTGCAGGTTACCTGCTTTCCTTCAGGCAGGCCTGATTACCCACCGTACAGGAGGTCTTGCAGGCTGACTGGCAGGATGTCTGGCATTCGCCGCAGCCCCTGCCCTGTACAGTTTTGTGCAGCGACGGGCGGCTGATGGTTTTGATGTGCTTGCCCATATGACACATTATGCCTCCTTCCACAAATCTTTTTAAATTATATCCCAGTTTGACCAGCCAGGCAAGGGATTAAATAATCATCTTTAACTGAAGGACGGGCCTCGCGGTCGTTAACCGGCCCTGGTATTAAAATATAGTCCATCCGAACCACGCCTATGCCTTTTCCAATAAAAAAGACCTCCCTCTACCGGAGGTCTTATCATTACTCTGGAGCGGGTGACGGGGATCGAACCCGCAACCCTCAGCTTGGGAAGCTGATGCTCTACCATTGAGCTACACCCGCACGCTGCTATCACGCTGCTATTATTATAGCAAGATTAAAAAAATAGTCAAGAGCCGGGCGGTTTATTGCATACGTCCGGAAAGTAAAAACCGCTCCCTTCCGGCTCCGCCAGAAACGTCCCTTGACCAAAGCCCCTTCAGGTGACGGGCGGGCATCATCCGGCGGCCCTTTCCCGGACGGCCCGCCTTCAAACGTCCGGCTGCCCTCTCCGGGCCGGTCCTCCCGGCAGGTAAAACAAACCGGAGGCGGGTGGATCATCCCGCCCCGGGAGCCTCCCTGGTTGCCACAGCTATGTAATACCAGGCATCCTCACCGGTGGTAAGGAGTTTTACTACCGGATTAAAATCTTCGTTAATTTCCCGCGGGCGGCTCTGCTGGTAAATCCGGTATTGCAGAAAAGCACCGCCCAGCAGCGATTGAAATTCCTCCACGGTATACTCCCGCCGGTGAAAGCAATTAACCGGCGGGTCCTCCGGCCCCCGGCCGGGAGAAAAAAACAACCGGTTGGGTGTGGAAACCAGGTAGATGCCGCCGGGCCGCAGCACCCGCCGGGCCTCCCGGAAGCACTCCTCCCCTTCCAGAACATGCTCTATGGTTTCAAAGCATACCACCACGTCGAAGCATTCATCGGGAAAGGGCAGTTTCCTTACATCCCCCTGTTGATAGGTGACCCTTTCATGGCCGTAATTGGCCCGGGCAAACTCTATACACTCCGGGTCCACATCCACCCCCGTCACCTTCTTCGCCCGCCGGGCCATCATCTGGCTGCCGTAGCCCACCCCGCAGGCCACATCCAGCACTTCCCGGCCCGTCACAAAGGGCAGGGCAAACTCATAACGGGCCAGATGCTCCGCCATGGTCACCGGATCGGTCAACCCCGGAACGGCCCTTTCACCGTTGTTGATCATGGTCATCTCTCCCTGTCGTTGCCTGAGCTGGCAGCGGCACCCCGCCGGTGGCAACAGTTTTACTGAGCAGTTTCACACAACCCTCACATCCAGAGCATTTTCTCACTTTACCAGCTCTGGCTCCTTCCTAAAGTTAACGGGTTCCCCGAACAACGACCATCCGGAGTGATCAACCCAGTTCAATAATTTTTTCCCTTTCAACCAGTAAGGGATTGTACGACGGGCCCGGTTCGATCCCTTCAACATTACGGGGCCACAGGTGCAATCTGTTGCCGCAGATGACCGCCCCCTGGATTTCCAGATCGCTGTGAATGGCCCTGGTCCTCAGAAGTTCCGGCCGGTCAAGGGACCAGAGCAGCGGCAGCCCATCCAGGGCCAGCCGGCGATAATCAAATCCCACCAGTTCCAGCACCGACGGCATGATGTCCACAGTACTTACCGGCACATTCACCTGTACCCCCGCCGGACCTTTCCCGCGGGGCATTTTAACGAGCAGGGGGACGTGGATTTGATCGGGCGTCAGGGTCAGCCCGTGGTAAAAATAGACGCCGTTTTCCCCCAGGGCCTCGCCGTGATCGGCAGTGACGACGATCATTAGTTCGTCCCAGAAACCCGTTTCCTTTAATGACCGGAACAGATCCCCGATAATGTGATCTACATAGCGTATGCCGCAGTCGTACCGGGCCAGGTAAAAACGGGCATCCAGGGCATGGCGGCATGTGCCGTCCCGGTCATCGACCAGCAACTGGTAGCTGGGGATCCCCCCGGCCTCCCCTTCATCCACCACCGGCAGCCAGACAGGTTCTTCTGCGTAATCTTCCGGGACAAAAAAAGTGTTAAAGGGCTCCGGCTGCAAATACGGACCATGGACATCAAAATAGTGAATCCAGAGGAAAAAGGGATCACCGGCACCACTTTTCAACCATTCCAATGCCGCTGTCGTGGTCAGGGACCCCTCACGGATCAGCTCATGGGGGCGGTTTTCCTCCCCCCGGGTCATCCGGTCGTCGTAATGGACAAAGCCCCGGTCAAGGCCGTAGCGCCCGTCCAGAACGGCACAGCTGACAAAGGCAGCCGTGGTATAGCCCCTGGCCAGGAGGACTTCCGCCAGGGTAATCTCCCGGTCGGTGTCCAGCCTTCCCGATGCCTGCCGGTACCCCATGGAGTGGTGGGGAACATACTTCCCGGTCATGAGGGAAGTGTGGGCCGGCATGGTATAGGAACAGGGAGAAAAGGCCCGCTGAAAGAGAATGCTTTCCCCGGCGAGGGCATCCAGGCGGGGGCTGGTTTCCCTCCGATAACCGTAACAGCACAGGTGATCCGCCCTTAAAGCATCAATGGTGATCAGGAGCAGCGAAAAGCTCATCCAGGAACCCCCCATAAAGTCAGTCCCGTCCCGGCTTTATTCGCCCCGGGCTTTTCTTAAAGTGACGGCCGAAGATTTATGCCGCCGCCCGACAAAGGGAGAAAAAGCAAGGTAATTGTTCAATAAAACCGCCACCATCGGCACCATAGCGGGGTCACCGAACATTTAAAAATAACCCAGCCGCCTGAGATCAGGCATAAATTGCTCCTTGTCCGGCGCCCGGCCCGAACGCTCCGCCGCCCCGGAATCAACCGGCCGGGTGCAGGGCCGGCAGCCCAGGCTGACATATCCCCGGTCGTAAAGGGAGCAGTAGGGGAGGTGATGCTGATGGATATAAGCCCAGATATCCTCCCGGGTAAAGTGCAGCAGCGGCTGCACCCGGATGTGGTTTGCCCGGGAGGAAAAATATTCCTCTCCCGCCCGGGCCGGGTGCTCATCCCGCCGCACCGCGGTTAAAAGGTGCGATACCCCGTACCTTTCTATCGCCCGGTGCAGGGGAACGGTTTTCAACTGGTAACAGCAATGCACTTTGTCCCGGGCAATATCGCCGGGATCGACGGCCCCCCGGTTGCTTTCCCGCACCAGCGCAAACCCCCACAGGCGCTGCATCTTATCAATAAAGCGGTATATTTCCTCAAACTTCACGCCGGTGTCAATGTTTAAAACCGGTACGGGAATTTGATCACCGCCGGCGGTGCGCAGCAGGTGGAGCAGGACCAGGGAATCCTTGCCCCCGGAAAAAGCAGCCATGGGCCGGAAAGCTTCTTTCAGAGCCCTGTCAATAATCTCCCGGGAGAGTTTAATTTCTTCCGCAAGCATAAACAAAACCTGCCTTAAACCGTACTCAATTCAACCGCTTTCATCCGGTGACCGGCACATTTCCGGCCATGCAGACACACGGCGTTTCAAGGTTACGTTACTATATAAAATGGCCGTCACCATTTCACTTCCGGGGCCATATCCCCTCCGCCGCTCAACGGCACCGGGGGCCGGCGTACCCGTTACCTCGCCGGCGGCAGCAGTGCCGCCCCCGCATCCCCGTCCACCGGCCGTCCCGGTTGCAAAATCTTCTCCCAGCGCTCAAGATCCGCATCCACCATCATTTGTACCAGTTCCGCAAAGGTCACCTTCGGCCGCCAGCCCAGCCTATCCCGCGCCCGGGAATAGTCCCCGCAGAGCAGTTCCACCTCCGCCGGCCGGTAAAGGGCGGGGTCCACCACCACGTATTTCCGCCAGTCCAGGCCGGCGTGGCTGAAGGCCGTTTCCACCAGTTCCCGCACCGGGTGGGTTTCCCCGGTGGCAATGACATAATCGCCGGGTTCTTCCTGCTGCAGCATCAGCCACATGGCCTCCACATAATCCCCGGCATAGCCCCAGTCCCGGCGGCTGTCCAGGTTGCCCAGGCGCAGTTCCCCGGCCAGGCCCAGCTTGATGCGGGCCACCCCGTCGCTGACCTTCCGGGTGACAAACTCCAGTCCCCTCCGGGGCGACTCGTGGTTGAACAGGATACCGCAGCAGGCGAACAGGCCGTAACTTTCCCGGTAGTTGACGGTGATGTGGTGGGCATAGACCTTGGCCGCCCCGTAGGGGCTGCGCGGATAAAAGGGCGTGTTTTCATTCTGGGGGATTTCCCGCACCCGGCCGAACATTTCGGAACTGGAGGCCTGGTAAAACCGTATTTTGGGGTTTACCGTGCGTATGGCCTCCAGCAAATGGGTCACTCCCAGACCTGTAACCTGGGCCGTCAGCAGCGGCTGCTGCCAGGAAACCCCCACATAGGACTGGGCGGCCAGGTTGTACACTTCATCCGGCTCCGCCTGATCCAGGGCGGCCACCAGGGAAGGCTGGTCCAGCATATCGCCGGGGAGCAGGTGCACCTGCCCTTCCAGGTGCCGGATCCGCTCCGGGTTGCCCGCGCTGGAGCGCCGTACCAGCCCGTAAACCCGGTAACCTTTGCCGAGCAGAAACTCCGCCAGGTAAGAGCCGTCCTGGCCGGTGATGCCCGTAATCAACGCCCGTTTCAACTCACTTCTCCTCCCCGTATAAGAGGCGGCAGCAGGCCCGCTCCACATTTTCCGGAGCGAAAGGATAGTGGAAACGGAGGACATCCCGCCATTTCTCAACAAATTTTCCCCTGTTGATGTCCATGTACCGGCGCCACTGCCCGCCCCCGGCCCTGGCCGTACCCCCGTCGGCATGGATAACCACCGCGCCGGGGACATAAATTACCGCCCGCCCCAGCCGCCGCAAACCAAAGCACAGGTCCGCATCCTCGTAATACATGGGCGCGTAGCGGGTATCAAATCCGCCCAGCCTGCGAAAAAGATCCGTCCGCACCATCAGGCAGGCACCGGAACAGTAATCCACCGGCCGGGGGTAGCTGTATCCGGGCAGCCAGGGGTCGTCCCCCCGGCCGTAGTTCCAGCCGCTGCCGTCCCGCCAGATGATGGAACCGGCCTCCTGCAGCCGCCCGTCGGGATAGAGCAGCCGGGCGCCGGCCGCCCCGGCCCGGGGACTGGCTTCCATGGCGCCCACCAGGGCCGCCAGCCAGCCGGGCAGGGGTATGGTGTCGCTGTTTAAAAAGAGCAGGTAAGAGCCCCGGGCCGCCACGGCCCCCTGGTTACAGGCGTGGACATAGCCCAGGTTGGTGCCGTTGGCAATTAGATGCACCCTGTCTCCCAGGGACTGAAGCCAGGCTGCCGTTTGACCATCCGAATTATTGTCCACAACGACCACTTCCCAGGGAAAGGTGCGGGCCGTGTGACGCCACAGGGCCCGCAGGCAGTTCTGGATGTGTGGCAACTGATTGTGCACCGGTATGATGATGGAAACCAGCACCGGCTTTACCCTCCCGGAATAATGAAACCCGAGTAAACGTCACCGGCCAATGACACAACAGGATGGATGTCGATTCACATCACCACAAGTCCGGACGGCGGTCGTCCCCCGGGAGCGGTAGAAAAGCGACAGGGGCGGCCCGCTCGCTTTTTAATGTTACGCCCGGGGATGAACCAGGCCGTAAATGGCCGGGGCCACCACGGGAAAACTGTAATGGCGCCGCACGTGCTCCCGCCCGGCCCGGGAAAGACGGTTCCACAGCTGCTCATCCCGGTAAAGGGCGGCGGTGGCCCGGGCAAAGGAAAGGGGATCGTCGCCAATTAAAACATTGACGCCGTGCTGCAACTCCATTCCCTCGGCTCCCATGCCGGTGGTCACCACCGGCAATCCGGCCGCCAGGGCCTCCACTATCTTGGTCTTCATGCCGGCACCGTAACGGATGGGGGCCACCAGCAGGCGGCAGCCCTCCAGGTAGGGGCGCAGTCCCGGCACATAGCCGGTAGTTTTAATTCTCTGTTCTGCCAGGCCCTCAAGTTCCTGCGGCGGCCGGTCCCCCACAATGCACAGATCCACGCCGGGTAAAAGCTTTTGCAAAAGGGGCCATATATGCCGCACCAGGTAATTGACTGCATCCACATTGGGCCGGTGGGAAAAGTGGCCCACAAACAGCAGGCCCTTCCGGGCGGCAAAGGACGGCACCGCCGGCCAGGGGTCGGCCATCACCGGGATCACGGCCGTTCTGGCGCCGGGAACCATGCGGCCGATCAGCTTTGCCTCCAGGGGCGTAACGGCAATGATTAAGTCGGCCTGCCGGAAAACGGCCATTTCCCTTTCCAGGCTGCGGTACGCATCTACCAGCAATTCTTCCCGGCCGGTAACCAGCGCCTCCCGCCATAACCGTAAGGAAGCCAGGTCCACCGTATCCACGGCAATGCGGGTCAGGGGTGAATACCGCCGGATCACCGGGATGGTAGCCAGAGCATTGGCAACAAAATGAATGCAGGCCAGGTCAAAGGAAATATCCTTGAGCAACTGTTCCAGCTCCACCGCCGGGCAGCCCACAATGCTGTGCCGGCAGATGCGCGCCCCCCGCTCCACATAAAATTGAATCCCGGCCTCTGCAAAGGCAGGCCGGTAAATCTCATGGCGCTCCCCCTCCCGCACCAGGTAGATCACCCGGTGGCCGGCCCGGACCAGTGCGCCGAGCATGCGCAGCACGCGCCAGTCCCGGTTGGGGCGGGGAAAGGGAGGCAGCGCTCCATCGATAAACAACACGCTGGCCAACGGTTATCCACCTGCCCTTTCAGGACAATTCCGCGGCGTATTCCCGCAGGAAGACCTGCCGCAACCGGTGGTACTCCCGGTCGCATTTCCCGCCGCTCCCGTGATAGCACCAGGGCTCCTCCTGCCGCGGCACCGCCACCCGGTAACCCCGGCGGGCAAACTCCAGGCAGTGGGACAGATCGTAAAAGTGAAAACCGTCGATGATATCTTCCCGCCAGGGTATATCGTACCGGGTCACCATAAGCAAGCCATCCACCGCCGCCACCTCTTCATAGGGGCCTTCCGGCTGGTGGAAAAGGAGCGCCCGGGGCGGCTCCCCGTGATAAACCCGGCCGTACCCGACCCCCTCCCACCAGACACCGTTCGCAGGGACTTTTTTACAACCGCACATGCCCAGCAGTCCAATGCGGGGATCGGCTTGAAAGACCGCCAGGACATCCTGGCAGAAACGGCGGTTTAAGATAAATACATCATCATGCAGGTATACCTTGTACCTGGCGTTGCTCCTTTCCATGACCCGGTTGTAGGCGGCGGCAATGCTGCGGGATGACGACACCCGCCAGATCTCCGCCTGTATATTGCTGCGTTCCAGTGCCTGCAGGTACTGCAGGCACCGGGCGTAACGGCTGCCGTCCTGGCTGCAGATTATAAAGGCAAAGTGCTCCATTACAACCACCTGGGAACATACTATGCAGATGGTACCAGGGGTGTGCAATACAGCCTATCCCCAATCACTAAAGTTAAACCTGCGGTAACTGTTCGGTAAAACCGGTGCAGGCACGGCGTTGTCCCGCTCACTCCGGCGCTTCGCAATGTCTTATCGCTTAAGGACAACGCCGTGCCTTTGTATTAACCACCGGTTTCAGTGAACATTTGCAGCCAGTGGTTCCCGGCCCCCAGTCACCAGGTACCGGAAGGGATTTTTTCTAAAACGGGACGCCGAAGACGGTCATAAACCAGTCGTCATCGTATACCCGGCGCCGGAAATACTCCTGCCGCTTCTGCCATACCGGTTCCCGCCACACCCGGCTCCAGGCCCGGGCAAAGCCCGGGTAGCTCCCGGCCAGCCCCACCAGCCGGGCCAGGCGGCGGTCACTGAAATGCAGAGCGGCGGTGAGCAGGAGGTTGGCGGTCAGCTCCTCCCCCCACCGCTGATAAGGGCGCAGTGGCCGGCTGATATGGACCACCTTTACCCCGGGCACCACGGCCACCGGATAGCCGAAAAGCCACAGTTTCAAGGAAAACTCCACATCATCGTATCCCCAGGCCGCCAGTTCCTCTTCAAAACCGCCCACCCCACAAAAGGCGTCCCGGCGTACGGCCAGGCAACCGGCCGGGGCCAGGGGTACGGGTGAGGGGGTCAAACGGGTATCGCAAGGTCCGGACGGCAATTCAACCATGCCTGCCGGGAACACCGCACCGGGGCTGGTCAACCCCGTCCAGGACAGCCGGCTGTTCAGTGTGCCGCCGTAAATGGGCCGGGCGGGGTCGGCCGTGTGTATCAGAGCCGGGCAAACGGCGCCGGCCAGGCCCGCCGCCAGGGGTGCCGCCAGGGAAGCCAGCCAGCCGGGGGGGACAATGATATGGGCGTCACAGAAAACCAGAATCCCCCCGGCAGCCTCCCGGGCACCGCGGTTCCTGGCCCGGGCCGGCCCCAGGCCCCCTGTGGACAGCAATCTTATCCGGCGGCGCGGCTCCCTCGAGTAGCTCAGGAAACGGGCGCAGCCGTCCCGGGAGCCGTCATCCACCACCACAATCTCCATGGGATAGCCGGCCGGCACCGCGTTCATGAACCGGACGGTTTGCTCCAGGTAGGGTTGCTCATCCCGGGCAATGATAATTACCGAGGCCAGGCCGGCCCCACCCCCGAACCGATTGTCCGGCATCGGACCCTCCTCCTGCCGCAGGGATAGGGTAAAAAGGCCGCCCCAAACTGCCCGGGCAGTATTGCCTCCGATCCCTGCGGACCCTTCCCGGCCCATTGCTGCTGGTCCGGGTTTTTCAAGACCCGCCCCCGGATCTTCCCACCTGGTCCGGCAGAATCCACCGCCGCCGGGCAGTTTCGGCAACGCATAATTATTCAGTAAAACCGCTACCATCGGCACCATAGCGGGTTCCAACGCTAAAAGGGAATGCTAAAACGCTCCATAAACCAGTCATCGTCGTAACGGCGCCGCTGAAAATAACGGCGCCTCTTCTCCGGGGCGTCACCCGCCAGCAGCCGGGCCATCACTCCGGGGAAATCCGGATGGCCCCGGGTCATTTCCAGCACCCGGGCCAGACGCTCCCGGTGAAAATGCAAAAGGGCCATGCGCAGGAAATTGTATAAAACTTCCTCCGTCCCCACCGGATAGGGGTGAGCCGGCCGGAAGAAATGGCTCACCGTCACTTCCGGCTGTACCATCACCCGGAAACCAAAAAGCCACGCTTTCAGGGAAAACTCCTGGTCATCGAAGCCAAATCCACAGAATCCCCTTTCAAACCCGTCCAGGGCTTCATAGACCGGCCGGGACATCATCAGGCAACCCCCGGGAGCCAGGGGGACGTAAGCGGGACCGGGAGGGCGGGAGCGTATCCACTGCCACTGCAAGCCAGCCCCCCAGGTGACACCGTAGCCCGCCGCCCCGGGAGAGCGGGAATCGGCCACCGCCGGGCAAACCACGTCCGCCGCCCCTTCCCGGATGGGGCGGCTCAGAGACTGCAGCCACCCGGCGGGCACTTCCAGGTGAGCATCACAGAAACATATAACCTCCCCCCGGGCTGCGGCTGCCCCGGCATTACGGGCACCGGCCACGCCCAGCTTCCCCGCGGCCACCAACCGCACCGCCGGCATTTCTACTGACCGCAGGAAGTCACAGCACCCATCCTCCGATCCGTCGTCCACCACAATAATTTCCTGCTCCGGTCCCCGGGCCTGCTCCAGGGAAAGGATGGTCCGGCGCAGGTGCTCCCCCTCGTTACGGCAGGGGATGATTATGGAATATAAAGACAAAGTGGCATCCCCCTTCCCCACGGTAATTTCCAAACAAGACCCCCACGTCGCCTGCGGCGGCACCAACAGAGGAACGAAAATGTATTTTCAGGGCAGGAAAAAGGGCAAGACATCTGCGGTCTTACCCCGGCGCAAGCAGCCGGCCATCCGGGCGGAAGGCAGATTACCCTATGGGGGCCACCGTGGGTAGCGGCGCTATGGGCGGAAAGGGGGCTATGGGCGGCAGGGGGAAAACGGGCGGCCAGATGCCGGACTCCACCACCTGGGCCTCATCCCCGGCGACAGCGTTTTCCATGTAGAATATCTTTACCTTGAAGTCTGTGCCCGGAGGGAGGGGGCCAAAGACAAATTGCCCGTCCTGATCGGTGAAGGTATGGCCGATGGCCGGTCCCAGCTTATCTCCTTCCCGGCGAAAAATGACCACTGCTGCACAGGGCACGGGCGTCCCGTCGGGCCGGCGCACCACGCCGCCGACCAGTACCCGGGGCTCGGGGAGAATGAAAAAGTCAAAATGCTGCTGGCTTCCGGCATTTCTGGTAGCCAGGTCGAAACTGGTTAGCTGAAAAGCCATTTTTTGCACACCTCTTATCCTGGTCAAGTTTTACCTGTTATCCATAATATGTTACGGTGCCGGATTGGTGTTTAAGGCGCCCCTGGTATATATTGCCATCGCCGCTTCCCTGTTGCCGGCGGCCCTTTACTGATCAGTCACCGTAAAGGGACCACATGGCGCCTGGGGTCAAAGGGCTGCTTTAAAATCAGGGGGGAAGTGAGCCGTTTTCCCGGGGGAAAATCCGCCGGCAGCCCCCACTTGCGGCGAAAGCGCTCCCAGTTCTGCCGCAAAACGGCCCGGCAGTCCAGCCCCTCCCCGGCGAAAGTGCGCTGGCCGTGATGATAGACAAACACATCTTCGGCCACCAGCAATTGAAAGCCGGCCAGCACAGCCCGCAGGCAGAAATCGTCGTCTTCAAAATATCCCGGGACGAAGCGGGGATCGAGACCACCGATGGTGTTTAAAACCTGTCTTTTGATTAACAGGCAAAAGCCGCTTAAGGCGTTGACCCGGCGGCACCGCCCGGCGTTCTGCACCTGCAGCCGGCGGGCAAATTCCTCCACCTGATCCACGGAGTACGGGGCCACGGGAATGGTCTGCACCAGGCCGCCGCAGTTGGATAAAGGCCCCACCATTCCGGCCGCGGGATTGCTTTCCAGATGTTTGATTAGCCCCCGCAGCCAGCCCCTGGTTACCAGCGCATCGTTGTTTAAAAGCAAAAGATATTCCCCCCGGGCGGCGGCCAGACCCCGGTTGCAGGCTGCGGCAAAACAGGGGACGTCACCGGCGGCCACCATCCTGACAGCCGGAAAGTTCTGGAGATATGGCCGGGTGCCGTCGGTGGAACCGTTGTCCACCACAATGATTTCCACCGTCTCCGCAGTGTGCCTAAAAACGCTTTCCAGGCAGGCCCGGGTCAGGGGCAGCTGGTTTCTCACGGGAATAATGATTGAAACAAACATTTTCAGCTCTGCCCCTGGAACCATACGGTAATCACCGAATCAAAGCCCGGTATCTGGTTCCGGAAGCGGACCCGGGCGTAACGCAGGAAATACTGGGGGACAAACAGCTGCTCTTCCCCCGGTTCAATGGCGTAGGACAATTCGCCAAAGGGGCTCCAGGCGGTTCCATCGGGGCTTAATTCCGGCTGGACCACCACCGGGTGGGGTCCTTCATTGCGCACCAGAAAGGAGAAGGTGCGGATCCGGGCGATATCCCTGGTTTTGCTGTGGCCGTCCCGGTCCCGGGTGACCAGGCCCTTTTCCACCGTGCTGATAAAAAGCGGCCGGGTGTCGGGAATTTGTTTTTGATAGGCAACCAGGGAAATGACCAGGGCCACCATCCCCAGCACACCACCGGCCACACCCCCGATTATGGCCCCGGCCATACCGGGGCCGAATGCGGGATCACGGCGGACAATCCTGCCATCACCGGTCCCGGTGCCTGTTCTTTGCATTTCGCTCACCCCCTGTTTACAAAATATTCTCCGGCCACCGGTTGTGTCCCCCAATCCACCTGTGCTGTAAACAGCGGGAAGGCCGGTAAATCCCGGCCTTCCCGCCGCTGGTCGTTGTTCGCTGCAGGAGCGGCTGTTCCCCGGGAAACTTTCCCGGTCTTTAAGTCTGCCCCTGGAAGAAGATGTTCAGGGTGACGACACTGGCCGCGTTCACCGCTGCATAGTAAACCCGCGCATATTTCAGGAATATGGAGGATACCAGGGCGGTCACATCGCCGGTATTCAGCGTCACCGGACCGGTTTCGTTCAACCAGCTGGTCCCATCGGGACTGATCTGGAGCCGCACCGTGGCAGGCGCGATGGTGGTGGAGGCATTGACCACGCCAAAGCTCCAGGCCCTGAGATTGAGCACATTGTAGGTTACATCGGGGCTGCCGGCCGTGTCTGTAATGCCGCCCCGGACTGCCGACACGTCCGTAGTGACCAGGTTGCTCATTACGGACAGGCCGGTACTGGTGATGAGCAGGCCCGTGCTGGGCGGTGTTATGGCCAGACCCGTCGCCGGAGCCGTCACCATCAGCCCGTTGGCCGGCGCCGTCACCGCCAGGCCCGTGCTGGTGATGGTCAATCCCCCCGTGGGCGGCGTGATGGCCAGGCCCGTCGCCGGGGCCGTCACCATCAGCCCGTTGGCTGGCGCCGTCACTGCCAGGCCCGTACTGGTGATGGTCAATCCCCCCGTGGGCGGCGTGATGGCCAGGCCCGTCGCCGGGGCCGTCACCATCAGCCCGTTGGCCGGCGCCGTCACCGCCAGGCCCGTACTGGTGATGGTCAATCCCCCCGTGGGCGGCGTGATGGCCAGGCCCGTCGCCGGGGCCGTCACCATCAGCCCGTTGGCCGGCGCCGTCACCGCCAGGCCCGTGCTGGTTATACCCAGATTGCCGGTTACGTCGGTGTTCAGGGCTACATCCTGGCTGCCGAAAATCTTGATCCGCGCTTTATCTGGATTGTCTTGAAAAATCTTATAGTTCGGCATAAACCTTCCTCCTCTCATGGTAAATATTGGCCATATTGTAGGATATTCTACCTAGCTGTGGAAGGTTATGCCTGCCACGCATAAATTAACTAAAAATATTTTTCTTATTCCCCCGGCGGCAGGCGGCCCTGCCGCCCGGTTGCCGACCGTGTTTTACGGCCAACAACGATTGAAAGAGGCTGGAGCAAGATGGGTAATAGAATCAGCCTGTGCATGATTGTCCGTAATGAAGAACAGAACCTGCGCCGCTGCCTGGCCAGTGTCTCCGGCGCCGTGGATGAGATCATAGTGGTGGACACCGGCTCCACCGACGGCACCTGCCGGGTGGCGGAAGAATGGGGTGCCCTGGTGTATTCCTTTCCCTGGAACGGCAGCTTCAGTGACGCCCGCAATGCTTCCCTGGAACGGGCCACGGGGGACTGGATTTTATTCCTGGATGCCGACGAAGAGCTGGTCCGGGAAAGCCAGCCGGTGCTGCGCCGTCTAACCGCAGCCGGGGACGTGGATGGTTATTTTGTGAAGATAATCAACTACCTGGGTAACGAAGGGTGGGTGGAGACCTGCCCGGACCTGGTCTTCCGCCTTTTCCGTCACCGGCCGGACTACCGGTTCCGGGGAGCCATTCATGAACAGATTGTGGATGTGATCCTGGAAAAAAACAGCCAGGCCCGGTACCGGACGGCCGAGGACCTGGTCATCCTGCATTACGGCTACCTGGACAGGCAAATAAAAGAAAAGGACAAGAAAAACCGCAACCTGGCCATTCTGGAGCGTGAGATGGCCAGGGACCCGGAAAACCGCCTGCTGCGCTACCATTACGGCGTGGAGCTTTACCGGGCGGAAAGGTACGGGGAAGCGGCCGCGGAGCTTTTAAGGGCAGCCAGGGGCATCGACCCCCGGACCATTTACCTGCCCAAATTGCTGCGTTACATCGTCCTGGCCTGCCAGGCCGCCGGCAATTATGACCGGGCACTGGAAGTCGTTCAGGCGGGGCTGAATCTATTTCCCGATTACGCAGACCTTTATTATTACGGCGGGCTGATCCACATGGAGCAAAAAAACTACGGGCGGGCATTCGAGCACTTTCAACAGGCCCTGGCCATGCCCGAACAGCCGGTGTCTTACGCCCCCTTTGCCGGCACCCGGGGGTTTCGCTCCCTTTACCAGCTGGGGCGCCTGGCGGAACTTTTTTTAAATCTCGAAGAAGCCATGGGCTACTACGTGCAGAGCCTGCGGGACAATCCCCGTTTCACCCCGGCCCTGGAAAGTATCACCCGCCTCCTGCAGCCCCGGGAGGACCCGGCGTATGCCCGGCAATGCCTGGAGCAGCTCTGTGATTTCTGCACACCCGGGGCCAATCTTTTAATGGGGCGGATCCTTTTCCAGCAGTGCGCCTTCGGCCTGGCCCTGGAGTACCTGGAGCGGGGCACGGCCGGCCAGGAAACGTCGCCGGAGGTAATGCTCTGGAAGGCCATCTGCCTGATCCAGCAGCGGCGCTACCTGGAGGCCCTGCACATCATTGACGGTTTCAAGCCCGGCCACCGGCTTTATCCCCTGGCCAGGCTGAACAAAATTTTATGCTTCTGGTTTCAGGGTAACCGCCGCCGGGTACGCTCCCTGGTCGATGAATTGTTTTCCCTGGGACTCACCACCGATACGGGGGCTGTGCTGGCCCTTTTAAAGGACACCCCGGGCCGCCGGCGGAAACCCGGGCTGGACCTGGGCGAAGAGGGCATGTCCCTTCTCCTGGACATACTCATGCGTGCCCTGGACCTGGGGGAAAAAGAGCGGGCTGTGTCCCTTTTAAGCGGCCTTTCCCGGGAGTGCCTGCACCGGAACGCCAGGGCCATAGGTCAGCTGTTCTCCCGTTACGGCCACCCGGCAGAAGCCGCACAATATTTTCAGATGCACCTGGCGGAGAAGGGGGAGTGCGCCGCTACCCTTTATGCCCTGGGGGAAATCAGGGAGGGTCAGGGGGATTTCCTGGAGGCCGCCGGACTGTACCGGCGGGCCCTGGCCCTGGAGCCGGCGGAGCCCCGGCATTACGCCAGGCTGGCGGAGCTTTACGAAAAGATGCGGCGGGAAATATTGCAGGAAGCCCTGGACAGATACCCGGACGTGCCTGTTCTAAAACGTCTTCGGCAAGAGACGGGGGTGGAACGATGAAACCCTTGATAAGCCTGGCAATGATTGTGCGCAATGAAGAGCCCCACCTGTCCCGCTGTTTGAACAGTGTGCGGGGGGTGGTGGATGAAATGGTCATAGTGGACACGGGCTCCACCGACGGCACGGTGGAGATCGCCCGCCGCTACACGGACCGGATATACCACTATCCCTGGCACGGCGACTTCAGCGCCGCCCGCAACTTCGCCCTGACCCGGGCCCGGGGCCGGTGGATCCTCTCCCTGGATGCCGATGAAGAGCTGGACACCGGCCGGGGCGGCCTGGACCATCTGGTGCACAACACTAACGGGCACGAAGCCTTCTTCCTGCCCCTGCACCAGATGTCCGCGGAATTGCCCGGCAGTTACAGCCGCTTTTTCGTCCTGCGCCTGTTTCAAAACAGGCCCTGTTACCGCTTCGCCGGGGCCATCCATGAACAGGTGGTGGTGGAGCGCCCCGCAGCGGTGGGCATGGCCGCAGCCCCGGTCATCCGGCACCATCCCCTTCCGGCACAGGAGCGCCGCCGCCGGCGGGGGCGCAACCTGGCCCTGTTGCAGCGGGCGGTGGCCGCCGATCCGGCCAACCCCTTTTGGCAATATTACCTGGGCGTGGAATGGCTGGGGCTGGGCCGGGCCGCCCGGGCGCTGCCCCATCTGCAGCGGGCCTGCCGGGAACTGGACGACAGTCACATCCTCTTCCGGGCACAGGCAGTGCGCGCCCTGGTGGCCTGTTGCCAATCCCTGGGCCGGCTGGACGAGGCCATCTGTCTTTGTCTTGAGGAAACTCACCGCTACCCAGCCTACACCGACCTGTTTTTCGATGGGGGGCTTTTGTTTGAAGAAAAGGGGGAATATGAAATTGCCCGCCGGTGGTTTCAGGAGGCGGTGAACTGCGGGCTACCGCCGGCTCTGTTCGGCCATACCGGCGGCACGGAAAGCTTTCTCTCCCTTTATCACCTGGGTTACTGTAATGAAAAGCTGGGCCGCTGGCAGGAGGCGGTGCAATATTACGAGCAGGCCCTTGCGGCCAACCCCGGTTATATTTACCCCCTCTACAACCTCTTTTTAATTCTGCTGGTGGAAGAGGGACCCCTTCAGGCGCTGGCCCGCCTCCGGAATGCCGGGCACTGCCGCCAGGGGGCCATAGCCGCTGCCCTGGCCGGGCTGTTCTTCGAAGCCGGCTACCCGGATCTGGCCTGCGCCTGCCTGGACGGCCTGCCCCTGGCAGAAAACCGGCTGCCATCACCCGCATTTTATGTTTATGCCGGGCGGGTTAAGGAAGCCCTGCACCTGGTGGAACGCCACAGGGCAACCGGCCGTGCCTTTGACCCGGGCCTGGCCGTGGATGAGGTAGTGGCTCTTATCCTGCAAAAGGAGTATGAAACGGCCAGGACACGGGCCCTCTCCCTCTGGCGGCAACAGCCGGAGCGCAGCCGGGCCGTGGCTTTGCTGAACCTGATTTCCCTTTGCCGGGACGGCTCAAGCTCCTTACGCCCGGAAAAGGCCCGGGAACCGGAGGTTATCCGCATAATCCTGGACGTCCTGGAAAAATGCCTGCGTTTCCGGGCGGGTACACCCGGACCGGGCCGTGCCCAGTTGCCCCGCCGGCCTCATCACCTGGCTGCAGCGGCCATTGCCTATTTAAGCACCCTGTCACCGGAGGCCTGCGCATCCCTGGGCAATTACCTGGCGGAAAAGGCCGGCGCCCTGCGCCGCCTGGCGGCTTTTAAATTCGGCCCGGCGGGGGGGTTGATCCCGTGAGCGGCAGTCCTACCGTAAGCCTGTGCGTAATCGCCAGGGACGAAGAGCACTGCCTGGCCTCCTGCCTGGACAGCGTGCGTTCCCTGGTGCAGGAGATCGTTGTGGTGGACACGGGCTCCACGGACCGTACGGTGGAGGTGGCCGTTTCCCGGGGCGCCCGGGTGTTCAGTTACCCCTGGGCCGGCGACTTTGCCTCCGCCAGGAATTACTCCCTGGCCCTGGCCCGCGGGCAGTGGATCCTGGTCCTGGACGCCGACGAGATACTGGCCCCGGTTAGCCCGCAGGAACTGTCTGCACTGCTTTCCGCACCGGGAGTGGAAGGCTACTTCGTGACCATCCGCAACTACCTGGGCCGGGGTGAGACGGTGGCCGAAGACCGGGTGGTGCGGCTGTTTAAAAACAACCCGGCCTACCGTTTTACAGGCGCCATCCATGAGCAGGTGGCCGGATCCATTATGGCCCAAAACGGCGGGGGCGGGCTGGCCTGTTCCGGCCTGGTCATCCACCACCGGGGCTACCTGCAGCGGCAGTTACAGGCCAGGGATAAACACCGGCGCAACATCGGCATAATCTGCAGGGCACTGGAGAAGCAACCGGCCGATCCCTTCCTTCTCTACAGCCTGGGCATTGAGTACTGCCATTGTGGTGAAACGGCCAGGGGCATAGAGCAGCTGGAGAAAGCCCTGGTGCTGGTGCGGGGCCACGAGGGTTATTTCCACGACCTGCTGGTGCTGCTCTGTGCCGCGCTGTTAAAGGCAGGGAATCATGACCGGTTGAAAACTGTGCTGGAGGGGTCGCTGTGTATGTTCCCCAACGACCCTGACCTGCTGCTGATCAAAGAAGCCTGTTCCAGAACAGTGAAAGGGGAAGAACTATGAAGAAAGTGCTGGTGGCCAGCCCGGTGCGGCAAAAACCGGCCATATTGAAGGAGTTCCTGTGGTCCCTGGAACAGCTGGACACAACCGGAATGACGGTGTCCTATGCCTTTGTCGACGATCATCCGGAGGAATGCCGGCTGTTGCGGGATTTCGCCGCCGGCCGGGACAATGTGCAAATCCTGTCCGGTGATCGCCCGGGGGATATTTACCACTGCACGGAACAGACCCACCACTGGCAAGAGGACCTGATCTGGAAGGTGGCCGGCTACAAGAACCGCTTCCTCCAGATGGCCCGGGAGGGCGGATACGACTACCTGTTCCTGGTGGACTCGGACCTGGTGCTGCACCCCAGAACCCTGGTCCACCTGGCCGGGCTGGACCAGGACATTGTGTCGGAGGTATTCTGGACCAGATGGCAGCCCGACCTCCCCCCGATGCCCCAGGTATGGGTGGGCGACCAGTACCGCCTGCATCCCATGCAGCGCGGCGAAGAACTGGGTGTGGGCGAGGTGGCCCGGCGCCGGGAAGAATTCCTGGCCATGCTGCGGCAGCCGGGCACCTACCGGG
>NZ_WHYR01000267.1 GCF_009428905.1 Desulfofundulus thermobenzoicus | reverse complement strand
CCATTCACTTGAGAAATCAATCCCAGCAAAAATCCCCATCAAAAGCCTACAGGCAATACATATGAACGTAAACACCGTAATGTAGCGTTTCTTTTTCCCTGTACGATCAATCAGCACTCCGTATAAAGGTGTAAAAATGACGAGAAAAAAGCTGGCTAGTGCGTTTGCATAAGAAATAAAGGTGCTGGCGATCTGGTCCATTCTCGCACTGTCCCCGATCGTTTCCTGCAAGTAAAATGGGAAGAAAATGGTGATCATATTTGATGAAAAGATCGTATTTGCAAAATCATACAACGCCCAGGCCAGCACAGGTGCTGTCAAAAACAGCCCAAAGCCTGCCCCTTTTTTCTGTGCGGTCTTTTTTCCTGTTCTCAATCGATTGTCTCC
>NZ_WHYR01000266.1 GCF_009428905.1 Desulfofundulus thermobenzoicus | reverse complement strand
CACTAGCTGTTTGAGATGGATTGAGTATCCCGCATACTTGAAACATTTCTTTTTTATCTATGTAATTAATGGCTTCAAAAGTGCTGGCATCAATGAAGACCTTGATCTTATCCATAAAACCACAGCCTTCTTGCTCATTCGTTTTTAATATCGCTTCGATGTAGCCATGATCGCGATGGAGTGTTTTTAACACCCACTTCCCTGTATCCTTTGAATATTTTTGCGCCAAAAAGGTTCGAACCGCTTTGATACACTCAGCCTGCTCTTCTTTTGAGATCGGGAATGTATCCGGTGAAGGCTCCAGTGAGAAGGCTTGTTCAGCAGTAATGTCCTCGTTTATATTGATTTCCTTTTTTTCAAAGGCTTTGTTTAACGGTTCATTCCACTC
>NZ_WHYR01000265.1 GCF_009428905.1 Desulfofundulus thermobenzoicus | reverse complement strand
CCCGAGCCGCTCACCAATCGTCGCAGCTGCAATGACGAGAGATAAAGTTGAAGTTAATAAAAAGCCGGAGCCAATGACCTTTTTCATGTCATACCATTTTTTCAAATAAAGAATCGGAATGAGCTTACTTATAAGCAGCGCAATAAACAGCAGCGGAATCATGATCATGATGTTTGGGTCCTTAAACAGTGCCCATATATTCAGATCTACTCCGACCATCACAAAAAAGATCGGGATTAAAAATCCATAGCCAAATGAGTCCAGCTGCTGAACGAGCTCTTTATTTGGCGAAAGAAGGGACACAAGCACGCCAGCTAAAAACGCCCCAAGAATATTTTCAGCCCCGAGTGATTCAGATAAGGCAACTAAGACTATAATGAGAGTAAAGAT
>NZ_WHYR01000264.1 GCF_009428905.1 Desulfofundulus thermobenzoicus | reverse complement strand
TTCTTGCTCTCGTTCTCGCTCATCGAGATCGAGCGTAGGTGCTGCCCGGAGGTGGATCGGGCGTCCTGCCTGGGAAGCCCCCAGGAATTCGGTGACGCGTCATCGATGTGTCATCGGCGCCGCATCGAGAACGCCCAGCAGTGGATCAGAAGACCGTCAGGATGGTCGGGAACTTGATGATGATCGTCACGATGATGAACAGGTAGTTCGCCAGCGGGAACGCCCAGCAGAACGGGAGCAGTGCCCGGCCGATCCGCTGGGTGCGGGCACCGAAGCGGCCCTGCGCGGCGTTCCAGATCGTGAACACCCAGAACATCGGGATCGTCATCGACCACACGAGCATGCACCACGGGCACAGCGCGCCGATGAACCAGACGGTCTGGGTGAAGA
>NZ_WHYR01000263.1 GCF_009428905.1 Desulfofundulus thermobenzoicus | reverse complement strand
GTCTGAAACGGTTTTAGCCGCATCCGCTGATTGTTCAGCTAACTTGCGCACCTCATCTGCCACAACAGCAAAGCCTTTTCCTTCTTCTCCAACACGTGCCGCTTCAATGGAAGCATTCAGTGCAAGCAGATTCGTTTGTGCTGAAATGTCTGTAATAATCGAGATGACACTTTCAATCTCCGTTGAATGAGATTGTAATTCTTCTGCTGCCTGCTTTGAGTTGGTCATCTTGTCATGTAGCATATTCAGATGATCAAGCACATGGTTCACTAATTTTTGACCAGATTCTGACTGCTCTTGTACGTTAGATGAAACAGATTTCATTTCATCAACTTCTTTTGTGACACCTTCGATTTGCGTATCGATCTCAGCAACGGATGTCGTACAATC
>NZ_WHYR01000262.1 GCF_009428905.1 Desulfofundulus thermobenzoicus | reverse complement strand
CATTTGCCCATCAATGGCAATCACTGCTTTTTCCTTTAATAAAGCGATGGCCGTTTGCTTTGATTCAAGCTCACTTGCTTTTATTTTTTCAGCAGGATCAAAGATGATCGTGATGCCGTTTTCTTCTTTTTCTATTGGTGCACTTTGATCCGCTTGAAGTTTTCCTTTTTCAATTGAAAAGTCGGGTAAATCTTTTTTGATCACATGCTGAAATCCTGACATCGCATTCGAGATCTCTTGGCTCATATGATAGCCCTGAGGAACTGCTGCGATGATTGAAAGGATAAAAATGAATAAAATTGCTTTACCGATCCCTGTAAAGCGTGCTTTAGCAATATCTTTTGGTGAATAAATTCCTTTTAACAATAGATTAAATACGTTCAATACCCA
>NZ_WHYR01000261.1 GCF_009428905.1 Desulfofundulus thermobenzoicus | reverse complement strand
CATAATTGCTGGTTGTCTTACAAATTTTTGGGGCAAAGTCGGTTAAAATCGGATTCCCTTCCCCCTGTTTTTTTATAGATGCCAGGTAAACGAAGAGTTCCATTCGTACATTTTTTGAGGTACGAGGATTTTTTTCATCTACCTCAAGCAAATCGGAGATATCTTGTAACCATCCGGCCGCATTCTTGATATCCGCATATTCATTTGAGGCATTCTTGAGGGCGATACAAATGCCTTGCTGTAATTCCAGCAAACGGCTGTCAGGAATGTGGCAGATAAACTCATCAAGTTCTAAAATCAACCCTGTAAGCCGTTCAAACATTTCAATTCCGGCCAGACGGAAAGGCGGACGGCCTTTCAGGGTCAACAAATAGCGCGAGCGGCGTATCAA
>NZ_WHYR01000260.1 GCF_009428905.1 Desulfofundulus thermobenzoicus | reverse complement strand
CGATAAAAATGGTATGTTCGTTGGTAAGGAGAATATTGAAGCTCAGACTCTGCAAACATTTGAGAACCTTGATCGGGTATTGGTGGAATTGGGAGCTACGAAAAACAACATTGCATATGTTGAAATTTTTCTAACAAATCCACAAGAACACTCCGAAACGGTCATAGATCTATTCAAGGAATACTTAGGTCAACACAGACCAGCTGGCAGTCTCATTGGTGTGACATATCTGGCTTTCCCAGAGCAATTGATTGAAGTCAAGGCTATCGCACACACTGATTAAATATGTTATCATTTGACCAATTCTCAATATCAATACAAGGGATAGAATAAGGATTCGAGCTAAACAATCTATGATGATTAAAATGAACAAACTATGCTAGAGTAATGC
>NZ_WHYR01000259.1 GCF_009428905.1 Desulfofundulus thermobenzoicus | reverse complement strand
ACCTAGGAGCCGTCATTTTTTCTGATGAAGAGAAAAGAAAGCAGCTGAATGCGATTGTTCATCCTGAAGTGAGAAAAGAAATGCTCAAACAGAGAGATGAAGGGGTTAGTCAGAAGGAAACCTTCGTCGTCCTCGATATCCCGCTTTTATTTGAAAGTCAGCTGGAAAGTCTCGTCGACCGCATCATTGTGGTGTATACAACACCCGAATTGCAGCTGTCGCGGCTCATGAATCGAAATGACCTCAGCGAGGAAGAAGCGCTGAATCGTATTCACTCTCAGCAGCCTCTTGAGGAGAAATGCAAAAAAGCAGACCGCGTGATAGAGAACACACAAGATCTCGCGTTTATTAGAAAGCAATTGCAGAACATATTAAATGAATGGGAACATAC
>NZ_WHYR01000258.1 GCF_009428905.1 Desulfofundulus thermobenzoicus | reverse complement strand
CGGTAAATACTGTTATGCGGTATTAGCTATCGTTTCCAATAGTTATCCCCCGCTATGAGGCAGGTTACCTACGCGTTACTCACCCGTTCGCAACTCATCCGTCTAGTGCAAGCACCAGACTTCAGCGTTCTACTTGCATGTATTAGGCACGCCGCCAGCGTTCGTCCTGAGCCAGGATCAAACTCTCCGAAAAAATACAAAACCGAAGTTTTGCTTTTCGCCAGTTTGACTGACTACCTATGAAGTTTCATAGGATTTTTTTATAAAAACTCGAATTAACAGGTACGTTTTGTCTTGTTTAGTTTTCAAAGATCATCTCCGCCGTTCTTAGCGGCTTTAATAATATAACATTTCGCTTCATCTTATGTCAACAACTTTTTTCAAGTTTATTT
>NZ_WHYR01000025.1 GCF_009428905.1 Desulfofundulus thermobenzoicus | reverse complement strand
GTCCCCCCCCCATGGTCCGCCCAGAGGTACATACTTTTCCCGGCGGAAGGCCACGCAGCCGTTCCCCCCGTCGCCACCCTTGACGTAAATTTTTGCCGTATCGTAAAACATATTTTTCACCCGGTAATTATTATTTGCCGACCGGGGCCGGTTTAAGGCACCGGCGGGAAAACCGGCCTTTATGGAGATCTCCCCAATTAGCATTATCCACCGGGTTCCACACGGGGCACTATTGGGGCTGTCCAAAAATCAAAAAATCACAAATGTCCCGGTGCCCGTAACACCGGGGCTTCTCACTTTCCGGTTTCAAAGTTCAGGTTAGCGTAATGTGCAGCTCTTATTGCAAAAAGGGCCAGCCCCGGGGCTGGCCCTTTTTTACATTCTTTTTTACAATGCCGCCTCTACCGGAATGACGCTGACCTGCTTCTTATCCCGGCCCTTGCGCTGGAAGGAGACCACACCGTCTATCAGGGCGAACAGGGTATCATCTCCCCCTTTACCCACGTTGCGCCCTGGGTGAATCCGTGTCCCGCGCTGCCGGACCAGTATGCTCCCGGCAGAGACAAACTGGCCGTCCTGACGCTTCACACCCAGAAACTTGGGGTTGGAATCCCGGCCGTTTCGTGAACTGCCTACACCTTTTTTATGAGCCATAAAATTTCACCTCCTGTTTTAGAAACCACATACGCCTGGTGGAACGTTAAGGAAATGGAGCCTATCAGGTTATGGTAAATTATCATGGATACCGGCATGAAACAAGAATACTCGATCGCAGTTCTTGGCAATTACAGTCATCCAGGACGTTTAAAGGAAACCCTGCCGGAACCTTTCAAGCCTCGATCTTTTCCACCACTACCTGGGTAAAGGGCTGCCTGTGTCCCTTTTTACGCCGGTAATTTTTCTTGGGCTTGTATTTGAAAACAATTATCTTGGGACCCCGGCCGTGCCGGACGGCCTTCAAAACCACCTTTGCCCCCTCTACCCACGGGGTTCCCACCCGCAGGTGACCGTCCTTTTCCACAGCCAGCACCTGATCGATTTCCACCACCTGATCCGGTTCCACCGGGAGTTTTTCCAGGTAAAGGGTATCCCCTTCCTGAACCCGGTACTGTTTGCCTCCGGAGGCAATAATGGCGTACAAAATAAAACCCCCTTTTCCAGGACTCGCCGAAAGCAGGTAGGGTGCATTCCCTTTTAAAACCCCTTTCGTGCGGTTGAGAAGAATATGCCTGCAATAAGTTATTCTATCATACCGGTCCATTTTGTCAAGCAAATACCAGTGCTGATCTATGTGCCGGACTGGACCAGTTCGGAGGCCCGCCGGGGCAGCACCAGGAAAATTTCCCCTTCACTTTGCCCCATCACCAGCCCGGCTTTGCCGCCATAAGCCGCCAGTTTTTCGTGTACGCCGGTCATCTTGTCCCCGGCGGCCACGACCGCACATCCCGCAGGTACGGAAAAAACCAACCGGAAGGTATACCTCTGCTGGGATTCCTGCAGGTGGACCTCCAAACGCCTTTCCGGGGACCCGCAGGAAGCCAGGTACCCTATGGCCCGGGAAAAAGCTTCTTCCAGGGCGTAACCGATTTCCGGCCCCGGTATGGTACAATGGGCCAGGTTACACTGCAACCGGTATGCCAATTCAATTTGTTCCTTGGCCGCCTCGTTATGAGCCACTAGAAAGGCCGCCGTCGCTTCCGGCACTTTCAGGTGAATAATTTTACCCAGGCACTCTATTTCCCTGCTGACCTCCCGGATGTAATCCCGCACCCGGTCCGGCTTATTCATTTGTACCAGCCCGGAGATAACCTGTAAGTGATTCATGAAGTCGTGCCTCTGAACCTGAATAACCTCCAGCAGTGCCTTTAATTCCATAAGTTTCCCTCCACGTAAAAATCCTTGCAGATTCATAATGATCATTTTCGCCAGAAAGGAGGAAATTCCTTCTTATATCGGTAAAATAAGTCTAAAAGAAAGATCTGTCAATTCAAGCTGGCGTCCAGACCCGGAGCACATCGTCCCGGCGGCACCACCCCGGTCCAATCCCGGCCGGCAAAACAATCCTAATCCAATATAAAATGACGGACCTTTCCTGACAAAGGCCTGCTTTGAAAAAAGGTATTCCCGGATTGGTGGCGAAATGGAAGGGGCCGTCCTTATCCGGCCCCCTTTCGATCAAGTCCGCATTCTGGTGTAAATTCCCTCTGGTAGACAAGAACACCCTGTTTTAAGCCGCGCTTATACAGGCAATTTCTATCTCGTTGCCAGGCGGCGCGCAGCACCACCGCAACGATAGAGCTCACCTGCCGCCATGGAGCGCCGCGGAATACCGGTCAGGTGCAGCGACTGGTTATATGGTGAATCATTAATGTAATGATTTGCCAAGCATTTATGCAAAACGCCTTTTCCGCATCAGGCAAACCCAGGCTCTAGGCGGGTTTGGGCGGTTAGATCCAAAATGGCTTGAAACGAGCGAAAGGATTTCGAAGTAGGGCTCCACAGAGCTAACAATATCTCTGGCAGTCCGCTGTGGTGGACCTGGGCCATCACGTTGTTCATCGGCGTTGCCAACAATACTCAGCCACAGGCCATCTTTTTCTAAATGGGCAGCTACATTTTCAGCAAAGCTCTTCCGTTCTTCATCCGAATTTAATGAATGAAAACAACCTCTATCAAACGCAAAGCCAAATGGCGCCCCTTCAATTTTGTTTATAAGGAAGTCAATCACAATAAAGGTACATTTGACATTAGCTTTTGAAGCTTTCTCTATAGCCTTCTGTATTGCAATTTCCGAAGTATCAATACCTATCACATCGAAGTTTTTTTGGGAAAGCCATATGGAGTTATCGCCAGTTCCGCATCCAATATCCAGTGCTTTACAGGGTTTTATGGCCATCGTAGTCACAGTCTGAATAAGGTTGAAATCAGGTTTGCCAATATCCCAAGGAGTATCGCCGGTTTCATATCTTTTCTTGTAACGTTTCTCTATCGTCATCTTGTTTTTACCTCCTTGACCTTATTGACCACGCTGGCAGTTGTAACAAACTTTAAAGTTTTCGCTTCAACAAACACCTTACTCGCTTTCCCGCCGCTCAGCGCCGAAAGCACGATGTTCGCGTCCAAGGCGATCTTTCCGGAAAGTTGCAAAGTCCTCCAGCACCTCTTCCTCTGTTATCCTTCTTTCCTGTCTTTCTCTGGCGACCTTTGCCACCAGGGCCTTCAGGGCCGCCCGGCGCACTTCGTCATCAACGTTTATATCCTCCCAGGGAATAAATACGCCTGCGGGCCTGCCGTTCCGGAAAACCATCACCGCTTTCTTCCGGCGGATAAATCGCTGGCGTGGGTTTTAAACTCCCTTACGCTTGCAAACTCCATTTTGGTCACCGTGACCACATTATAACATATCAGCGGGAAAATGGAAAGGATTGTTTGGTGCGGAGCTTCCTTCTCATGCGCTCGGCAACGGCAAATCTACCGGATAATTACAACGGCAAAGAAAAGTACCGGTATCCCGGTACTCCTCTTTTTGTATATTTTTATTAGTTCGCCATCTCCCTGATCGCTTCTTCCGGCATGGCCACCACCTGCCTTTACCACCCCCATTTTACAATATTGCTAAGAAAGATACAACACTTTAATGTGAGACCCTATGATTGATTTCGGTATATTTTCCTGGATGAAATTGGTGAACTTTTCCCGGGCATCCAGACCCGGCTGTTATCATAAAAAATTGCCGAGATTAAGTTGGTTATTGAGCTGTGCCGCCTTAATAGCACACATATATACATTCTTTAAAGGAACATTCTTTTCCAGGGCGAGACGGCGGCAATCTTCGTATTCCGGGCTCATTTGCCAGCCCGAATCATCGCGGCAGGTGGCAACTTTCACGCGCACCGTCCCAAATTCCGTTTCTACACTAATATGTTTCCGGGGCAAACAAAAACGTTTTTCCCGGCGCCTCCGTACGCCCAGGGTGCTGGTTTCCGTAAAGATAAGCTGCATCAACTCTTCTTCTTTTCCCGGCTGGCAGAGTACCGTCAATAAATTACCCGGGCGGCCCTTTTTCATAATGACAGGGGTCAACCAGACATCCAGGGCCCCTGATGCCAGCAGCTTTTCCGTCACATAAGCCAGTATTTCCGGATTTAAGTCGTCAATGTTGGTTTGCAGGATGGAGATCTCCTGTTCCGATGCTGGCTGCCGTTCAATTTCCTCGCCGATAAAAACCCGCAAAAAATTGGGAATCCCATAATCGTTAGCTCCCAACCCGTATCCTATTTGGGCAATTTTCATTGCCGGCAGGGGCCCAAAACCCCCGGCCAGGGCAGCAACAATGGCCGCCCCCGTAGGGGTGACCAGTTCCCCTTCCACCTCCACGGGGCGAATGGGGAAACCCTTGAGAAGTTCGGCGGTGGCCGGTGCCGGAACGGGAAGCACGCCGTGGTGAGTTTGGACAGTTCCGTATCCGGTGGGTAGAGGAGAACAATAAACTTTTTCCACGCCCGCTTCTCGTAAGGCGATTGACGTTCCCACGATGTCCACTATTGAGTCGACTGCCCCGACCTCGTGAAAGTGAACATGGCGGGGCTCAACCCAGTGAACCTTGCCTTCCGCCCGGGCCAACTTCTCAAAAATGTCCAGGGCACAACGTTTGACTTGCGGGTGCAGTCCGCTACCCTCAATGATGCGCCTGATATCTTCCCAGGTCCGGTGAGAGTGGTGATATTGTTCCATTTCCACCAGGAACCTGGTGCCCTGAAAACCATGGGTTTTATCTTGATAAATTTTCAGGGAATAGCCTTCCAGGCCTAAAAGATCCAGCTGGCTTTGTACAGCCGCCGGGGGAACGCCGGCGTCTATTAATGCACCCAGCATCATGTCGCCGCTGATCCCGCTGAAACAGTCCAGGTAAAGTATTTTCACCTTCGCAGCTCCTTTCCCCTATGAATCAACTTTACGGAGCGGTTAAAATTAAAATAGCCAGGTCTTAAAAAAGCCTCTAAGTTAAAACTCAGACTACCAAGCGATATAGAATTGCTGAAATGAATGGGAAGGAGAGGTTGCCCGCTCCTTCCCCCTGTTCAGCTGTAATTAAACCTCTCTTCAGCCTGCGGCTTCGGTGTTCTCAAATATCTAACACCAGTCCAGATCAAAACGGCGGAGAATATGATACGCAAAGCTCCTTCGGACAGGACATGGGCAAGGGAACCACCCAGATATGTGCCTATCAGGATACCCGGTACCAATCCCGGCAGGATGCTTGCGCTGACATTCCCCAAACGCCAGTGGGTATAAGCGCCGGCTATTCCCACGGGAACCATGGCGAGGAGGGAACAACCCTGCGCGGTATACTGGGTGAAGCCGGTAAGCAGCACCATGGAAGGCACCATTATCGTACCCCCGCCGACCCCCATCATCCCGGAGAGGAAGCCGGTAAAAATACCTGTTAATAAGAGGATAAGAATTTCTAACCAACCTGTGATATGCCGGGATACGTGGGGCAGGTAAGGTTTTAAAAGCAAGAGCAGGGAGACCAGGATTAAAAACCCGCCGAAGGACCTTTTGAGCTTCCATTCGGGAAGGGCATTGGCATAGCGCGCTCCTGCCCTGGCGGTGAATATGGCCGTGGAAGCCAAAAGGCTGGAGGCAAATATATCCACCGAACCATTTAAGGCATAGGTGACAGCCCCCGAAATTCCGGTGAAAACGAGTGCTACAAGGCTCGTACCGTGGGCCTTATGCTGCCCCATCTTCAGGATGCCCACCATAAGGGGGATCATGATCACCCCGCCGCCAAGACCCACAAGTCCCCCAAAGAAACCAGCTGCTAATCCTATCAATAAACTAATCATTTTTGTTACTCCAGTAAAACCTTTACCCTCCTAAATTTGCCTGTTAATCAAGTGAGGTCCAGGTCACACGTTATAAAACATTATAACACCGTTTTTTGTTCATGGTCCTCAAGGTAATCCTCAAGCCTGATCTTTTCAAAATCCGGGATTTTAATTTTTTCGAAACGTTCCGCCGGGGCACCAAGCGGCACAGTTGCATCAATGCCCATTTTATCACTTATACCGTCATCGCTGGAAGGGTCGAGTTTGTTTCCATGCGCTCCGGAAATTATGATCACATCTCTACCGGCCTGGCAGCGGGTAGCAATGGCCCACTCCACATCTTCGGAGTTAAAAATATCTACGTCTTTATCTACAAATTCTACAAATTTAGTGGTTAAACTGGGCACGCTCTAATCGCCCGGCCAGATTGTTACACGCCGCACCCGCAGGGTACTCCCCTACTTTGGGACAAATTCCGGAAGGAAAGCATTGACTCATGTAATCCTGGCTAACTAGAAACAAAAATACTTAGGGGGCAAAGATACTCCTCGCACTTTCATTGACGGTGTTCGTAAACCATCGCCCCCAAAAGATGAGAACGGTGCCGGTATGCCACCTACCAGTCCCTGCTTACTTTTTATGCAGTAAAAACAACACAAAAACTCAAGGAAAGTTAACCGGAGATCATCGCCCGGAATGGTGCTCGTGAGCCATCGCCCGGCGCCACTTTTCCCGCAACACCCGGGCCAGCGCACCGGCCAGAATTTCTTTGCCCCAACCCGCTTCCAGCGCTTCCAGCAGGACGGGAGCCGCCAGCCGCACCTCGTCGTGGGGACCGGGCAAAGCCACCAGAGTGGTCAATTCCACCTGGCCTACTGCAATGCGCACACCGTCTTTCAAATGGCGTCCCTTTCCGGCGTGGAAATGGAGGATCCAGGGGGTCGCCGCCGTTGGGTCGAGCCGGGAAATGCTCTCCACCATCCAGTCTTTATCCTCCGCACCAACCCCGCCGGTGGTGATCACAAGGCCGTAGCCATCTGCCACTGCCGACCGGAGGCGGCCGGTAATTAGATCCAGGTCGTCCGGCAGAATGCCTCCAAAACGCATCCGGTAGCCGTGCTGCTCAAACAGGCCGGTCAAATAAGGCGAATTTGTATCTTCAATCAGGCCTTCCTGGACTTCCCGGCCGGAAGCAAAAACCACCCCCCGCCGGGCCACACCGGCCCTTACCTGCTGAGCCAGGCGGGTGGAACGCTCCAAAAATTTCTCCCGCTGTTCCGGATCGGCAGCAATCAGGCCCAATATGCCCTGGGCGTGAACAGCCGCAGTGGACGTAGCCCGCACCCCCGGCACGCGACTCAGGGCTGAAAGCAATTCTTTTTCCCGCCCCATAATTTGTTCAGCCATCACTGTGCGCCGCATGATATCCAGCACCATCACCCGGTCCCGCACATCTATCACCATCACGGCTTCAGCAGGTAATCCCAATACACGGGCGGTAACGGCGGCTATTTCGTTAAGGTTTGCCCCGTGCAGTTCAATACCGGTAATCCAGAGCTCGGTTTTTTGCAGCAGGTCGAGTTCCAAGAATAACCATCTCCTGATAAAGCTGAATTTAGGTTAAGATAAATGCCTCACCCGGAGAAATAGCCGCTCAAGAAGCGCCAGCAGTGGTGTCCAAAGTATCATGAAATTTTCCCACAGTTCTTACCCCCCGCTGGCCGCCGGGAGGAAAACAACCTCATCTCCCTCAACCAGCACATACTCTTCTCCCACCATTTTCCCATTAACGGAAACAAAGCGAACCTCATTCACAGGCAGCCCTAAACGTTCCCGCAACTCTCTGATTGTCTCTCCTTCTTTTAGTTGAACAGGATGAAATTTGCCGAAGGCTGGGTAAGAAAAAGAAAGAATACCCAATAATTTTACCGTCACCTGCATTTCTATCCAAACTCCTTTTTTACGGGTAAGTTTTCAGTCAATCCAATTGAGGGACGGCGTTGTCCCGCTTACTCTTTTGCCGGTGAGTGCTGGGTTCACCGGGCGCTGTTACCGGCGCTCCGCAAAATCGTTCGCTCTGGACAACGCCGTCCCTTTGCAGTTAACGGCAGTTTTACTGAACTTTTACTTTTTCGGGACTCAGGGCGAATTTATACACAGCCGCTCTATGTCATGGTGGGACAGCGGTAATGAAGCTACTCTTTCCATGTTAGTTTATCGCAAAATCCAGGCCCAGCTCCCTTAGTTTTTCAGGGGCAGGTAAGCCGGTCTGCCTGTCCCAACCCATGGCCTCATAATACGCATCCAGCATAGCATCCAGATTCTCCACCCTGGCCCCTGCGGAAGGCCCATCCGGGATGGCCTGAGTAAACCGCCCGGGCAACTTATCATCCTTGCGGGTGAAACCTTCACGGGCGTTGAAACACCGCTTGAGATTCCAGGAACGCTCTGCTGCCGTCACCAGTTCTGCCGCTGTTACGTCCCACCCGGTGAGAGCACTGACAATCTCGGCGTAAAGCTGCGGCGTGATGCAGCTGCCTTCAGTACCCCACGAGTAGAAGATACATGCCCCCAGGATTTCGCTGATTTCACCCTGTAATGCCACATACCGGTAAACAATGCCTTTTTGAGGCGATTCATCCTGTATCCCTGCTGGCGGCCAGGGCAACCCGAATTCCTTCATGCCGCCATCAAGCTGACCGAAGTCCCAGGTGCTTGCCCAGTTGGGGTGCATATGACAGGCCCCCCGCGGAGAAACGGCATACTGCACAGCGAGCACCTTAGACTCAGAACGCGGCTCATGTGCCGGGAGCTCCAGTCCTTTAACATGGTGCGCTACCTCTTCGGCAGCTGGGCCGAGCTGTTCAGCCATACGCTTTACACCCTGGGCCAGCAAAGCCCCAATTCCTTCCCGGTGGGCAATCTTTTCCACCAATTTTACCACTACTTCTCCATCGCCCCACCGTAAAGGTATTCCCTCCGTATCCCTGTCAGTAAGCAATCCCTTTTCATAGCACTCCATTGCGAAAGCAATGCTCATGCCAGTGCTGACTGAGTCCAAACCATAAATATTACACAGGTAATTACATCTAATAATAGCCTCCACGTCGGCAACCCCACAATTGGGTCCAAACATATCTACAGTTTCGTATTCCGGACCCTCCATGGGAGGGGTAGCAAATTTTCCGCTATTCACTGAAGTATAACGCCCACAGGCGAAGCTGCAACCATAACAAGCCCGCCGTTTAATTTGATATTTCCGGTTGATAGCCTCACCTGAAACCTGATCGGCTTTATCAAAATGAGCGGTCTGGAAGTTCTTTGTCGGCAGGATTCCCAGGCTGTTGTTCAACGATACCAGGCCAATGGTACCCAGAGAAGGAATGCTGCCGAAGGGGTAATTCTTTAACCATTGCTCCGCCTTCTCAACAGCCTCCGCAAATTCCTTCGGGCGGGCCACTTTAATACCGCCACGGCCATTCATCACAACCGCCTTCAAATTTTTACTGCCAAACACTGCTCCAATACCGCCGCGGCCGGCAGCCCGTCCCCTATCATTCATAAGAGCTGCATACAGAACTCCATTTTCGCCCGCCTGCCCTATGGTAGCCACAGAGATTTCCGGATCATCAAGTTCGCGAATCAGGGCATCTGTAGTTTCTTCAACGTTAAGCCCCCACAGGTGTTTAGCGGGTTTAATCTCCACCCCGCCATCGTGGATATACACATAGACGGGCTCTTCTGCCTTACCTTCAATGACCACAAAGTCGAACCCCGCATATTTGAGTTTTGGACCAAAAGCCCCTCCCGACCGGGCCTGATTCCAGGTGCCGGTCAAAGGTGACTTGTAGCACACCTCGTAGCTTCCACCGCTGGGACAAAGGGTCCCGGTTACAGCACCAGTGGCCAGCACCACTTTGGCTTCTGGAGCCAGAGGATCAATGCCACCGGGCATTTCCTGGTAGAGAAGCCTGGCTGCATAGCCAACACAACCCATATACTTGCGCAATTCGTTTTTATCCAGTTCTTCTACCTTGAATTCACCACTGGTCAGGTTAACCCGCAGCAGCTTACCGGCAAATCCGTACCACATTAACCAGCACCTCCTATCTGATCCTTACTCCGTGGGCCATAGCCCAAATCTCCCGGCGTCTGGCCGCAGTTTTACCTGCATCCTCGTATCGAAGAGCACCATGCGGGCAATGGCCGACACATGCCGGTGAACCGGAGCACAGGTCACACTTGGCCGCGACATCTGTTTCTTCATCAACCCTGAGCACTCCATAAGGGCAAACCTTCACGCAGGTACCACAGCCGGCACAAAGACTTTCATCCACTACCACCGCATCAGTGGTTCCATCCCGCTTAAGTGCTCCGGTGGGGCAAACATCTATACACAAACCGCACTGCATACATACTACTGGCACATCTACCGCCGGCTCCCGGCGCACCACATAAATATTACTGCGCGAAGGGTTTATTTCACCATACTTAGTTAGCGAGCACCACATTTCACAACGGTGGCACCCGGTGCATAAAGACGGGTCCACTACCAGCACCTTAGACACGCGTGGTCACCTCCAGAACGTAATTAACATCGCAGGGAAAGGGAGTAGGGAGACAAAAAATTTTCTCACCTACTCCCAAAGCCCCGGGCTTTAATACAGTTTATCCCCAAGACGGCCTTCATAACTTCTGGTCAGCAGTTCTACCGCCGCCTCTCTGGTCATCGGCCGCTTGGACCAGCCGTAAAAAGCGGTAATCCACGGGCTCTCAGCCATCATATCAGCTAACTTTGGAATATCTTCCTTCTTACCGAAGGGTGCCCATGTAGTGGGAATACCAACATCTTCGGTTAACTGTTTGACCGCATAGACAGCAGCCTGGGCGGCCTGGCGGACACTCATGCCAGCAGTATTTTGACCTAAAGCCACGGCAATGCGAGCCAGTTTCTCCATGCAGTGACCCATGTTATACTCCATCGCGTAGGGCAGGGCAACCGCACAACCAACACCATGCGGAACATGGTATACGGAACCCAACGTATGTGCCAGAGCATGTCCCTCTATGATTCCCGGATCATTAAAGGCCATGCCGGCCATCATGGAAGCATAAGCCATCTTGACCCGGGCTTCCAGGTTATCCCCTTCGTAAACGGCCACCGGCAGGGCCTCTGCGATGAACTCAATCGCCTTGAGAGCAATTGCATCAGTAAGCGGGTTTTCCTGTTTGGCCATCATCGTCTCGATAGCATGGGAGAGGGCATCGATACCCGAGGAAGCAGTAACTTTGGGCGGCATACTTACAGTCAGGGTAGGATCCACCAGTGCCATATCCGGCAGGATGGTCGGCGTGGCGAAGAAGCCTTTAATACCATCTTTAGCAAAGGTGATTACAGCATACATCGTACATTCGGTACCGGTTCCGGATGTGGTGGGAACAGCAATAATCGGTGCGCCCTTTTTGGGGAAGGTGGTGTTAACCAGATAATCCTCAGTTTTACCCGGCAGCGCCAGGAGCTGTGCAGCCACCTTACCGATGTCGATAGCACTACCGCCACCCAGACCAATTACGAAGCTGCCACCTTCTTTTCGAGCAAATTCAGCAGCCTGGTCACAGGCCACATCATCCGGCTCGGGTTTACCCTGGTCAAAAACCGCTACCTCAAATCCGTCCTTCTTGAGGGCCTGAGCTACCCGATCAGCGATCCCCGCCTGAGCCACCCCGGGATCAGTTACAATAATAGCCTTTCCACTTATGCCCATTTCTTTGATATACTGGCCAATGTTGTCTACGGCATTTACACCAAACACTACTTTTTGAGGGGTATAGTATTGAACCACTTTGAGCATTGGGAACATAATGACACAACCTCCTTAAAGCCGTTTTTTGGGGGGGTTTAAACACCACAAGCTCTACCAGTGCTTTCAGCGCAACGCTTCGCTATCGTTTCACAGAACTCACCTCCCCGGATTTGTGATATTAGGTTAATCCAGCCAGGTAGGTATGTTTGATTATATCGAACACCATTCTGTGTTTGCGAAATATAAGGCGGCATGGTTTTGAAAAAAGACATACCTTTAGGATGTTTGGCATTAACCCCTCTTTATACTTGTTCGCACTATCACAACTATTTGACTCCAATGTAGTTTTTTCGACATTAGCTTTAAAACTCCTTCCATTCTCCTTGAAATTTTCAATAACTTTTTTTATTTATGCTTTAAAATGTTTTATAAACCATCTGACAATACCAGGATGTTCTGCTACAGGGGTCCGGTTTCTTCGGAACCGAACCCCCATTGCCGTATGGCATATCAAGCAGTTTATCAACCAGCCACAACCTGTTTATTCCGGTCCATCTCGCAAGCCACGTCAATAATGTAGTCTTCCTGACCGCCTACAATCTTGCGGCGTCCCAGTTCCATCAAAATGTCCCGCGGATCCAGGCCAAACTTCTCCGCCGCCCGGTAGGTGTGCAGGAGGAAACTGGAGTACACGCCGGCATAACCCAGCATGATGGACGCATTATCGATCACCTGGGGGCGGCGCATCATGGGCTCCAGGACAGTGGCAGCATCCATGATCCTATAGAGATCCACATCTACCTCACAGCCAACCTTTTTAAGGGCTGCCGCCAGCACTTCGGTAGGCGCGTTACCTGCCCCGGCTCCCAGGCCGCGCAGGGTCCCATCCACCACCGTGGCCCCGGCTTCCACTGCTGCCAGTGTATTGCCGATGGCCAGCCCCAGGTTGTTATGGGCATGGAAACCCACCGGAATCTTCAGGCAGGAGCGCACGTAGCCAACCTTTTCCTTAACCTCCGGCGGTGTCATGGCCCCCGCCGAGTCCACCACGTAGACCACGTCCGCACCGTAACTTTCCATCAACCTGGCCTGCTCGGCAATCTTCTCCTTGTCTACGGTGTGGGACATCATCAGAAAGCCTACCACTTCCGCCCCCATCTCTTTGGCCAGGCCCATGTGCTCTTCCGATATGTCCGCCTCGGTAACGTGGGTGGCTATGCGGAAGACCTTTACCCCGGCTTTCACCGCCATCTGCATGTCCTTACAAGTGCCGATACCGGGCAGTACCAGGGCTGCCAGCTTTGCCCGCTTGAGCACTGGAGCAACTGCGCGCAGATACTCCTCGTCTGTAGCCGCGGCAAACCCGTACTGGAATGAATAACCGGCCAGCCCGTCGCCGTGAGAAACTTCGATTACGTCCACGCCGGCCTCATCCAGGGCGGCCGCCACCCTGGCCATCTGTTCCGGGGTGAACTGGTGGGCCATGGCGTGCATCCCATCCCGCAAGGTGGTGTCCATAATTCTGATCTTAGGCACAGCTTTCCACATCCTTCCGACTGTAAATCCCCAGCAGGCGCATGGCCATCAACTCGCCCACCCGTGCAGCAGCCGAAGTCATAATGTCCAGGTTGCCCGCATAAGTGGGCAAGAAGTCCCCCGCCCCGGTCACTTCGATGATGGTAGTCACCTTTTTTCCTTCCACCAGCGGCTCTACCCGGAGCCGGTAACCGGGAACGTACTCCTGAATGCGCCGTACCATGTCGAGCACTGCAGCACGAATTTTATCCTCATCCGGATGCTCCACAAGAGTGTAGATGGTGTTATGCATCATGATTGGGGGCTCGGCTGGGTTAAGGATGATAATGGCCTTGCCCTTTTGAGCCCCGCCCACCACTTCCAGGGCCCTGGCCGTGGTCTCGGTAAACTCATCGATGTTCTGGCGGGTTCCCGGCCCGGCGCTTTTACTGGAAATGGAAGAGACAATCTCTGCATATTGAACGCCTGCCACCCGGTTAATTGCCGCAACGATGGGCACGGTGGCCTGGCCACCGCAGGTGACCATGTTTACGTTCATGGCGTCCAGATGCTGATCTATGTTAACCACCGGGACTACGTAAGGACCCACCGCCGCCGGAGTGAGGTCGACGGCAATCTTGCCCGCCTCCCGCAGCAGGGGAGCATGTTTGAGATGAGGCTTGGCTCCGGTAGCGTCGAAGACAATCTTAATCTCCGGTTCCCGCAGTACTGCGTCGATCCCCTCGTGTGAGGCTTTAATGCCCAGTGATCTGGCCCGGGCCAGGCCCTCGGATTCCGGGTAAATTCCCACCATCATTGCTACTTCCACGTATTTGCTGCGCAACAGCTTGTACATCAGGTCGGTACCGATGTTACCCGGCCCGACGATGACTGCCTTTATTTTTTCCAACAGAACGTCCTCCTCAACATAGAAGATTATGCATTCAAAGATTATGCATCTATATAATGAGGTTGAAGATTAAGCACCAATAAATTTTGCGGTTACCGTGCCCAGGCGATCGAAAGAAGCGCGGATCACCGAGCCGGGACTCACCGCCACTGCCTGGGTGAACGAACCGGAAAGCACCACCATACCCGGCTCCAGGCTCAACCCGTAGCGGGCCACCGCGTTGGCCAGCCAGGACACCGCCGCCGCCGGGTGGCCGAGTACCGCGGCTCCCGCCCCGGTAGCAAAGACTTCCCCATCCTTTTCCAGTACCAGCCCGAGCAGGCGCAAGTCCAACCCTTCCACCGGCATTAACGTCCCACCCAGAATAATGGCCGCCGAGGAAGCGTTGTCGGCAATGGTGTCCTGAATTTTTATCTTCCAGTCCCTGATTCTACTGTCAATAATCTCTAATGCAGGCATCACTCCCGCCGTGGCCCGTAATACATCGGCCACGGTAACCCCGGGACCGGTTAGCCTCTCCCGCAGCAGGAAAGCTATTTCTGCTTCCACCCTGGGCTGAATCAGCCTCGACAGGCGTACCGGCTCACCCTCGAACAGCACCATGGTGTCCAGAATATGACCATAATCCGGCTCATAAACCCCCAGCATCTGTTGCATGGCCCTGCTGGTCAGGCCAATCTTCATCCCCACCACCCTTTGGCCCCGGGCACACTTGCGTTCTATTACCTTCAATTGAATCTGATAGGCCGCGGGAATATCAATTTCCGGCCAGGCCGCTGTCAGCGGCTCGATGGGTACTCCGGTTTCTTCCGCCTCCAATAACCGCCCGGCCCACTCTTCGATTTGCGGCATGGTCTCAACCCCATCCATTTGATACTGAAGAACAATGTTTTGGGATTACCCAAAATTAGAAGGACATTATGTCCGGTACCGCACCCTGCGCCGGCCCCAGAACCTCAAAGCGCAGATCGGCCAGTGGGGCATCCAGCACCGAACGCCCTATATCGACAATGTCCACATCCAGCCCCGCAATGGCCGGCAGATCCTCCCTGGTGATCCCCCCGGAAAAAGCAAGGCGCACTCTCTGCCGCCATCCACTCCCGCGCAGGTACCCGGCCACCCTGGTCACATCTTCCACGTGGCCGGTGTCTACCATTAAGACGGCAGCTCCATTGGTTACCGCCTGGGCGGCCTCTTCGGTAATGTCGCCCCACTCACCGCGAAGCTGGATGACCTTTTCACCGGGCAGAGCCGCTACCGCCTGCAGGGTGCCGGAGATACCTCCAATCATACGGATATAGTTTTTATCAAGGTAGATGAAGGGATCATCAAGGATCCGGGTAGCCACACCGCCCACTGCCGCAGCCCGGCGCAAATTCTGCCGCCAGGGCAAAGGTAGCTTTTTCCATCCTCCACACACCACCCGGATACGGCCGGGAAGCATCTCACGGAACGAACGGGCGGCGGTGGCCACGCCGGAAGCCTTGCCGATCCAGCCCAGCACTCGATCTTCGGCTACGGCCAGGGCCAGGGCCGGCCCGGTAAGTGTGAGTACCGCCTGACCGGCCGGCACACTCATTCCCTCCCGCACCCGACTCCGCACCTCCAGTCCCAGAGAACTGGCTTCATTTTCACTTTCGATCAGGCCGGCCACCACCGCCGGCTGGGTAAAGACCACGCCGGCCTGGAAGATACGATTTTCCATCCCTTTGAAGATGGAAAAGCGAATATCGCCGGGAGGGAGAATGTGCTTTTCCATTTGAGCCAACCTCCAGCCAGCTCCCTTGAAAATAGATTTTCATGCTTTATGGAGGGAACCAATGTTCCCATGGGCAACTCCTTAACAAATCTTAAATCGGGACGGATCGATGCCCCTCTGCTTCAACCATTTGGGAAGCAGCTCCCCGTCTACGCGACGTGAAACGAGAGGTGCTTTCTGCAGCAGGTATTCGCCCAGGGAACGGCTGACGTTCAAAGCTCCTGAAGCACCGTCATAGGCGAGGATCTTATCCGTACCCGCAACCCGTTTGGCAAAACGCACTGCCGTGTCCAATTCCTCCGCCAGCAACGTGTTCCCGGTGTAGGTTATGTTCTGCGGGTCCCGGTTAAGCAGCTCCGCCTGTTCCCGGCCCACTACAATGGTCGGGATATGCTCGGTAAAGAAGGCGCTGGGATACCCACCCCAGGCATAGTTATGGATAACTACCTTAATCGCCGGATTTACCGGCGGCACCCCCTCGATCAGCGGCCGCCCGTCTTCACCGTAGAAGGCCTCCGTATACCAGGTGTACGGCGGCAACGGATCGTCCAAATCGAAAAGGTCCCGGTTAGCCCCGGCAAAGTTGGCGAAAATGACCCCCGCCGCAAATACATATGGCACCGGGCTGGGGAAGTCCAGAATGGTGATGGCCTCGTCAATCTCGCCCAGCAGGGTCATCATCTTGCCATAATCCCGGCAACCCAAATAAGTAACCCGGTCGTTGAGCGCATAGAGGTCGTTGTCCGCGTCCACCCCTACCACCCCGCTGGGCGACATCATCAGAAATACAGCGCAGGCAAATTTCTCCTGGACAAAAGGAGAATCAAAAATTGCCCTGGCCACAAAGTTGGCCGCCCGCGGGCCCAGGTTCTGGTGATAAGTGGAGCGGGTTTCTATGCGCGCATAGGACATGCCGAAGGGTTTTACCGCCCGGTCCACCTGACGGTGGAAGTGAACTTCCCGCACGTCACTGTTGTGGGCGTGGATGATCCACCGGGCATCGTATATTTTTTTGATGCCGTAAAGAGTGCCGATTTCGGTATCGATGGCAATCCCCTCATCCACCGGAGCCACGCCGGCAGCCTTGCCTTCATAGTATTCGTCCAGGCCAAATGCCTTAATATATTCTTCGCTCTCCCGGAAACGCAGCCCCACACCTACCCGCAGGCGTATATCCGTACAGCCCGTGCGTTCCCGCACCACGTCCCGGATGGTCCTGAGCATCTCCGCATATGGCGCTCCGCCCAGCAGGGTGAACCCGTGGTGTGAGCCCAGCACATTTACCGAATCACCGGGTTTGATCATGCTCAGGTCCACTTTTTCCATCTGTTCCCGGGTGGCTTTCCGAATTACCTCCAGGCCTTTTTCACCAGGGTAAATAACCGGCGCTGCATCGGGGAAAAGATCCCGTACCAGCACGGAAACCATGTCCGGCAGCTCTGCGGCCCGCTTGCGCACCAGTTCGGGTGCCACCCCGTACTGGGAACGACGCGGCGGCAAGGGCATAACAGGTGCTCGTAGCATCATTCCCCCCCCTTTGCACTGGCTCCAACCAGTGAATCCAGCAGTTTGCGATCTTCGTCGAAGTAAAACCCGCGTTGAGCGTATTTTTTCTTAACCTCTTCCGGAATTTCCCAAACCGTAGGCGTCAAGCCATACCATTGATAACCTCTGGCCGGCCGCTCCGGTGCAATTCCCGCTGCATGCAGCAACCGCAATACCGGCTGGATGCACTCCACCTTACACCCGGTACGTACACCCGTACGCCGGGAGATCTCTTCCGGTGACTTAGCTCCCTTGAGTATCGCCGCCGCCACTTCTCCGGCTCTTGTTGCCGTACAGTAGCAGACAATTTGTTTGGGGTGCAGGTGCGCCCTCCGGCAGAGGTCGGCGACAGCTGCCATATCCACCCCCGCCAGACTTTCCTGTACCACCCGCGGCTGTTCAAGGGGGGCCATGGTGATGGCCATTTCCGGACAGCGCTGTTCGCAGTTGGCGCAGCCCAGACAGTTTTCCGGGTCTACCACTGCTTTTTTGTTTTCCACCTTAATGGCCAGCACCGGACACACCCGTTCACAGCGCGTGCAGCCCTTACATTTATCCACATCTACTACCGCGCACAAGGTTACTGCGCGCAAGGCCCATCCCTCCTTTGTTCGACATTGTCAAATATAGTACGTCTTTGTAGAATATATACTACTTCTCCTTTTAAATTCCTTCTGATCATCAAAAAATTTTTTCCACCAGGAGAACTGGAAATTCAATCCACCCGGATCAACTCCCTGGGGTAAGCGGCAAGCAATTCTACCACCGAACGGTAACCAGCAAACAGTCCGTAAGCCGCTGCCCGCCAAACCCGGGGAGGTAAATTGTCGGGAGCAATAAGTACTGAAATGGAAAAGCTTATTCCCCCTCAAAAACCGGCAAAATCGTTTTCAGCCCTTCGAGATCCAACTTTTCAGTTCTAAATGTGGATGTTGCCATTGAGCTCCATACCTGCACCCAGCTGCTGGGAAATCTCCCCGGCCACCTTTTTAAGGGACCCGGCGATACGGGACATTTTCTCCTCCGTCATTCGCGATGCCGGTCCGGAAACGCTGATTGCCCCCACCGGATATTGACCATAACCGATAAGGGGGGCCGCTACGCAGCGTAGCCCCTCTTCAATTTCTTCCCGGTCGTAGGATACCCCTTCTTCCCGGATCCGTGCCAGCTCCACATTCAATTCTTCCCAGGTGGTGATAGTGTTGGCGGTAAATCTGGACAATCCCCGCTTTCTAACAATGGCCCGTACCTTTTCTTCGGGAAGGTAGGCCAGAATGGCCTTCCCCACGCCGGTACAATGGGCAGGCAGCCGTCTCCCGATACGGGAGACCATGCGGATGGATTGCGGGCTGTCAATTTTATCCACGTAAACCACCTGGCCGTCGTCCATAATCACCAGGTGCACTGTTTCCCCATGTTCATCCACCAGTTGCTGCAAATAAGGAGAAGCAATTTCACGCAGGTCACAGTGTTCGAGAAAAGCCCCACCAAGGGCTAAAACTCGGTAACCCAGCCGGTACCGGCCCGTTTTAATCTCCTGGTGCACATAGTTGTGTTTAACCAGAGTCTGCAGTAATCCAAAGGCAGTACTCTTATGAAGCCCCAGTTCCCGGCTGAGCTCAGAAAGGGAAACCGGTCCACGACACAGATACTCCAGGATCTTGATTGCTCTTTCCACTGATTGAATGGTGTTTATTTCCCGCGCGGTTCCACTTTTGTTCCTGGTTCTTGCCACAGATAGCCGCCTCCTTTGCTATTCCTTCTGAATCATTTCTTGATTTTATAATGCCGAATCCTGTTTATAAATTTAACAGATATGGACTCTCAAGCTAAATTTTTACCCCTTCCCTCAACCCCTCGCCCGGGTTTTCAGAAGCACCTTTTGGGCTGGAGATACACCGACAGCCTATCCGCTGGTGAAAAAATAACGGCAACCCTCGATTTATAGTTCGTCACTGGATCTTCTTCTCCTGCCGTTTATTGTCCGCCTGTCTGTCTGCCCGATTCGAGAAACCCGTAAAAATCAAGGGGTCCCTGCGGAACTGTCCAGCTTAGCCTGGCTTATCCGGCAGGCCTCCCCGGGTAAGAGCGTTAACCTTCACCCCGCGCCCGCCCCATTTACTCTACCGTCCCTTGGCAGCCTGGGATTTCGCTGTGTCTTGCCAGCTCATCCGAACGGTCTAGCCTCTTATGGGGTTCTTGTTCATCGGGCCGTGGTTTTGCCTCCGGCGCACCGATCCGATTCCACCTCGCGATGGACACCCTTGCCTTTGGCTGGCAGACTCGTCTGCCTCGCCTGCACCTGCCTTTCACCACCAAGTTAACGCCCATGCCGGGCGCACAAGAAAAAACCGGGCATTACGCCCGGCTTTTCTCCCTGGAAAATGACACTCAGTATCCAGCGGTAAGTTTCCTCACCCTTATACGTTTTTCGGTCGCAGTGATAATGCTGCCCTTCTCCAAGTCCTCCCTGTACCGGGCCAGCACCGCGGCCAGAACCCGTTTCCTTTCCTCGAAAGGAATGTCAGGCAAAGTCTGAATTTTTGTCTGACACACCAGGTTTTTCCTTCAGGCAACCCCAGGAAACATGCGGGTTCCAGGGGAACCACACGAAGCCGCCCCCGGCCCTCCCCCGGAAAATTAGAAAACCCGCAAACCCTTGATTTAACTGGCCTGCGGGTCTTATCCTGGTGCGCCTGGCAGGAATCGAACCTGCGCACCCGGCTCCGGAGGCCGGCGCTCTATCCCCTGAGCTACAGGCGCATCCCAACAATTGCAACACTTATTATACCAAAACCATAGAAAAATGCAAGTGTTAAATGCTTCTGGTCCCGGAATCCCCCGGCAAAAGTTAAAGGGCAAGCTTTCAGATCCTGGAATCCCGGGATTCAGCCCGGCCGGCCGGAGGCGCGGCAGCGGCTGGCATTAAAGACTTACCCCGGATCAGGGAAGTGATCACCCCGGCCGCAGCCACGGGGCTCCCACCAGCATGGCGTCACTGATGGCTGCGGAAAAAGCGGCAGCAGTAGTGGCGAGCTGAACTGCACCTGTATTCGGGAGATCAGATAAATGGATGGGTAATAGTATCAATGCGTTCAGGTAAGATTGCCATGAGGCAGGTCCAGGTGCTCCAGGATGGACTTCAACACACCGGCCGAGTGTTTTAAGGCCTCCTCTTCTTCCCGGGCCAGGGGCACCGACAGTACCCGCGCACGTCCTTCCCGGTTGACAATGGAAGGCAGGCTGAAACAAACGTCCTGAATACCGTACTGGCCGTCCACCAGACCGGATACGGTCAGAATGGAATTTTCGTCCCTCAAAATACTTTCACAGATCCGTTTAACGGCCAGGCCGATGGCATAGAAAGTGGCGCCCTTGCGGGCAATGACCTCGTAGGCCGCCTCCCGGACCCGGCGGGTAATATCATCGGTTTTGATGCAGGGCACGCCGCGCCAGCAACAAAATTCCTGCACCGGAATGCCGGCAATATTGGCCAGGCTCCACAGGGGAACCTCCGTATCCCCGTGTTCGCCCACCACATAGGCGTGGATGTTCCGCGGCTCCACCTGACAGCAGGCACTGAGCAGATAGCGGAAGCGGGAGCTGTCCAGCACCGTACCCGAACCCATCACCCGGTTGGGGGGCAGGTTGGTTAAGCGTAAGGCCGCATAAGTAAGGACGTCCACCGGGTTGGTCACCACCAGCAGTATCCCGTCCCCTGCCAGGGGCAACAGGTGGGGCAGGGTTTCTTTTAAAATGGCAAAATTGCGCTGCACCAGATCCAGACGGGTTTCCCCCGGCTTCTGGTTGACCCCGGCACTAAAAATGATAATATCCGCATCCCGGCAATCCCCATAATCACCGGCGTAAATGCGGATGGGTTTGATAAAGGATGCGCCGTGGGCCAGGTCCATGGCTTCCCCCTCGGCCCGTTCCCGGTTGATGTCCACCAGCACCAGTTCGCTGACCAGACCGCTCATCATAACCGCGTAGGCGCTGGCGGAACCCACGGCCCCCACTCCAACCACGGCAATTTTACGTTTATCATTTACAGGCACATCATCTTCCTCCCGGCTTATTTTCCCCTGGATAGTTCAAAAATTATTCTCCGGGAGAAAAAAAAGGAAATACTGCCTAACCGGTATCCTGTTTACCGGGGGACCTGGACAACCTGTGTCAATGGCCCAAAATGCCGTTGCACCCCCTTTCGACAAAATGTATAATATGGCCAGAGAAAATCCATCTATCCCAAAAGGAGGGCGGCCTTTCCACTGGAAGGGTCCGTAAAAATGTTATGACCAAAAAGCTAATTCTGGTGGCCCTATTTTTTTTGATCCTCGCCGGTTGTACCTGGTCTCCCCATCATACGGCCATGGAAAAAACCCTTTCCCCAACCGCCGGGGACCAGGAAGCCACTACCCAGCCGCCTTCCGGCAAAGAACCGGAACCGTCCACCAGTTCCACCCGGGATGGAAAATCGCCCGCTCCCGCCTCCATACCCCGGGCCGAAGCCAAAGAAACCACAGCGGGTAACGTATATCAACCAACTGGTAAGTTAGCTTATTTAACCTTTGATGACGGCCCCAACCGGTTCTTTACCCCCCGGGTCCTGGACATCCTGGCTAAATATAAGGTAAAAGCCACTTTTATGGTGGTGGGGAAAAACGTTGAACAAAACAAGGAGTTAATCCAGCGGATCATCGCTGCGGGTCATGGCCTGGCCAACCACACCTATTCCCACGATTATAAAAAAATATACCGTTCCCCGGACGCCTTTCTGGCGGATCTGCAGGCCTGCAGTAATGTGCTGCAGGAATTCACCGGTGAACCGGTAAAGATATTCCGCGCCCCCGGCGGACCGGAAAACCTGTCCAAACCCCTTCGGGAAAAGCTGAGACAATCAGGCTATCATTCAGTGGGCTGGAACGTGGTGGGCGGAGATACGGATTCCCGTGGCGCTACGACGGATCAGATTTACTGGAATGTAATCAACGGAGTGAGTAGAATAGAAAAAATACACCGGTCCCCCATCATTTTGCTTCACGACGGGGCAGATCTTTCCACCCTGGAGGTGCCGGCCAATTCTCCCACAGGCCGCTATATTCAAACCAGGCAGCACCTCATTGAAGCGCTGCCGAAAATCATTGAAACCCTCCAGTCCGAAGGTTATCAATTTGCCGTAGTTGATGAAAACACCCCGCCGGCCTGGTGAGGGCCGGTGCTGTCTCGCCTGCAGTGGACTTCCACCACCGGGTCAGCGTCTATGCGGGGCGCACAAAAACGGGCCGCCTACCGGTGGCCCGTCATTTTTTCCCTGCAATACACAGAACACATTCGGGACGCATATTTTCCCCCGGGAAAATATGCACCGGGGCCAGGCCACCGGGACCGGCGGCTCCCCTGGTGAGAATGAGATCAAAAAGTTCCTCCCTGGTGCGGGGCGCCGGCAATCCGGCAGGCAACCATCCCTTCCGGTAAAGGTGCTCATGTATTTCCACCAGCCAGGGACGGGTTAAATCGGCCTGCCGCAAGAGTTCCTGGCGACGGAAAACCTCTTCCGGCAGGCCATGCCCCACCACGGTGCCCCGGCTCATCACCAGAACGTAATCGGCCCAGGAATAGGCCAGATCCACATCGTGGGTGGAAAGAACAACCGTGGTACCCTGCCGGTTGATACGTTGAAAAAGGTCCATAACCCGGGCCGCATGGGCGGGATCCAGGCCGGCGGTGGGCTCGTCGCAAATCAGCACCCGGGGTTCCATGGCCAGTATGGAGGCAATGCAAACCCGTTTCTTTTGGCCGTAGCTCAGCAGGTGGGTGGGTTTGTCCTTTAAATCCTCGATTTCCGTGGCTGCCATGGCCTCCTCCACCCGGCGGCGCACCTCTTCCCTGGAAAGACCCAGGTTTAAAGGACCAAAGGAAATCTCCTGGACCACACTGGCCGAAAAGAGTTGAGTATCGGGGTCCTGAAACACTATGCCCACATTTTTGCGCAACTGCATCAGGGAACGGTGGTCGTAACGCACCTCTTCACCGGCAAAGAACACCCCACCCTTAAGGGGACGCAAAATGCCGTTAAAATGCAAAAAGAGGGTTGTTTTGCCGGCCCCGTTGGAACCCAGGACGGCCACCCGGCCACCCCCGGGAATGCCCAGGGTTACCCCCTGCAGCGCCTCCGTGCCGTCGGGATACTTATAATACACGTCCCGGGCTTCCAGAATGAATTGTGTCAAAAAGGCCACCTCCAGTAATGCCAGGCCAGACCGGCCAGAAACAGCTCCACCAGGAAGATGAAGATAATATTGCGACCGGACAAACGAAAGGAATTATCCAGCACCGGCAGGTCCCCCGTATATCCCCGGGAGGAAAGGGCGGTATACAGGGCAGAGGAACGGTAGTAGGACTTGATAAAGAGATTGGATACCAGTTGCCCCAGGGAATGATAGGCTGTTTTTAAAGATGCGTAGCCCTGGCGGGAGGACTGGGATATATACATCCGGTCTGCCGTTTCCATAACCACGAATATATAGCGGTAGATCAACCCCATCAGCTCAAGAAACAACGATGGCAGCCTCAACCGACGCAGCAGGGAAATAATTTCCACCACCGGTGTGGTCAGGGACAGAAAGTACAGACAGGAAACGGCGGCCAGGGATTTGCCCAAAATCAACCCCGCCTGATATAACCCGGCCAGCGTCACTCCCACCGCATACCCGTGGATGACCGGACCGTAGACCGGCACGCCCGGATGGCTGGTAACCGATACGCAAACTGCCAGCACGCTTAAAAGAAGAAAAGAAAGGGGCAGGGCCAGCAGTTTGCAGTAAAAACGGGCCGGGATACCCGCCCGCAGTACCACCATCCCGGCCATAAGCATGATGACCACCAGGTGCACCAGGGGAACCGGGGCCGCCAGGCAAATGGTCATGGTGAGCAGGGCAAAGGCAAATTTTTCCCCCGGATGCATCTGCCGCAGTTTGTTGGCATAGGCGTATTGATCTATTTTAAACACCTGTAACTGCACCCCAGAAATGGTCGTTGGTCGTTAGCGGCCGGCCACCGGATTTAGCCGCCCGGCACTCCCCGGAACCCGACACTCCGGTACTTTTTTTATTGGGGTTTCGCAAGCTTTTGCTCTTCCACGATCAACTTTTTCCGCCCCCGGTGGTAACCCAGGTAGTAACCGATAAAACCGGCGCCCAGGGCGGCCTGCAGGGCAAAGAGCAGGCTTTCGATTTCACTGCTGGGCGGTTCCCAGAGGGAGCTGAACCAGGGTTGATAACCGGGGTGCAATTCGTTGATTACTTCCTCAGCCTGATCGTCGGCACCGCTGAACCCGGCACCCCGGTTCACAACCAGGGGAAAAGCGGCCAGGGCCGCTACCAGTAAAATGAGCAAGAGATTTTTATATGCGGTACCCATGTTCTACGCCTCCCGGGAAAGCACTTTTAGTTCTTCCAGCTCGTTCCTGTTATGGGCGGCCAGGAAGTTAAAAATGATCACGGTTAAAATACCTTCGCTGATGGCCAGGGGAATCTGGGTAACGGCAAAGATGCCCATGAACTTGACCAGGGAGGCCACCACTCCTCCGTCCGGGGCGGGAAAAGCCAGGGCCAGCTGAAAGGCCGTGGTGACATAGGTCAGCAGATCCCCCAGGGCGGCGGCCAGAAATATGGACAAACCCCGGGGCAAACCCAGCACCTGGCCGGTCCGGAACAGGCCGTAGGCCACCAGCGGCCCCACCACAGCCATGGAAAAGGTATTGGCCCCCAGGGTGCTTATACCGCCATGGGCCAGCAACACCGCCTGGAAAAGCAGCACTATACAACCCAGCACGCTCATGGCCGCCGGGCCGAAAAGGATGGCCCCCAGGCCCACCCCGGTGGGATGGGAGCAGCTACCGGTTACCGAAGGCAATTTTAAGGCCGACAGCACAAAGGCAAAGGCGCCGGCCAGCCCCAGAAGCATTTTCACCCCCGGATTGGCCCTGACGGATCTATAAATGGAGAATATTCCCACCACCAGAAAGGGCAGGGTAACGGCATACCAGAAAAGGCACCATCTTAAAGGTAGAAACCCTTCCATTATGTGCATGGCCCAGGCGTTTTGCTGGGGAAAGAACAGCAACAGGACTGCCAGCAAAAGAAAGAGGGAAACTCTGTGTTTCATAAACAAAACCTCCTACCGGAACGGTTAATAAATCCGTGATGCCCACGCTGCCGTCCGTGGGAGAAACATTTTGGCCCCTGTTTCTTCTCACCGGTACTTACCCCCGGCCACAGGGGGGGCCCGCCCCCGCCACTGCACAGGCAGGCCGGTGACGGAACAAGCACAGACACCGGCAACGCCGGGCAAACTGCGATAACTTCCCTGCCGTCCGCACCGGGTGGATAAAAAAAGCGCTTCCCCCAAAGGACAAACCACACCAACCCCCGGTGTCCGCCGGCACAAGGAGTGGAATAGGCTCGCCCTTTTCTGCCGGCCGGTCATTGCCCCTTTAAGTTCGATCATTTAAAGGAACTCCCCCGGCAAAAGGGAACGCACCACTTTTATTTAAGCCCCATCCCTCGGGATAAGGCACCTATTCCCATTTAATTGTACCCAAACTAAAAACCCCCCTGCCCGTAACGGATGCAGGGGGTTTTTCCGCGAAAACACTTCACCTCCCCATGAACCGCAGGTACAAACGGTGAAAAGGAACGAGCAGGTTTCCTGGCTCATGGATCATCGCCTCTCCACGCCTTCCCGGCTCAATGCGCCAGTGGCCTCCTGTGGATGGCTTCCCATTTACAGTGGCGGCACCGCGTCAGATTCACACTGACTTCCCTCTACCCTGCCTGCAGCAGGCGCACCCGTCCACCTGTTCAGTTAGTCAGATTATAACATAACCGGTAGGCCCTGTCCATATTTTTTTCACGGTTGACCAACCGGAGTCAGCAATTTCACCCTCCACCGCCGGCCAGCAAAAAAAGGGCAAACCCCACCACCACCAGACCAATGGCCCATCCTGAAGGCAATCCGGACAAAAGCGCCCCGCCCACCAGTACCAGCCCGCCCAGGCGGATGACCAGTCGCCAACTACCGCTCACCGGCAACACCCCCCTCAAGCAATTTTAATTTACACAATTAGCGGGTCCATCCACATAATCAGCGCATCCTCTCTGGTATCGGTATAATAGCCCCGCCGCCGGCCCCTTTCCACAAAACCCAGGGACTGATACAGGTTACGGGCCACCCGGTTGGAGGCGCGTACCTCCAGGGTCATCCGGACGGCACCCAGCAGAGCCGCCCGGCGGATCAATTCTTTCATCAACTTGCGGCCCACCCTCTGACCCCGCCAGGCAGGGTGAACGGCCACATTGGTGACGTGGGCTTCATCCAGAATCAACCACATACCCGCATAGCCCACCACCCTGGAACCGTGCAAAGCTACAATATAACAGGCAAATTCATTTTCCAGGAGTTCATAGGAAAAGGCATAACGGGACCAGGGGGTGGGGAAAGAGGTCTGCTCGATGGCCAGCACTTCCTCCAGATGCTCAAAGGTCATATCCCTAAAGGTAAGTTCCATACGGCCCACCGGCTTATCTTTTTATTTTCTGCATCCATTTAACCTCCGCCTCCGGGGGACGGATATACTGCGGCAGCAGGGCCAGGGGGTCCACGCCTCCCCCGTCCCGCAACCGCCGGTAACCCAGTTCGGCCACCGCCGCCCCCCGGGGCCAGCGGGCGCTGCCCGGGGCAAGAAAAAGCTGCGTTCCCAGTTCCGCCTGGAAAAACCGGCCATACACGGGCACCCCGTCCCCCAGGATGGTTACCGGTGTTTTCCGTTGCTTTAAATTCCGGGCCAACTCCCCGGGTTCTACGGCCATAGGACCGTCCAGCAACTCCAGCCGGCCGTCCGTCGTCCGGTAGATGGCTGCGTATACCTCGTTTTTCCGGGCATTCAGTATGGGGCAAATCAACCCCTTTTGGCCGGTCAAAGGGTGAGCCAGAGCCTCCAGGGTGCTGACGCCCACCACGGGTAGTCCCCACACCTGAGCCAGGGTTTTGGCCGTAGCCATACCAATACGCAGGCCGGTAAAGGAACCGGGGCCCGCGGAAACGGCAATACCGGACAACACGTTATATTTTACTTCTGCATCTTCCAGCACCGCCTTGATCATGGGCAAAAGATTCACCGAATGGGTGCGCTGGTTATGCACCATCCGTTCGGCCAGCAGCTTTTCCCCATCCACCACGGCCACCGCCGCCACCGGTGTGGCTGCCTCAATGCCCAGTACGTACAAGGGCATCCAGCTCCTTTACCAGTTCCTCATAACGTTTCCCCCGGGAAAACAACCGTATTTCCCGCCAGTCCGGTTCACCGGAATACGCCTCCAGATAAATGTCCAGCCGCTCCCCGGGCAAAACTTCACTTGCCCGTTCGGCCCATTCCACCAGGGTCACTCCCCGGCCGTAAAAGTATTCCTCATAGCCCAGGTCGAACATATCCTCCGTCCCGCTCAGGCGGTAGACATCCATATGATAAAAGGGCAGCCGCCCGTCGTATTCATGGATCAGATTGAAGGTAGGACTGGTCACCGGACCACCGACACCCAGCCCCCGGGCTATTCCCCGGGCCAGGGTCGTCTTGCCCGCACCCAAATCACCGTACAAACATAAAACATCGCCCGGCGCCAGCAGATTGCCCAGCAGGCGGCCAAAATCTTCCGTTTCCCCGGCGGAACGGGTTTGCCATACCAGTTCCATCGATCAACACCAATCTCCATTCAGACGTTATAGAATACCGGTTTTTAAAACCGACACCCGGTAAAATCCCCGGCCCGGGACCGGCCGGCAAATACCCTATCCGGCGAAATGATCGTAACCCCGGGCCTGCAGGGGAACCACCCGTCCACCGGCCCTTTCCAGCAAGAGACCACTGCCGGATGGAATCACTTCGCCAATGCAGTAACAATTCTCTCCGGCGGCGGCCAGTTTTACTTCCACCGGCCCGGCCAGTCCGGGGGGCACGGTAAAAAGGAGCTCAAAATCTTCCCCCCCCGATAGCACCCATTGCAGGGGGTCCACCCCGGCCAGGTCGGCTACCGCCCGCACCCGGGGATCCACCGGGATAGCCTCTTCCCGCACCAGGCAGCCCACACCGCTGGCCCGGCAAATTTCCATCAATTCCCCGGCCAGGCCGTCACTGATATCATCCATGGCCGTAACCCCGGCTGCAGACAACAGCCTCCCGGCCGCCAGCCTGGCCCGGGGCTCCAGGTGGGCACGGCGCAGGCAGGTCGCCACCGCCGGATCCACGGGCAACGCCGGGTGCCGGCAGAGAAACAAACCGGCCGCCGAAGCCCCCAGGCCACCGGTAACATAAATCCGGTCCCCCACCCCGGCACCGCTGCGGAAAACCGCCCGGCCGGCTTCCACATATCCCAGCAGGGTCAGGTTGATCACCAGCCGGTCCGGGCTTTTCACCGTATCTCCACCAACGATGTTCACACCATACTCCCCGGCCGCCTGCCGGATACCACGGTAAAGTTCATCAATTTCCTCCACTGTTGATCTTTCAGGCAATCCCAGGGAGATTACCGCGTGGGCCGGCCAGCCGCCCATAGCCGCAATATCACTGACATTTACCGCTACGGTCTTAATCCCTACCTGCACGGGGCTGGCCCATTCCAGGGAAAAATGCACCCCTTCCACCAGCATGTCCGTAGTCAAGAGGGTCCACAGGGAGCCGTCCAGCTGCAAAACAGCCGCATCATCCCCCGCCCCACGGATCACTTCCGCCGGCCGGCTGAGCAAATCCCCGGACAAACGCTTAATCAGGCCAAATTCCCCCAACTCGTGGAGCTTCAAGATTATCCCTTCCTCTGATGGATTATACTCCAAAAAAAATCACGGCACAAGAAAAAGAAAAATTGGCCGGGCTGCGGTAAATCAAGCGTTCCAAACAAAAGGGGCATCGGAAAGATGATGCCCGTAATGTCAGCGTTCTGTATAAATAATCAATAAAACCACTTTGTCGCCGTATTGTCCACGCTCACTCCAGTGCCCCGCGCTGACAGTACCACGGCGAGCAAGCCATCGGACCAGCGGCGAACTGTTACCTTCACCGGTTACCAGCCCCCGCCTCCCGCACCCGGGAAAGCAGTTCCCGGGCGGCGCCGGATACATCCCCGGCGGCCCACACCGCCGTCACCACCGCCACTCCATCGGCTCCTGCTTTCATCACTTCGGCCACATTGTGGGCCTTGATCCCGCCTATGGCCACTTTGGGAATGCTTACCCGGGCCGACACCTGCCGGACCAGATCCACCCCCACGGGGGGGAGCACATCATCCTTGGTATGGGTTTCATAAACCGGCCCCACGCCGATATAATCGGCCCCCTGTCTTTGTGCCTCCAGGGCCTGTTCCAGGCTGTGGGTGGAAATGCCGATGATTTTTCCCGGTCCTAAAATGCGCCGGGCCATACCAACGGGCAGGTCGTCCTGTCCCAGATGCACACCGTCGGCATCCACGGCCAGGGCGATGTCCACCCGGTCGTTGACTATAAAGGTCACGCCCCGCTGCCTGGTCAGATGGCGCAGCTGGTGCCCCACGTCCACCAGTTGCCTGGACGTGAAGTCCTTTTCCCGTAACTGCAACACGGTGGCCCCACCGTCAATGGCCGCCACGGCCACTTCCACAATGGGCCGACCATGGCCGAACTTATCCCCGGTGATTACATAAAGGGAACAATCAATCCGGCAAACAGCTCTACTCCGGTGACAGTGGTACCCCCCTGCCGGTACAGGCACAGGTCGTTCCGGCGGAACGGAATCCTCCGGCCCCAGTTGCCGGAGCCGCTCCACCACCTGCCGTTCCAGGCGGTAAGCACGGTAACGGATCTCTTTAAACGGGCCTTCCCCATCACAAAGGGTGGCGTATTCCTCCAGCACCCGGGCCGCTTCCTGTACCCGCTTAAAGTTGGCCAGCACCAGCTGAATGACATCCCTTTCTTCCTCCCCGGCCGGGGGTGCAGCGGCACCCACATCGGCCGCCACATCCCGGGCATGCAAAAAAGCAACCCCTCCCCCGGGAAAGAATTGCTGGGCAAGGCTCAGCCGGTGGCGCAATTCGCGGGCTTCCATGGTCAGGCCGGGATCATTCAGGATGAAGCGGGCCACCTCCTCCACCACCCGCAACCCCTCCCGGGCGCGGTTGAAGTTGGCATCCATTATGCGGTAATATTTGTTCATCGGCGACAAACCTCCAAAAGAAATACCAACCTTATAACTTAATGATTGGTATTCAAACCGGCAATTATCCGGTTTCTTTCCCTGTACCAGGCAATCCCGCTGTTCCGTAGAACAGGGAGGCAAACCGTGGTATTACCACTTTAATGTATGCAGTATAACCTGTTTACGTAAAAAAAAAACCGTTACCTTTTCCTGCCCCCGGGTCCTTTTAAATGACATAACTGCCGGCCAGGAAATATTCCCTGTCCCTTTGCCAGGCAAAGTCTCGCAGCAGGTTTTTGACCTTTTCAATATCAAAGGGCTTGGCCATACAACACAATGCCCCTTTTTGCAGCGCCTGGTTCACCGTCTCATCGGAAATATAAGCGGTCATAATTATCACTTCCGCCTCGGGAACTATTCTCTTGATGCGTCCCAAAGCCTCCAGTCCGCCCATGAGGGGCATGCGCACATCCATAAAAATGAGATGGGGCCGGATCTGGCGCACCTTCTCTATGGCTTCCAGCCCGTTCTCGGCCGTATGAACCCGGTGGCCGGCCTCTTTTACCAAAATATCCAGCAGGTAACGGACACCTGGCTGGTCATCCACCACCAGCACATCCAGACAATCTCTCCTCAACCCCCGCACCTCCGACAAATAAAGACATCAATTGACATTGAAGTATGATCTTTCCTCGTTATTCAGGAGTAATACATTCGACGCAAAGGAATTGAATCCTCCCGCAGGATCCATATATTTTCATAAAAAAGATGGCGAATCTTGTCGGCGGGGAATTATGACCGTCTGAAGCCGGTAAGGTGAAGCCGCTATTGGATCATTTACACAGTCGAAACAGGTCATTTGTTCTACAGGATATGACTATTACAGAAATTGCCGGGTAATAATTTCTGTCAGTCCGTTTCAGGCACGATATTGTCCCGCTTGCTCCCATGACCCGCACCGGTTACTACAACATCGTTCCCTTTGACAGGACTTGCTTTTGCTATTTGCCGAAGCCGTTTTATGAACGGTTACCCGCCTGGAAATGGGGCGTTTATCCTGTATTAGTATTGATATGCCGGATAACCGTTAACATATGTTTTTACCACCCTGGTCCGGGTGTCGAAAGGATGCCCGGACAGGATGGTGATATCGGCGTCCTTGCCCGGTTCCAGGCTGCCCAGACGGTTTTCCAGGCCCAGTATACGGGCCGCGTCCAGGGTAATGGCCGCCAGGGCCTTTTCCTCGGACAATCCGCCCCGGGTGGTCAACCCGGCCGACAGGACCAGATACTGGATAGGCACCACCGGGTGATCGGTCATAATGGCCATGGTCACACCGGCTTCTGACAACACCCGGGCCGTTTGCAGGGAAATGCCCTTGAGCTCCACTTTAACCCGGCTGGTAATCACCGGTCCCACCACGGCCATGGCTCCGTAATCCGCCAGTTCCCCGGCCACCAGATGTCCCTCGGTGCAATGTTCCACCACCAGCTTAAGGTTAAATTCCCGGGCTATGCGCAGGGCGGTCATAATGTCATCGGCCCGGTGGGCATGGACACGCAGGGGGATTTCCCGGCGCAATACACGCAAAAGGGATTCCATTTTCAAATCCCGGTCCGGCCTTTCCCCCTTACCACCTGCGGCCGCGTCCAGTTTACGACCGTAGTCCAGGGCTTTGGCCAGACTCTCCCGCAAAAGGGCCGCCGAGGCCATCCGGGTGGCCGGCATTTTTTTCTCCTTGCCGTAGCTGCGCTTGGGATTTTCCCCCAGGGCGGCCTTCAACCCCACTGGAGATTGCAGGACCATGGCATCCACCACCCGTCCCCAGGTTTTCATGGCCAGCATTTCCCCGCCCAGGATGTTGGCGCTGCCGGGACCGGTAGCCAGGGTGGTCACCCCGCCGGAAAGGGCGTCCTTAAAACCCAGGTCCGCCGGATTTATGGCATCGATGGCCCGCAGGTGGGGAGTGACCGGATCGGTGAATTCGTTGGTGTCGTCCCCCTCCTCCCGGTAAATCTCCTCAAAGATGCCCACATGGCAGTGGGCATCAATAAATCCGGGCAATACCCACATCCCCGTAACGTCCTCTACCTGCGCCCCGGCCGGCACCCCCGTGGCCGGGCCGGCGGAGACAATCCTGCCCCCTTCCACCAGCACCATCCCGGGATCATACACGGGCCCGGCCATGGTCACTACCCGGCCGCCGGTTATGGCCAGCATAAATATCAGCTCCCTTAAAAAATGGTCGTTAGTCATTGGATTTAAGCGCCGCCTGAAAAATTAACCGCTGCCTCCACCAGGGCCTTAAAAAGATCCAGGGCGGTTCCATCCCGTTCCCACATGGTTTCGGGATGCCACTGCACTCCCAGCACAAAGGCAGGACCACTGTATTCAATGGCTTCAATGATGCCGTCGGTGGCCCGGGCGGCCACCTTAAAACCGGGGGCCACCCGCCGGACAGCCTGGTGATGGAAGCTGTTGACCCGCCGGATTCCGCTGCCCAGAATCCGGGCCAACCGGGTACCTCCCTCTATGGTTATATTATGGCTGGGAAACCAGCGGGGACCCTGCTGGCCGTGCTGCAGGCACCCGGGAACCTGGCTTTTTATATCCTGATAAATATCTCCCCCGGCAGCAATATTCAATACCTGGGCACCCCGGCAAATGCCCAGAAGTGGCAGACCGGCGGCCAGCGCCCGGCGGGTTAGTTCCATTTCAAAGGCGTCCCGCTCCGGGGCAATCTCGCCCAATCCGGGCAGCGGTTCTTCCCCGAAGTATGAGGGGTCCACATCACCACCTCCGGAGAGAATCAGCCCGTCCAGAAAGGCCGGTAAAACCATGCCGCTCCTTTTTGGCGGCGGGTGGGGGAGCAATACAGGCCTTCCCCCGGCCTCTTCCACCGCCGCGGTATAGTAACGGCTTAAAAAATAACGGCCGGCCGGTTCGTCCCAGGCACAGGTAATGCCGATAACGGGCGACATCAATGCCACCCCCAATAACAGAAAAGCACCTTTGGCAGGTGCCTGTCCGGTTTTTAAATTTCCACCAGTCCCAGGCTGATTTCAATGGCCTGGTTCACTTTTTGCATAGCTTCACTGCTCAGGGAAGTGACTTTTTCCATTAAGCGGCTCTTATCAATGGTGCGAATTTGTTCCAGCAGGATGACCGAATCCCTTTCCAGCCCGCCGGGCCTGGCGGGCATTTCCACGTGGGTGGGGAGTTTGGCCTTGGCAATCTGGGAAGTAATGGCCGCCACAATGGTGGTGGGGCTGTACTGGTTACCGATATCATTTTGAATGATCAGCACCGGCCTGGTTCCCCCCTGTTCAGAACCCACCACGGGGCTTAAGTCCGCGTAAAAAATGTCACCGCGGCGGACATGCATGGGCATGTGCTATTTTACCTCCGCCCTCTCATACTGTCGTACCACTTCTGCTTCCAGGCGATACTGTTCCACCGCCAGGGCAAGGTTGATACTGGCCATTTCCAGGTAGCCCTTTTTCATCTGTTCCCGCAACTGCCGGCGCTTGCGTTCAGCAATATAAAGACGCATGGCCTCCCGGATTAATTCACTGCGGTTCAGCCTTTCCGCCGCCACAATCCCGTCTACCTCGGCCAGGAGGTTGTCGGGCAGGCTAATCATGATCCTTTTTACCTGGGCCACGGCCAGATCCTCCCCTTCGACCACAAGTCTTTTATTACAACATATTATATACCTTTTTACAGGGAATATGTCAATACTTACCTGTTACAAAACATTATTTACCGGACCCGGATGATGCTTGGCCGCCCCCGGACCACGGCGGAGGGCGATCTTGCCCGTACGTACCATTTCCACGATGCCGTGATCTTCCAGAACCGCGCACAGGGCATTAATCTTTTCTTCATCACCGGTTAATTCAATGACCATGGTCTCCCGGTTGATATCCACAATGCCGGCCCGGAAGATCTCCACAATATCGACTATATCGGAGCGGCGGGCCGGATCCGCCTTCACCTTGATCAGGGCCAGCTCCCGTTCTATGGATTCGTTGGTCTGCAGTTCCTGGATCTTGATCACATCCACCAGTTTGGACAGCTGTTTGACCACCTGGTCCAGTTCCCGGTCGTCCCCGTTGACCACAATGGTAATACGGGTGATGTCCGGCTCCTCGGTATATCCGGCGGCAATACTTTCGATATTGAACACCCGCCGGCTCAACAGGCCCGAAATCCGGGCCAGCACCCCCGGCTTATTCAGCACCAGCACCGCTAAGGTATGTCTCACACCCTATCCCCCCGTTCTACTGGAATAGCTTTATTTTAACATATATCACCCTACCGTGAACATATATACGAAATAAAAAACAGCGCCGCCAGATGCCAGGCGCTGCAAATAATACCATAACCTAATAGGCGTAAATCCGGCCGTAGGGTCTTTTGGAAACGGGCAGCAGCTTCACAAACCGGGCGTCCAGGATGCCGGCGGCGTCCTGGCCGAAGTGGGCGGCAAATTCACCCACATGTCTCTCCAGCACCCGCCGGTCGCTGTCGTCCAGTTCCAGCACGCCCACTTCCTTTCCCAGCTGGTAGGGGGCCACTTCCCCCCGCAGGTAAATCACCCCGCCGTGCATGCCCGTACCCATGTAGTGGGCATGGTGCCGCTCCCCCGGCTGCAGGTTCAGGCCCAGCAGGATGACCACACCCCCGGCCATGTACTCGCCAAAGAAATCCTGGGCCGTACCGCCGATGACCAGGACCGGCACCTTGCCGGTGTATTCCTTCATATGAATGGCCGCCCGGTAGCCCACGCTGTCCCGGATAAATACTTTACCCCCGCGCATGGACATGCCCACAATGTCACCGGCCCGCCCGTGGACTACGATTTCCCCGTCGTCCATGGTGTTGCCCACCCCGTCCTGGGCATTGCCGTGTACCACAATGCGGTGCCCGGCCAGGAAGGCCCCCAGGTCGTTGCCCGGCGTGGAATAAACATGAATCTCTATTTTATCCTCCCTTTCCGGCAGGAACAGGCGGGTGCCGATATAACGCTGACCACAAACATTATACAGGGTGATCTTGCGCGCACCACCCAGGGCTGCTTCCCGGATCAGGTCGTTTATTTCCTTGTGCACCAGATCCCGGGCGTCAATTTTCGCTTCCGATCCCTTTACCGTAAGGCGACTTCTCAGTTCCTCCAGGGACCTGACCCCGCCCAGAAACATTTCCCGCAGTCCAAACCGGGCATAGGTTACCGCCATACTATCACTCCCCCGCTCCTTTTACTCCCAGTACATCCAGTTCCCAGCTTTCCAGCCCCACACCCCGCAGGTGTTCCCGGTTGCCCCGCAGGCTTTCAATGGCATTGATACCCATGCCGCCCAGCATTTCCTTTATCTCGTGGCTCCAGCCCCGCAGCAGGTTCACCAGACGCTGGCTGGTAATTTCGGGGTTCAAGCGGCGGGTGAGGTAGGGATCCTGGGTGCAGATGCCCCAGGCGCACTTGCCGGTGTAGCATTTCTGGCACAGGGTACAGCCCATGGCCACCAGTGCCGCCGAGCCGATGTACACCGCGTCCGCCCCCAGGGCAATGGCCTTGATCACATCGGCGCTGCAGCGGATGCCGCTGGCCGCGATGATGGAGCACTTGTGCCGGATGCCCTCTTCCCGCAGCCGCCGGTCAACGGCGGCCAGGGCCAGCTCGATGGGAATGCCCACGTTATCCCGGATAATCTTGGGCGCCGCACCGGTACCGCCCCGCAAACCATCAATGGCCACAATGTCCGCCCCGGCCCGCACTATCCCGGAGGCAATGGCCGCCACATTATGCACCGCGGCAATTTTCACGGAAACCGGCTTTTCGTAGTTGGTGGCCTCCTTCAGGGCGTAGATGAGCATGGACAGGTCTTCGATGGAGTATATGTCATGCTGCGGCGCCGGAGAAAGGGCGTCGGTGCCCTCGGGAATCATCCGGGTCAGGGCAATGTTGGCCGCCACCTTTTCTCCCGGCAGGTGCCCGCCGATACCCGGCTTGGCCCCCTGGCCGATCTTGATCTCCACCGCGGCCGCCGCATTCAGGTACTCCGGGTCCACGCCAAAGCGGCCGCTGGCGCACTGCACAACGGCGTTCCTGCCGAACTTTTCCCGCATTTCCCGGGGCAGGCCGCCTTCACCGGTGTTGAACAGGGTGCCCGCTTCTCTGGCGGCCATGGCCAGGGATACAAAGGCCTGGTAGCTGATGGCGCCGTAGGACATGGCCGAAAAAAGAATGGGTGTTTCCACCGGCACATTGGGTGAGAGCTGGGATACAATGGAAACATGATCGCCGCACATTTCCACCTGCAGGGTGTCCGGTTTGCGCCCCAGGTAAGTGCGCAGTTCCATAGGCTCCCGCAGCGGATCGATGGACGGGTTGGTTACCTGGGAAGCGTTTAAAACCAGGTGGTCCCAGTAAATGCGGAAGGGCTTGTCATTGCCGCTGCCGGTTAAAATAACCCCCCCGGTTTCCGCCTGCTTTTTTAAATCCTGCATCTTTTCCCTGGTCCAGCTGGCATGGGGCCGGTAGGTGGTGGGGTGCGGGTATACGGTCAGGGCGCCGGTGGGACAGAAAACCACACAGCGCTGGCAGCCCACACACGTACTTTCGTCACTGAACATAAGATCCAGTTCCGGATCATACCGGTGCACCTCATTGGGACATTGCCGCTCGCAGACCCGGCACTTGATGCACCGGTCGTTGCGCCGTTCAACCAGAAATTCGGGTAGCAGATGGGAATACATGTTTATCTCACCCTCATCATGTGATCTTGTTGGTGACCCGGCGGAAGACGCCCGCCATTAAGTTAATAAATCTGGTGCCTGGCACCGGTCATTAACTTACGGGTGTTACACGGCCCGGGCCAGGCTGGCCAGGTGGTCGCTGGTATGCAGCCGCGCCACCACCGGCTCTCCGCCGGGGGGCGTCCAGGCCAGGTCCAGCCGTGGCGCCACCGCCCGGATGGCCGCTTCTTCGGACGAAAGAAAGACCAGGTCCCCGGCGGCCGCGGCGGTTATGGGCCGCAGCCGGATGCGGTCGGTCAGGCCGAACATTTCGTTATGGTGGGCCACTATGACCGTAAAGGGACCGTTCATCAAAAGGGGGGCGTAGGACATGCGCAGCGTCCGGTAGAGCTGCCGGCGGTTTTCGTCCATATGCTCGATGATGTCCCACATGGGCGGGGCGAAGATCCGGGAAACCACCTCAATGGGCAGTCCCTGCCGGCGCATGAGCAGGTCCACGGCATAGGCCATCACTTCCGTATCCGTATACAGGGTGCAGTAGTAGCCGAACATTTCCAGATAGCGCCGGTTGGTGCCGTAGGAAGAGATCTCCCCGTTGTGCACCACCGTCCAGTCCAGGATGGAAAAGGGGTGCGCCCCACCCCACCATCCCGGCGTATTGGTGGGAAAGCGGCTGTGGGCGGTCCAGATGTATCCCTTGTACAGCCGGTCCAGCATGAAATAATCGGCAATTTCTTCGGGGAAACCCACCCCCTTGAAAACGCCCATGTCCTTACCGGAAGAGAATACGTAGGAGCCTTCGATGCGGGTGTTGATAAACATCACCTTTTCCACCACAAACTCGTCGTCGGACAGGCCGTTATCCTCTTCCGGATGCTGGCGGGGTGAGACGAAATAGCGCCAGACCAGCGGTGGATTCAACACTGTGGCCTGTTTGTTGGTGGGTATTTCTTCATCGTAAACCACGTGGAAATGACAGGCCAGAAACTCATCCACCATTTCCTTGGCCTCCAGCCGCTGCCGCTCAAACATGATGTGCAGTGCGTAATATTCCCTGTATTCCGGGTACAGGCCGTAAACGGCGAAGCCGCCCCCCAGGCCGTTGCCCCGGCACTTCATGTTCACCATGGCGTTGATGGCCATTTCTCCGCCAAACCTTTCCCCGGCCGTATTCATTACGCCAAACAGTCCACAGGCCTGGGAATCCTTTTCGGGCAGGTAACGCTCACTGACTTGCGGCCGCATGCCGTTCCACCTCTTTCTCGTAGCTGAGTAAGTCCCACCTGGTGGCTTCCGGAGTGTCCACGTAACCGAAGTTTTCTTCCAGCAGCTTATCTTTAAAGGCAGTGACTGCACAACCTTTGCGCATCAGGTTAAGGAAAATGCCCGCCCGGGCAATGCCCGTCACCAGGGTGAACCCGTAGATCCGGTCGTCCTTCAGCACAAAACGCCGGTAGCTGCGGGAGTTGCCGTCATGCCTGCTGATCACCTGGAAACCGTCCTTTTCACCCATGGTGTTCAGGCCGGCGGTGATCAGGTTGAGATCCAGGAAATGCATGGCGTTCATGGCGGTGGCATTGTCGTATTCCCGCACCATACCCAGCATGTTGTATGCAGCCACCCGGCCGCCGGCATAGGCATTGGGCCACAGGGGCAGCACCCGCCGGTCACCCAGCAGGAAATCGTACACCTCGGCACAGTCCCCGCAGGCATACACGCCGGCGGCGGAGGTTTCCATCCGCTTACTCACCAGGATACCCCGGTTCACCGCCAGGCCCGCCTCCTTCGCCAGATCAGTCCGGGGCACCACGCCCACGGCCACCACCAGCAGGTCGCAGGAAAGGGTTGTGCCGTCGGTAAGCACCACACCGGTGGCCCGCTCCCCGCCCATAACTTCTTTGAAGGTGGTGCCGGTATAAATGGCCACCCCGGAACGGCGGAAGGTTTCCTCCACCAGACGGGAAGCCGTTTCATCCAGCACCGGGGCCAGCACCCGGGGAGCCAGTTCCACCACACTGACCTGCAGACCTTTTTTATGCAGTGCCTCGGCGGCCATTAACCCGATAATGCCGCCCCCCAGGACCACCACCCGCCCGGCCGCCGGAAGCAGTCGTCCGATGCGCTGGAGGTCCTGCAGGGCCACAAAGTTGCATATGTTTTCCTTATCCGGATCCATTCCCGGTACGGGGGGCACAACGGGCCGCCCGCCGGTGGCCAGAAGCAACTGGCCATAGGCGATGGTCCGCCCGTCATCCATCCGCACCACCCGGCCGGCCACATCCAGGCTCACCGCCCGCCGGCCGAGTATGGGGGTTACCCCCAGGCGCTCATAAAAGCCGGCGGGGCGGTAAAGCATTTTTTCCACTGGCACTTCCACGTCCAGGTAATAGGGCAACAGGGCCCGGGAATAAACATGGTGCGGTTCTTCCCCAATCACAGCCACAGAGCTGTCCCGGTCAAAAGAGCGCAGGGTTTCCATACAACCGACGGCACCCACCGAGTTACCGATGATCAAATAATCAAACCTCTCCATAAGCTTCCTCCTTGCTAACCTTCCTTGGTGTACCGCCACCAACCGCCTTTCCCAATAAGTCAAATGTACCGGGTACGTGTTTTTAACTTATTGGCCGGGAGTGGATGTTAACTGGTTAACGAATCCTGATAAACCAGCGCCCCGTTGGGGCACTGTTTTACACAGGCCGGTTCCCCCAGTTCCGTGCACAGATCGCACTTGGCCACTTTGCGGTTGACTTCATCAATGGCCACCGCGCCGTAAGGACAGGCCATGACGCAGCTGTAGCAGCCCACGCAGCGCCGGGCATCGTGCTCCACCCGGCCGGTAAGGGGGTCCCTGTAAAGTGCCCCGCTGATACAGGCGTCCACGCAGGACGGCTCAAAACAGTGCCGGCAGTGCACCGGCAGGGTGGCCGGCAGGTTTTCTTCCACCACCACCCGGGGCACCGGCCGCGGCCTCTCGTGGAGAAAGGCCTTAAGGATGTTTTTACTGCGGGAGTGGGCCACCACACACCAGATCTCACAGAGGTGACATCCAATACAAACTTCCGGCTTAACCACAACTCGAGGCATTTCCGTCTCTCCTTCCCGCAAGGCTAGTCAAAAAGAGTAAAAAAAAGCCCGCGGCAGGCCTGTCGAGGGTAAAGTCCAGTTTAAAGAAATCACTTTCCCCGTTGAAGGCGTGACCTGCGCGCGGGCTCCGTTGCCCACATCCACCGGTACGTCATTGGACCGGTACAGGTTATTTTTATGGGTTATTTTGGTCAAACCACGGGCGGCAGGCGGTCCTTTCCCCGCCGCTCCGCACCCCGGGACGGCCATCACGGCAGCAGTCCCGGGAAATATCATCAAGCAGGCAAAAATGCCCTGCCGGTAATCTTAATACTTGGTGAGATACTCTTCCAGCTCCCAGGGATGGACCTGGGTGCGGTAACGGTCCCATTCAATTTGCTTGGCCTCCATAAAGCGGTCGAAGACATGGGGGCCCAGCGCTTCCCGGATAACCTCGTCCCGCACCAGCTCATCCATGGCCTCCTTGAGATTCTGGGGCAGGCAGCCGATGCCCAGTTCTTCCCGCTCCCGTTCGGTCATGGCGTAGATATTGCGGTCACAGGGAGGCGGCGGGGCAATACGGTTTTTAATGCCGTCCAGGCCGGCCTTCAAACATACGGCCAGGGCCAGGTAGGGGTTGCAGGCCGGATCGGGGCTGCGCAGCTCGATGCGGGTGGAATTCCCCCGCTTGGCCGGCACCCGGATCAGCGGGCTGCGGTTCCGGGAAGACCAGGCAATGTACACCGGGGCTTCATAGCCGGACACCAGGCGCTTGTAAGAGTTTACCGTGGGGTTGGTTACCGCGGTAATGGCCCGGGCGTGCTTCATCAGACCGCCAATGTAAAAAAGGGCTGTTTCACTCAACTGCATGGGTGCACCCGGATCGAAAAAGGCGTTTTCCCCGTTCTTCATCAGGGATTGGTTTAAGTGCATACCCGATCCGGCAATGCCGAAGATGGGCTTGGGCATAAAAGTGGCATGCAACCCGTGCCGCTGGGCGATGGTACGCACCACGAATTTAAAGGTAACCACCTTGTCGGCCGTGTCCAGGGCATCGGCATATTTAAAATCAATTTCATGCTGCCCGGGGGCCACCTCGTGGTGGGATGCTTCGATTTCAAAGCCCATCTGTTCCAGGGTCAGCACCATATCCCGGCGGGCATCCTCTCCCAGGTCCACCGGGGTAAGGTCGAAGTACCCCGCCCGGTCATGGGTCATGGTGGTGGGCCGCCCGTCACTGTCCACATGAAAGAGGAAAAATTCCGCCTCGGGTCCCACGTTCATGCCATAGCCCATTTCCTTTGCTTCACCGATAACCCGTTTCAGTACATAACGGGGATCACCAATAAAAGGGGTACCGTCGGCATTGTAAATGTCGCAGATCAACCGGGCAACGGCACCATCCCGGGGGCGCCAGGGGAAAACTACAAAAGTGGCGGGGTCCGGCCGCAAATACATATCCGACTCTTCGATGCGGACGAAACCCTCGATGGAGGAACCGTCAAACATCAGCTCCCCGTCCAGGGCCTTATCCAGTTGCTCCACGGTAATGGAAACATTTTTGAGCACGCCGAAGATGTCCGTAAACTGCAGGCGGATAAATTTTACCCCCAGTTCCCTGGCCAGGTTGCGCACGTCATCGTTAGTCAACTGAGCCACTTACCTGAACACCTCTCCCTTTCCCCGGGGTCCGCTTGAAGTAAAAAAGGCCACGCTGCCAGGAGGGCGTTATACCAACCTGTTGCACGTGGGCCCCATTGCCCCGGTAACTGGTACTTCCTCGTACCCTGATAAAAATTGTGCAGACCGCCACCTCCGGCGGATAATCAAAGCTAGATCATAGTATAACATAAGAATACCAAAAAGAAAGTGGTTTTTGTCAAATTTTTTGCCGGAAAAAAATGCCCCGCCGGTCAAAAGACCGGACAGGGTTGATGGAGGATGGTAACCCAAAATTATTGGCCAGTTAAAACTTGCTCAGGTATTCCTCTACCTCCCAGGGATGCACCTGGATACGGTAATTGTCCCATTCCTTTTGTTTCGCTTCCACAAACTTGGCGTAGACATCTTCGCCCAGGGCTTTCCGGATGACCTCATCCCTTTCCAGTTCCCGCAAGGCTTCCTCCAGGCTGGCGGGCAGGCTGCCGATGCCCAGTTCTTCCCGCTCGGCGGCCGTCATTTCATAGATGTTGCGGTCGCAGGGCGCCGGCGGTTCAATGCGGTTTTTGATGCCGTCCAGCCCGGCCGCCAGGCACACCGCCAGGGCCAGATAGGGGTTGCAGGACGGGTCGGGGTTGCGCAATTCAATACGGGTGGACATACCCCGCTTGGCCGGAATACGGATCAAGGGACTGCGGTTACGCCCCGACCAGGCAATATAGACGGGAGCCTCATAGCCGGGTACCAGGCGCTTGTAGGAGTTCACCGTGGGGTTGGTAACGGCCGCTATGGCCCGGGCGTGTTTCATCAGGCCGCCGATATAGTACCGGGCAATATCACTGAGCCCGTCGGGAGCATAAGGATCATAAAAGGCGTTCTCATTGCCCCGGAACAGGGACTGGTTGGTGTGCATACCGCTGCCGTTGATGCCGAAAACCGGCTTGGGCATGAACGTGGCATGCAGGCCGTGCCGCTGGGCGATGGTCCGCACCACAAACTTGAAGGTCACGATTTTATCGGCACAATCCAGGGCATCGGCATATTTGAAGTCGATCTCGTGCTGTCCGGGAGCCACCTCGTGGTGGGAAGCTTCAATTTCAAAGCCCATTTCCTCCAGGGTGAGCACCATGGCCCGCCGGGCATTTTCCCCCAGATCCACGGGACTGAGGTCGAAATAACCGGCCTTGTCGTGGGTGCGCAGGGTGGGACGCCCTTCGGCATCCACATGAAAGAGGAAAAATTCCAGCTCCGGCCCCACATTCATGGTAAAGCCCATTTCCGCCGCTTCGGCCAGCACCCTTTTCAAGGTGTTGCGGGGACAGCCCGCATAAGGGGTCCCGTCGGGATTGTAAATATCACACATCAGCCGGGCCACGGCCCCATCCCGGGGACGCCACGGGAAAACGGCAAAGGTTTTGGGATCGGGGCGCAGGTACATATCCGATTCCTCAATGCGGGTGAAACCGTGAATGGAGGAACCGTCGAACATCAACTCTCCATCCAGGGCCTTTTCCAGCTGTTCCACGGTGATGGCCATGTTTTTGAGCACGCCCAGGATATCGGTAAACTGCAGGCGGATGAACTTTGCCCCCAGTTCCCTGGCTCTGCTTATCACTTCGTTTTTTACTGCCGCATCCATAAAGCAACCACCTTCCACTGATTAAAACTAAAAAGGCGCCCTGGAAGAAGATTCTTCATCTTTCTCCTGCAGGGGCGCCATTGCCCAAACCGGTACATCATCATACCGCACTTACACTTTTAAGTTGTGGGCCAGAATCACCGCCTCGGCCACCTGGCGCATGGAAATGCGCTTGTTCATGCTCTGTTTCTGCATACGCCGGAAAGCCTCGGCTTCGGAAAGTCCCATGGTTTCCATCAGAATCCCCTTGGCCCGTTCCACCAGTTTGCGGGTTTCCAGGGTTTCCTTTAATTCCTCCACCTGTTTTTCCAGCTTGACAATCTCCTGATAATTGGCCAGGGCCAGTTCCACAGCGGACCACAGGGTAGTTTCATCCACCGGTTTGGTTAACAGGGAGGCTACCCGGGCCTCCCGGGCCTTATCCAGAAGACCGGGGCTCATGGCGCTGACCAGTACGATCACCGGGGCCAGTTTATCTTCATGGAGAATGCGCGCCACTTCCAGCCCATCCATCCCCGGCACGCCGGCATCGATAATTAACAGGTCCGGCTGCCGGCTGCGGATTAATTTCAGAGCGGAAAGCCCATCGGCCCCTTCTCCCACCACCCAGTAACCAAGTTTGGTGAGCATGCCTTTTATGGTTTTTCTCCAGGTGGCATCGCTGTCGACCAGCACAATTCTCTGTTCCGCCATGGAGATTTCCTCCTGTATTGTTCCTCACAAAATCCGCCGGCCGTTGCGGATTGCCTGGAAGCTATCTATCACCCTTCCCGGGAAGAGAAAATGCCCTCTTGGGGCCGTAAAAGGCCTGCCGAGGGCATCATTGCCTGTCATTAAAACGGGCACACCATTGTACCCATAGGATATCCACCTGAGATGTATTTATTATAACTGTTGCTGCTGCCCATGGCAACAGGATTTTTTTGTTTTTAACCCAGAATCTGTTCCACCTCTTCGGCATCCACGTCCATAATATACCTGATGCCGGTGATTTCCGCCGCTTCCCTGGTGAGGGCGGCCACATCGTCCCGGGTGATATAGGAGAGGGCAAACTTGCGGGCACCGCACATAAACTGCCGCAGACCCTGGGCCAGCCGTTCGAAGTAGGTGTAGACGCCGATGGCCCCCACGGGCAGGCGGGCAAAGGCTTCGGCACCCAGCTTTTCTTTTAATTCACTGGCCGCAATGAAGATTTGCTCCAGGTTTTCACCGTATTTTTTGTATTCAGCAGGCACCTTGCCGGATTTCACCGCTTCGCCAACGGTCTTGCCCACCATGGCCGCCGACAGGGCGGAGCGGGCCATGCCGATGGCCTTTACATAGGGAGCGCCGATGGCCAGACCCTTGAACATATGATCTTCCAGGGCGAAGCCGCCGGCCATGACCACAGGCGGGACATAGGCACCTTTGGCCGCCAGCTTATCCAGGTATTTCACCAGCAGCGCCTGCAGGTATACGGTGGGTACGCCCCACTCGTTCATCATCCGCCAGGGGCTCATGCCCGTACCGCCGCCGGCCCCGTCCACGGTCAGAAGGTCCAGTCTGGCGTCGGAGGCATATTTCACCGCCCGGGCCAGGTCGACGGGGCGATAGGCTCCGGTCTTCAGGAATACATATTTGGCCCCCGCTCTGCGCAGCTCTTCCACCCGGGCCATAAAGGATTCGTATTCCACCATGCCGATGCGGGAGTGGCGTTCGAATTCGCTGAAAGCACCGGCGCGGTAGGCCTCCTGCACCCTGGGATCGGTGGGATCGGGCAGGACGATATAGCCGCGGCTCTTTAACTGCAAGGCCCGCTCCAGGGTGTTTAATTTCACTTCGCCGCCGATATCTTTGGCTCCCTGGCCCCACTTGAGTTCCACGGCCTCCACGCCCAGCTTTTCAACGGCGTATTCCTGCACCCCCAGGGTGGTATCCTCCACATTGGCCTGCACGGCAATAAAGCCACTGCCGTTGTACCAGTCCTGAAAGTCTTTTACCCGCCGGGCCAGGTTGGGCGAATGCACCACCCGGCCGCCTTTAATTTCCACATCCGGGTCCATGGCGCAGACATTTTCCCCAATGGCAATGCCCACGCCGGAAATGGCCGCCCCGGCGGCCAGGTGGTCCCAGTTGTTGGCGGCCACGTTGGTGGAACCCATGGCGGCCACCACAATGGGCAGGCGCAGTTTCAGGTCGCCGCCGGCACCCACGGCGGTTTCCAGATTCACCGCCGGGAAAATGGCCTTATCGGGATCCGCTTCGATTCCGTGGGCGCCCACGGCGGTACCCAGGATGTTGAAATGGGAGTAGTCCACGGGATAATCCTTCTGGGAAGCGGAAGTGGTCTTGCCGAAGGGCTGGGGATAAAGCACTTCCTTGCCCCGCACGGCCGACTTGCCCACTTCGCACAATCCGGGGCAGCCGTCCAGGCAGGTGACACACATACCGCTGAAAGGACACTGGCTCTCGCCGGTGCGCAGCCGGGTCATGGTGGCCGCGCTGGCATTAATACCCTTGCTAAAACTCATGGTTCCATCCTCCTGAAAAATAAGGTAAAATCAATAATGTGGTCTTTGGGAGCCGGCCCTGGTTTGCCTGACGGCCGGCTTTCTCCGGGCGCCTTTTCACCGGTGCCCTTTTTCTTTCTATCTGGACCGGCCGGCGCCCTTTTCTCCGGTGGTTGCTCGGGAACAGCGCAAAGGGGAATCAATGGATATATACCTTCGGCAGGCACCACCTCCTTATGTGTCATGTGTCAGTGTGTCAGCAGTGTGTCAGGGGACGGTTCTCTGACACACTGGCTATTCAACGCATGTGCCCGGGCTTTTAGCCCTGGACCCACCGGACCGGACTAAAAGTATGTCAGGTACTCATCCAGTTCCCACTGGTGCACCTGGGACTGGTAGCGTTCCCATTCATCCTCCTTGGCCTCCAGGAAACGGCCGGTAATCTGGGGTCCCAGCACCTCCCTGATGACGGGGTCTTTAGCCAGGGCCTGCAGTGCCTCGAACAGGTTGCGGGGAAGCCCCATCCGGCGAATCAGTTCTTTTACCGGGGCGTGATTTTCGGCCAGCGGGGCGGGCGGCATTAAACCCCGCCCGATGCCGTCCAGTCCCGCCGCCAGGGAGACCGCCAGAACCAGGTAAGGGTTGGCGGTGGGATCGGGACTGCGTAAAACCACCCGGGTACCCCCTTCCCGCTGGGCCGGCACCCGGATCATGGTGCTGCGGTTTTCCTCCGACCAGGCCGCCAGCACCGGCGCCAGGTCGGTGGGTAGAAGCCTTTTGTAGCTGTTTACCAGGGGATTGGCGATGGCCGTCAAACCGCCGGCGTGGGCAATCAACCCGGCGATATACCGGTACGCCAGCTCGCTCAAGCCGTGTTCCCCGGCCGGGTCGTAAAAGGCGTTTTGCCCGTCCCGCCATAAAAACTGGTGCAGGTGCATACCGGAACCATTGCAACCGGCCAGCGGCCGGGGCATGAAAGAGGCGTGCAGGCCGTGGCGCTGGGCAATGGTACGCACCACAAATTTAAAGGTAGCCATGGTATCGGCCACAGCCAGGGCATCGTCTTCTTTTAAAAAGATCTCGTGCTGCCCCGGCGCAATCTCATGATGGGATGAAGAAACATTGAAACCCATCTCTTCCAGGGTGAGTACCATATCCCGGCGGGCGTTTTCACCCAGGTCCACCGGCGTTAAATCGCAGAAACCGGCCCGGTCGTGGGTAACCACAGTGGGCTTGCCCTGGGCATCGGTATGAAAAAGGAAAAATTCCACCTGGGCACCCACCCGGAATTCCAGGCCCATCCGGCCGGCCCGGGCCAGCGCTCGTTTTAAGACGGCCCGGGAACAGGCGCCGTAGGGTTCACCCTGGGGAGCAAGGATATCGCAAATGAGACGGGCCACCGCTCCCTCCCGGGGTCGCCAGGGAAAAATGACAAAGGTGGACGGGTCGGGTAAAAGGTAAATGTCCGATTCCCGGTTCCGGACAAACCCCTCAATCACAGAACCGTCGAACATAACCCGGCCCTCCAGTGCCCTGGGCAGTTCCTCCACGGTAATGGCTATATTTTTGAATACGCCAAAGATGTCGGTAAACTGCAGACGGATGAATTTAACATTATATTCCCGCGCCTTATGGAGCACGTCTTCCCCGGTCAGGGTGGGCATGGTCAATCCCTCCCTCGTCAAAAAATAAAACGCCCCAACTCAGATCCACCAGGCGTGGATCTGAATCAGGACGCCGTTGCCCTGCACCTAACTGTACAAGGTTAATTATAGCAGGAGAGCGACAAAAATCAAGGATTTATTCACAGGAAATACTGTATACATACATTCCCGGTTTTTAAAAACAAGAACCAGTTTCCTGGAAACAGGCGAACCCCCGGAGCCGGAAGGAATTTATGACAGAGGGTCGCGGTTCTTCTTTTCCAGACGGCCGATCAGCTCCCGGGCTACCCGTGCCATGGACAGGCAGCGATCCATACTCAACTTTTGCAGGTATTTGTACGCCTCCCTCTCTCCCAAACCTTTTTTTTCCATAAGCAATCCCTTGGCCCGCTCCACCAGTTTACGTTCCTCCAGGGTACGGCGCAATGCACCGATCTCCTTCTCCAGGCGCATAACCCGCTCGAAGAGGGCCAGGGCCATTTCGATGGTGGGAACCACCATTTCCTCCAGAAGCGGTCCGGGCAGTATACCGTACACCCCGGGAACACGGACCAGTTCCGCTGGATTGTAATGCAGCGCACCGGTAGTCAGAACCACCGGCGCCACCCGGTGCTCCTCGATAATTCCGGGTACGCTGATCCCCTCCCCACCGGGCAGCTGGTCTTCCATGATCACCAGATCCGGTGTGGTTTGAAAAACCATTTGCAATAAAACCCGTCCATCCCCGGCATCCCCCACCACCATATAACCGGCATGGCGTAAAATCTCCTTTAACCGGCGGGTAAAATCTTTATCGCTGTGGGCTATGATTATGCGGGTCCTGAACATGCAAGACCACACCCCGTTTCTCGTCATTGACTTTCATTATAACACGGGTATACATAAAAAGGGTAACCCCCGGGAGCAGGCTAATTTATTATTGACAGAACATAATCCTCTGTGATAAAAAATAAACAGTGAAGGGGATCGCTCCCTGCCCGGAAGAGGAGGCCGTCAAAGGGGAGGGTACCGCCGGGCAACCCCGCGGGTCAGTCAGATTTCTATCATTTTCCCGGTTTTCCCATATTATTGCTAAAGCTACATATACCCATCGACAAAGGCGTCTTTTCACAGGTCGAGGAAGACCTGGCGGTAAAAGCGTCTTTTTTGTTTTTCCTTTGCAAAGGAGTTGCCCTTGGGAACTATCGTTCCCTCCATTCCCACATTCAAGGAGGAGTTTTTGTGAAGCCTGATGAGGTACTGCAATTTATCAAAGAGAACAATATTGAAATAATCGATTTAAAATTTAACGACCTGCCGGGCCTGTGGCAACACTTTTCCATGCCTGCCGAAGAACTCACGGAAATGGATGACCTGATGGACAGCATTTTCGTGGAAGGCGTCGGCTTTGACGGCTCTTCCATCAGGGGGTTCCAGAAAATTAACGAGAGCGACATGATTTTAATCCCCGACCCCAACACAGCGGTCCTGGACCCCGTTTGCCAGGTACCCACTCTTTCAATGATTTGTGACATTTTTGATCCGATGACCAAAAAACCTTACACCAGGGACCCCCGCTATGTGGCCAAAAAGGCGGAGGATTATTTAAAGAAAAGCGGTATTGCCGACACCAGTTACTATGGGCCGGAAGCGGAATTTTTCATTCTGGACGACGTGAGGTTTGCCCAGAACCAGCATTATGGATATTATTTTATCGATTCCAATGAAGGGGCCTGGAACACCGGGCGGGAGGAAAACCCCAACCTTGGCTACAAACCCCGTTACAAAGAGGGCTATTTCCCCGTTCCCCCCCACGATTCCCTGCAGGACCTGCGCAGCGAAATCGTGTTAACCATGAAAAAAGCAGGTATTAAAGTGGAGGTCCATCACCACGAAGTGGCCACCGGCGGGCAGGCGGAAATAGACATGAAATTCGACTCCCTGGTCAATATGGGCGACAAGTTGATGATGTACAAGTACATCGTTAAAAACGTCTGCCGGAAGCATAACAAGGTGGCCACCTTCATGCCCAAGCCCCTCTTTGGCGACAACGGCAGCGGCATGCATACCCATATCAGCCTGTGGAAAGACGGCGTAAATTTGTTCTATGATCCCAAGGGCTACGCCCTGCTTTCCCAGACGGCCCTGTATTTTATCGGCGGGCTTTTAAGACATGCGCCGGCATTAATGGCCTTCTGTGCGCCCACCACCAATTCCTATAAACGGCTGGTTCCCGGCTATGAGGCACCGGTCAACCTGGTTTATTCCCAGCGCAACCGTTCGGCTGCCATCCGGATCCCCATGTACTCGCCCAGCCCCAAGTCCAAGCGCATTGAATTCCGGCCGCCGGACCCCTCCTGCAACGCCTACCTGGCCTTTGCCGCCATGCTCATGGCCGGCCTGGACGGCATTGAGAATCGCATTGACCCCGGCCAGCCGCTGGATAAGGATATTTATGAACTGCCACCGGAAGAAGCCCGGGAAATCCCGCAGGTCCCCGGTTCGCTGGAAGAATCCATCAATGCCCTGGAAAAGGACCACGCCTTCCTGCTCAAGGGCGACGTTTTTACCCCGGACGTCATTGAAACATGGATCGATTATAAGAGGGAAAAGGAAATCGACGAAGTGCGCACCAGACCCCACCCCTATGAGTTCTACCTCTACTTCGACATCTAAAAAATGAATGCCAAAAGCAGGGAGCGGGTTTTCCCCGCTCCCTGCTTTTTTGAATACCCGTTCCGGCACATCCGCCCTCACCCGCAAACCCCGGGTCACCTTTTATCCCTCCCTTTAAGCCCTGGTTGAAACCGGCGAAATAATCCACGCCATCATGGCCGGGAGGCCTTTATACCTGACGAATTTTGTCCAAACAGCACCATTCCGGCAATATGTTGTCATATTCAGGGACGCGGCCCGATATAATCACTAGTGAGCAAACCGGGGCCGGCACAGCAAGGATTGGGGGGAGGGCGCCTGGTAAAGGGTTCGCCGCACTGGCGTCTTCCTTCTGCCAGCCTTTCCGGAAAAGGAGGTTGCGGTCAGTGGGCACAAAGGGCAGGTTGAAAAAGGTTTTTCCGGGCAACAATACCTGTCAGGGCTTTTATTCCTTTTACGACTACATCATTGAACCGGACGCCACCCGCATTTTCGTCATCAAAGGCGGCCCGGGTGTAGGCAAATCCACCTTCATGCGCAAGATCGGCGAGGAAATGCTGGAACGGGGCTACGACGTGGAATTTCACTGCTGCTCCTCGGATAACGGTTCCCTGGATGGCGTGGTCATCCGGGCCATCCGGGTGGCATTGCTGGACGGCACCGCCCCCCACATGGTGGATCCCAAAAACCCGGGGGCAGTGGATGAAATCATTCACCTGGGGGATCACTGGAACGAGGAAGGCCTGCGGGCACACAAGAAGGAAATCATGGCTTTAAACCAGGAGGTGGGCCGGCTGTTCAAACGGGCCTACCGCTACCTGGCGGCAGCACATTTGTTCCTGGAAGAAGTGCGCAGCTATTACCGGGATACCGGGGCATTTAACGTGGGCGCCTTTGACCGCCTTTCCCTGGAACTGACCCATGACATTTTCATCGGCAAACCACGCCAGACCGACAACCCCAAAGCCCGGCACCTCTTTGCCACCGGCAATACTCCCGACGGTGCGGTCAGTTACCTGGACACCATTGTGGGTCATCTGAAGAAACGCTATATTATCAACGGCGACGACGGCACCGGCAAAACCACCCTGGTACGCCGGATCATGGACGCCGCTTTAATGCGCGGCTTTGACGTGGAGGCCTACCACTGCGCCCTGGACCCGTCCCGCATTGAACACCTGGTCTTTCCCGCCCTGGACATGGCCGTGGTCAACTCCGTGGAGCCCCACTATTATAAACCCCAGAACGGTGACGTGGTCATTGACACCATGACCTGTGTGAAGCCGGTGGCCGAACAACTGCTGCTGGCCGAAAGGGATACCGCCCGGGAAATGTACCGGCGCTGCATGGAGGAAGCCACCGACTTCATCCACCGGGCCAAGAAAACCCACGACGAAATGGAAACCTATTATATCCCCTACATGAACTTTGAAGACATCGAGGCCAGAAGACAGAAGGTACTGAACAGGATCCTGGAGCTGGCGGAAGAGGTGAACGGGCGGCAGGGATAGAATTGCAGGTAACATACCCGTACCCGTCAGTTTAACGAGGATTCGGAATGCCAGATTCAAATGCCATACCGTAGTCGATATCTCCGTTTTTGACCAGCTCGACGACGTTTTGCTGGAAGCGGTCGAACATTGTCAACTCCACCCGGGGAAACTGAACCTAATGAGGGACATAAAAAATGGACCGGGCAGGCTGACCATCACTGCCCGGTAAATCAACCCGGGTAATAACCCGTTAAACTTTCATTTTCCGGAGCCTGGCCACCCTGTCCTGAATGGGCGGGTGGGTACTGAACAGTTTTACCAGAGAAGTGCCGGAAAGGGGGTTGACAATAAACAGGTGGGAAGTGGCCGGGTTAACATTCATGGGGATTTGCCGGGCCGCCCACTCCAGCTTTTCCAGGGCGTTGGCCAGACCGTCGGGCGTACCGGCGATGCGGGCGCCGGTGGCGTCGGCCAGATATTCCCTGGAGCGGGAAATGGCCATCTGAATAATCATGGCCGCTACGGGGGCCAGAATGGCCATGAGAAAACCGCCCGCCATACTGCCGCCTTCTTCTTCATCGTCGCTGTTGCCCATCCCGAATATGGCCGCCCACTGGAAGGCGTTGGCCATCATGGTGATGGCGCCGGCCAGAACGGCGGCAATGGTACCCACCAGCACATCCCTGTTTTTGATATGGGCAATTTCGTGGGCCAGCACACCCTCTACCTCGGACCTGTTCAACAGCCGCATAATCCCTTCCGTCACGGCCACCGCCGAATGGGCGGGATTGCGCCCGGTAGCAAAGGCATTGGGCTGTTCCGAAGGAGTGACAAAGAGCCGGGGCATGGGAATACCCGCCCGCTGGGAAAGCCTCCTGACCATGGCGTAAAGCTCGGGTGCCTCGGCCTCGGAAACCGGGTATGATCCGGTCATGCCAATGGCTATCCTATCGCTGTAAAAATATCCGAAGAAGTTCATCGCCAGCGCCAGGAACAGGAATACCATCGCCCCGGCCTGGCCGCCGATGGCGTTGCCCAGCAATACCAGCAGAATGGACAGGGCGCCCATTAACACCCAGACCTTCAGAGTGTTCATTCCAAATTCTACCTCCCCCATTTAATCCAAAAGATGGTTCCGTATTTATTCACAAGAGGGGCATTATTTCGTTGACATAAAGGAGTAACGCCTGGATAAGCGCCAGGTTCCGGATCAGCACCTGCCTTAATGTCAAAGCGCCCTGACCGGAGATATCCGGATTGGCCACCATGGAATGCAACTGGTCAAGCTGGTTTTCCAGTTCCTTCAGCTGAACCTTAAGAAAACCGGCCCCGGGCATTCCGCCCTCCCTTTCCCTGCCCATTGCGAATAACCGGTCGTCCAGGAGGTCCATTTGCTCCTTTATTTCCTCGAGGGTAAACCTTTGCCTTTTCATATCTTCAATAACCTTTAACCTGTAAAGGGTTTCTTGAGAATAATACCGGTAATTTGTTTCCGACCGTACGGGTTTTAACAGGCCCAGATTGGTGTAATAGTCTATGGTCCGTCTGCTCACCCCCGCCAGTTTGGCTATTTCACCTATTTTGTAAAGCTTTAACTCCCCAAAGGGAATCACCTGGTTCAAATAACTTAACAATTCCTGATACACTGTACCATTTCTTGTTAAGCGGCCTCCCCATGACCAGGCTTTACACCTCCGTGGAAATATTTCCTGGGGTGACAGAGAGACCTCGGCCCCGGG
>NZ_WHYR01000257.1 GCF_009428905.1 Desulfofundulus thermobenzoicus | reverse complement strand
TCATTGGTCTGTCCCTCGATCAAACCGATGTCGACATGGAATAAACGGACATGTCTGGCGATCGCCTCTGTATTATCAATGACCACCTCAATATCAACATGCGGATAGAGCTGATGAAACTCTGCCAATATTTGCGGCAGCACATACTCACCAATTGTGAAGCTCGCCCCGATGGTCAGCTTTCCTCTTGCCAAATGATGATGCTCATAAATGTCCTGCTTCGCCTGTTCATAGAGACGAATGATTTGTTTTGATCGATGGTACAGCATATCCCCAGTTGGTGTAACGGTTAATTGCTTTGGTGAACGATTCAGCAGAACGGTCTGGAATTCCTGCTCCAAGTTCTTAATATGAAGACTGACACTCGGCTGAGAAATTCGCAGCTTTTGGGC
>NZ_WHYR01000256.1 GCF_009428905.1 Desulfofundulus thermobenzoicus | reverse complement strand
GTCAAGAATCAGTGCCACAGTCTGTTCTTTCTCTACGCCTCGTTTTTTAAGTTCACAGCTAAGTGCATATGACATATCCTCAAGCTCGCGGTAGGTGAGTTTTCTTTGATCATCCATGACGGCGATAGCATCCGGTGTTTCCTTCGCCTGACGCGAAAATTGGACATGGAATGGCTCATGACGATTCGTCTGCCCTTCGGTTTTTTTCTCCAGACGCTCTATTTGTTCATGCTGATCTAGTATATGGAGCAAGCCGATCTGTTCCTCTGGATGACGAACCGCCTCACGAATAATCGCCAGGAAGTGAGTTCCGAACCGGCGGACGGTCTCTTCTTTAAATAACGCCGCTGCATAGTCAAAGCTCAGCTTTAATGCTCCCTCGCGTTCAAATG
>NZ_WHYR01000255.1 GCF_009428905.1 Desulfofundulus thermobenzoicus | reverse complement strand
CTGTTTATACATTTCAATCTTTTGCTTGCCATCCGAAATATAAGTGTCTGGGATGTAAGCATCAATTTGCAGATCAATTTCTGGCTCGAATTTATCTTGAGCCGTTGTATCGCCTCTTCTTTCCTCAATGGCTTCTTTCAGCATTTGAGAATAGAGATCGAATCCAACCGAATCAATGAAGCCATGCTGCTGAGCACCAAGTAAATTCCCTGCTCCTCGAATCGTTAAATCACGCATCGCAATTTTAAACCCAGATCCGAGCTCTGTGAATTCTTTAATGGCTTGAAGTCTTTTCTCCGCAACTTCAGAAAGAACTTTATCTTTTCGATACGTGAAATAAGCATAAGCGACACGGTTCGAACGCCCGACTCGTCCTCTTAGCTGGTACAGCTG
>NZ_WHYR01000254.1 GCF_009428905.1 Desulfofundulus thermobenzoicus | reverse complement strand
CAACGGAAAGATCATAAACACCTGACATGAGATAGACAGACTCCACTTCCTGAAACCGATAAATCCGTTCAGCAATTTCATCAAATCCGACGCCTCTTTTTGGTGTCACTTTTACATCAATCATTGCTGTAACGCCTTCATGACCATCCACTTTTCGCCAGTCAATCATGGTTGAATAATCAATAATGACTTTTTGATCTTCAAGTTTTTGAATGATGGCTTCGGCTTCTTCTGTTGTCACGCCTGCCATTTTTGCAATTGTATTTAAATCGGCGCGGCTGTTTTCATCTAAAATCTCTAATATTTCAGTTTCTTTTTCTGTTAGTTTCATTTGATTTCACACCTCAGATTATAAAAGCTAGTTTTAAAAAATCTTCTGAACATTATAGCACGT
>NZ_WHYR01000253.1 GCF_009428905.1 Desulfofundulus thermobenzoicus | reverse complement strand
TTTAACTAGAATTCCGTTCGCGGATTATATCGATCGATTTGTTGACTGGTTAACATTAACGTTTGGTGGTTTCTTTGATGGCATCACAAATGGATTAGCTGGAACAGTAAATGGAATTGTAGCTGCACTTGGCGTCATTCCATCCATTATTTTAACCCTTATCTTTGCCGGCATTGCTTGGTGGATCAGTACAAGAGGAGTTGCTCTTTTCACACTTATTGGATTTTTACTGATCGACTATTTAGGCTACTGGCATCCAATGCTTCAAACACTTGCGCTCGTTCTGACCGCTGTGGTCATTTCTATCGTGATCGGGGTTCCGATCGGTATTTGGGCATCACAGAAGGAAACGGTGCGTAAAATTGTGACACCTATTTTAGATTTAATGCAGACA
>NZ_WHYR01000252.1 GCF_009428905.1 Desulfofundulus thermobenzoicus | reverse complement strand
GTAATGATGGCTCTTTTCTAATGTGGATAAGAACCAAATACGCTTCTGGGCATGAGACAATTCATAGCTTGTTTGCTTTTCAAGCTTTGGAATTTCAGCCTCCTGAACGGCTGGCGCCCCTTTGATGTCATCAACCATTTGCGCCAGATGTGCCAGATGTTTGCTTTCAAATAATATTTTTAAAGGCGCCTTCATTGAAAATTCATGATTGATCCGGGAAATGGTTTGAGTCGCTTTTAGTGAATGTCCGCCAAGGTCGAAGAATTGATCCTCTTTGTACACGCGATCTACATCTAAAAAGTCCTGCCATATGGCGGCAAGAACCTGCTCTGTCTTCGTTTCTGGTAATTGCTTTTCAAGACTTTGTCCATTTTTGTGATGATTCAGTTTGAGGG
>NZ_WHYR01000251.1 GCF_009428905.1 Desulfofundulus thermobenzoicus | reverse complement strand
TTTATTACCATCCTGTCAGAAAGCCCTGACCTTTTGCGAGGCATTGATTCGAAAAAAATCGCTGCACAGCAAAAAGCTGCTGGTTCAGCACTACATACATATCGTCAATACGTTCAATCTGACAAAGTCGCTTGGACAGTCGTAGGTGCTGCATCAAAAGAATGGGCGAAAAAGATTTTCCCTGACCATACAGATGAAGAAGCTGTCACGTTATTGTGGGATCAAATCTTTAAAGTCGCACGCGCTGATCAAGCAGATCCAGTTGAGGCTTGGAAAAAGCATGATGCGTCATTAAACGAAAAGGTCAAAATACTCAATGAACGCCACTACCACAAGCTTCATTATGAAGCACCTGGCACAGACTTAACGATCGAGCTTCCAGAGCAGCATATTTG
>NZ_WHYR01000250.1 GCF_009428905.1 Desulfofundulus thermobenzoicus | reverse complement strand
CCGTATGTCACCCTGACAGACTATGACACATTGATAGACGTGGCACTTGAACTGAAAGCGATTGAGCCGTCTGCGATGAACAAACTAAAACGCTGGAGACAAGATCCGTCCTCTGAATCTTGGATGGAAGAAACGGTCTGAAAAGAAGAAAAAGGACTAGAATGAAGAGCATTTTAGCCTATCGTTAACAAAAGCTGTGCCTGCCCGCACGGCTTTTTTATTTGGGTAAAAATAGTAAAAAAGACTCAAATTTTAATAAAAACTAATCCTATCAATAAAGTCGGGTTGACTTTTGTTTGAATTGTGTTAATATTTAAGACAAATTGAAACTCTTATCCAGAGAGGTGGAGGGACTGGCCCGATGAAACCCGGCAACCTGCGATCCGCAAGGTGCTAC
>NZ_WHYR01000249.1 GCF_009428905.1 Desulfofundulus thermobenzoicus | reverse complement strand
GCCTTGTGCGTCTTTTTCAACATCCATCTCACGTACCACTTTGCTTGGCTGTATTCCTGCTGTCCACACGATGACATCTGCTTCAATCGCGTCATCATGGTTGTAAACGACACCTTCTTCAACCTTTGTAATATTGGCACAGTTAATGATCTTTACGTCATTTTCTTCAAACCACTTTTGCACATACAAACTTAATCTTTTTGGGAAGCTCGATAGAATCAGCTCTCCGCGGTCGAAAAGAATAATGTTTAAATCAGCACGGCTTTCTCTTAGTTCACTGGCCAGCTCTACCCCGCTAAGTCCAGCACCGACGATGCCAACCGTTGCACCTGCGCTCAAATTGTTTAATTTGTTATACGCATGTCTTGACTGATCAATGGTTTGAATGCTGTATGTA
>NZ_WHYR01000248.1 GCF_009428905.1 Desulfofundulus thermobenzoicus | reverse complement strand
TTTTTGTACTGTGAACGAGCGAATGAATAAACGATTGAACCTGTTCAAGTTCTTTTGGATCGGATATAAATAATTTTTTCACTTTATGCTCCTCTCATATCTTCGGGTGACTGATGATCATTTCTTTGGCTATTTTATCAAATCATTGATACTCTCCACTTCAAACCTCATGAACATTACGAATAATTTGATAGCAATTGAGTGAAATATTCATTGAATGTTTTTTGATCTTTCAATAACAGTTCTAACCAACTTGCTAAATCAGGATGATCCAGTGGTTTCCATCCTTCTTCTAATAAAATATTTTGGGGACACTCTTTTTTTGATACCATACCTATTATACAAATTTCCATATCTGTATCTGCCCAAATCGCCCACTGCAAAGAACGGGATAACCA
>NZ_WHYR01000024.1 GCF_009428905.1 Desulfofundulus thermobenzoicus | reverse complement strand
GGTAAAACCGTTTTCCCGGGCGTACTGCCGCAGCCGCTCCATCTGCCGGTCCAGGTTGCCCGCGTCGGCCTGCTTTTTTGTCGATACCCGGGCGTAAAGCACAACTGTTTCTTTTTCGTCACCTAACTGACCGGATGTTAAAAGCCGGTTCAGTTCGTCCATGGAATAACGGCGCTGGCCTCCGGGCAGACGAACAGGCTTGATTAAGCCGCGCTTTTCCCAGTTGCGCAGGCTGTTGGGATGTACACCTAATTTTTTTGCCGCTTTGCTGATGGTTAACAGTTCCATAATTTTATGGTAGCATTATTGTTATATTTTGTCAAGTATTATTGGGATACTGGTAGCTGCTGCAAACCTCCTTCGCTAATTATAAAATATTTCCTGAAAACTGTCCAGTATAACGTTATACTGAAAAGAAATTTTCCAACGGCTTGCCGGCTCGTTCGCCTGCCAGCCGGCCGTCTCCTCCGGTGTAACAATACCATTTTCCACGGCCAGGGCCAGGGCCAGGCTGTTCCGCGTCCAGTCGGGAAAACGCCCGTTAAGTCCGGCCGCAATGCCACCCCGGCTTTCTTTCCTTCCAGCCCCAGCATCCGCACCAGCATGGCCAGGGCTTCCTCCCTTTTAATACTTGCTTCCGGCAACCCTGTGGTCAGATGAAAAAGGTGCGGCGTTATCCGGAGCGAACGATATACTTAATCGCCGGTAACTGCATCCATGCCATTCACCGAGCCCTGGCTATGGAGGACGCCAGGGAAACCAGCCGGGATAATTGTAGCAGGAGCAACCGGTGCTGAAGAATTATCGCCGGAAAAAGCTCCATACGTTCGTTGAAATTTAACGCCAAAAGATGTACCATATTCATATCTGATTAACAAAGGGGAAATGCCTGGTGATCACTGCGGGGGAATTGATGAGGCGTGACGTTTATACGGTACACGCCCGGGATAAGGTGCGGGATGTGTTAAACCTCTTTGTGGAAAAGCATGTAAGCGGCGTCCCGGTGGTGGATGACCGGAACAACCTGGTGGGAATCATAACCGATGCCGATATATTAAGGCAGGTTCATGAGCCTCCTTCTTTTCTGGACTTTATATCTTACATTGTGTTCTATGACGGCGAGGCGGCGCTGGAGGGGAAAATACAGGCCATGCTGGAAGAACCGGTGCGAAAGCTGATGACCACCGATGTGATCACGGTAACCGAAGACACCGGCCTTTCCGATGTGGCGCAAATTTTAAGCCGCCGCCGCTTTAAGAAGGTGCCGGTGGTACAGGGGCGCAAGCTGGTGGGTATTATCAGCCGCAGCGATGTGGTCCGTTACCTGGTCCGGGAATTCTTAAAAAAGGGCGGCGGTGAGCGTTCAAGCCGGCAAATTTGAAACCATGGGCCGCAGTTCCTTTGCTTCCTCCAGCCCCCTGTAAACCCGGGGTATGGATTCCCGCAGCACGGTGCGCCTCACGGGAAGAAGGGCGGGCATACCGATATCCGCCTCCGGAATATTGCCCACATCCACACAGCTCAGGTTCATCCCGATACGCCCCACCACCGGGGCCGTCTTTCCGTTTATTCTGACGTGGCATGTGCCCCAGGGCAGCCCGTAAAAAGCACCGGCCGTTTTAACCAGCACTTTGAGTAAATCCATAAAACCCGCCGGCCGGGGAGTCACATCCACACCAAAACCATCGGCGTAACCCACGGGCACCACGGCCAGCACCGTATCCCGCCGCACCCGGTAGGTTCGGCCGTAGCCCACCGTGGTTCCCCGGATCACGGGCAGCAGGTGGACGATCCTGGCCCAGAAGGACCACGTATCCTGCAGGGAAAGGGAAACATCCGTCACACCGGCCGGCAGTTGCCCGTATAAAACAGTGCCGGCCCGGACCATATCCAGGTGCATCTCCGGATAGAGCAGGAGGGCCGCGCTGTTGCACACGTGGCGGAGGGGGATGCGGATACCCCGCCTTTCCAGATCATTGACCAGATCCATGAAGGTTTGAAACTGGTGTAAGGTAAAGGCGCGATCCGTAGCCGCCGCAAAGTGGGTATAAATGCCTTCCCAGATCAGTTCCGGAAATTGCAGCAGTTCGTCCACATGCCCGCGCAACGCCTCCGGGGTGAATCCCGTGCGGGACATGCCCGTTTCTATCTTGGTATGGACACGAACCGCCTGCCTGGCCCGGCGGGCGGCGGCCGCCAGGCGCCCGGCCTGCTGCACATCACTCAACGAGGCAGTCAACCGGTAAGCAACAATTGTTTCCTCCTCCCCCGGCAGCAAAGGGCGAAAAACCAGAACCGGCCCATTGATGCCGCTCTCCCGCAAAATCACCCCTTCCTCGGGATGAGTCACCCCCAGCATGGTGGCCCCGCGGGCCAGGGCCACCCGGGCCGTTTGCACCAGACCGTGGCCGTAGCCGTCGGCCTTCACCACGGCCATCAACCGCACACCGGGTTTTAACAACAGCCTGACCTGCTCCACATTATGGGCAATGGCCTGTAAATTGATTTCCAGCCAGCGGGACCGGCCTGTCCCATTGCCTTCCATACCCATTCCTCCTCCTTCTCCGGGGAAACATCATTCTTCTACCGTAGCCGGCGGCACCTGTTCCGAAGATTGTTTTTTCCGGCGCAACCAGCGGAGAAACCGCTGGTATGAGGGCAGGACCCTGGTCCACAGGAAATACCAGAAGGGCGAAAAGACCAGATCGAATTCCCCGATGAACTCCGTAAAGGTAGCCGCAAATCCTTCCTTAAAACGGTACAACCCGTGCAGCGGGTTTGCGGGGTCGGCATCACCGGGTGCGCCCCGGAAATCGTAAATGCGGCACCCCAGGGATTTGGCCCAGCGGATCATGGTCCACTGCAGCAGGTAGTTGGGCATGACATTGCGGTATCGGTTTCCCGAAGCGCCGTAAAGGTACCAGACCAGGTCCCCATAGTGAAAGGCCAGAGTACCGGCAATCACCCGATCCTGGTATTCGGCCAGAAAAAGCCGGGCCGTACCCGGAACCACAAAAAGGTCCCACATCTTTTCAAAGTAATCGTACGACCGGATTAGAAAGCGATCCCGGTTGGCTGTTTCCGTGAGTAACTCATAAAAAACAGCCAGATCTTCCTTGTTCCCGGCCAGCCGCACCCGGACCCCCTTGCGTTCCGCCAGACGGATGTTATATCTGGTTTTGGGTTTCATGGCCGCCAGGAGCTCTTCCTCGGAAGGGGCCAGATCCAGGCGGAAAACAAAGCGGGGCTGCACCCCCCCGAAGCCTTCCCGGTGGCCCTGGGAGATAAACCCCCACCTTCGCAATCTGGCCCGGTATTCCTGATCATCTTTATTTACGTCGGGATCTATTTTCAAAAAAATGGCGCCGTGCTGCCGGGCAATTTTTTTGACCTCCGCCCAGAAAAAATCTTCCCCCTCCCGGTTACAATCCTCCCCCAGGATGGGGCCCCGGGGCGCGTAAAAAATGCACCGGTTGAAAAAGGGAAGCCGCCGCTTTAACAGGGATATGGCCGCCACCGGCCGCTTATTATCTGTGATCAGCAAACGTATGGGCTCCCAGCCCGTACCCTTCTTCAGTTCCCCCCACTCGTAACTCTGCAGGAAATGGGGTTTTAACGAGGATTGAATGAATTGATTAAAAACATCTTTTTCTTTCTCTCCAATCAAAAACGCCTCATACAAATGTCCCCTCCCCCCCTCCGTGGACGCAGACCTGGTGCTTGATATGATAGTCCGGGAAACTTTCGACATGATGAATCAAAAATCCTGCCCCGGGGAAAATATTCCCCTTACCGGGTTTTTACCGTGAAAAAAGTCATTTCCTATGGGGAAGGAATTGGACGACAAAAGTCAAAATCTATTATGGGGAGAAAGAGGCATTTTCCCGCCCGCTTGCCTGTCCGTCCGGCCTCCGGCAAAGGAGGGATTTATATCAACGATCCGCTGTCTATATTAAAAGATCTCGAAGAAAAATACGTAACGTTTTACCGGCAGGGCCGGTACGCCGATGCGGAAGCGGTAGCCGAAAGGGCGCTGGACATCGCCCGGCAGACCCTGGGCCCCGGTCACCTTTATACGATCACCTTTCAGAATAACATTGCCTGCCTGAATAGAATACGGCAAGACAAAGCCGGGACTGCTATCCAGCCGGCGGAAAGGTCCACCGGAAAAGCAACCCTTTCCCTCTGGCTGGCGGCGGTACTGCTGGTACTTACCCTGATCATCCCGGTCACCTGGTCCGTATTTCCCTTTTTTTCCCAAAGCGGCCCCGTTTCCGCCGCTCCCGCCCTTAACCCCGGGGAAGGGGATGCGCTCCCTTTTTACCGGGTCAGGGCGGTCTTTTACCCCCGGGAAAAAACAATTGCCGGGGAAGAGGAAGTCACCTTTGAATGTGCCGGACCAAAGAATGAGATCCTGTTTAACCTCTATTTTAACCGTTACCGGGACGTCGGCCTGGACTCCTCCGAAATCCGCCAGTACGCTTTTCAGCGGGGGAAAGACCGGGGATATATCAGCATCCAGCGGGTTTTGCATAATGGAACCCCCGTTCCTTTTAAAGCGGAGGGGGAGGTCCTCCAAATTCTACCTCCGGAAGGCGTCTTTCCTCCGGGCAAACAGAACATCACCATCGACTTTGAACTGAAAATCCCCTACATAGCCGACCGGTCGGGAGGGAATGAACGGGGTATCTGGCTGGGCAACTGGCTGCCCACCTTAAATGTGGACGGCCGCCCTTCACCCCCTACCGAAATCGGGGACCCCTTCGTAAACCTTTCTTCGACTTATGAAGTGCTTTTCACCGTGCCCAGGGAATACAGCCTGGTTTTAAGCAATGTGCAAAAGATCCGGGAGGAGGGGAACCAGCAGGTTTACCACGGCATTGTGGAAAGGGTCCGGGATTTGCCCATTTTCTTGAACCGCTCTTATAAAGAGGCGGTGATCACCCTGGGTGACGTGCAAATTCATTATTATTTCTATTCGCCGTCGTCCCGGGTGCAAACGGTGCTGGAAACCGCCAAAAGGGCTCTGGCCTATTTCCAGGACAATGTGGGCGAATATCCCTGGCAGCAGCTCAATATCGTGGAGAACGACATGTACCTGGAGGGAATGGAATATTCCACCATGGTACTTGTTTCCACAAGGGCGCTGCAGAACAATCCGGCGGGGACGGTATTTCACGAAGTGGCCCATCAGTGGTTTTACAATATCATCGGCAGCGACCAGATCAATGCCCCCTATATGGACGAAGGATTGGTCCAGTTCTTCACCGCCTATGCCTTGAACGGACAGGAACCCCGCTTCCACGGGGATGTTTACGGGTTAGACAAAAGCGTGGATGAATTTAATACCTGGTCCCGGTATCAAAACGTGCACTACCGGAACGGCCAGAAGCTGTTTGAAAACCTGTACGTGGTCATGGGAAGGGATAAATTCCTGCAGGCCATCCGGGAGTATTACCGGCAGTACCGGTTCAGCCTGGTTTCCCCTCTGGAGTTCAAGCACTTTTTTGCGGAAAAAACCGGGGATGAGGGTTTATTGCCTGCCGGCCGGCGTAATTAAACGGACGCGGCAGGCAAAGGGCCAACCGGCCTTTTCCGGGATTAGCTCATGCTCTGATGGGAAGGGGCCGTTGACTCCCCCTTCTGACCGCGCCGGTGCAGGTACCATCCGGCCAGCAGAACCAGCACAGTGATGCCCACCTGCACGGCGGTTTCCACCGGCAGGTGATCGATACCTGTAATTCCGGTCAACTGCCGGACCAGCCTGTCTTCCACCAGCATCCGGCCGGCGGTCCAGGCCAGCACCGCCGCCCCGGCAAAAAGCAGCACCGGATATTTTTCCACCAGCAGGGACACCAGCTGGCTGCCGCCAATGACAATGGGGATGCTTAAGGCCAGCCCGAAAACAACCAGCCCCGGATGGCCGTTGGCCGCCCCGGCCACCGCCAGCACATTATCCAGGCTCATGACCACATCGGCCATAATGATGGTCTTGATGGCACCCATGAGGCCGGTGTTATGGCAAACCCCGTTGTTTACACATACCTGCTTTTCCGGCAGCAACAGTTTTAAGGCCACCCAGATCAGCAGTATACCACCCAGAGCCTGCAGGAAGGGGATGACCAGGAGCAGGGTAACTCCGCCGGTCAGCAAAATGCGCAGGGCCACCGCGCCGCCGGTACCCCAGAGCAGCGCCAGGCGCTTGTGTGCCGGCGGCAACCCCCGGCAGGCCATGCCGATAACCAGGGCGTTGTCACCGGCCAGCATCAGGTCGGCCATGACAATGGTCAGCAGAGCAAATATTTTTCCCCCACCAAAAAAATCCACTTCGTCTTTCACCTCCATACTTGCATTTTACTTTCACCGGGAGCGGCAAAATGAAAAGACCTCCACCTTGCGGTGAAGGTCTCGCAACCGGCAATTACCGTCCCGATCGCGGGCCTGGAGGCCGGATTGACGCAACCGGGAAAATTTGCTACTCCCCTTCTTTCCTGTTTAAACATACCAGAGGATGGGGGCTTTGTCAACACTTCATTTTTAAAGATAAACGAAGAAAAACTGCTCTTTTACAAACCAGAAGGGGAATAAACGCCGCTTAAGTCCATTTTTACCGGACTGGCCCAAAAGAACTCCTTTCCCATTATGGGGTCCAGGATATCCAATCCCGAAACTTACCTTTCCGGGAACCCGGCACCCCATGCCGGGCCGGTTCCGCCCATGAGCCGTTTGTTCGTATAGCCGTATTGTTTGCCTGAAAGTGGGAAACGAGGCACTCTACCCGCCGGGCGTTGTTCATAACGCTTCAACCAGGGCTGTGCCTAAACTGTACCGGCCGGCATTAATATACCACCGGTTTCACTCCGCCACAGGTAATTCCCTCAGGGCCGTTTCTACCGGCTGCAGGGCGGCCAGCTCCTTTCCCGGTGGTCCGGCGCCCAGTTCTTTTAAACGCCTGGCCCCCGGCACCACCCGGCCCTCCCAGGAGCCCACGGCCTGGTTATAGGACTGGGCAGCCCTTTGCAGACCGTCCCGGATTTTCCCAAGATGTTCGGCAAATTTACAGATCCGCTCGTACAGTTCCATCCCCGTCTCCGCTATACGCCGGGCATTTTCCGCCATGTGATGCTGCTGCCAGCTTATAGCCACCGTACGTAACAGGGCGATTAAAGTGGTGGGTGTGGCCAGGATCACCCGGCTGGCCAGGCCGTCTTCAATCAAACCCCGGTCCTGCTCCAGGGCGGCGCTGAAAAAGGATTCCCCCGGCAGGAAGAGCACCACGAAATCGGGGCCGGGAGTAAACTGGCTCCAGTAGGACCTGGAACCCAGGGACTGCATATGTGCCCGTACCGCCCGGGCATGCCTCTGCAGGGCCAGGCGCCGCCCGTTTTCATCGGCGGACTCAATGGCCTCCATATAGGCCTTCAAGGGCACCTTGGCATCCACCACCACCGTCCTGTCCCCGGGCAATTTCACCACCAGGTCCGGACGAGATCGCCCCCCTTCCGTTTCCACGGACAGCTGTTCCACAAAGTCGCAGTAAGGGGACAGGCCGGCCACTTCCACCACCCGCCTCAGGGTAATTTCCCCCCAGCGCCCCCTTACCTGGGGAGATTTCAGGGCGGTGACCAGGTTGCCCGTTTCCCTTTGCAGCAACTGCTGGGTCTGCTGCAGGCTTTCCAGTTGCTTTTGCAAACTGCCGTAGGCCTCCTGGCGAACCCTTTCCATTTCCCGCACCCCCGCCGCATAACGCTCCAGTTCCTGCTGCAGGGGTTTGAGCAGGCTGCCTATGGCCTCCTGACGCTGTTGCCAATCCCCCCGGGCCTCCGCCAGCACCCTTTCCATGACCTGCCGGGCCAGGTCCAGAAAGGCCCGGTTGTTACTCTGCAGAGCATCGGCCGACAGCGCCCGGAAGGCATCGCTGAACCGCCGGCCCGTTTCGTCCAGAAACTTCTTCTGTTCCGCCAGTTTTTCAGTAGCCTCCCCCAGAGAAGTTTCCGCCTTCACCCGGGCTTCCCGCTCGGCTTCCAGCCTCTGCCGCTGTTCCACCAGTTCCTGCTGCAGCCGGCCCACCTGCTGGCGCAATTCCCCGGAAAGGCTCTCCGCCGCCCGGGCACGGCTCTCTACCTCCAACAACTGCCCGGCCAGGACACCCCGCCAGCGGGCCCCGGCCAGCAGCCAGCCGGCCAGCAGCCCCAGTACTGCTCCAGCCGCCAAATAACCCATCTCCACTTTCGGCCCACCCTTCGCAATGAAAAGAATGTCCGCTCTCCGGGCATAAACCGTTTCCCGGAAAGAAACGATAGGGAAAAATTTCCGCCATTCTTTCCCCTTAAAACATTCGTTGGTCATCCATAGCTTTCCTGTTCCCGGTTGAAATCTATTTTCCTGGGCACTCTTTCAGGGGTAACCCGCGAAAAAAATTTTTAAGCCCGCAGGCCCGCAGGACATAGCTACTTTTAAAATCACCGGCCCTGTGGTACAATTTGCCTGTAGGTAAAGGCAAAGAATACCGGCATGAATGTCCCGGGGAAGGACGAAAGTTTCCGGCCACCCTTTAAAAGATAGGGGAGTTGTGCCTTTATGCAGATTCCGGGCATCATCCTGCAACCCGCACCCGGGCTACAGCCAGCCCGGCAAATACAACCCGGCCAGCTGGTACCTGTGGAAGTGCTCTCGCTGGAGGGCGGCTCCGCCGCGGTACGGGTGGCCGGGCAGGTCATGTGGGCCGGGGGGGAAGTGGCTACCCTGCCCGCCAGATTCTGGGCGCAGGTAACGGCGGTCACCCCGGAAATGTTGCATTTGCAGCGTCTGACGGAAACCCCCACCATGGAAACCGCAGTATTTAATCCGACACGCCTCCTCAACCTGCCTGCCGGACCGGACACGGACCAACTGCTGCAGGAAATGTTCCGCTGGCGCCTGCCCCTGGACCGTTCCCTGGCCCTGACCCTTTTACGCTCCGCGGCAGAATTGCCCCCGGAAGAACGCCCCGCCTTCCTGGCAGCCAGGGCGTGGCTGGAGACCCTGGATCTGAAAACCGGTCCCGCCGGGGTGCGGACCGCCCTGGCCTATCTCCTGGGGGAAACCTGGGCCTCCCCCCGGGGGCAGGAAATATTGAATGGAGCGGTTCCCCTTTTTCCGGGCCAGGAGATGATCAGCTTTTTTACCTTCCGCGGGCGGGATGGGAGCGGGGAACTCTACCTGGTGGAAAAAGAGTCCGGGGACAGCCGGGAACAAAAAAATGGGCGGAAATTCCCTCTCGCCCTGGTGGTACGGGTGGACACACCCGCCCTGGGGGAAACCTGGGTCTACCTGGCCCGGAAGGAAGCCGGGTTGACGGCCAGGGTGAACGTATCCGCGGAATCCTTCGTACCCCTTTTTCAAAAAGCCGCCGCCGGATTAAAGGATAGGCTGGCCGCCCTGGGGTACCGGGTGGAAGACATTCAGGTGGCCGCCCGGCCGGTTAAATGTGTTTGCCAGTTGCTGCACCCGGAAGGCCTGCCACCATACCGCCCCCTGGATGCGGTGATTTGAACCGGAAGGCAGGCTGCTGGCAAAAAATCGTGACAGAAAGGCGGTATTGAAATCATGACTGAAAACAAACCAGGGGCTGCCGCCGCCCTGACCTACGACCCGGAAAAGGATGACGCCCCCCGGGTGGTGGCCGCCGGCCGGGGCCGGCTGGCCGAAATAATTGAACGGCTGGCCCGGGAAAACAACGTGCCCGTTTACCGGGATGAACGGCTGGCTCTTACCCTCACCGGACTGGGCGCCGGCCGGCAAATCCCTCCGGAGCTGTTTCAAGCAGTGGCGGAGGTCATTGCCTGGGTATATGAAACAGAAAAAAAGGCGGGGAAATAATTCCCGGTCCCCGGCGAATAGAACACCTGTCCCCGCCGTATGCGTCAGGGCTTTTAGTCACCCGTCGCCCGGGTCGGCGGGCTTTTTTCCGGCGCCGGGCTGCCTGCCGAAACATATTTAGCTTCCCTTTGCCCGGGAAAAGCCTTCCTGCATTATCTCCCTGTTCATGGGACCGGTATGCACGTAACGGATAACCCCTTGAGCATCAATGAAAAAGGTGGTGGGAATGTACCGGATGAGATATTGCTTTGCCACATCACCCTTCACGTCCAGCAGGACCGGGAATGTATAACCACCGTCCTTTAAAAACCGGGGCACCTCCCCGGGAGTCCTTTCACTGGACGTGAGGTTAACCGCCACCACCTGTATCTCCTGTCCCCTGGTGGTAAAAAACTGCTGGACGGCGGGCATCTCTTCCCGGCACGGGGGGCACCAGGTGGCCCAGAAATTGAGCATTACCGGTTTTCCCCGTAAAGATGCAAGGGAAACCGTTTTCCCTTCCGGAGTGCCCAGGGAAAAATCCGGCGCCACCTGGCCCACCTCCGTACCGGTTTGGCCGCTTTTTTGCTCTTCGCCACCGGCCCGGGGCGCACCGGCACCGGGAGTGTTGGCCGGCTTTTCCCCCCGGGCGGACCAGAGCAGCGCTCCAATCACACAGATGACCACCACGGCCAGTATAGTTATGGAAACAACCTTTTTATTCACCCCAAACCCCCCTCGGAAAATAGTCGCCGGTCATCCCATTAAAATGAAAAGGGAACGTATCCCGACAGCCGGCCAAAGGAATTGGTCAGTACCAGCAGGCCCACGCCAATCATCAGCCACCCCCCCGCCCTGGCAATCAAAGGCAGCAGGGCGGCATGGCGCTGCAGCCCCTGCACCAGGAAGCCCAGGGCCAGGGCGGCGGCCAGGAAGGGCAGGGCCAGGCCCAGGGAATAGATCAGCAGCAGGCCCGCCCCGGTCCAGAGGCTGGCGCTCTGACCGGCCAGCAGCAAAATGGAAGCCAGAATGGGGCCGGTACAGGGCGTCCACCCGGCGGAAAAGGCCATTCCCATGAGCAGGGAATTCACACCCCCCGCCCGCCGGGGTAAAAAGTGCACCCTTTTTTCCCTCAGCAGCCAGTTAAAGGGCAACAGACCGGCCATATACAGGCCAAAAAGGATGATCAATACCCCGCTCACCTGACGCAAAAGGTTCTGATGGCGGATGAGCAATTTTCCCAGGGCGCTGGCTGAAATTCCGAAGGCCAGGAAAACCAGGGTGAACCCGGCGATAAAAAGCAGGGCGTTGACCAGCAGGGACAGGCGCAGGCGCGCCCCCTCCGGTGCGGTCAGTTCCGTCACGGAAACACCGGTGAGGTAGGTCATATAAGTGGGTATCAGCGGCAAAACACACGGGGATAGAAAAGAAACCACCCCGGCCAGAAAGGCCATACCCAGCGAAACATTGGTTTCCAGAAACACCCCCCCTGAGTGTCGCTTTAATAACATTATTTACAAGAGGCGTCCGGCTTTCCCGCCAATCAGGCAATACCCGTACGGGTTTGCCGTATTCATTTTACACGAACTTTAAAAAACGCAATATCCGCTGGATGACAATTGGCGGCAAAAGTCCCGGAAAGTAATTAGCCCCGGCGGTTCACCTGTTTTCATGACCGGCGGACAAATACCATCATACTGGAATTATATGATACCGGGCCTTCCCGGACAAGTGCCGGACAATACCCCCGGGAGCCGAAATAGAAACCTGCCGGGGTAATTGGGGTAAATTTACACCGGCAGGGTTGGCTGTAATATTTTTCTTTTTACTGAACGCTGATCTTTTCTATTTTGCCGTCTTTTATCTGCGCCTCCACCATGTATCCTTCCAAATGCGCCAGGTCCGGTGACTCCCCTTCCCCGCCCGTGATTACCACACCGGCCATTACGGGGAAGGTAAAATTCCGGCCGCCAATATCCAGGGTCAGCCGCCATTTATCCCGGTTGACGCCGGCCACCCGCCCTTCCACGGTCAGGTTCCGGTCATCCAGCACCTCCAGTTCATCCACCCGGCCGTCCTTCAGCAAAATGCGCGCCCTGGAGCCGGGTATGACATCACTCAGGTTGATTTCATCCCCATCCCGTAAAATGGTGGCCCCGGCGGCCACATCATAATCCATCTCCAGTCCGCTGCCGGTCACAATGGTTATATTCGGGGGACCCCCATAGGTGATATATTTTAAAGTACCTTCAAATTCCCCCTCTTTCTCGTCCAGGACCTCGATATAAATGAGGCGTCCCTCTCTGTCCAGCTCATAATGCACATAATCCCCCCGGTTCAACCTGTCCGGGTCCACCGTGCGGCCGTTTTTGATTACTTCCGCCCCGTTATCCAGTTCATAACGTTTTTCTTCCTTTCCCACATAGAGGTAGACGGCATCATCCCGTACCCGGGAAACCATCCCCATCTGGTCCGCATCCCCACCGCCGGAAAGGCAATCAATCTGGAACACCGTGCGGTTCATAACCACCGCTTCCACCCGGTCGCCCTGCCTGAGTTCGTCGTAGTTCATTTCACGGATGTAGTTTCTGGTCACCCGCACCTGCTTGCTCACGTCATAGGTAACTTCCCTGCCCCGGCTGCGCAGGGTCAGCTCCCGGTCAGCCACCTTCACTACGGTAGCGGCAATTCTCTGCGGGGTGAACACCTCAATGCTCACCACCCGCCCGTCCTCACTTAAGCCGGCTTCCACATAGTCTTCCTTTAATACATCCCGGGCGTCCAGCTCTTGTCCTCCTTTCTCCAGAAGGGCATCATCCTCCACCGGATAAGTAACCCGGTCACCTGTACCGTTTTCCAGGGTCAGGGAATAACCCCCGTCCCCCCGGTCGAAAGCCACCACCATGCCCTCCACCCGGGAATCCACCGGCGGGCTTTCGTCCAGCAAGCTGGCATAGCGGACACGGCCCTGGCTGTCGGCGATACATTTTAAACGCTTACCTTTATCCAGGGAGGTCGGGGAGACCGTTCCCGTAGACGTGTATATTGCCAGATCAGTGGGTAAATAGACGCTCTTTTCACCAACCAGATTACGCAATGTTACTTTTTGTTCATCCTTGTTTATTTCAGTAATCCGCCCCCGCACCAGGGCCATTGATGAAGGCGGGGCCACCATCTTCCGGTCGATCAAACGGTTCAATATGGTGCACATTTGCGCCCGGGTAACCGGCATACCGGGCAAAAACATATTTCCGGGCATACCCATTATGATCTTGTTTTTCACCACAGCACCCACATAACCCCGGTACTGCTGTGGAATATCAGCGGTATCATTGAAGGTTAAATACTCGGGAGCGGGCGGCAAACCCAGGGCCAGACAAACCATGGAGGCCACCTCCACCCGGCTGGCCAGCCGCCGGCTATCAATCAACGGCAAACCCTGACGGGTTAACATGCCCCTTTCCGCTGCCAGAGCCAGATGCCCTTTGCCCCAGCTGACGGTGGGATGAAACTGCAGGCCGGACAGGTCCACCCGGCCGGCCTTTTCATTCAAGCCCAGGGTGTTGATGATCATCACTACCGCTTCCAGCATGGTTACCTGATTATCGGGAAGAAACCGCCCGCCGGGGTAACCATGTACAATGTCGTAGGCGTTCATTTCCAGCATGGATTTTTCCGCCCAGTGGCCACGGATGTCGTTAAAGGGCTCTGCCGCCCCCATAACCACCCCCGGAAAGGCCAGAATAAAAAGTAACAGGACGGTCGGTATCACCCCGGGGCAGATTATCCTCCATCTGTATCCTGACAATGCCCATACCCCCCTTGTTCTTTTTCCCTATCCCCTTTCGACAGAAGATCAGGCAAATCCTGCAAAATTTTCCTCGGATGGCAGGGCACCTTTATCTGCTAAGAGAAACGCCCGTGAAAGGCCGGATAACCCCTTAAGCCGGCATGTCCTGGCAAAAGGGTTTGCCGGAAGCGGCAAATCCGGACGCAAACATAATTTAAACCTCGCAGGTTTCCCCTTCCTTTGGTAAAGCCACCTCGTGGACACTGGCGCAGCGTTTGCGCTTCTCCACAAAGCCGATTTTCTCTTTAACCATTTTTACCCTGGATTCCAGATCCCCGGTGACTATGGTATAGGGCACATTCATGATATCCAGGAAATTCTTGATTTTGGCGTCCACAATCACGGCAAAATCGTTATCTTGATACCGGATGCCGTCCTTTTCCACGGCAAACTCCCGGGGCACGTAAAAAATATCATATTCCGGCAGGTCCCGCATGGCCCATTCATACAGCTTCATCAGGGCATAGACTTCCTTGGGATTCTTGAAGTCACAACTCAAAAGGCCGTAAACATAATTCAAAATGGTGGCGTTGTCGCAAAAGATGATATCGCAGTAGGACAGCTCGTCTTCCCGCCTTTTCTGCCCTTCGTAAAGCAAAAACTGCTCAAAAATGCTCCGGGGTACCCCGTACCAGGCAATGTAGGTACGGGCAAATTCCAGGCAGACATCGCTGATGTAGCCGGCCATGCTGTAATCCACGTCCAGTTGCTTGCACAGGGTGGTTTTCCCCGTCCCCGGACCGCCCAGGATGGCAATCTTTCTGGTTTTCTTTTGATCGGGCATGAAAATAGACCTCCCCTTCCATGAATGTGCTCGTCCGGCAGCCACGATAAATACGGTGATCGCCGTAATTACTAAAGTGTGCTAACTCAACTAAAGCGATCCCGGTATTTATGTCTAAATTCGCCGGGGGGTGGCCAGTTCCCTTTTCCCGTCCCGGTTAACTTTAAGCCGGCCTGTACCAGCTTTTCGTTAAAAACGATTTTTTGTTCGGCGGGTATAAGGCGGGCTTCGTTTTGCAAACCGTCCCGGGGCCCCACCTCCCGGATCAATATCTCTTCCGGCCACAGCAAATTTACCACCACCCAAAGTAAAAGTTTGCGTGCAACGCAGATTGTGGTATTATTTTTTAAGCGGGTTCATGATGGCCCGGAACCGCTTACGCCGCCATACTCTACCGGAAAAGAACGGTTAAATACCGGAGCAAACTTTTCCGGTCACCCGGTTTTCGCTGCCCTATCGCTTATACATTTTCATTATACCGTACCAACTACCTGCAGGAAGGAGAACATTATGCCCAGGCGTACGGATATAAAAAAAATCCTGCTCATCGGCTCCGGCCCCATAATCATCGGTCAGGCCTGCGAATTCGACTACTCCGGCTCCCAGGCCTGCCGGGCGTTAAAACAGGAAGGCTACGAAGTGGTGCTGGTGAACAGCAACCCGGCCACCATTATGACCGACCCCCACATGGCCGATAAAACCTATATCGAACCCATCACCCCGGAAGTGGTGGAGAAGATCATCGCCCGGGAACGCCCCGACGCCCTGTTGCCCACCCTGGGCGGCCAGACCGGCCTGAATACGGCGGTGGAGTTATATAAGCGGGGTGTTCTGGAGCATTACGGGGTGGAACTGATCGGCGCCCAGTACGAGGCCATTCAGAAGGCCGAAGACCGGGACCTGTTCAAGCAGGCCATGGAGCGCATCGGTTTAAAAGTGTGCCGCAGCCGCCACGTAAACACGGTGGAGGAGGCCCTGGCCTTCGCCGCGGCAGTGGGGTACCCCATCATCATCCGCCCCTCCTTCACCCTGGGGGGCACCGGCGGCGGCATCGCTTACAACGTGCAGGAATTGCGCCAGCTGGCCGCCAGCGGCATCGAGCAGAGCCCCATCGGGGAGATCCTGGTGGAGGAGTCCATCATCGGCTGGAAGGAGTTTGAGCTGGAGGTGATGCGGGACCGCCGGGACAACGTGGTGATCATCTGCTCCATTGAGAACTTCGACCCCATGGGCATCCACACCGGCGACAGCATTACCGTGGCCCCCGCCCAGACCCTGACCGACCGGGAATACCAGGACATGCGGGATGCGGCCATCAGGGTGATCCGGGAAATCGGGGTGGAAACGGGCGGCTCCAACATCCAGTTCGCCGTCAACCCCGCGGACGGACGGATGATCGTGGTGGAGATGAATCCCCGGGTTTCCCGTTCCTCGGCCCTGGCCTCCAAGGCCACCGGCTTCCCCATTGCTAAGATTGCCGCCAAGCTGGCCGTGGGCTACAACCTGGACGAGCTGCCCAACGACATCACCCGGGAGACACCGGCCTGCTTCGAACCCACCATCGACTACTGCGTGGTCAAGATCCCCCGCTGGGACTTCGCCAAATTCCCCGGTGCCGACCGCACCCTGACCACCCAGATGAAATCGGTGGGCGAGGTGATGTCCATCGGCCGCACCTTCAAGGAGGCGCTGCAGAAGGCCATCCGGTCCCTGGAACAGGACCGCTACGGCCTGGGCGCCGACGGGAAGGAAGAGATCACCCCGCCGGTATCCGCGAAGGAAAGAAACGGCCTGCTGGAGGAAGTACGGGCGCGGCTGGTCACCCCCGGGCCGGAGCGCATCTTTTACCTGCGCCACGCCCTGCGTTTGGGCATGAGCATTGACGAAATCTACGCCGCCACGGGCATCGACCGCTGGTTCCTGGATAACATCCGGGAAATAGTGGAAATGGAAAGGGAACTGGTGGCGGAGTTGCAGGGTAACGGCGGCGTGCATGTTACGGATGACCGGTGCCTTCCGGCAGGGGAAACAGCAGCCGCTGCACAGCCGAACGGTGGTCAGGATGGCATTGCAGGGCCGGTTAAGCCGCCTTTGGAAACGGGCGGTTGCGGACTGTCCAATCACGGGGCAGGCACCGGTCAGGCCCGGGCAGGTAACAAATTGAACCATTATTCATACGAAGCAGACGGCCCGCACGAAACCGCCCTTGCCCCCGGCGGGGCGTCAGACCAGAAGACGGCCGGCGCCTGCAGGGAAAACGGGAAGGATGCCGCACGTCCCCTGGACCGCCTTTCCCCCGCCACCCTCTACCGGGCCAAGCAGTATGGCTTTTCCGACCGCCAGCTGGCCCACCTGGCCGGTACCGACGAACTGGCGGTGCGCCGTTACCGGCTGCAGCAGGGTGTTAAGGCCGCCTTCAAACTGGTGGATACCTGTGCGGCGGAATTCGAGGCCTACACCCCCTATTTCTATTCTACCTACGAGCGGGAAAACGAAGTGGCCCCGGCGACGGGCAAAAAGGTGATGATCCTGGGCGGCGGCCCCAACCGCATCGGGCAGGGGATTGAATTCGACTACTGCTGCGTCCAGGCGGCCTACGCCCTGAAAGAAGCCGGCTACCAGGTGATCATGGTCAACTGCAACCCGGAAACGGTGAGCACCGACTACGACACCTCCGACAGGCTGTATTTCGAGCCCCTGACCCTGGAGGACGTGTTAAATATCTGCGATCTGGAAAAACCCCATGGGGTGATTTTGCAGTTCGGCGGCCAGACGCCCTTGAAGCTGGCCCGGGCTCTGGAGAAGGAGGGCATCCCCATCCTGGGCACCAGCCCGGCCAGCATCGACCTGGCCGAAGACCGGGAGAAGTTTTCCGCCCTGCTCAAAGGGCTGGGACTAAGGCAGCCGGCCAGCGGCACCTGTGTGACGGTGGAGGAAGCCAAAAGAATTGCCGGCGCCATCGGCTACCCCGTGCTGGTGCGGCCCTCCTACGTGCTGGGCGGCCGGGCCATGGAAGTGGTTTACGATGAGGAATCCCTGGCCGACTACATGACCCGGGCGGTGGCCGTGTCCTCGGAACGCCCGGTACTCATTGACAAGTTCCTGGAAGGGGCCATCGAGGTGGATGTGGACGCCATCTCCGACGGCCGCACCACCATCATCGGCGGGGTGATGGAGCACATCGAGGAGGCCGGCATCCACTCCGGGGACAGCGCCTGTTCCCTGCCGCCCTTCGGCCTGGCGGAAGGGCACATCGAGGAAATGAAGCGGCAGGCCCGCCTGCTGGCCCGGGAACTGCACGTGGTGGGTCTTTTGAACATCCAGTTTGCCGTGGAAAACGGCCATGTCTATGTGCTGGAGGTAAATCCCCGGGCCTCCCGCACCATCCCCTTTGTAAGCAAGGCCACCGGCATCCCCCTGGCCAGGCTGGCCACCCGGGTCATGCTGGGCGCATCCCTGGAGGAACTGGGCCTGACGCAAGAAGTGACGCCCCGGCACATCGCGGTGAAGGAAGCGGTGTTTCCCTTTATCAAATTCCCCGGGGTGGACATCATCCTGGGGCCGGAAATGCGCTCCACCGGCGAGGTGATGGGCATCGACCACAGCTTCGGCATGGCCTTTGCCAAGTCCCAGCTGGCCGCCGGCACCCCGTTGCCGCTGCAGGGCACGGTACTCCTCACCGTGGCCGACCGGGACAAGGAGGCCCTTTTGCCGGTGGCCCGGGGCTTCGCCGAACTGGGCTTCAAGCTGCTGGCCACCCCGGGCACGGCCCATTTTCTGAAGGAACACGGCCTGGCGGTAAAGGTGGTGCACAAAATCGGCAAGGGCCGGCCCAATATCGTGGACCACATCAAAAACGGCGACATCGACCTGGTGATCAACACCCCCATCGGCAAGGGGCCGAAATACGACGAATACCACCTGCGCCGGCAGTCCATCACCCACAACGTGCCCATCATCACCACCATCCGCGGCGCCCTGGCCGCCCTGGAGGGGATCAGTGTCTTACGCCGGGGCGGCATGCGGGTGAAGTCACTGCAGGAATATATGCAGAGTGCCGGGGTGTCTTAAGGGAAAAGCCCCCGTGAACCATTTGACGGGGGCTTTATATATTTTATCAAAAAATACTTCTTTATTGATCCGGGCCCCTTTCCCTCCCCAGATGGGTGTTGCTGATCTCCTGGGGCCGGTTCTGGGTGGTCGACCGGGAAACCTTAAATGGGGGCGGAAAATAGGAACTGAGGAATTTGTTCACTTTACCCTTTTGGAATATGTTCCGGGTTTTGATCATAAACGGCACCTCCCGCCCATAGGATGTCCTGCACCGTCAGCTGACATTCGAGGAAGACGGCGGGAGAAAAGCGCCTCCCGCCCACAGGATGACCTGCACGGGGTGTGAATATGTTTTTGACGGCAAAAAAGCCGGTGTCTTACCGGCACCGGCCCTTATCCCCTGGCCTTTTCCCGCAAATAGGCGGCAATAAATTCATCGATTTCCCCGTCCATGACCGCCTGGACATTGCCCACCTCCACCCCGGTGCGGTGATCCTTGATCAGGCTGTAGGGATGAAAGACGTAGGAGCGGATCTGGCTGCCCCAGGCGATTTCGCTCTGCTCCCCCCGCAGGGCGGCCAGTTCACTCTCCTTTTTCTTCATCTCCAGATCCAGCAGTTTGGCCTTCAACAGCTTCATGGCCGTGTTACGGTTGGAGATCTGGGAGCGCTCACTCTGGCACTGGACCACTATGCCCGTGGGCAGGTGGGTGATGCGCACGGCCGAGTCGGTCTTGTTCACGTGCTGGCCGCCGGCGCCCCCGGAGCGGAAGGTGTCGATTTTTAAGTCCTCCGGGTTGATTTCCACATGCACATTCTCCTCCACCTCGGGGAGGACATCCACCGAAGCAAAGGAGGTGTGCCGCCGGCCGTTGGCGTCAAAGGGGGAAATGCGCACCAGGCGGTGCACCCCCTTTTCGGCCTGCAGGTAGCCGTAGGCGTTGGGACCGGCCACCATCAGGGTGGCGCTTTTTATACCCGCCTCGTCCCCGGGGAGCACATCCACCAGGTCCACCCGGTAGCCCTTTTCTTCCGCCCAGCGGGTGTACATGCGTAAAAGCATTTGCACCCAGTCCTGGGCTTCGGTGCCCCCGGCCCCGGCGTGCAGGGAAAGGATGGCATTGCCCCGGTCGTAGGGACCGCTTAAGAGCACCTCCAGTTCCATATCCTCCACCTTTTTCTGGAGCACCCTGAGCTCTGCCGCCACCTCCCGGGCCACTTCTTCATCTTCCTCATCTTCACCCAGGGAGAGCAATTCATCCAGATCCCGGTGGGTGCGGGCCAGTTCCTGAAAGGAGGACACCCGGTCCTTTAAAGCAGCCAGGTCTTTCAGCACCTGCTGGGCTTTTTCCTGGTCGTCCCAGAAGCCCGGAGCCAGCATGGCTTCTTCCAGGCGGCCTATTTCCTGTTCCTTCCTGGCGATGTCAAAGAGAAACCCTCAAATCGGCAATGCGTTTGCCCAGATTTTCCAGCTCCCGGAAAAGTTCGGGATACATCTGCATCACCCCTGATCGAAATAATTACCCCGGCTGACTAGGATGCCCGGCCGCAGCATTTTTTATATTTTTTACCACTGCCGCAGGGGCAGGGGTCGTTGCGGCCCACCTTCTGCTCCCGGCGCACGGGCTGCGGCGGCCCTTCCTCCTGGTAGCGGTTTTCCACCGTCTGGCGCTGCCGGGGGGTTTGGACCACGTTCACCCGGTAAATATAGCGCACCACATCTTCCTGGATGCTGGCAATCATGTTCTGGAACATCTCGTAGCCCTCGAACTTGTATTCAATCAGCGGGTCCTTCTGGCCGTAGGCCCGCAGGCCGATGCCCTCCCGCAGCTGATCCATGGCGTCCAGGTGGTCCATCCACTTTTCGTCCACTATGCGCAGCAGGACCAGGCGCTCCAGTTCCCGCATCAACTCGGCGCCCAGTTCCGCCTCCCGGGCTTCATAGGTCTCCAGGGCCATTGCCAGCAAACGGTCCCGGATGTGCTGGCGCCCCGCATCCTGAAAATCTTCCGGGGCCAGTTTATGACCGGGCAGGTAAAGCTGTTCCGCCTGGCGCAGCAGGCCGGCCAGGTCCCACTCCTCCTCGTGCACCCCTTCGGGACAGTAGGTATCCACCGTCCGCTGCACCGTTTCTTCGATCATCTGCCGGATGACTTCCTGCAGGTTTTCCCCCGTCAGTACCTGCCGCCGCTGCCGGTAGATGATCTCCCGCTGCTGGTTCATCACATCGTCATACTGCAGTACGTGCTTGCGGATGTCGAAGTTGCGGTTTTCCACCCGTTTCTGGGCCGATTCAATGGACCGGGTGATCAAATTATGCTCAATGGGCATGTCTTCTTCAATGCCCAGGCGGTCCATCAGGCCGGCAATGTTTTCCGAGCCGAAAAGGCGCATCAGATCGTCTTCCAAGGAACTGAAAAACTGGCTGGAACCGGGATCCCCCTGGCGGCCGGACCGGCCCCGCAGCTGGTTGTCTATGCGCCTGCTTTCATGGCGCTCGGTACCGATGATGTGCAGCCCTCCCAGGGCCACCACCCTTTGATGCTCCTCTTCCGTCACCCGCTTATACTTTTCCAGGGCGGCCCGGTAAAGGTCCTGCACCCGGGGATCGGGATCGTGGGGATCATACCCCTGCCCCCGTATTTCCGCCGCGGCCAGGAACTCCGGGTTGCCCCCCAGGAGGATATCGGTACCCCGGCCGGCCATGTTGGTGGCGATGGTCACCGCCCCCAGCCGCCCGGCCTGGGCCACAATTTCCGCCTCTTTTTCATGGTACTTGGCGTTTAAAACCTGGTGGGGAATGCCCCGTTTTTTGAGCATCTGGCTCAATATTTCCGATTTTTCAATGGAGATGGTACCCACCAGCACCGGCTGGCCGGTGGCGTGGCGGCGGGCAATTTCCTCCACCACGGCATTGAACTTGGCCCTTTCGGTCTTATAGACCACATCGGGCAGGTCCTTTCTGATCATGGGCATATGGGTGGGAATGACCACCACATCCAGCTTGTAGATTTTGCGGAACTCCTCTTCTTCGGTGGCCGCGGTGCCGGTCATGCCGGCCAGTTTTTCATACATGCGGAAGTAGTTCTGGAAGGTGATGGTGGCCAGGGTCTGGGACTCCCGCTCCACCCGCACCCCTTCCTTGGCCTCTATGGCCTGGTGCAGGCCGTCGCTGTAACGCCGGCCGAACATGAGCCGGCCGGTAAATTCGTCCACGATAATCACCTGGCCGTCCTTCACCACGTAATCCCGGTCCCGTTTCATCAGGGCATGGGCCTTCAAGGCCTGGTTCAGGTGGTGGGTCAGCTGCATGTGCCGGTCGTCGTAAAGGTTTTCCACCCCCAGCATTTTTTCCACCCGGGCCACGCCCTCTTCGGTCAGGGCCACCGTGTGGGCCTTTTCGTCCACGGTATAATCCACGTCCCTGGTCAGCCGGGGCACCAGCCGGGCAAAGGTGTGGTACAGGTCCGTGGCTTTATCCGCCTGGCCGGAAATAATCAGGGGCGTGCGGGCTTCGTCGATGAGGATGCTGTCCACCTCGTCCACAATGGCGTAATACAGTTCCCGCTGCACCAGCTGGTCGGGATGCAGGGCCATATTATCCCGCAAATAGTCGAAACCAAACTCGTTGTTGGTGCCGTAGGTGACATCGGCGCCGTAGGCCCGGCGGCGTTCGGCCGCGTCCAGCCCGTGCACGATCAGGCCCACGGACAGGCCCAGAAAGCGGTATATTTTACCCATCCACTCACTGTCCCGGCGGGCCAGATAATCGTTTACCGTCACCACATGGACCCCCCGGCCGGTAAGGGCGTTCAGATACACCGGCAGGGTGGCCACCAGGGTTTTTCCTTCGCCGGTTTTCATCTCGGCTATGCGCCCCTGGTGCAGCACTATGCCGCCCATGAGCTGGACATCGAAATGGCGCATTCCCAGGACGCGCCGGCTGGTTTCCCGCACCACGGCAAAGGCTTCGGGCAAAAGATCGTCCAGGGTTTCCCCCCGTTCCAGGCGTTCCTTGAACACGCCGGTTTTAGCCCGCAAATCATCGTCCGCCAGGGCCGACACTTCCGGCTCCAGGGCGTTGATGCGTTCCACCATCCGCTGCAGGCGTTTCACTTCCCGGCTATTGTCATCCAACCAGTTACGAATTATATTCAGCATAAAAATCACCTTTCGTAAAGAAGAGGAACCACAAAGGTTCCTCTTGCAAATAACCCTTATCTATTGTAGCACCGCGCGGGTGGGGTTGCAAGTGCCTCCTTCTTTTTCCAGATTAAAATTCGGGTTCGATCAAGCCGAAATTGCCGTCTTTGCGCCGGTAAACCACATTCACCTGCTCCGTTTCGGCATTGGAGAAAACAAAGAAGCTGTGCCCCAGCAGGTTCATCTGCATAACCGCTTCATCCACGGACATGGGCTTGATGGCAAAGCGCTTGGTGCGTACCACCCGGGGGCCGTTTTCCACCACCCTGTCCCCACCCTCGGGAACCTGCAAGCTGTTCCGCTCCAGGCGGCGCAGCAGTTTACCCTTATAGCGTTCCACCTGTTTTTCCAGCTTTTCCACGACCAGATCGATGGAAGCATACATGTCGCCCGTGGATTCTTCTCCCCGTAGAATGATTCCATTAAGGGGGATGGTTACTTCCACCCGGTGGGAATCCTTTTCCACGGTCATGGTCACCTGGACTTCGTTGATCTGTTCCAAGAATTTTTCCAGCTTACCCAGGCGCTTCTCCACGTACTCCTTTAGTGCGTTGGTTACTTCCACGTTTCTGCCCCGTACCTGTACTTCCATACGGTACCAGCTCCTTTCTGGTCTGTCGTGTTAATATTATTCCCGAAATTAACCAGAATTCCTGCCAATCCCGGTAGAATCTTCAACAAAAAATAACGACTAAAAAAGCCCGGTCCTTTTAACCGGGCTTTCGGTCGGCCGATGTTAGATTTTTATCACATTGGCTGCCTGGGGACCGCGGGCGCCTTCGACGATATCAAACTCCACCAGCTCTCCCTCGTTCAGGGTTTTGAAGCCTTCCCCCTGAATGGCCGAGAAGTGGACGAAAACATCCCCTCCGTCCTCCCTTTCAATGAAACCGTAACCCTTCTCGGCGCTGAACCATTTGACTCTGCCTTGCATTACTAAACATTCCTCCCAAATTAAAATCCCGTGGGTCCAGAAGATCTCACGTGGGTGTATGTTAACACATACAGACGCCTTTGTCAAGGGCTGCCATTCTATTTGCACTTGTCTTATTAGTATATATACCCATAATATCCATAATTATCATGTCAAAACACCCGAAAAACAGGTCCCTGTGGACGAAAAACCTGTGGATAATGTGGATAAGTCTGTTGATAACCCGTCATATGGGGCTTTTAGGTCTGGATAAAATGCGGGTAAGTAAAAATTTTGTTAAATTATGTCACCATTGATTGACATATTTGCCACATCATGATGAAATTTCCCGCCATGTCCCTCCGGCCACGGTGGCCACGTAGACGGCAGTAACGCCGGCTTCTCGCAGAACACGGGCGCATTCGGCAGCCGTGGCCCCGGTGGTTAAAACATCGTCAACCAGCAAAGCCACCTGTCGAGGAGCCGGTGGCGGACCGGTAAAAGCAAAGGCCCCCTGCAAGTTGACCAGGCGTTGTGTCCGGGGAAGGCCCGATTGGGGCGGCGTTTCCCGGGTTCTGAACAGGGCCGGCCACAGGGTCCAGTCCAGTTCCAGGCAAATCTCCCGGGCCAGCAGGAGTGACTGATTGAAACCCCTTTCAGCCAGGCGCCCGGCCGGCAGGGGAACGGGCACCACCAGGGGACGGCTGCTGGAAGGCACCAGTTCCCGGACAACGGCAGACAATAGCCTGCCCAGGGGGCGGGCCAGCTGGCGCTGCCGCCCGAATTTGAAACGGTGGATGGCTTCCCTGAACAAAAGATGGTATGGTCCAGCGGACCGGGCGGCGGTAAACGGGGGTCGCTCCATCCGGCAGTCGGGACAGAGCATTGATAAGGAAGGGATGCCTGCGGGGGAAACGGCGGGCACTGACGGCCGGGTTTTTGCCGCAGGGCCGGCCCATTGTCCCGTCGATTGAACAGGTAATGGGGAAAAAACCGGCATAGATGGCCGGATTTCCGGGGCAGGAAACCGGTTGTCAGGGGTTGTCCGCCCGGAGAACAAAGGGCCTGCTTCCCGGAAACGGCCGCAACAGGAGCAGATATCCTTTGACTGCCAGGCAGCAAGCACCTCCGCGCAGCGCGGGCAAAGCCGGTCCTGTTCCGCTGCCGCTTTGCAAAGGGGACAGGCCCGGGAGGGGGGAAACAACAAATCCAGAAAGTCGCGCCACAGCCAGCGCATACGAGCCAGCAATCCAGCCAAATAAACCATCTCCTATTTTCATGCCAGCTATTACTGCTCCCGGTACAGCACCACACAATCCTTGCCCCTTTTCTTGGCCCGGTAAAGGGCCTGGTCCGCCCGCTGCACCAGGTCGTCCACATCCCGGGCGTCCCCGGGACAGGCGGCCACACCCAGACTGATTCTCACCTGTACGGAAAGCCTGTTCAGAGGAAAGGGGTGTTCCCGCACCATTTGCCTTAAATTTTCGGCCAGGGAGCCGGCGGCCGGGGCATCCGTACCGGGCAGAAGCACGGCAAACTCCTCCCCGCCGTAACGGCAGACCACCCCTGCCTCCCCAACGCCCTCCCGCAACAGGGCGGCCAGCTCCACCAGCACCGCATCCCCGGCCGGATGACCGAAGGAATCATTGATGCGCTTGAAGTCATCCACATCCAGCATGATCAGGGCCAGGGGCAGGCCGGACGTACTGGTGCGCCGGTACTCTTCGGACATCCGGCGCAGGAAATAGCGGTGATTGTAAATGCCGGTCAATCCATCGGTATTGGCGCTTTCCTCCAGCCTGTGAACCAGCAGGGCATTGGCCATGGCCACCGCCGCCTGGACGGCAATAACGGTCAGGGTATCCAGGTGGTTTTCGTCAAAGGCCATGCGGCGTTTTTCCCCGAGCAACAGCAAACCAATCACCCCGGCATCGGCCACCAGGGGAATGAACATCAAAGAACGGTAAACCCGGGACAGCCCTCCCTCCCCGGACACCCGGGGGTCCTCCCGGGAATCATAAATCAATTCCGGCTGCCCTTCCCGGAGTATCCGGCCGGCAAAACCTTCACCGGACCTGACCATGGTACGCAGCAAATCATCCTGAAAGGGGCCGGTCGCCGCCTTTGCCCGGTAGCAGCCGGGCTCCTCCGCAAGCAGGTAAACCACCCCGCTGTGGTAATGAACCACCCGCCCGGCTTCCCGCAGGATCAATTCGGCAATCTGCTCCGGATCCAGCCCTTCACCCAGTTTCCGGGCCACCTGGTACAGGGCAATTAATTCCCGGTTGGCCAGTTCCAGGTGCACATACATCCGCAGCACCAGTTGCACCACCAGAACGGGAAAGAAAAATAAAAGAACCCCGCCATACCCCATCTGGCTGTAAAGCAGGGCCATGAGTACACCCAACGGGGCGGTGAACAGGTAGGTCAGCGCCCCCCAGCGAAAGACATCCCACCAGGAAAGGGTTATCCGGCGATAACCGGGCATTTGCTGCTGGTAAAGGGCGACCAGCAGGAAATTGGCACCAAAATAGACCAGGACAAAGGCCAGCAGGGGCAGGGCCAGTTCCAGGGAAACACCAATCCCCGTCCGGCCGCCGGCGGCAGAAAAAACATAGCCGGCCGCCGTAACTGCCAGCACGTGCTGGGTGGCGTTGAAAAGGATGGTGCGCAGGGGGTTGCCCCGGTTCACAATCCCCTGGGCGCACAGGGTGGCCAGGGCGCCCACCCAGGCCGCCGCCGGGGTGCCGCAGGTCAAAAATACCGCCATTACCACAGCAAAACCGCCGGAAAGCTGCCCCCGGGGAAAGTTCACCGCCAGCCACTCGGTGACCACTCCCATGGCCATAAAAAGGACAAAGAAACGGCAGTAGTCCAGGTCCAGGGAGGAAAACTGGCGCACCAGGCCCCATAACCCCAGAATGATAATCAACCACGTGTAAGCAATATGGGTAAGGTTGCGCCCGCCTTTCACCATTGTCACCTCAAAAATTATTTCGACAGAAAAAGGGAATCACCTTTGCTTGTTGGAGAAGTTGGTGACAATTGTTCCGGGACCGGGGTTGCTTATTGAACCGGTTTACAAAACCATCGGCGGGGACGCAAATTCCCTTTTTACGGGTTGGCCCTGGACATCCCTGCCCGGCGGGCCGCCAGGTAGTCTACGAACTGCCGGGCGGTGCGGCCGGAACGGCCGTTGTGCCACATTTCCCAGTGCAGGGCCATTTTACGCAGTTCATCCCGGTCTATTTCCAGGCCGCGCTGTTCCGCCAGCCCTTCCACGATCCGCAGGTACCCTTCCTGATCCGGGGCGGGGAAGGTCACCGTAATGCCGAAACGGTCGGCCAGGGCCAGTTTTTCTTCCATGCTGTCCCTGGCATGCACCTCATCCCCCTGGCGTTCGGAAAAGCTTTCCTTTACCAGGTGGCGCCGGTTGGAAGTGGCGTAGATAAGCACATTGCCCGGCCTTACCTCCAGACCACCTTCCAGCACCGGCTTCAACGCCCGGTATTCCGGCTCCGTTTCATCAAAGGACAGGTCGTCCACGAAAATGATGAATTTTTGTGTCTGATTGGCCAGTTGCCGGGTGAGAAGCGGAAAATCACCCAGATCGGCTTTGGCCATTTCCACCAGGCGCAGGCCCCGGCAGGCGAAGGCATTCAGCAATGCCTTGACGGTGGAGGATTTGCCCGTGCCCCGATCGCCGTACAGGATCATATTGTTGGCCGGAAGGCCGGTCAGGAAGTGTTCCGTGTTTTCCAGTATTACCTTCTTTTCCCGGTCCAGACCGATCAACTCTTCCAGACGCACGGGGTCGGGAGAGGCAATGCCTGCCAGAACGCCCCCGCCGCCGGGACTTTTCTGCCAGCGAAAGGCCACATAACGGCTGAAAACGCCCCATCCCACCCGGTGGTAATAGCGGGCCAGCTCATCCACGGCCCCGCCCCAGTTCCGGCTGCGGAGCAGGGCCATTTTAACCCTGCGCCGGCACAATGCCAGCCACCGGGCGGCGCCGGCGTCCCGCCCATTACAGGTGCCGGCCCCGGAAAGGTTTTCCCGGACCGCATCCGGATTTCCCGGATCCACTGCCGGTACCGGCTCAAGGTAACCGGGCATTTCTTCCCACCCCGGCCAGTTTTCCGGCGCCAGCGGATCGTACGGGGCACCGGTGGAACTAAAAATGCCCGCCGCCACCTGTTTTAACTGTCCCGCATTAATTTGCGACAGCTCCTGCAGGATGGATAGATCCCTGGCGGCCAGGGCCATGATCCGCCGGTCCACGTTCTCCGGACCCGCCGCCCCGACCCGCCGGCTGAAGCTATTATCGCTGTCCAGAATTAAATCCAGCAAATGGTCCGGCCAGCGGCATTCCAGCGCCAGGGCGCAAAAGTGATGATACCTTTCACACACCTCCCGGGCTGACGGCCCGGAAGAAACCAGACTTTCCAGTAAACTTTGCAGGGCCTGCACCACCGGGTCCCGGGCGATCTGTTTATACAAAATCAGACCGCTGGTCAACAGGATCATTCGTTCTAAAGCATCGCCATCTATAAATGGGGTTTTGTTCATAATTTATATGCTCCCTGATCGCCGGCAGAGGGGTTAACCGGCCATTTTCATTCCGGTACCATGTTACTGTATTCCACCGGGCAAGTCAAGAACCGTCACTACCTGTCCGTGGGAAAGCCCCAGTTGGCCGGTTTCGCCGGCGAAAGGTATTTGTTGCTCCATAAAAGACCGCGCAAAAAAAGACCCCTGCCCGGGGGGTCTTTTTGTTGCGCAATTCCCGCCCATCAACCGCTGATTTCCATCTGTCCCGCCGCACCGGCGGTTCTTTGCATTTCCAGCGCCCGCTCCTTTACCTGCTTGAAGTACAGGGCAAAGGGCCGGTAGGCCAGGTGCGCCCACTTGGTGAAGGGCACCTCCAGGCCTAAAAGGGGCACGGTAAAGGCCAGGTGGATGGCAAAGGTATAGTAGGTGGCCAGCGGCAGATCCAGGTACTTGAATACGTGGGTTAAAAGCCCCGTAAATACGGTCAACCAGAGCAGGATTAAAAACATCCAGTCGGTGGAGTGGGAGTACTGGTGTATGGGCTCGGTTTTCCGCAACCTGCTGATGATGGATTCGGTGGTGACATACAGCAGGGCTATGGTAGCATAATAGCCGAGAATTCTTGCGGGATGGAAAACCGAGAGATACTCGTTGGTCAAAAACCACTTGGAACCGGCGTTCACCAGCAGGAAGGCCACCGTATATCCCGACATCAACAGCCAGTGTTTAATCCACCGGCTCTTGTTGGAGCACAGGCTGAACCGTTTCTGGGTCAGGAAGTTATAAATCAGGGTGTACAGTTCCTGGACATACACGGAAAGGGGGATGTTAATTTTAACCTTTTCTCCTCCGTCCATGACAAACCGGTACATGCGGTAGATGTTACTCAAAAGGATAATGGACAGAACCCCGCCGAAAATCCATCCGGCCGGGTCAACCACGTGCCGCGGGGCAAAGGTTTCCAGTTCCGTGTGTTCCAGCACCATGGGCCCGTGCAGGGCATTGACCACCAGCAGGGTGGCAATAAAAAGAACGACAACGGACAATATTTCCCAAACCTTGGAAGTATAAAGTTTCGTAGCCAGACCGGTCCAATCATACAGGGAAGTGAGATAACGGCGCAAGGACATCATCACTTCCCCCGGATTGGCCTGACGGGGACAGTTTTTCTGGCAGTCGCCGCAGTAGTAGCAAAGCCAGGGTTCCAGGGAATGTTTGATCTTATCTTCCATGCCCAGCTGCACATAGCGCATAAATCGCCGTGGAAACTGATTTTCATCGGTAACCAGGGGGCAGACGGCCGTGCAGGTGCCGCAGTTAAAACAGTCGGTGGCTGTTTTGGCACCAAACTTCTTTAGCTTTTTCGCAAACTGAGGATTAACAGTAACCAATTAGCTCTCCCTCCCCATTGATGCGCTCAGGAGCTCAGAAAGTTCCATTACCTGGATTTTTTCCTGTTTATCCAGAGCCAGGGAATCGGCTTCGAGCATGATTACACAGTAGGGGCAGGCTGTAGCCAGAATGTCGGCACTTTTTGCTTCCGCGTCCAGTACCCGGAGTTCGCCAAACCGCTCTCCCCTGGGTACCTCCGCCCATAACCGGCCGCCGCCGCCGGCACAGCACAAACTCCTCTCCCGGGAGCGACTCAATTCCACCGGTTCCACGCCTGGAATGGCCCGTATCAATGTACGGGGCGCGTCAAAAATGCCGTTGTGGCGTCCCAGGTAACAGGGATCGTGGTAGGCCACCCTTTTATCCAGGGGAGTTTTTAATTCCAGCTTGCCTTCCTGAAGCAATCCGGCCAGGAGCTGGGTGTAGTGCACCACCTCGAATTCCCCGCCCAGGGCCGGATACTCATTCTTAAAGGTATACAGGCAGTGGGGGGAAGTGGTGATAATTTTTTGCACTCCTTTTTCCCTGAACAGCCTGATATTGGATTCGGCCAGTTTGGTGAACAGTTCCTCGTCCCCGATTTTGCGGACGGTTTCACCGCAACAGCTTTCCTCCACACCGATGACGCCGAAGTTCACCCCGGCCCTTTTGAGCACGTCCACCACACTCCTGGCAATCCGCTGGCTGCGGGGATCGTAACAGGAAGTGCAGCAGACAAAAAGCAAATACTCGGTACCGGACGTGAAAGCCGGTACATCCACCCCCTTTTGCCAGTCCATGCGCTTTTCCCGGGGTCCCGACCAGGGGTTGCCGTTGGCATGCAGGCTGCCCACCACCGACCGCACCGCAGAGGGTACAAATCCCGCTTCCACGGTGGTGCTGCGCATGGACCGCACGTTGTCGATAATCTTTACCTCCCGGGGACAATTGAGCTGGCACATGCCGCAGGTGGTACAGGCAAAAAGCACCTGTTCGTCGTCAAAGCCTTCCAGTCCCAGCTGGCCCAGGCGCATCATCCGGCGGATATAAAAGGCTTCACTGGTTTCGCCCGGTACCAGACGCCACGGGCAGAGGCCGGAACAGAGCCCGCACTGCATGCAGTAATCCAGGGTTTGCGCTCCGGCTTCTACCAGGTATTCTTTCATTTCCAGGGATATTTCTTTGGTTTCCATATGCGAAGCCCCTTTGGCTTATGATTTTTTAACCTGCTGGTGCCGGCAGGAATCATGTACGGTTGCCCGCCGGGTCCTTCTTCCGGCGGGCAACCGGATAAGGTTTACCGCCTCTAATTCGAACATTTCCCCATAGTTACATATTCTTAATAAAATGTTTTCTTCCGGCCGCCCGGCACGCCCCTTCTTAGAAGCCTTTATAGGGGTTGGGGCCCACTTCTTCCAGTTTTTCCGCAAATTCGGCGATAATCTGCGGAATGCGGTCGTAATCCATGATGCTGACCTGCTCCATGCGCACCCGGTCGGACTCCAGGGCCAGGCGGTCCAGGGTTTCGGAAATCTTGGACAGGCGGATGCTGGCCAGTTCACTGCCCTTGATGAAGTGGCACTGATAGTCGTCCCCGTGCTTGCAACCCAGCAGCAGGATGCCGTCAATGCCTTTGGAGAGGGCGTCGGCAATCCAGATCAGGTTGATGGAACCCAGGCAGCGCACCGGAATGATCCGTACCCACGGGCTGATTTCCTGCCGGTTCATACCGGCCATGTCCAGAGCCGGATAGGCATCGTTTTCACAGGCAAAGATCACAATGCGCGGCTTTTCCTCATCCTCTTCCGGTACTTCGATGGACTTGACCATGCTGCCGATAATGGGCACCGAATAGTTCTTGAAGGATATGATCCGCTCCGGACAGGCCCCCATGCAGGTACCGCAACGACGGCAGCGGGTGGGGTTGGGCAGCGGGTTGAACTTTTCATCTTCGTTGATGGCGCCGAAGGGGCATTCCACCGTACACCGCTTGCACTGGGTGCACCTTTGCATAAAGAATTCCGGGAAGGAGAGATCCCATACCCGCGGGTGCACCGCCGATCCCCGGGCTGTCAGTTCGATGCACTGGATGGCCTTTAAGGCTGCTCCGGTGGCATCGGCAATGGTGGAAGGAATATCCATGGGCGCCCGTACGCTGCCGGCGGCATAAATGCCCGTACGCCGCGTTTCATAGGGGAAGCAGATAAAATGGGAATCCGCAAAACCATATTTTAATGTGGGCATTTCCGGACCCTGCCGGTACTGCAGGTTCAGGATGTTGGACTTGATAATTTCGTCCGCCTTGGGCCCTTCTTCTTCCTTCTGATCGTCGGCTTTGACCTCTATTCTTTCACCGATGGCCGTGGTGGGCACCATACCGGTGGCCAGCACCACCAGGTCAATGGCTTCCGTGCGGATGCGGTCCCCGGCCAGCACATCGTCAAATTCAATGACCAGGCTGCCGCCCTCTTCGGCAATGCTGGCCACCTCACCCCGGAAGAAAAGCGTCCCTTCCTTTTGCGCCCGCTGGTAGAGGAACTCGTATTTGCCCAGAGCCCGCATGTCTTTGTAGAAGATGTAAACAGTGGACCCGGGGTCCTTTTCCTTCAGGTACAGGGCCTGCTTCAGGGACTCGGTGCAGCAAATGGTGGAGCAGTAGGGCAGATGCTCCGGGTCCCGGGAGCCGGCACAGAGGATAAAGGCCACACTCTTTACTTCCCGGCCGTCGGAAGGCCGCTTGAATTCGCCCTTTTTGGCCATCTCCTCGAACATTTCGCCGGTGATCACATCGGGATACCGGCCAAAGCCCAGGTGACCCAGTTTGCCGGCATCATAGGCCACCGCTCCGGAAGCCATGACAATGGCGCCCACCCGTTCGCTGGACTGGCCGCCGTTCTGATTGATGGTTACGTCAAACATACCGGGGGCGCCGGCAATGGATGCAATCTGAGCACCCTTATAAACTTTAATGTCGGGGTTTTCTTCCACCTCTCTGATCCGGGCGGCTATATCCACTTCTTCCAGTTCATTATAGGGTGGTTTAAGCCCCACCTGCTTGTATAACCCGTTCACCCAGCCGCCCAGGACCGGTTCCTTTTCCACCAGCACGGTTTTGTAACCGGCCCGGGCCGCTTCCGCCGCCGCCGTTACACCGGCCAGGCCGCCGCCCACCACCAGGATGGCTTTGGACAGATCCTGGACCTGGTAGGGTTCCGGCAGGGAGGACTGCTGGGCCTTCACCAGGCTCATACGCAGCTGATCTTCCGCCAGCATCTGGGTATCCTCATCGTTGGCCGGATGGCACCATACGCCCTGCTCCCGCAGGTTCACCCTTTCCACCAGAGCGCCGGGAAAGTCAAACACACCGGTGTTCACCCGCATGGAGCAGGCGGCAATCACTATGGTATTGATCCCTTCCCCTTCCATGTCCCGCTTGATCATATCCACACCTTCGGCCCCGCAAAGGAAGGGGTGGGATTTACAGAACTGAGCCTTATTATCCTCGGCCAGTTCCGTAAGGGCGTCAATGTCCAGGGCATCCCCTATGCCGCAACCGGTACAGATATAAACTGCCATCTTTTTGTCCACCGTCATTACCTCCCCAGCGTCGATTGAATGGCCTTGAGGGCAGCGGCCGTGGCATCCTCCACGCAGGAAGCCACATCCATGGGCTTAACCGCGCAACCGGCGCCATAGATACCAGGCGCTCCACCCACCACAAAGCCACTGGCATCGTAAACCAACTCGGCCGGCGCTTTGGCTTCCCGGGTCACCGGGTCCATACCGGTAGCCAGTACCACCAGGTCAAACTGCTCTTTCATCAACTTCTGTGTTTCCTGGTCTTCCACCACCACCGTCAGGTTCCCGGTAGCCGGATCTTCGGTAATGTCACCGGCCTTTCCTTTCACCAGGTGTACGTTGGGCATATCTTTTACTTTATTATAAAAGTCTTCGTATCTGCCCCGGGCCCGGATGTCAATGAAATAGATGTACACCTGGGCCTCGGGATTGCGTTCCAGGATGTAGGTGGCCTGCTTCAGGGAAGCCAGGCAGCAAATCCCGGAGCAATAGGGCAGGTGGTTTTCATCCCGGGAACCGGCGCACTGGACGAAGGCCACCTTTTCCGCCGGCTTGCCGTCGGAAGGACGCAAGATCTTACCGCCGGTGGGGCCGGTGTTGGAGGCCAACCTCTCCAGCATCACATTGGTGATCACATTGGCGTACTGGCCGCCGCCGTAGTAACTGATCCTGGAGGCGTCGTACGGCTTCCAGCCGGTGGCCCAGATGATGGAACCCACCTGCAGGGTCATTTCCCTGGGTTCCGCGTTTAACTCAATGGCATTCACCGGGCAAACCTCAACGCACTTATTGCAGGACGCCCCCTGGCAGGCCGACGGATCAATGACATATTTGGTGGGGTAAGCAAAAAGGTGCGGTAGATAAATGGCTTTTGTTTTGTCCAGCCCGTAGTTGAATTCGTTGGCCCTTTCGGCCGGACATACCTCCCCGCACTTTCCGCAGGCGGTGCAATTTTCATTCACATAACGGGGGTTGATCTTTACTTTGACTTCAAAATTTCCTTCCCCGCCCGAAACCGCTGTGACCTCCGCCAGGGTAAGAACGTGAATCCTGGGATTGTTTTTAATCCTGCGGAAGTTAATCTCCAACCCACAACTGGGAGGACACAGCTTGGGGAAATACTGGTTCAGCTGGGCTACCCTGCCACCAAGGTAGGCGTTCTTTTCCACAATGAAAACTTCCTGCCCCACTTCCGATGCTTCAATGGCAGCAGTGAGCCCGCTTATGCCCCCTCCGACCACCAGAATGGCCTTGTTTCCCATTTTTTCATCACCGTCGCAGTTAGTTTTAAAAAATAAGGATAAGCCGTGGCCGCGAACAGCCACGGCTCTCGCCACATATTGAGATAACCGTCTCTCGCTATTAACTAGTCAATGATGGAGATAATGGGCCGCTTGCACATTTCCCATTCGCCGGTCTTGGGATCCCACTTGCAGTTGACGAAGCACTTCCAGTTTTCCTGGTCCATGTTCGGGAAGTCCGCCCTGATGTAGTAGCCGGGCCACCGGGTCTCTTCCCGGAACATGACGGACCTGATATGGGCTTCGGCCTGCCACATCCGGTGGACGTTTTCCCAGCAACGCATCAGTTCGTGCAGGTTTTCGGCGGCCAGTTTCTCGGAGTCTTCCTTCAGCATGGTCAGCAGCTCCATGCCCTTCTCCAGCAGGTGCTTGTTGGTGGTGAAGGACTTGGACACACCACCGGCATACTCGTCCATGATCTTCTGCAGGCGGAACATGAACTGCTTCGGCCGGATGTAGTTGGGGTTCACATCCGGGTCGGTGGTGGCACCCTTGAACTGCTCGAACAGATCCAGGGGCTTTAAGATACGCTCTTTCAGGGCTTCCACCTGGGCGTCGTCCACACTGGGCTCCTGGTTATTCTCCACAATGAACCGGATGGCGGACTTACCGGCAATCCGGCCTTCAGTGAAGGAACCGGAGGAGAACTTGTGGCTGGAAGCACCGGAAGCGTCGCCGGCGCAGAACAGGCCCTTCACAGTGGACATATTGGTATAGCCCCACTGATATTCAGGCGGAGCGATGTCCTCGGGACCGCTGACCCAAGCGCCGGAAGCACCGGAGTGGGAACCGATGAAGTAAGGTTCGCAGGCGGCAATTTCAGAGGGCTTCTCTTCCGGCCGGGTGTTGGTGGCCGCCCACAGCAGGGCCTGGGAAATGGTCATGTCGAGGAAGTCTTCCCAGGCTTCCGACTCCAGCTCTTTGAGTTTTTTCTTGCGCTGCTTCTCATCGGGCATTTCCTCGGACAGGCGCTGGATGGCCTCGGCCGTCTGCATGTAGATGGGACCCAGGCCGGCCCGCTCGTCAATGAGCCCCAGGTGGTTCCGCAGGTTGGCCGGGATGGGCTTGGTCATACCATAGGGAGCGTACTGCTCCAGCACATCCGGGTGGGTCTTCATGTAGTCCTCGCCAAAGGCGTTGGTGGCTACGGACTTGAAGAGCAGGAACCAGGCACCCACCGGACCGTAGGCATCCTTGAACCGTACGGGAATGAAGCGCACTTCCTGGCAGGTCATTTCAGCGCCGGCCTTCAGGGTGAAGTAGGTGGAGGAACCGGTGTTGAAGGGCGGGTACCAGGAACGGCCCAGACCTTCGCCGGTGGAACGGGGCCGGAATACGTGCACGGCGCCGCCCATGCCCACCAGAACGGCTTTGGCCTTGAAGACGTAGAACTTGTTCTCCCGGACGGAGAAGCCCACAGCACCCACGCAGCGGTCGCCGTCCAGCAGGGGCTCCACGATGAATACCCGCTCGTAAATTTCGCCCTTGTCGCCCAGGCTGTTGATGGAGTTCTTGGCGGCCTCGGCCACGATGATCTTGTAGGACTCGCCGTTGATCATGATTTGCCAGCGGCCTTCATGGACGTACTTGCCGTCTTTATCCTTCCAGATGGGCAGGCCCCACTTTTCAAACAGGTGCACGGTGGAGTCTACGTGCCGGGCGATGCTGTATACCAGGTCTTCCCGGGTAACGCCCATGAGGTCCTGTCTCACGTAACGGACATAGTCCTCAACGGTGTTGTCGCCGGCAGCCTGGCCGATATACAGGTTGATGGCGGACAGACCCATGGCCACGGCGCCGCTGCGGTCCATGGCCGCCTTGTCCACCAGGGTGACTTTCAAGCCGTGTTTCTTGGCCCAGTATGATGCTTCCACGGCCGCGCCGCAAGCGGACATGCCGCCACCGACAATCAGCAGATCGGTATTGACTACAACAGTCTCAAAATTCGCCACTTGCCAAACCTCCTCTACAAGTTATTTCTTAATGGTCGGAACTTCACAGCCCAGGGATGCGGGTTCTGTAAACAGCACGTAGCTCTTCAGATCGTCGGTACCGGTTTCCAATCCGGCATCGGGAACAATGGTGCCTTCCGCCGTGGTCCGGATGGGGAACTTAAACCGTTTAATGGAGCCATCCCGGAACTTGATGGTCCACATAATGTCCTCAGAACCACGCAGAGGAATGGTGCTGGCACCCAGAGGAATAAAATCGGCATAACCCCGTACGTCCATGGCCTGCTGCGGGCAAATCTTTACGCAGCACATGCACTCCCAGCACATCTGGGGATCCCGGTTGTAGGACTTCATTCTCTCTTTGTCCAGAACCATCAGGTCGTTGGGGCAGATATACATGCAGGCGGTCTTGTCCTGCCCCTTGCAGCCGTCGCATTTTTCGGTAATTACATAACTCGGCATCTACTCTCTGACCTCCTTAATTTTTGTTTGCTGAGCACACGTTCCCCCAACAACTCTCCCCTCTCTTCTCCCCTACCTCACCTCCAATGCTTACTTATTTGGATATTCATTTAGTAGTTGGCCAGAAAATCCCCCATGACATCCAGTTTTTCCTTCTCCACCACTAAATCGAAAATCTTGTCCTTCACTTCCCTGGGCAGAAGTTCGATGCTTTTGGTGGTAGCAGAGTCATATTTGGCCGTGGGGAAAACCTGCAGGATCTTGTCTTTTTGCTCTTCCGAAACGGGAACCTTCAGCACTTTCAAGCCGGCCAGCACTTCTTCGGCCATATCGGCCAGCCCGGCCTTCTGCAATTTGGCGTACCGTTCTTCATTAATCCAGACGTTGATGGTAATGGACATCTCGCCACCTCCCAGCGATTACTTCAAATCCGCAAGGGTAAACACGGGGTTCCGCTCGGCCAGGTACTTGTCGTTAACAAAGGGAGAACCAAACCCGTATTTTTCCGCACATTCCATAATCAGATCGAACACTTCGGGTCTGAAGATCAGGCGGGGCGGCTTGACGCCATCCTGAATGATGCTCCGGATCAGGGTGCCGCTGAAGTTCATGGCCTTATCCTTGTGACCGCACAGGCCGGAATAGGTGACCTCGCCGCAAACCGGGCAGTACCACCAGGCCAGCACCCGCACCGGCTTGATGTTCAGATCTTCCAGCGGAAACTGGTCGAATATCCGGTGGGCGTCATACGGATCGTAGTAAGTGCCCACGCCGGCGTGGTCACGGCCGAACATATGGTGGGAGAGGCCCAGGTTGGACCGCAAAATGGCATGGAACACGGCCTCTTTGGGACCGGCGTAACGCATATCCCACAGGGCGATGGAGGTCAGGTGCACGTCCTCCCGGAAATATCCGGCCTTGCGCAATACGTCGTGGCACAGGACGATGGCCTCGTCGATGTAATCGCCCTTTCTCTTTTCGCCGATGATGGCGTTGACCACAACGCCGGTGATGGTCTTTTCTACGGGAAGCTCGCCATGGGCGGACAGCCAGGCCCCTTTCATGAGCCACTCATGTCCGGTGTGGGGCACGTTGCGGGTTTGGTGGGCCACTGCTCTCTGCCAGCCCTTTTCCGCAAATTTCTGCCTCATCTGGATGGGAGTAAAGAAGAACTGATCAAAGGGAGGATTGATAATGGGCTTGTTTACCAGGGTAATCTTGCCGCCGATGAACTTGTCCTTGTAATTATATGTCCGGGCCACGCCGGGATGCTTTTCTTCGGTGGTGCCGTAAACCTTTTGAGCCATTTCCTGCTTGTCGAAGGTGAAGATTTCCTCCACTTCCAGGATGGCCATGGGTTTTTCCCGGAAGGTAAGTAAGACCTTGTCCCCTTCCTTGATCCCTTTTTCCTTTAGTTCCTCATCGGAAATGTCAAAGACGATGGGAATGGGCCAGAGCACGCCATTGGCCAGCCTCATGTTGTTGCAAACGCCGGCCACGTCCGCCCTGGTCATAAACCCTTCCAGGGGGGTAAAGAATCCGTAGGCAATATCCACGATTTCCCTGGCAATCTGCCCGCGGATGGGTACGGGGGTTAACCCTTTAATAGCCTCAGCAGCCTCTTTCGGTTCCAGAACCCTTTCTATAATTTCCTTGCCGCCATGGCCGATATAGGTCATATCCCTTCTCCTTCCTTAAATAAGTAGTTCTGGTTGATAAGCACAGTGGGTTCGACCAATCCGGAGAACCTCTCCCAGCTATCCCCTCCCCTTCTCTTTGAAAGTATGACAGCAAAAATACACTCCTCAGCACGACACCCGGGAGCATGCTGACATTTATATTTTCTAAAATGACGTTATATAAAGCGCTACGATAATAAAATTATGGCACCATCTGCCATTTTATACTGTCACATTCCTGACAGCAACGGGAATTTTTTATGCCCGTATAACCGGCGAGAGGAAATGGCAGAAAAATACATACCCACAAGCCTTGCCCCGCTGCCAAGTACCTTTAAACACAAAATACTAATTCGACATAATAACGAAACTTCCTGCTTACAAATTTAAGAAATGTGTATTTTCTTTTGACATAAAGCGACCTGATGGCGAGGAGAGAGCAGGTATTCAGGGCGGGTCTTTTTTGTGATGGTGAAGGCTATCACTTAATATATCATAAAGAACGATAGCTGACAAGCATTTTATAAAAGCCGGATAGTATACCATTATAGATATTTTCCGCCCCCGTCCATTGATCAAAATATCGCCCGGCAAATTTGCCGGGCAGGAGCTGATCCATATTGGTATAACCACACCGGGGTCCCCTGTATTGCCGGTACTGGCCGATCATGCCGCCCTTTTCCGGTCCCGGCCGGATTGGAGCCGGGGAAAATAATCCGGGACAAACCCTATCCGCCCACCCGGTTGCAGCCCCGCCATCCGGCGTGCTTACCGTATGTAAGTACGGCCATTCTTCAAAGGAGCTGCCCACGGGAACTATCGTTCCCTCCGACGGGGTATAGCGGCTTAAAGTTCATTTCGCCCACCCCCATCTTCTGCACTAAACGTGGCGAAACTTCATACCCAAACCATAGGTATGGTTACAATCCCACCTTTCCCCGGCGGCAGCCCCATTTATCATTTCTATATTCCCCGTCAACATCCTTTTCCCGTTTAAACTTTATTTAACACCATCGCCATGACTACGGTACCCTGGTTAACTTCTGATTCAATCTCCAAATGGTCCGCATTTTTTTTGATATTGGGCAACCCCATACCGGCTCCGAAGCCCATTTCCCTGATGTGGGGTGGAGCGGTGGAATAACCTTCCTGCATGGCCAGGGGGATATCGGGGATACCGGGGCCCCTGTCCCGGGCCACTATTTTCACCATCTCCGGACTGATATGGGCCGTTATGGTACCGTGACAGGCGTGAATGACAATGTTCAATTCCAGCTCATAGGCGACGATGATCACCCTGCGCACGGTACCCGCGGGCATACCCGCCTGCTGGAGCACTTTTTTTATCTGTGCCGCCGCCTGCCCGGCCCGGGCAAAATCCATTCCCCGGATGTCAAACTGCAACTGCATATAAAGCCTCCACTCCCATTCTTGAAGGGATGGGGACGATAACACCCCTTCCCCCTTATAACAGGTAAACAATAGATTGTATTGTGGACCAATGCTGAACTTATTTTGGTGAAAAGAGAATCCGCCCCTTTTTGCACGCATATCCGAAATACCTGGCCAGCCCTTAACCGGCCCTGAAAAAGAAGCCGACTTTCCAATAACCGGCAACGGTTAACGGAAAACACCTGTAAAGGTTCTCCACTAGAAACTTTTTAGCCCTGCCTGATATAAAATACCGCAGCTTTCAAAGAGAAACAGATCGGTGGTTAGCAGGGGTAACCCCTTTTCCCGGGCTTCGGCAATGACGTCCTCCCCGGGCCGCTTGCCCCGCACAAAAACGATGGCCCCTGCATCCACCATTTCGGCAATGCGTAAAACCTGGATGTTGGTCAGACCGGTGAGCAGAAGGCAATTGGGCCGGGCAAAGGCGAGGGAATCGCTGAGCAGGTCGCAGCCCAGTCCACAGGTTACCTCAATATTAAGCCGCTCCTGGCCGCACAGAACTGTGGCGTTCAATTTTTCCCGGACTTCGGACAGTTTCAACACCGATCACCTGCCACAAAAATACCTTTATTGGATAGAGAAATACCATACTCTATTTTACCGCCGTTACGCCCCCGTGAATAGTACGGGTTTGACGAAAGGGCGGGATGATGAAAAAATACGGTTACGGGAAAAGGAAAGGGGGAAGAAAAAAAGAAATGTATCCAGAGGCTATTACCTGGCAAAATACACCGAACAGCAACATGTCCTTTCATAATACTCCTGAAAAGGAAAGATAAGGAATAAACGGGCAAAAGGGAGTCATCCTGTTTTATGAAACAAATTAAAAAAATGAGATATCCACGGCTGAAGGGATCTTTCCCATCCGCGAAGACATTCCAGCTCCGACCACAACCGGCCCGGGGCAGCGCAAGCTCGATTTCCCGGAGAATTTCCCTCACTAACGGACGGGCGAGATCTCTTCCGGGGTGATTGGGAAGAGTTGTGGTTCGCCAGTCAGGATGCCGATAGAAAACATGACTTCCTTTCTGGCGAATTTTTTTCAAAACCCATTTTTAGCAACAGTCTTTCCATGGTTTTAAAACTAACAACAGGAATTTTACTCATCCAGCCACCTCAATTTGCTGCAAGTCAACAAATTGGGGGAATTCAACAGACTCTCCTTGTTTTTTCAGCTCTTCCAGACACAACTCAAGAAGTCAGAGGCATAGTCACAGTGACCATGCCTCATTCTGTTTGCTTTTTCATTTTCCCTTTGAGAAAACGCCAATGGCCATAAGGAGGGCCAGTAATATTATTGCTGCCATGAATCCGAATTTAACCAGGATGAAGAGGAGACCGGCGAATAGGCCGAAGCACCGTATAGTCTACGGTGCCTGCTAGACAGGATATAATCAAACAGTATGCTGTTCCAGCCAGGACCGAACATCGCTCACAGCCATAGAGCCCACAGCCACAGCTTCCATGAGAGCCACCACTTCGGCACTAGAGGCAGCCAACCGCAGGCCATTCTTCCTGAGAACAACAGCAGCAGTCACAAAGGCCGTACGCTTATTCCCGTCCACAAACGGATGGTTTCGCGTTAGCCCGCACAACAAAGAGCCACCTTGGCAAGAAGACCCGGATAGAGATCTTCACCGCCAAAGGTGGCCAGGGGGTTCATCACCGCACTATGGAGCAGGCCATAGTCCCTGACACCAAGCGCACCGCCACTAACCTTAACTACCTCTTCATAGATCTGCTCCACAACCCGAACAGTTATCCATTTCACCTGGACGCCAACTCCTCAAGGGCCGGCCTATACTGCTCAATAATCTCTCTAGCCAACTTCACGTCCTGTTGGGCCCTAAGCCGGTCAACGAGAGTGGCCAGCACCTGCAACAGTTCGGCAGGTGAAAGCTCTAAAAGCTGCTCCACAAGGGTGTCACGGGCCATAAAACCACCTCCTGCAAGTATTATAACACTACTTCACCAAAGAAAGAAGCAGGGCCCAAAGCCCCCGGGCTTGTCCCGGGGAGGTTCACATTCGAGTTTTGGATCAGCCCCGATGACAAATGGTTCAAAACCCAGAAACCGGGAAAAGCTGCGGAACGAAAAATACCCTGTTCATCCAGCGTTGCGCGGCCCATTCCTTATCTGTATGCAGGGGGTACCAGTCTCCACTGAAAGCAGCAAACATAACGAGGTCGGTCTCGGTGATCGTCCTGCCCCTCGACCGCCAGCGGTCCCCAACCTGTAATTCATCAAAATACTTATCAAACATAAAATTTCCCCCTACCTGTGCCCCGTGGGCCCCCTGGGAATGCGGCCGGTGCGGATGCACTCGCTGCGCAGCCGGCGGCCCACGATTTTTTCCACCATGCGGCCGATCTCCAGCACCCGGTCCACATCCACCCCGGTGTCTATGCCCATTTCGTCCATCATGACCACCATGTCTTCCGTGGACACCAGGCCCACAATGTTGGGGTCCTGGTAGTAGTAGGAACCTGTGCCGGCCACGGGCACACCGTCCACAAAATTGGCCGGCTGGCCGCCGGTGCCGCCCATGGTGCTCTCAAAATGGGTGATGCCCGCCAAAAGGGCGGCCAGCACGTTGGCCAGTCCCCACCCCCGGGTGACGTGGAAATGGGCGATGTGCAGGTCCGGGTTGGGGAAGGCGTCCAGGATCATGGAAAAATACTCGTAGACCCGGTTGGGGGGCGCCGAGCCGTCGTGGTCGGCGTGTTCAATGTCGTCGGCCCCCAGTTCCAGAAAGCGCCTGGTTACTTCCACGGCGGCCTTTAATTCCGTGGGGCCTTCAATGGGGCAGCCCCAGATGGTGCTCACCGTGCCGTTGAATTTCATGCCCGCATCGTGGGCCTTCCGGATGCAGCGTTCCACCTCCGCCCAGTAGGCCCTGTGGTCCAGGCCGGAGTTCTTGATCTGGTGGGATTCGGAGGTGGAGACCATCATCAGAATGCGGTCGGGGCCGTGTCCCTCTTTGCGGGCCTGGATGGCCCGGTCCACGGCCCTTTCCCGGATGGTCACCGCCGTCAGTTCCACCCCGGAAAGTTTATCCTTCACCTTTTTGCTGTTGTACAGGAGTTTGAAAAGTTCATCGGCGTCGGCAAACTGGGGCATGCCCCGGGGGTTGCCGAAGTTGGTCACCTCCAGCCGTTTAAAGCCAGCCAGGATCAGTTCTTCCAGCACCCAGAGTTTGGCCGCGGTGGGAATAAATTTTTCTTCGTGCTGGAACCCGTCCCGCACGGTGATTTCCCCTAAAACCACCTTTTTGGGATAGTCGAACATGGTGTTGCCCCCTTAAAATCAGATGTCAGAGGTCAGAAGTCGGAAGTCGGAAGGAAGAGGTCGGAAGTAGATTTAGGCGGCATTCGCTCCGGTTGTATAGGAAAAGCCTTCGCCGGTGCGCCGGCCGGCGGTGGGTAGCGGCATTGTACCGGCAGGAGAGAGATATCACCGGCCCCTGTACACCGGCTTTCTCTTTTCATTGAAGGCCCTCAGGCCCTCGTCCCGGTCCTCGGTGGCCAGGCAGACGTTGTAGCATTCCGCCTCCAGGGCCAGGGCGGTGTGCAGGTCCAGCTCCACCCCCAGGTTGACGGCCCGCTTGGCCTGCTGCAGGGCGATGGGGCCGTTTTTGACTATTTCCTCCATAATCTCCATGGTCCTGGTCATCAGCTGTTCCGGTGGAACCACATAATTCACCAGACCCAGCTGAGCTGCTTCCGTGGCAGAGATGCGCCGGCCGGTGAAGATCAGTTCTTTTGCTTTGTTGCGGCCGATCACCCGGGGCAGCAGCTGGGTGCCTCCCCCGCCGGGAATGATGGCCAGGCCCACTTCCGGCAGGCCGAAGGAGGCGTTTTCCGAGGCAATGATAAAGTCGCAGCCCAGGGCAAATTCGCAACCGCCCCCCAGGGCAAAGCCGTTTACCGCCGCTACCAGGGGTTTTTTGAACATGGTCACGGCGGTGAAAGCCTTCACAAAAAGTTCCCTCTGCTTTTTCATTTCTTCTTTGCTCATGTTCTTACGTTCTTTTAAATCCGCCCCCACACAGAAGGCCCGGTCCCCTTCGGCTGTGAGCACCGCCGCAAACACTGCGTCGTCCTGTTCCAGCTCTGCCAGGGCCGCCAGCAGTTCTCTGGCCATTTGGGTGCTCAGGGCGTTCATGGCCCGGGGGCGGTTGAAGGAGATGATGCCGGTTTTCCCCACCTGCACCTTAATGGTTTCGTATTCCATATCCCCACCCTCCTATACCGGGTACACCGGATGCTTGCGCTCGGAGAAACGCTGCCTTTTGGATTCGTAAAGGGTGAAGCGGGCAATCAGTTCCGCCCGCAGGTGTGAGGGCCGCACGATGTGGTCCACCACCAGTTCCGCCGCCAGCTTGTAGATGTCGATGTCCTGCAGGTATTCCTCCTGCTTTTGCCGGATGAAGGCCGGCCTTTCCTCCGGCGGCAGGGCGTTGATCTTGTTTTCATACACGGCCTTGACCGCCGCCCGGGGACCCATGACCGCCACCTGGGCTCCGGGCAGGGCCAGGCAGCAATCGGGTTCAAAGGCCGGGCCGCACATGGCGTACAGGCCGGCCCCGTAGGCCTTGCGTACCACCACGGAAATCTTGGGCACCGTGGCTTCGGAAACGGCGGAAATGAATTTGGCCCCGTGGCGGATTATCCCCTGCCGTTCCACATAGCCGCCCACCATGAAACCGGGCACGTCCATGAGAAACAAAAGGGGGATGTTGAAGGCGTCGCAGAGGGTGACAAAGCGGGCGCCCTTGTCGGCCGAGTCCACAAAAAGGACGCCGCCCTTTTCCCGGGGCTGGTTGGCCAGCAGCCCCACCACCCGGCCGCCGATGCGGCAGAAGCCCGTGATCAGTTCCGGGGCGAAGAGTTTTTTAATTTCAAACCAGGTCCCCCGGTCAATCAACCGGTCAATTACTTCGTACATATCAAAGGGCTCGCTCTCTGTAACCGGAATTATATCCGCAATCTCCCGCCCTTCAAGGGGTGGTTCTTCCATGGCCATGGGCGGCCGGCCCAGGTAATTCTGGGGCATATAGGTCAGGTAGCGGCGGCAGGCCTCAATGGCCTCGGGTTCGGTCAGGCACAGCATGTCGCCGCAGCCGCTGACGGTGCAGTGCATCCGGGCGCCTCCCAGTTCCTCCAGGGTGGTCTTTTCGCCAATGACCATTTCCACCATGCGGGGGGAGCCCAGGTACATGCTGGCGTTGCCGTCGACCATGAAGACCACGTCGCAGAAGGCCGGGATGTAGGCGCCGCCGGCCGCCGAAGGGCCGAAGAGCAGGCAGATCTGGGGCACCATGCCGGACATCTTTACCTCGTTGTAGAAGATGGCCCCGGCGCCCCGCCGGCCGGGAAACATTTCCACCTGGTCGGTGATCCTGGCCCCCGCCGAGTCCACCAGGTAGATCATGGGCACCTTCATGTCCTGGGCCGTTTCCTGGATGCGGATGATCTTTTCCACCGTCCGCCAGCCCCAGGACCCGGCCTTCACCGTGGAGTCGTTGGCCATGACGCAAACGGTGCGGCCGTGGATTTTGCCAATGCCGGTGATCACCCCGTCGGCCGGCAATCCTTCGGCCAGGTTGTTGGCAAAAAGACCGTCTTCACAAAAGGGGGTATCCGGGTCCAGCAAAAGCTGCAGCCTGTCCCGGGCAAAGAGCTTGCCCTTTTCCGCGTTGCTCCGGTGATATTTGGGGGCACCGCCGGCTTTGATTTGCTCCTCCTTTTCCTGCAGCCGGGCGTCAAGGGCTCTTAAATCCAGGTCATCCATAACCTCATCTCCCCGTCATCCTGTTTTCCCGGACAAATGTCCGGCTATCCATGAGTTCCCGCACTCCCTCCCACTTCCACAGGCTTCTTCCGGCCGGTAGAATAGAAACAACCCTCTCCCCTTCCGCAAGATAACCGCCGGCCAGCAAGGCCCCGGTAATGGCGGCCACCACGGCCGGCCGCAGGCCGGGGAAGGAAAGCGGGTGATCAATATTTTCCTCTTCACAGCAATATTCCATGCACAAGGCAAAGGCCCCCTTTGATAACCGGGTCCCGTTGCGAATTTTCCGTCAACGATAAAGCCCGGAGTGTACCTCCCACAGCTATGGCAATAATTATAATTATGGCTATAACCCCGCTATAACCCGGCGGGACACACCTGCCGGTGGAGATATCTCTAGCAATAATCATGGCAATAAACCCGCAGAAAACCTTAACTGCAGGAAATAAACCCTTAATGGATAAAAAACTATTCCCAAAGGAATTTCCGCCCGGACAATCCCCTCAACCCGGAAAGCCAGTGTCAGTTTTGGTATACAGAGTCACAGAAGGCCGGCTTTTAAACCCCCCGGCCTTTACCACGGGGCACAATTTAAAACGACACGACCTGGCTAAAAACAACCCACCCATTAAGACAGGTATACAGAATATGGAAGACAGGGCCTGTCTGTGATTGTTTACATTGCGCCCTGGCAGCAGAACAAAAAGACCGGGATACCACGTCCCGGTCCCGTCTCTTTTGGCACTGCTTACCCCTTTGACACTCTACCAGTTGCGCACTTCAGGGCCGGACATGGCTCCCGGCCCCATGCCCGGTGCCATTCTTCCCATGGGACCCTCGGGTCCCCGGATGCCGGTGGCCTCCGCCCCCATGGGCGTACCGGTGAATACGGGATCCAGCGGGTACCAGCCCCGGGAATGCATGAGATCGAAAATTTGCTTCTGGGTCTGCAGCTCTTCGTTATTGATATGGATCAGCGTGTTGCGCACCCGGTCGTTGGCGGCCTCCAGAACAGCCATATGATAACCGGAAGAAATCATCTTGGTCCCCACCAGCAAATCGGTGAGAATATCCCGGTCGCTAAATTCCACTTAATGACACCTCCCGTACATTGAAAATTTACTCGTTAGTGACGGGCCATTCCCGATAATCCGGCATCCTGAAGCAAATTGTTCAGGGTGCTCATGTGGCGCTGTCCCTTGTCCACGCACTGCTGGAGCAACCCCTGCAGGGCCGGGTCCCTGGTCTGGTTGAGGTAAAACCGCGCCTTCCTGGTGCAAAGTTCCTCCGCCCTCAATTGTTCCATGATGTGCAGCTTTTCCATTTCAGTCATACGCCAGTGATGCATTCAGAAATCACCTCCTTTTCTCCGGCCTTAGTATGTCATAAAAATCCCGTTTTATTCCTTCAGCAGGAATATTACAAACCAGTGACTCCCAATAAGCGTACCCCTGCCCCATTAAAGAGAACTGCCCCAAGCCCCGGGCACCGGCCGTTTCCACCCACCACCCGGTGGAACCCTCCCCGGCAATACGCCGGAAGACGCCAGGGGCCCATAGCTTTTTACGCCCGGACAGCCGGTTCGTCCGCCACCGGAGGCCGGCAACCCATAAAGAGCCCTCCGCATATTATCCTTTAGTCCCATCACACCATGAAATCCACATCTTGTGGCGTATAACTTATTACAGACACCGCCCGGTACTTTCGCCTCAAATTTCTTTATTCCTGGCTTTTTTTGTTATGACAGCAGGGAATTTCACCCTTTTTCGCGAATGTTTTTGTGTTATGTACGTCCACCCAAACCTGAAATGTGATGGGAGAGAAAACCGGCATGGGAGCATCCGACAAAACGGGTCGCAGGAAGGTACGCCACGGCACCTTTCGCTACGATCCGGCGGAGCTGGACCGGGTGCTCAAGCAAACCCTTTCCGCTATCGAACAGGGCAAGAGACAAATCTTCGATATTGCGGAAAACACCCGGACGGAACTCCGGCGGGTGCAGGAGGAATTAAATCAGGTCAGGGAAGAAGTAGCCGAAATTATTATCCTGGTCGATACCCAGAAAGAAATAGAACTAAAAGCCCGTATTCACCTGGCTGAAGTCAGCCGCAATTTTAAAATTTATACCGAGGAAGACATCAAACAGGCCTACGAGGAAGCACAAAAAGCCCAGCTAAAGCTACTGGAACTGCGGGGCAGGGAAAAGCTGCTCCGTTTCCGCCGGGATCATCTGGAAGTGAGCCTGCGCCGGTTGACGGCCATACAGGAAAAGGCCGAAAACATGCTCACCCACCTGGGCACCGTATTAAATTATCTGGCCGGGAACCTGCAGGACCTGGGAGCCCAGATTGGTGAACTGCAGCAGCTCCACCAGCTGGGGTTGAGCATTCTGCGGGCACAGGAAGAAGAGCGGCGCCGGGTGGCCCGGGAAATTCACGACGGTCCGGCGCAGGTACTGGCCAACATTGTCATGCAGGCCGAGTTCGTCCAGGCCCTGATCGAAATGGATCCGGCCCGGGCAAAGGAAGAGATCAAATCGTTGCGTGACATGGTGCGGCAGAGCCTGCAGGACGTGCGGCAGATTATTTTTGACCTGCGGCCCATGGTGCTGGACGATCTGGGCCTCGTTCCGGCCATCAAAAAGTACGTGGAAGACTTTAAGTGCCGGTCGGGCATACCGGTGGAACTGCTGGTCATGGGATCGTCCCAGCGCCTCCCCGCCGCCCTGGAGGTGACCCTGTTCCGGGTGTTGCAGGAAAGCCTGCACAACATACGCAAACACGCCGGTGAGTGCCGGGTTACGGTAAAACTGGAAATCCTGCCCCAGAAGGTAAACCTGATGATCCGGGATACCGGTAAGGGGTTTGATCCGAAAGACCATAGGGATCAGGACGAGCACCAGGGTTACGGCCTGGTGGGTATGCGGGAAAGGACACAACTCCTGAAAGGAGAGCTGTCCATTTCCAGTGCTCCCGGGCAGGGAACAGTCATTCTGGTTTCCGTGCCCTTGAACGGACCCAAAAGCTAGTACGCAAAGGAGACGCGATCCATGGAACCAATTAAAACCTTAATTGCCGACGATCACGCTCTGATCCGGGAAGGGCTGCGCAAGGTGCTTTCCCTGGAACCCCGCATCCAGGTGGTGGGGGAAGCCGCCAACGGGCCCCAAACTGTAGAGATGACCCTGCATCAGGATGTGGACATCGTTTTGCTGGATATCAATCTGCCCATAATCAATGGTATCGAAGTATGCAGGCGGATCAAAGAGGAAAAACCGGACATCGGTATCATCGCCCTGACCATCCATGATCAGGAAGATTATGTATTTGAAATGATCCGCAATGGAGCCTCAGCTTATCTGCTTAAGGACATCAACCCGGAACAGCTCATCCGGACCATTATCGGCGTGGCCAACGGCGAATCCTTTATTTCACCGCGGTTGATGTCCCGGGTTTTTGCCGAGTTCAACCGCCTTTCCACCCCGGAAGGCGCCGGAAGACGGGACGGCCGGTCCCTGACATCCCGGGAGTTGCAGGTGCTGCGCCTGGTGGCCAGGGGGGAATCCAACCGGGGCATTGCGGAAAAGCTGTTTATCAGTGAAAAAACAGTAAAAAATCATATGTACAGCATCTTTCGCAAACTGGGCGTTACCGACCGCACCCAGGCCGCATTGTATGCCATCAAGAATAAAATCGTCCAGCTTTAAATTCCTCTGCGCAGAGCATGTACGCAAAAAAGAAAAGCCTTCCAGGGAGGCTTTTTCTTTTTTTTCAGTGGGGCTTTTGTCCATGGATCCGTGACCCGAAATATCTAACTTTTAAACCGGGGCCTGTTCCCCGTGACCATGGTCATATTTAAAGCCCGACCCTATACGTTGAAACGGAAGTTGATAATGTCTCCGTCCTCAACGATATAGTCCTTGCCCTCCAGCCGGGCCAGGCCTTTTTCTTTTACCCCCGCCATAGAACCCTGTTCGTAAAGATCTTTATAGGCCACCACTTCAGCCCGGATAAACCCCCTCTCAATGTCCGAGTGGATCTTGCCGGCCGCCCGTTTGGCGTCGGTACCCTGCCGGATGGTCCAGGCCTTTACTTCATCTTCACCCACCGTAAAGAAGGAAATCAACCCCAGCTGATCGTAAGCCGTACGCACCAGACGGTCGGAACCCAGTTCCCCCACGCCCAGATCGGCCAGAAAAATCTCCCGGTCCTCCGGTGACAGCCGGCTGATTTCCAGCTCCATCTCGCCGCAAATCTCAATGGTTTTCAAACCCCGGGCGGAAGCTGCCTTCTCCAGAGCATCACGCCCCGGATAGCTCCGGGATTTAAACTGTTCCTCATCGGTATTGACCACCAGAATGACCGGTTTCTCGGTTAAAAAATTATAATGACGCAACGCCGCCCTCTCTTCTGCAGCAAGCTCCTGCCGGTGCAGGGGGGTTTCATTTTCCAGGCCGGCCAGACATTTTTGCAGCACTTCCATTTCAAAAGCAGCCTCTCTGGTAATCTTTTTGCCGCCCTTAATGCGGGAAACGCGTTTTTCCAGCAGCTCCATATCGGCAAAAAGCAGTTCCATGCTCACCGTTTCCAGATCCCGCACGGGATCTATTTCCCCGTCCAGATGGGGAACATTCGGGTTGTTAAAGGCCCGCAGTACGTGCACCAGCAGGTCTGCCTCCCGAATGCCCTCCAGAAACTGATTGCCCACCCCCTGGCCTTCGCTGGCGCCCCGCACCAGGCCGGGCACATCGCTACACTGTATCTGGGCGTACACGGTACGGCGCGGCTTGAAAAGATCGGAAAGAAAATCCACCCGGGGATCCCGCACCCGGGCCATGCCCACATTGGTCCCCGTCTTACCGGTCATAAAGCGGGAAGTCTCCGCCCCGCCCCCGGTAACCAGGTTGAAAACGGTTGTTTTGCCCACCATGGGCAGGCCGACAATACCAAAACTAAGCATTATCTCACCCCATTCCACCCTATTTTAACAGATGGAATCGGGGCTGAGCAACTCCAGGGCATAAACGTCCGTGCGCCGGTGACGCAGCAAAGGCAGTTCCCCACGCACCTGTTCCACCAGATCCAGATCTATCTCCACGCAGAGGATTTCCTCCCCTTCACCGGCCCGGTCCACCACATTGCCCCAGGGATCCACCACCAGGGAATGGCCGTAGGCCACATAGGAAGCCATGGGATCCCGCGCCGGGGAAGCCCCGATGAAATAGGCTTGATTATCTATGGCCCGCATACGGAACAGCAGGTCCCAGTGGGCCGGTCCGGTGGTCATATTGAATGCGGCCGGTATAACCACCACCCGGGCACCCTTGAGCACCATCAGGCGTATCAGTTCGGGGAAACGCACATCGTAACAAATGGCCACTCCTAGGGGACAAAGGGAAGTGGAAACCACCGTCACCCGGTTTCCGGCCCCCAGGGTGCTGGACTCCCGGACCCTCAGCCCCCCGGGCAGGTCCACGTCAAAAAGATGCATTTTCCGGTGCCGGCCGAGCATGGTCCCATCGGGTGCAAAAATAAAGCTGGTATTATAGACCTGTTCACCGTCCTTCTCCGGCAGCGATCCGCCCACCAGGTAGACACCTTCTTCCCGGGCTGCCCGGGCCAACATTTGAATGCTTTCACCTTCCGGATAACTTTCGGCGTAACCGGGAAAAAACCGGGCCACATAGGGGCAATTGAACATTTCCGGCAGAACCACCAGCGCCGCTCCCTCCCCGGCCGCCCGGCCAATCATCTCCCGGGCCCGGCTCAGGTTTCTGACCTTTTCCTCAACTACCTTAAGCTGGCAGACGGCCACTTTAAATTTGCGATCCAAACCTTTTATCCCCCCATAAAATTGTCGTTGATTGTTGGACATATGAAAAAACCCCTGCCGCTGCAGAGGTTTCTAGTTGCTTAGACCTGAACGACTTCCTTTATTTCCGGAATGGCCTGCTTGAGCGACCGCTCAATCCCCATCTTCAGGGTATATGTGGACATGGGTCAACCGCCGCAGGCACCCTTGAGCTTCACCTTCACCACGCCGTCGGCACCGACATCCACCAGTTCCACATCACCGCCGTCCCGCTGCAGGGCCGGACGAATTTTGTTCAGGGCCTCTTCCACCTTCTCCCGCATCTGCTGCCCCCCTTTCCTCATGGTCTGGCTACCTGTAGTATGGAATAGCCCCAAGGAACTTATTCCACCATACCTTATCCTATTTTACCTGTATCCGGTCACCCTGGCAAGAAAAATCTTCTTCCCATGGGAAGAGAACGTCATCCATGGCCCGGTACGGTTCCAGGGAACATTTTACCCGGTTTTCAAAACAATCTGTACGGTTGTCCTCCGGACAGCCTCCGTCAGGGCGTGCAGTTTGCCTTCCGTCTTTACGATCTCCTCCTGGAGTTGCTGCAACTGCCGCTTTTGAGAATCCCCATTGGTGGTTAAGAGCCCTTCCTCCTTTTCCCTCAAAAGGGAAAGACTTTTGGAAAGGTTGTCATATTCCAGAGTAACATCCCGGGAACGAGTTTCAGGCACCCCCATCTGCCCCAGTCCGCCCATGTCATGCAGCATGGCCGGCCACTGGTTATCGGGAACCAGAAATACCACCCTGTTTTTTCCTGTTTCGCCCGGTCCTTCAGGCTCCACCAGGGCATTATACCTGGAGGCCAGGCGAACCAGTTCAGCCCGTGCCCGGTTAACGTCCGGAACCTGGATGGTCAGCGCTATTTCTTTTATGATTTTTACATCAGAGCTTTTAATTTCGTTTATAGATCTCCCGGGCATTTCCTTTTTTGCGTATGATTGCCCGTCATTAACCTTTTCGTCCGCGGCCGGAGGGCGCAGTTCCCCGTTCTTCCCGGAACGGCTAACGCCAGCACCGTAATCAGGTGCTTCCGGTACGGCCGGTGAAGAACTGTAGGCCATCAAACCGGGTTCGGGGCTGGGCTGTGGTTGCGCCACCCCGCCGGTGCCGGTTTTATTTTTATCCCCGCCTCCGCTGGGAGCGGTATACCGGTTCTGGGAGTTCCCGCCGGCTGATTGCGGGCTCCGGTGTTTTTTTTGCTGGACATCCCCTTCCTGTTTCCCGACCCCGTTATCCGGCGCCCCGGTCCCTTCCGGAGCGGACCGGAGTTGCAGCCCCGGCCAATTATCATGGATTGTCGTATTTGCCACATTATCCCCTTTTTGTTGGTAATTGCCAGCCATCTGCGGTGGGGAATGCTGTTTATCCTTCCATGACATAAAGATCTCCGGTTGAATAAAACAGGCCCAAAGGGAAGTCAGGCCCAGGGCAACCGCCAGCACCGCCGCCACGGCAAAGATTCCACCCCGGCCAAACCACCTTGCGGTTCGGGATGGAGAAAAAAGGTTCCGTCTCTTAAGCTTTTGTTTTAGTTGTTCACTAAAATTGGCCGGAGGAGCAATGTCGGGAAGATCCCGCAACATGTCCATGGCCGCCTTTAAATCTTCCCACTGGTTCCGGCAGGCGGGGCACCGGCATAAATGAGCTTCGATTTGTGATAGACGGGAGGGTTCCAGTTCACCATCCAGGTAGGTGGAAAGCAGTTCCTGGATCTGCTGACAGCGCATTTCTCATCCCCCCTTTACTTTACCAGACGAGGCCGGAACGCCAAAAGTTCCCGGCGCCCGGATATTTTTTGCCGGAAAGCCTGACGGGCACGACTCAAACGGGATTTCACCGTACCCAGGGAAATATCCAGCGTCGCCGCTATTTCATCATAGGAAAGCCCCTGGATTTCCCGCATGATCAGGACCAGCCTGAATTCTTCGGGCAGCTCATTCAGGCAACCCTGCACCATTTCCTGAAACTCCCTGCGTTCCAGGGATTCGCATGGGGAAGGGCACTGATCCACGGGAAGGGAATTGCCGGCGGAACTGGCCAGCATTTCGTCCAGTGAATTCTTTTTTTGCCTCCCCTGCCGGCGCAACTCATCCCGGCAGAGGTTGGCCGTAATCCTGTAAAGCCAGGTGATAAAACTGCAATCCCCACGAAAACGGGGCAATGCCTGATAAACCCGGATGAAAACTTCCTGAGCCAGGTCGCAGGCGTCACTATAATTGCCCATGATGCGATAGGCCGCCGTAAAAACCTTTTTCTCGTAACGGCACACCAGATCCGTGAAGGCATCCAGATCGCCGTTTCTGGCACGATCTATCAATTCCTGTTCTCCGGGGTGCAAAAGGATCCACTCCCATCGGGCCAAATTAGCCCCTCAGCCCTGTCATTCCTATTCGACGGAAGGAAAGGCCGCTCCTGCTCATATCGACAAGAGATGGAACAAACCGCCGGAGTGGTTATATAATCATGCCCATGAATTAAATTACCGGCCACAAGGGGAAAGGCCGTGTAAAATTTCAGTAGGCACCAGAAGGGGATCAGCCCCCTGAAAAAGAAATGAGACCTCGCGCGCCCAAAAAACACCAAAAATCAAGCTAAAGGAGTGTGAGGTCTCATGTTAAATATTCGC